>NZ_JAHTBI010000012.1 GCF_019168305.1 Pseudomonas aegrilactucae
CTGGCTTGCCAGCGAAGGACGCGCCGCCGACATCAGATCAAGCCTGTGCGTTCTCCTCCTGCCCCTGGCGCAACCGCGTGCTGATCAATGCCGCCAGCACCAGCAACCCGGCGATCACCCACAACCCATTGCGGGTGCTGCCAGTGGTCTGCTCGATCAAGCCCATCACCGACGGCCCGACGAACCCGCCGAACAACCCGCACATGGTCACGAACGCCAGGCCCGCCGCCAATGCACTGCCGCTCAAGCGGCTGGACGGAAACACGAAGATGATCGACTGCACCACGAACAGCATCAGCGCTGTCAGCGAGAAGCCCACCAAACCGATGAACGAGCTGGAAAACGATGCGATCACCAGCCCCGCCGCCATGGTCAGCAAGCCAAAGAACATGATCATCCGGCAACGCGTCGGCGTGGTCGCCAGCCGCGGGAAGGTCGCCGCACCAATCGCGGCGGCTATCCACGGCACCGACGTCAGCAGGCCGATCTCGAACGGCGACAGCGAACCATAGGTGCCGATGATCCCCGGCAGAAAGAAGATCACGGTGTAGATGGTGATCTGGTGCACGAAGTACACCGCGATCGCCAGCCAGATCTGCTTGTCACGGAACATCTGGCTCAAGCGGGTCTGCGGCGGCGCAGCCGCCTTTTCCGCACTCAGACGCTGTTCGATGTCGCGCTTGTCGGCGGCCGACAGCCATTTGGCCGAGGCCGGGCCATCCGGCAGCTTTTTCCACACCACATAGGCCAATGCAACCGCCGGCAAGCCTTCGATGACGAACAGCCACTGCCAGCCATGCCAGCCCAGCAGCCCGTCCATCTGCAGCAACGCACCCCCCAGCGGCCCGCTGAGGATGTTGGCCAGGCACACACCCAGCAGGAAATACCCAGTGGCACGTGCACGTTGTTCGCGGTCGAACCAGTAGGTCAGGTACAGCATCACGCCCGGGAACAGGCCGGCCTCGGCCACCCCCAGCAGCAGGCGCATGACGTAGAACGAGGTCTCGCCCTGCACGAACGCCATGCCGGCCGACAGCAGGCCCCAGGTGATCATGATGCGGGTGATCCAGAACCGCGCGCCCACCCGGTGCATGATCAGGTTGCTCGGCACTTCGGCCAGCGCGTAGGTCAGGAAGAACAGCCCGGCACCCAGGCCGTAGGCCGCGGCGGAAAGGCCCAGGTCGATGCCCATGCTGGCCTTGGCCAGGGCGATGTTGGTGCGGTCCAGAAAGCTCATCACGTAGACGATCACGAGCAAGGGCAGCAGTTTGCGCAGCAGCAGGTTGTTCAGGCGTTTTTCGGCAGGCACGGCGGGCGCGTCTGCCACGGTGGCGGTATTGAGGATTGTCATTATTGTTAACCCCGGTATTGATGGTCTGGCCCGCTGCCGCGCAGGGCGGCAGCGGGCGAGCGTAGCGATCAGGTGCGGGCGATATCGAGCCACACCTGGCCGTTGGGATACTGGTAGCGCTCCAGTGTTTCAGCGTGCATTTCGATGCTGTAGCCAGCGCGCTTGGGTGGCATGTAGCGGCCGCGGCGGATCACCACCGGGTCGATGAAGTGTTCATGCAGGTGGTCGACGTACTCCAGCACGCGGTTGTGCAGCGAGGCCGAGACGGCGATGTAGTCGAACAGCGCGATATTCTGCACGTATTCGCACAAACCGACACCCCCGCCGTGCGGACACACCGGCACGTCGTACTTGGCCGCCATCAGCAGCACGATCAGCACCTCGTTCAGCCCACCCAGGCGCGCCGCATCCAGCTGGCAGAAATCCAGCGCACCGGCCTGGAACATCTGCTTGAACATCACCCGGTTGTGGCAATGCTCACCCGTGGCCACGCCGATCGGCGCAATGCGCTGGCGGATGCTGGCATGGCCGAGGATGTCGTCGGGGCTGGTCGGTTCTTCGATCCACAGCGGCGCGAAGGCGGCCAGGCGGCGCATGTTGGCCACCGACTCGTCCACGCCCCAGACCTGGTTGGCGTCCATCATCAGGGTGCGTTCCCAGCCCAGTTCGTCACGCAGGATGCCGGCGCGGCGAATGTCGTCTTCCAGGTTGGCACCGATCTTCTGTTTGACGTGGGTCCAGCCATCGGCCACCGCTTCGCGGGTCAGCTGGCGCATCTTCTCTTCGCTGTAGCCCAGCCAGCCCGGGGCAGTGGTGTAGCCGGGGTAGCCTTCACGCAGCATCTGCGCCTCGCGCTCGGCCTTGCCCGGCGCATTGCGGCGCAGCAGCGCGATAGCCTCCTCGGGGGTGAGCACGTCGGTGACGTAGCTGAAGTCCAGGCAGCGCACCAGTTGCTCGGGCGTCATGTCGGCCAGCAGCTTCCACACCGGCTTGTCTTCGTGCTTGGCCCACAGGTCCCACAGCGCGTTGACGATGGCGGCGGTGGCCAGGTGGATCACGCCTTTTTCCGGGCCCAACCAGCGCAGCTGGCTGTCGCCCACGGTGAAGTTGTGCCAGAACGCGCCCATGTCGGCGGTGATCTCTTCCAGCGTCAGGCCGACCACCAGCGGCGCCAGTGACTCGATGGCCGCGACGCAGATCTCGTTGCCGCGCCCGATGGTGAAGGTCAGGCCGTGGCCTTCCAGGCCGCCGACGTCGGTGTGCAGTACTACATAGGAGGCCGAATAGTCCGGTGCACTGTTCATCGCGTCGGAGCCGTCCAGCGACAGCGAAGTAGGGAAACGGATGTCGCGAACGCTCAGGTGTGTAATTCGAATGCTCATGGTGGGCTCTTGTTCTCGGTGACCACTTGGAAGACCCGACTGTAGGTCGCCGAGCGATACGTGCATAATCGCGGTTTCCTAAGCAGGGATACCAAATTCGATATGCCTCTGATACCCGATGCCGACCCACTGCTGCCGCGCAGCCTGGGTGCACTGAAGATCTCCAGCCGGCAGATCACCTTGCTCAATGCCCTGGGCGAGTTCGGCAATCTGCGCCGCGCCGCCGCCGCGATGCACACCACCCAGCCCGCCGCCAGCCTGCTGTTGCAGCAACTGGAGGAACGCCTGGGGGTGCGCCTGTTCGAGCGCCTGCCCCGGGGCATGCAGCCGACCCTGTACGGCGAGGTGATGATCCGCTACGCCCAGGGCGCGCTGCACGAGTTCGAACACGCCCAGGCGCAGATCGCGGAGCTGGCGCGCGGGGCCATGGGCCTGGTGCGGGTGGGCACGGTGATGGGCCCGGTGCCGCGCCTGCTGACCGGAGCGGTGCTGGCCTACAAGCGCGACCACCCCAAGGTGCGCATCAATATCGAGGTGGGTACCAGCGACATGTTGCTGCCGGCATTGCTGCGGGGTGATTTCGATGTGGTGCTGGGGCGCCTGCCGGACCAGGGCGACAGCCAGGACCTGGACATCGAACTGTTCGACATCGGTGAGCAGATGCGCGTGGTGGCCAGGGCAGGGCACCCGTTGGCCGGTGCGGCGGCGTTGCAACTGGCCGACCTGGTGACGCTGACCTGGGTCCTGCACCCGATCGGCAGCCCCATGCGCCGTCGGGTGGAAAGCGCGCTGCAGGCCGGTGGCATGGTGCAGTCGCTGGACATCGTCGAAACCGCCTCGATCCTGGCGACCACCGCCATGCTCGAAGCCTCCGACATGATCGCGGTGGTGCCCAACGACGTGGCCGAGCATTATGCGCGCTACGGCATGGTCGCCATCCTGCCGGTCGAGCTGCCCATCACCATGGTCAACCTGGGCTTGCTGACCCTGCGCTCGCGGCCGCGCTCGGTGGCGCTCAACACCTTGCTGCATTACCTGCGGGCGCAATGAACATGCACCATCACCTTCAAGGGGCCGGGCGCTGATGCCAACCGACATTACCCACTCCAGCTTCTGCAACTGGGTGCGCTTCAAGCACCTGGTGCTGATCGATACCCTGGCGCGCACGCGCAACATGCACACCACCGCCGCACGCATGAACCTCAGCCAGCCGGCCCTGAGCAAGATGCTGCGCGACCTCGAGGAACAGTTCGGCTTTGCCCTGTTCGAGCGCCTGCCGCGCAGCATGCCGCCGACCGAACTGGGCGAGTACGTGGTGCGCTATGCGCAGAACGTGCTGGCCGATTCGCACACCTTCGTCGACCAGGTCAACCGGCTGCGCAAGGGCGGGCACGGCTATATCAAGGTGGGCGGGATCTTTGCCGCCACCTCGGTGGTGCTGCCCCAGGCCATCGCTGCGATCAAGGCGCGCAGCCCGCTGCTGTCGATCGAGGTGGTAGAGCAGTCCAGCGACTACCTGCTGACGATGCTCGAACAGAACAAGCTCGACCTGATGATCGGCCGCTTCACCGAGCCGCGCTATGGCCTGGTGTTCGACTTCCAGGCGCTGGAGCCCGAGCCCTTTGCGCTGGTGGTCAACAGCAGCCACCCGCTCAACCAGCTTGACGTCACGCCCGTGGAGGCGCTGGGTGACTGGCCGTGGGTGCTGTACCCGGTCGGCACGCCGATCCGCGAGCGGCTGGAGCTGGCGTTTCGCGCGGCCAACATCGCTACCCCCGCCGACAGCGTCGATACCATCTCGATGCCGATGTTCCTGCAACTGCTGCAGTCGGGGCCGATGATCGCCATGCTGCCACGCTCGATGGTCGCTGCGCAGTTGGCCAGCGGCCAGTTCAAGGAACTGCAGACGCCGCTGCGCCTGGCGCCGCTGGAGTACGGCATCATCACGCGCAAGGATGAGCCATTGACAGGCTCGGCACGGGAATTCGCGGACATTCTGCTGGCGTTCGCACAGCAGCGCAGCGCTCAGGAGGTCAGTGACAGCGATTTATAAAGTGTGATTGATTTGATGTGTCGATAACCATAGGTTATTGGTTGATCGGATCATCTCATTGGGAATACGGCGCAGGGCTTCGTACAGTCATGGCAGATTCGCCCGGCACACAACGGGCGTGACGCCATAACAAGAAGTACGCCGTAGTGCCCTGAGAGGTCCCATGCACCTGATTGCCAAGACACGCGACAGTGACGCTGCCGTGATTCGCCTCAACCCCCTGGACAACGTGCTGATTGCCCGCCAGGCACTGCCTGCCGGCCTGCATCTGGAGGACGAGGCGCTCAGCGTGCGCCAGCCGATCCCCTCCGGCCACAAGGTCGCCAGCCAGCGCGTGGAGCAGGGCCAGCCGCTGCGCCGCTATGGCCAGATCATCGGTTTTGCCTCGCAGCCCATCGAGGCCGGCGAGCATGTACACGTGCACAACGTGCAGATGGGCGACTTCGCCCGTGACTACGCCTTTGGTGCCGATGCGAACGCCAGCCCCAGCCGCGAGGCCTTCTTCCAGGGCATCGTGCGGGCCGACGGGCGCGTGGCCACGCGCAACTATGTGGGCATCCTCACCTCGGTCAACTGCTCGGCTACCGTGGCCCGCGCCGTGGCCGATCATTTCCGCCGTGACATACACCCCGAGGCGCTTGCCGCGTTCCCCAATGTCGATGGCGTGGTAGCACTGACCCACGGCGCCGGTTGCGCGGTCGACCCGGCCGGCGAGTCGCTGGGCCTGTTGCGCCGTACCCTCGGTGGTTATGCAGTGCACCCCAATTTTGCCGCGGTGCTGATCATCGGCCTGGGGTGCGAGACCAACCAGATCGAGGGCCTGCTGCAGACCCAGGGCCTCACGGCCAGCGCCCAGCTGCGCACCTTCAGCATCCAGGAAGTGGGCGGCACCTCCAAGACCATCGCGGCGGGCATCGAGCAGGTCAAGGCGCTGCTGGCCGAGGCCAACCAGGTGCAGCGCGAGACGGTCAGTGCACGCCACCTTGTCGTCGGCCTGCAGTGCGGCGGCTCCGATGGCTACTCGGGCATCACCGCCAACCCGGCGCTGGGCAACGCGGTGGACCGCCTGGTGGCCGCCGGCGGCACCGCGATCCTGTCCGAAACCCCGGAAATCTACGGCGCCGAGCACCTGCTCACGCGTCGTGCGGTGAGCCAGGCGGTGGGCGAAAAACTCATCGCCCGCATCCACTGGTGGGAAGCCTACTGCCAGCGCATGAACGCCGAACTGAACAACAACCCCTCGGCGGGCAACAAGGCCGGCGGCCTCACCACCATCCTGGAAAAATCCCTGGGCGCCGTGGCCAAGGCCGGCTCCAGCAACCTGGTGGACGTGTACGAGTACGCCCAGGCGGTCACGGCCAAGGGCCTGGTGTTCATGGACACCCCCGGCTACGACCCGGTCTCGGCCACCGGCCAGGTCGCCGGCGGCGCCAACCTGATCGCCTTCACCACCGGGCGCGGTTCGGCCTACGGCTGTGCGCCGGCCCCGTCGATCAAGCTGGCCACCAACAACCGCGTGTTCGAGCACCAGCAGGAAGACATGGACGTGAACTGCGGCGGCATTGCCGACGGCAGCACCAGCATCGAGCAGTGCGGTGCCTACATCTTTGAACAGATGCTGCGCATCGCCTCGGGCGAGCGCAGCAAGAGCGAACAACACGGCTATGGGCAGAACGAGTTCGTGCCCTGGCAGATCGGCGCCGTGACCTGATCGAACCTTCCCACCCCCTTTTTCGAGGCGACATGCACATGCCATTTTCCGGACACAACTTTATCGCAGGCCAGCGCAGCGCACTGGGCGACACCCTGGTCTACAGCGTCGATGCACACACCGGCGAACGCCTGCCGGGCGGTTTTCATCAGGCAACCCTGGCCGAGGTCGACCAGGCGGTGAACGCTGCGACGGCGGCCTTCGCGACATATCGCAACCTGCCTGCGGTGCGCCGTGCCGCGTTTCTCGAAGCCATCGCCGACGAACTGGACGGCCTGGGCGATGCGTTCGTCGCCTTGACCTGCCAGGAAACTGCGCTGCCGAGCGCGCGTATCCAGGGCGAGCGTGGCCGTACCAGCGGGCAGATGCGCCTGTTCGCCAAGGTGCTGCGCCGCGGCGACTTCTATGGGGCGCGCATCGATCAGGCACTGCCTGAGCGCACGCCACTGCCGCGTCCGGACCTGCGCCAGTACCGTATCGGCGTAGGGCCTGTAGCGGTGTTCGGCGCGAGCAACTTCCCGCTGGCGTTTTCCACCGCCGGTGGCGATACCGCAGCGGCCCTGGCCGCCGGTTGCCCGGTGGTGTTCAAGGCCCACAGCGGGCACATGGGCACGGCAGAAAAAGTGGCCGAGGCCTTGCAGCGCGCCGCGGAGAAAACCGGCATGCCGGCCGGCGTGTTCAACATGATCTTCGGCGCCGGTGTCGGCGAAGCGCTGGTCAAGCACCCGGGTATCCAGGCGGTCGGCTTCACCGGCTCGCTCAAGGGTGGGCGTGCCTTGTGCGACATGGCCGCGGCACGGCCGCAACCGATCCCGGTGTTCGCCGAGATGTCGAGCATCAACCCGGTGCTGGTACTGCCGCAGGCGCTGGCGAACCGTGGCGCGCAAATCGCCAGGGAGCTGGCCGGGTCGGTGGTGCAGGGCTGTGGCCAGTTCTGCACCAACCCGGGCCTGGTGCTGGGCATCCGCTCGGCAGCCTTCACGGCGTTCATCGAGCAACTGGGCGGGCACCTGGCCGAGCAAGCGCCGCAGACCATGCTCAACGCCGGCACCCTGGCCAGCTACGGCAAGGGCCTGCAGGCGCTGCTCGCGCATCCGGGCGTGCAGCACCTGAGCGGCCAGGCCCAGGCCGGCAACCAGGCGCAGCCGCACCTGTTCGGCGCTGATGCAAGCCTGCTGCTGGAACAGGACGAACTGTTGCAGGAAGAGGTGTTCGGCCCGTGCACCCTCGTCATCCAGGTGGCGGACGAAGCCGAACTGCTGCGCGCGGTGAGCGCCTTGCGCGGCCAGCTGACGGCGACCTTGCTGGCCGATGAACAGGACCTGTCGACCTTTGCCCCGCTGTTCGGGGTGCTGGAAGAGAAGGTCGGGCGGGTGCTGGTCAACGGTTACCCGACCGGTGTAGAGGTGTGTGACGCGATGGTGCATGGCGGCCCGTACCCGGCCACCTCCGATGCCCGTGGCACGTCGGTGGGCACCCTGGCCATCGACCGCTTCCTGCGCCCGGTGTGCTACCAGAACGTACCCGACGCGCTGCTGCCCGACGCGCTGAAGAACGCCAACCCGCTGGGTATCCAGCGCCTGGTCGATGGCCAGCACAGTGACCAGGCACTCGGCCATGACTGACACCCGGCGCCATGACGTCGCGAGCATCACCCGCTTTGTGGAGCAGTTGTTCGAGCGGGCAGGGGCGGATGCCGAGGTGGCGCAGGTGGTCACCCGCGTGCTGCTCGAAGGCGAGCTGCTGGGGCATCGCACCCATGGCCTGAACCTGGTCAGCCGTTATGTTGCGGGGGTGCTGGACGGGCAGGTCAAGGCGCGTGCGCAAGACCTGGAGCAGCTCAGCGACAGTGGCGTGGCCAGCGTGTTCGATGGCCATTACCTGCTCGGCCCGTATTGCGTGGAGCGGGCCCTGGCCAGCGCTGCGCACGGGGCGACAGCGCAAGGCATCGGCATTGCGGTGGTGCGCCGTGCCTCGCACATCGGCTGCCTGGCGGCTTACCTCAAGCCCTACACCGACCGCGGCCTGATGGCCGTGGTGTATTCCTCCGATCCGTCGGTGGGGCTGGTGTGCGCACAGGGCGGCATCGACCCGATCTACACCCCCAACCCGATTGCTGCCGGCATTCCCACCGAGGGCGAGCCGATCCTGCTGGATGTGAGCATGTCCAGCGTCACCCTGGGCCTGGTCGGCCAGTGTCGGGATGCCGGTACCACGCTGGCGCACGATGTGCTGATGAGCAACCAGGGTGAGCCGAGCAACGACCCTCGCGACTTTTTCACCACGCCCCAGGGCAGCCTGCTGCCGCTGGGCGGCCAGGCCTTCGGGCACAAGGGCTTTGCCCTGGCGCTGATGGTCGAGGCGCTGACGTCCGGCCTGGCCGGTCATGGCCGCAAGGATGCGCCGCAGCAATGGGGCGCTTCGGCCACCGCCGTGGTGATCGACCCACGCTTTTTCGGCGGGCTGCAGGCATTTACCGATGAAACCGGTTTTCTCGGCCGGCTGGTGCTGGGCAGCCGCCCGGTCGACCCGCAGCGCCCGGTGCGCCTGCCCGGTCAGGCCGGCCTGAAGCTGCGCGAACAGGCATTGCGCGAAGGCGTGAGCCTGTCTCCGGCGGTGCTCGCCGCGCTCGACCAGACGGCTGCCCGTTTGCAACTGGCACCCCTTTCCACTGACTGACAACGACAACAAGAGTACAGACATGACAACGACTATCCCGGCGCACGCGCCACTGGCTCTGAACAACGCTATCTCCGCCTTCGACACCGGCAGCTGGGTAGGGCGTGTATGGCTGCCCGCGCAGGGCCCTGCGGTGGTGCTGGTCAGGGCTGGCGCGGTACACGACATCAGCCACCATGTGGCGACGATGTCGGCCTTGCTTGAACTGCCCGATCCGGCCGCGTACCTGCGTGCCTTGCCTCTGGGCCAGGCCCTGATCGAACTGCCGGCCCTGCTGGCCAACAGCGACCCGAGCCAGCGTGATGACGGCTTGCCGTGGTTGCTCGCGCCGATCGACCTGCAAGCGGTCAAGGCGGCTGGTGTGACCTTCGCCGCCAGCCTGCTGGAGCGCGTGGTCGAAGAACAGGCCAAGGGCGACCCGGCCAAGGCCGATGCGATCCGCGACACCCTGGCCAGCCGTATCGGCGCCGACCTGTCGCGTATCGTGCCGGGCTCGCAGCAAGCAGAAGACTTGCGCGCCGTGCTGGTGGAGCAGGGCATGTGGTCGCAGTACCTGGAAGTGGGTATCGGCCCGGATGCCGAAGTGTTCACCAAGGCCCAGCCGCTGTCGGCGGTCGGTCATGGCGCCGATATCGGCCTGCACCCCAAATCGAGCTGGAACAATCCCGAACCTGAGGTGGTGCTGGCGGTGTCCAGCAACGGCACTATCCAGGGCGCCATGCTCGGCAACGACGTCAATCTGCGCGACTTCGAAGGGCGCAGTGCCTTGCTGCTGTCCAAGGCCAAGGACAACAATGCCTCCACCGCGCTGGGCCCGTTGCTGCGCCTGTTCGACGAGACCTTCAGCCTGGACGACGTGCGCGCCGCCGAAGTGGACCTGCGCGTGGAAGGCCAGGACGGTTTCGTGTTGCAGGGCCGCAGTTCGATGCGCCAGATCAGCCGCGACCCGGTGGACCTGGTGCAGCAGACGCTCAATGAAAACCATCAGTATCCCGATGGCCTGGTGCTGTTCCTGGGCACGCTGTTCGCGCCCAAGCAGGACCGCGACCAGCCGGGTGGCGGCTTCACTCACAAGCTGGGTGACGTGGTGACCATCAGCAACCCGTTGCTGGGCAGCCTGTGCAACCGTGTCACCACCAGCGACCTGGCGCCGCAGTGGACTTTCGGCCTGCGCGAGCTGATCGACAGCCTGAGTCGGCGTGATCTGCTGGCGGTGGCGGTACGTGCACGCCAGCCGCAGTAAGGTGCAGTGCCCCCATGGATGAAGCTGTGTGATTGAAGGATCGCCTCGGCGCTTGCCAACGCCGCCACAACAATAATAAAGGCCATCAGATGAACGCACTGAAGAAGTACCAACGCATCACCGTCGTGTTTCTGTTGTTGATCGGCATCGTCAATTACCTGGACCGCAGCGCGTTGTCGATTGCCAACACCTCGATCCAGCGCGACATGCTGATCAGCCCTTCGCAGATGGGCATCCTGTTGTCGGCGTTCTCCGTGGCCTATGCGTTCGCGCAGTTGCCACTGGGCCTGATCATCGACCGCCTGGGCAGCAAGATCGCCCTGGGCGCCTCGCTGCTGGCCTGGTCGGTGGCGCAGTCGCTGTGCGGGCTGGTCAACAGCTTCAGCGGCTTCATGGGGCTGCGCGTGCTGCTGGGGATCGGCGAGGCGCCGATGTTCCCGTCGGCCGCCAAGGCCCTGTCGGAGTGGTTCGATGCCAACGAGCGTGGCACGCCGACCGGCATCGTGTGGTCCTCGACCTGCCTTGGGCCCTGCCTGGCGCCGCCGTTGCTGACGCTGTTCATGGTCAACTTCGGCTGGCGTGGCATGTTCATCATCACCGGTGTGATCGGCATCGTGCTGGCGCTGTGCTGGTTGATGTTCTACAAGAGCAAGGCGCAGTACCTGGCCGAGCTGGCGGCGCAGGGCCAGCCATTGCGCAGCGAGGCACCGGTGTTGCCGGTGGCCGACCCGCAGGCGCCCAAGGTGTCGTATTTTGCCGGCTGGCTCGACCTGTTCAAGCACCGCAGCACCTGGGGCGCGGTACTGGGTTTCATGGGTGTGATCTACATGCTGTGGCTGCACCTGACCTGGTTGCCGGGCTACTTCGAGCGTGCGCACGGGTTGAACCTGTACAGCACCGCCTGGGTGGTGTCGCTGGCGTATGGGTTTGGTGCGCTGGGCACCATCGTGGCAGGGCGCTTCTGTGACGTGCTGGTGCGCCGTGGCATGGGCATCCTGGCCGCCCGCAAGTTCAGCGTGATCACCGGGTTGGTGCTGGCGGCGCTGTTCACCTTGCCGTTGTCGTACGTGAGCGGGCTGACCGGTTGCATCATCCTGCTGTGCCTGGCGTTGTTCAGCATCAACATGGCCAGTGCCACGGCGTGGATGATCGTCAACACCATCGTCGACAGCCCGCGGGTGGCCTCGTTCGGCTCGATCCAGAACTTTGGCGGTTACATTGCAGGTTCCGTGGCGCCGATCGTGACCGGGTTCAGCATCCAGTATTCGGGATCGTTCAATACGGCGTTCATGATCAGCGCGGTGGTGGCGTTGTGTTCGGCGCTGGCGTACTTCCTGTTGCTCAAGGCGCCGATCGGTGGTGCTGATGTGGCGCCTGTGCAGATGGCGGCGGTTACCGAGTAGGGGTGTCGGCCTTCGGGCAGAAGTGCGTGATGTGTGCCCGCATGCGCTTCTGCCCCTCAAGGCACAGCAGCGAACACCAGTCGTTCGCGGTGTCGAGGGCCTTCTTGTAAGCGGTGCCGGCCCGTTGTGTAGAAAAAACCTTCGATATCAATGACCTGGCTTGAGAGATTGGCGCGCGCAGATTGCAAATTGCCCGAGTCGGCGGCAGGATCATGGCGTTGCGATGAAGGCACGACGCCGCATCGGGAGGCTGCCACTGTGGTGGCAACGAAGGACACCATGCAAAAGATCGTTTTCCAACTCGAGGTCATCGACGACTACCCGCCGGTCAGCGCCGAGCGCATGTGGGCCGAGCCCTTGCCGGACGGCACGTACTGTGTGCGCAACATTCCGTTCTACAGCCACGAGGTGTGCCTGGACGATGAAGTGTCGGTGACGCGCTGTACAGAAGGCACGCTGCGCTTCGAGGCTGTGGTCAAGCCCAGTGGCAACAGCACGGTGAGGGTGATCTTCATGCAACCAGGCTATGCCGGCATGCCAGCAGTGCTCGACGCCATCACGGCCCTGGGTTGCACGTGGGAGGGGTGCAGCGCGCATTTCTATTCGCTCAACATTGGCCCGAGCGTCTCGCTCGATGCCGTGCTCGCGCTGCTGGATGTGCAGTTCGAGCAGGGCTGCCTGGATTACGAGAGCGGCCTGCTGCGCCAATAGGGCTGCTTAGCCGTGCACGTGCACTCGGTTGCGCCCCGCATCTTAGGCGGATGCTTGCACGCGGTACACCCGTGGTCAACGTACGGGGGGCAAGTGCAGCCTCGACAGCCAGGCCCGCTGTCAGTATCGTCAAGCCCCCTGCCTCTGCATCATGGAGCCCTTGAATGCTGATCGACGAAGCGCTGACGCTGAAGAAGCTCGAAGTGTTCCTGGCGTTCATGCGCACCGGCAACCTGGGGCGTGCAGCCGCCGAACTCGATACCAGCAACGTCAGTGTGCACCGCGCCATTCATTCGCTGGAAAGCGCGCTGCGCTGCCCGTTGTTCAAGCACGAAGGGCGCAACCTCACGCCGCTGGAAAGCGCCTATGTGCTGGAGGAGCGGGCGCAGAAGCTGATACAGGACGTGCACGAGAGCGTACGCCTGACCCGCGAAGCGGCCGGCTTCTCGGCGGAGCGTTTCAGGCTCGGCTCGCTCTATTCACTGACGGTCAAGACGGTGCCGCAGCTGATCATGGGCCTGAAGATTCGCCGCAGCGAACTCAATATCGACCTGATCATGGGCTCCAATATCGACCTGCTGTACAAGCTCAAGAACATGGAGACCGATGCGATCCTGGTGTCACTGGATGACAGCATCAACGACCCCGACTGCGAGCAGCTTGCGCTGTTCAGCGACGATATCTTCCTGGCAACACCGGCCGATTCGCCGTTTGCAGGCCAGGCAGAAGTCGACCTGAGCGATCTGCGCGACGCTACTTTCATTACCCTGACCCAGGGCTTTGCCACCCACCAGGACGGTGTGCGGGTGTTCCAGCAGGCCGGCTTCGAACCGCGTGTGGCGATGCAGGTGAACGACATCTTCACCCTGCTCAGCATGGTCAGTTCGGGGGTAGGGTATGCGTTGCTGCCGGGGCGCATTGCCGCGGTGTACGAGAACCGCGTCAAGCTGATCCCGCTGCAGCAACGCTATCGCTTGCAGCAACACATCGGCGTGGTGTTTCTCAAGGCCAAGGAGCGTGACCCCAACCTGTTGGCACTGTTGGCCGAATGCCGGATGTACGCCACCCGGCATGCGCAGGCCGACTGACCTCAGCCCACCATCGCGCGCACCACAAAGTACAGCAGCGAAGGGCCGAGCAGGCACCCCAGGCCGGTGTGGAAGGTGGCGGTGAGCGCACCATAGGGCACCAGGCGCCGGTCGGTGGCGGCAAGGCCTGCGGTCACGCCGCTGACAGTACCGGCCAGGCCGCCGAAGACCATCGCCGAGCGCGGGTTGTCCAGCCCCAGCCAGCGTGCCGCGAACGGCGTGCCGACCATCACCAGGATGGCCTTGATCAGGCCGGTGGCGATCGACAGTGCCATCACGTCGGAACTGGCACCAATCGCAGCACCCGTCACCGGCCCCACGATGTAGGTGACCGCGCCCGCACCGATGGTGGTCATGCTCACGGCATCGCGATAGCCGAACAGCCAGGCCACACTGGCCCCCACGATAAACGGCAGTATCGTGCCCAGCAGCAGCGCCACTGCGCCGATCATGCCGGCCTTGCGCGCCTCGGTGGCCTGCACCTCGAACGCGGTGGCGACGATGGCGAAGTCACGCAGCATGGCGCCGCCCATCAGGCCGATGCCGGAGAACAGCGCCAGGTCCGCCAGGCCCTTCTGCCCGCCGGTGAGGGTGCCGCCGACCCAGGCCAGTACCAGGCCGATGACGATGGCGATGGCCGAGCCGTGCACCCGCCCGAAGGTCAGTTTCCTGGACAGCACTACCGACACCCACATGATCACCCCGACGAAGGCGAAGGCGGTGATCAGGCCGTTGTGTTCCAGGGCTTTCTCGATCATGGTCCACATGTCAGCGCCCCCCTGCAGCAGCAGGTACCGCGGTGTCGAGCGGTTCGTCCGGCAACGGCTCACCTTTGTGGGTACGGCTGATCAGGGCGATGGTCGCCCCGCACAGCACGACCGAACCTATTGCCGCCAGCACCGCGACCGGGCCGCCATGCAGCGCGGTGACCACGTTCTGCTGTGCGGCCATGGCCACCACCACCGGGATGTACATCGCGCCCCAGAAACCGACGCCCAGCTCACACTCCTTGCTCATGCCGCCGTTGCGCTGCATGTACAGCCGCGCACAGATCAGCAGGATCATGGCGATGCCCACGCCGCCCACGTTGGATTGCACGCCCAGCAGTACGCCAAGCAGGTCGCCGATGATCACGCCAGCCAGCGTGCAGATCGCCAGTAATGCCACACCGTAAATAATCATTGTTGTAAGCCTCAATAGTGCAGGGTCGAAGTTGCTTGTTGTTGTTCTTCGAAGCAGCAGCCGGTGTCTACAGGGTGGGGTGGTTCTCCTTGTGCAGCAGTGACTGGAGGGTATCGAGACGTGCACTGTCGAACGCGACGACAGTACCTTGTTCCAGTACCCGACGGGACAAGCCGGTGAGCACCGCGCCCGGCGGCAGCTCGATCTGCAGGCGCACGCCGCGCTCGCAGGCGCTTTGCACGGTGGCGCGCCAGTCGACCTGGCGGCACATGTTCCAGGCCAGGTCGTCGCGCAGGTGTTCGGGGGTGCGCAGCAGGCGTGCGCTGCTACTGCTCAGGTAGCCCAGGCGCGGGGCCTGCAACGTGATGCTGGCGAAGGCTTCGGCCAGCGCCTGGGCCGGTTGTTCGAGCAGGGTGCAGTGTGACGGCACGCTCACCGCCAGGCGCCTGGCCATGCCGGCACCCTGTTGCCTGGCGAGGGCGGCCACGGTGGCCATGGCCGCGTCGCTGCCGGCGATGACCAGTTGGTTGTCGGCATTGATGTTGGCCAGGTAGACCGGCGTGTGCGGGCTGTGAACCTGGGCCAGCAGGGTTTCCAGCGCGCGCTGCTCAAGGCCCATCACAGCGGTCATGCCAAAGCCCTGGGGGTAGGCGCGTTGCATCAGATCGCCGCGCAGGCTGACCAGGCGCAGTGCATCGTCAAAGCTCAGCGCCTGGGCCGCGACGGCAGCGGCATAGGCGCCGATGGACAGCCCGGCCACGTAATCCGGTGCTGGCAGCAGGCGCGCGCAGGCGGTGCCGGCGATCAGCAGGCACAGCTGCACGGCGCGGGTGCTGGCCAGGGCCTCTGGAGTGTCGAGGCTGAGCACATCCTGGCCGAGCACGTCGCTGGCCTGCTGCAGGGTGTCGCGCACGGGCGCCAGGGCCGGCAGGCGCTGCAACATGCCGGGCGTTTGCGCGCCCTGGCCGGGGAACACCAGCAGGCTGCTCATGCCGCCACCTGCCAGGGGCTGTCGACCAGGCGTGCACCCTCTGCGCACTTGAGCAGTACCTGAGGGCGCGAGCCTGCCAGTTCGGCGAGGGCTACGGCGCCCAGCGGCGTCTGCACCTGCAGGTCGACGCGGCAGGCATGGCCTTGCAACTGGGCGAGCAGGTTCGCGGCAAATGGCTGGCTTAGCGGTAGTTCGGCGCGCAGGATCAGGTCCAGGTCGCTGTCTGCGTGCACGGCTGCAATGCCGCTGGCCAGCTCGAAGCCGGCGCTGCCGCTGATGCCCCAGGGCAGGCCGAGGGCGTCGAGCAGCGGGCGCAGGTGGTGCACTGTGTGCAGCGCCGGCCAGTGCGCGGTGGCCGGTGCGAGGTGGGTGAGGTGTTCGGGTTGCACGATACGCTCGATGGCGTCCAGGGGCATGACGGCTGCCAGGCGTTGTTCGCGGGACGCCCCGCGAATGCCGACAGCAACCCAGTCGGAGGCGACCACGGCGCGCCGCACGACCACCGGCTGCCCCAGGCGCAGCGCTTCGATGGCCCACTGCGGCGCGTGGGGCGGCAGGTGGGCTGGGGCCATGCCCCAGAGCAGGTCGTGGGGCAGGGGGATGGCTGTCAGCTGCATGGTGTATTCCTCTGTTGGACCGCGTCGCCGCCTTCGCTGGCAAGCCAGCTCCCACAGGATCATCAGCGCTCTGGAAACCGGTGGGGTTCCTGTGGGAGCTGGCTTGCCAGCGAAGGGCACGACGCGGTGTCAGGCCCTTACCACTGTGCCCGCAGCAACTCGCGCACCCGGCTCGACGCCGCCCGGTTGCTGGCCCCAAGGCGACCGCGCAGATCACTGCCGCCCGCTCGCACATCACGTACCGCCTGCAACACGCAGTCGCGCACGCGCTGCACATCGTCTGCCGTGGGCGTCTCGATGCGCTCCACCTCCAGCGTCTCCCACAGCAGGCCAAGGCTGGCATAGCTGTCGATGTCATACGCCATTGGCGCCACACTGGCCGCCAGGGCTTCAAGCTCCTCGACGCTGCGCAAGGTGACCCGCGCCGCCGATGCCTTGCCCATCGCATGTACCATCACCCCCGGGTCACGCAGCGCGATCAGCCGATTGGCCTGATACCCATGCGCCAGAAACGCCCCGGACATCGCCTTGCCCACCAGCAGACCAATCACCGGGTGCCCCGCCAGCCGCGCCCGTGCATAGCTGTCGACCGCGCCGGCCAGTGCCTGGTGAATGCCCAGCGCTTCCTCGCGCCGCCCATAGGCCTGGCTTGGCACGTCGACGATCGCCACCAGCGCCCGCTTGTGTAGTTGCGCTCGGTCGGTTTCGATCGCCTGATCCACGGCTTGCGCCAGCCCCCAGCCTTCGAGCAGGCCGACCTCGCCGTCGCGGGCACGGACGAAACGGTTATGCGCGTCAGGTACCACGCACAGCAGGCGCGCCGGCTGATCGCCAAGCTGTACATCGGCGACCTTCAGCGAGGCGGGCAGGCCCGGCAGGGTCGGGGCGTTGTCGCTCAGGGCCGCGAACCAGTTCAGGCCACGCAGGGAAGGGGTGCTCATGGGCGTTCTCCTTGATAGGCGGTGCGCACCGCCGCCGGGGTGATCTGCGGTTCGGCATCCAGCTGCGCCAGGCGCGCGGTGAACCAGGCGTGACGTTGACTGCGGTGGGTGGCAGGCAGCCCGAGGGCGAGCAGCTCGGCCACCTGATCACGGATCTGCGCCACATCGTCAGCTACATAGCGGTCTACCAAGGCGCTGGCAAAGCGCTGCTCGCCGCCAGTCAGGCTCCAGATAAAAGGCCGGTCGCGTGCGTCATATTCATCGATACCCGCCTCCTGTTCGATCACTTGCGGGCCATTCAGGCCCAGACGTGCCTCGCGGGTGGCGACCAGGTAACTGCACAGGCCAGCGGCAATCGACATGCCGCCAAAGCAGCCGACGCTGCCGGCGATCACGCCCACCACAGGCTGGTATTGGCGCAGGTCGACGATCGCCGCCTGGATCTCGGCAATCGCCGCCAGCCCCAGGTTGGCCTCCTGCAGGCGCACACCACCGGTCTCCAGCAACAGCAGTGCGCGGGTGGGGATGCCGTTGCGGTTGTCCTCGGCGGCCAGTTCCAGTGCGCCGGCGATCTTCGCGCCGCCCACTTCGCCCAGGCTGCCGCCCTGGAACCCGCCTTCGATGGCGGCGATCACCACCGGCTCGCCGTCCAGCGTGCCCTTGGCGATCACCACGCCGTCGTCGGCCTGGGGTACCACGCCCTGGCGCTCAAGCCAGGGTGACATCAGGCCGTCGAACGGCCCGATCAGTTCACGAAAACTGCCTGCGTCAAGCAATGCCCGCGCACGCTGGCGCGCGCCCAGTTCGACGAAGCTGCGCTGCTGCAGCAGGTGGGTACTGTGCTCAGTCATGGCCGATCTCCTCGAAGCCCTGTTCCAGGCGCAGGCGTACCACGCCCGGGGTGGCGCCGAAGTCATGAATGCGGATGCTCATGGCCGCCGGGGTGCGGCCCTCGAACAGGCGGGTAAACAGATGTTCCCAGCGTGCTGCGCTGCCGTTCACCGAGGTCAGCACCTGGATCGACAGGGTGCCTGCCACGTTCGGCTCCAGCAGTACCTCCAGGTCACCGGAGCTGACACAGCCGACCAGGGTGCGGCCGCGGGCCGGCTGGCCGGCGGCGAATTCGAAATTCAGGGTTTCCATCAGTTGTCTCCCTCGGTGAAACCGTGGTTTTGCTCCAGGCGATCGATCAGCAGGCAGGCGGCGAGCAGGTCGGCCGCGCCCCCTGGCGAGGCGTTCAGGGCCAGCAGTTGCTGGTCCAGCGCCAGCAGCCGGCGCCGGCCGGCCAGGCTGGCGCTGCCGCCGTGGTCGAGTACCGCCTGCGCGCCTTGATGCATGGCCTGCAGGCCGGGCAGGCCGGCGCGGTGCAGCACGCAGGTATCGTGCAGTTGGGTCATGATCGCCAGCAGCGCGTCCAGGCGTGCGCTTTGCTCGCCGTGGCCGGCCAGGCGGCTGGCGCGCAGCTGTGGCAGCCCGTGGTGCAGTACCGCCGGGAACGCCTGCTGGGCCTGTTCGCGTGCGCCGCCGACGCCATAACGTTGCGCCACCGCGCTGCCGTTGCTGGCCTGGCGCGGGGCATCGCGGTCGTGGAGCAATGCCAGTTGCGCCGCCCGCATCGCCAGGCCACCGGCGCGGGGCGTAGCCCCTGGCAACGCGGCCGCTGCCGTCAGCAGGCCCAGCGCCCAGATGGCGCCCCTGTGCGTGTTGACCCCGCCGGTGGTGCGCAGCATGGCCTGCTCGCCCTCGCGGCCGAGCTGCCCAAGGGCTTCGCGCAGCGGCAGGCCGATGCTGCCCAGTTGCTGGGCGGCTTCTGCCATCTGCCTGAACATCGGCCACAGCGACAATGCCGAGGCATGCATCAGGCCCAGGTGCAGGTCGTGGTGCGCGCCATTGCCGCGCCGGTCGACGAGGGCGGGCTTGGGCGACAGTTCGGCCTCGTCGATCAGCGCATCCACCGCGAAGTCGGCCAGTTGCTCGGCGCGTGACAGCGCCTGGGGTTGCAGGTCGAGTGCGTGCATTACCAGCTCCTGAACTTGGCGGGCGGGTTGTACAGGCCGTCGGACCACTGCACCAGGTCGGCCACGCTCTTGGCCGCCAGCAGCTCGCGGGTGGCGTCGGTGCGGCGGATGCCGAGGTCTTCGGGCAGCGCGATCAGCCCTTCGCGACGCAGGCGCGCGGTGTCGGCAGGGTTGTGCCGCAGGCCGATCGCGGTGACCCCGGCCACGGCTGCGATCATTGCCTGGCGCTCTTCGAGCGAGCGCGCCTTGTACAGATAGGCGATGCCCTCCTCGGTGAGCAGGTGAGTCACGTCATCGCCGTAGATCATGATTGGCGCCAGTGGCATGCCGCTTTTCTTCGCCACCTCGACGGCGTCGAGGGTGTCGACGAAGGTGGGCTTGCCGCCTTCCTGGAAGGTCTCGACCATCTGCACCACCAGCTTCTTGCCGCGTTCCAGCAGTGCTTCAGGGGCATCGCCGGCCTGGCGCATGTCCAGCCACGCCGGGGTGGCGTGACGCCGGCCGCGCGGGTCGTGGCCCATGTTCGGTGCACCGCCGAAACCGGCCAGGCGGCCACGGGTCACCGTGGAGGAATGGCCGTCGCCGTCCACCTGCAGGGTCGCGCCGATGAACAGGTCGACCGCGTATTGCCCGGCCAGTTGGCAGACCATCCGGTTGGAGCGCAGCGAGCCATCGCGCCCGGTGAAAAACACGTCCGGGCGTGCGGCGATGTACTGCTCCATGCCCAGCTCGGTGCCGAAGCAGTGCACGCTCTGTACCCAGCCGCTTTCGATGGCGGGGATCAGCGTGGGGTGCGGGTTGAGCGTCCAGTGCCGGCAGATCTTGCCCTTGAGCCCCAGGGATTCGCCGTAGGTGGGCAGGATCAGCTCGATGGCGGCGGTGTTGAAGCCGATGCCGTGGTTGAGCGACTGCACATTGTGTTTTTCGTAGATACCGCGGATCGCCATCATCGCCATCAGCACGTGCACCGGCTTGATATGGCGCGGGTCGCGGGTGAACAGCGGCTCTATATAGAAGGGCTTGTCGGCCACCACCACGAAATCGACCCACGAGGCGGGGATATCGACGCGGGGCAGTTCGCTGACATCGTCCACCAGTTGGTTGACCTGGACGATGACGACACCGTCGCTGAAGGCCGCCGGTTCGATCAGCGCCGGGCTGTCTTCGGTACTGGGGCCTGTGTAGATATTGCCGGCGCGGTCGGCCATGAAGCCGGCCGAGAGCACCACGTTGGGAATCAGGTCGACTACCAGACGCGCGTAGAGCTCGATATAGGTGTGGATGGCGCCGATTTCCAGCAGGCCGTCTTCGAGCAGTTGGCTGATGCGCAGGCTCTGGGTGCCGGCAAAGGAAAAGTCCAGCTTGCGTGCGATGCCGTGTTCGAACAGGTCCAGGTGCTCGGCGCGGCCGACGCTGGGCATGATCATGTGCAGGTCGTGCAGGCGGGCGGGGTCGGCCTTGGCCAGGGAGCGGGAGAGGAAGTCGGCCTGCTTCTGGTTGTTGCCCTCCAGCACCACGCGGTCGCCGGGGCGGATCAGGGCTTCCAGCGCTTGGACGATGCTTTCGGTGGGCAGGACCACGCCGTCGGCGAGGTGTTGTACCTGGGCCAGACGCTGCTGCTTCTGGCTGCGGCGCTGGGACCAGCGCGGTTCAGGGGAGGATGTTGTTGTCATGATGGCTCCACGCAGTTCGCTGTCGTGGGTGCACAGTAGGGTGGGGAGGTGGGGGGATCAATCAAGGTGGGTGGGGGATTGTTACGGTTAGGGTAATGGTTGTGGGATTCCTGGTGGCGTTAGGTAACGATGCGGTGTTGTGCAGCGCTTTTCATTCACAAAGGCCATCACCATTGCTACATTCTCGCCTCGATTTCGTGGAAACAATGAGTATCAGCATGCCAACGATGTGGATGATCCGAGGTGACGGCGGTCGTCTCTATGACGATTTCAGAGATCGCAATTTCGCAGCCATTGGATGGGCTCAACTAGCGCTGGAGGCCAAGCCCGGCGTTTCTCGCAAGGCTTTGATCCAGGCGTATAAAGATCTTCAACCAGGGATAAAGGACGCGAGTGCCGTATCGGGTGCTTCGCAGGTATTCCGTTTCGTTAACGAAATCAACATAGGCGATACGGTCGTTACATACTCCCCTGCGAACCGGACCTACTTGGTGGGCCGCTTCACCGGGGCGTGCCAGCTGCGCACTGATCTGGCAGATGATGGTATGTCTTTGACTAGACCTGTTGAGTGGTATGCACAGGAGGTTGATCGCGACAAGCTTACCAGTGCCAGCAGAAACAGCCTGGGGTCTACGCTGACTGTATTTAATGTTGCGGAGGATGCCCAGAAGGAGTTGCTGGCTCTTGCTACGGGTAGAAACGTCTCCGCTGTGCCTCAAGATGCTATTGAAGATGTAGAAGCTCTGGAAGATCCGTTGAAGGGTGTTCAGGAGATCGCTTTCGAGCGCATCAAGGACCAGATCAACAGTCTGGACTGGGCGGAGATGCAGGAACTGGTGGCAGGAATCCTGCGAGCGATGGGTTACAAGACGCTCGTATCACCGGCTGGCGCCGATCGGGGCAAAGACATCATTGCCTCTCCCGACGGATTCGGGTTTGAGCCACCGCGCATTGTGGTAGAGGTCAAGCATCGGAGTGCCCGCATGGGAAGCAACGAAATTCGTAGCTTTCTGGGCGGTAGGCATAAGGATGATCGAGGGCTGTACGTCAGTACTGGCGGATTCACTAAAGAGGCGCTGTATGAAGGAGAGCGGGCCAATGTGCATCTGACGATGTGGACGTTGGATGAACTGGCACGTACGTTGATGGCGCATTACCCAGCGACTGATCCGGAGACCAAGCGGTTGGTGCCGTTGAGCTACTTTTATGTGCCTGCTTAAAAATCTTCCTGAGCGGCTTGGGAATAAATATGCGCTATGGGGCCAAGTAGCGCATGCCCTCTCGATTTTGCTGGTTCAGACACGAAAAGGCGTCCGTGGACGTCTTTAGAGCCGGGGTAATTTGAATCGTAAGTATTAGATATTGATTTTTATCAAAAAAGTATTTTGGCTTCTATAGCTAGGATACCAACTGGATGCCAAATCCTTAGCTATTCCTCGCATCTGCGCTCAGATCGTAGGTGTAGCGGTAACCTGTCGAGGAGTGAGCGCTAGTCTAATCGCTGGGGAGATGATCGAATCGTTCGAAAAAACGTTTTACGTGGGAGCTTGTTCTGTAGTGAGTTGCCGGGCAGTGATGGATCTAGGGATGCTCCGATCAACTTGCCGAAAAGCGGCGGCAGGCCAAACATTCTCCGGCGCGTA
>NZ_JAHTBI010000013.1 GCF_019168305.1 Pseudomonas aegrilactucae
CAGATCCCTGTGGGAGCTGGCTTGCCAGCGAACGAGTGCACCGCACTCGCCTGGGTGTTGGATAGTCACCGGCATGTCCTCTTCAGAGCCCACGGGCCACGGCTTTGTCGATCAGCCAGTCCATCGACGGGCCACGGTCGCTGTTGACCGACACCGGGCGCCCGGCCAGCTCGCTGGGCATTGGCGCATCCGGCTTGATCTGCACGCGAATGTCCGACGACAGGTCGTCACTGTTCAGGCTGGTGCTGCTGACGATCCGGCCCAGGCGCGTTTCGTCTTCACCGGCCACCTGGAAGTTGACGCGGGTACCCGGCTGCACTTCGTTGAACTGGCGGTAGCTGAAGCGCGCCTCGATGACGGGGTTGGTGGTGCGCGGTATCAGTTGGAAGATCACCGCGCCCTTGCTCGCATACTGCCCGTCATCCACCAGTTGCTTGGCCACCACGCAATCGCAGGGGCTGGTCAGGGTGCCGCTCAGCTGCTTGCCGAACAGTTCCTCGACCTTGGCCGGCTCCAGTTGCTGGTCATCCAGGTGGCCCTTGAGCATGTCCAGCATGCTGGTGCTGAACGAGGCCAGTGGCGCGCCCTTGACCACCGGGCTGTCGAGCTGCACCAGGCTTTGCACGGTGCCGTCGCGCGGCATGGTGACATGGGTGGTGGGCACGCTGACCACGCCGGCTTCGGCATGGCTGACGAAGTACAGGCCGTACACCGACTTGGCGATGAAGCCGAAGGCCGCCACGCCGACCACGAACACGCCAAGGCTGAAGGTCACCGCACGCAGCCGACCAAAGGCGCTCAGCGCACCGCTGTGGTCCTTCTGCTTGCGCGCCTTGGTGAAGTTGTCGCGCTGCAGGGTGCTGAGCACGTCGCCGATGCTGATCAGCTCGCCGGACAGGTGCGAGGTGATGATGTGGCGCAGGGTGGCGATGTCGCGTTGCTCCAGGTTCTGGAACTGCACGCCGGTACGCCCGTTGGCGGCGCTGAACGAGCGCACCTGGAATTCGATGTCCATCGCCAGGCCCAGGTTGTCGACCACGAACTGCAAGCGCCCGCGTACCACTTCGCCGACGGCGAGCGGGTGCCTGGCGTGGAAGCTCAGGCCCCCGGCCGACAGGTCCTCGACCTTGACTTCAAGGGTTTCGCGGTTGGCTCCCAGGTAGCGCAGCTTGGCGGGGATCTTGACCCGGGCGTGCTGGCGCTGGGCTTCGGACTCATGCACGACATTGGCATTCACGGCGGTATTCATGGCGATATGTTCCTGTTTAATCCGTTGGGCTGCGGCTCACACGATCATGAACAGCACAGCGACGAAGATGCTGGCTGCCGAGAAGGTCATGGTCCGCGAAGACCAGGTGTTGAACCATTGTTGAAAGCTCGCGAGGTCGCGTTTGAGTGCAGTGGGCTGGCGCGTCCAGGACTGCTTGTCGAGGCGGAAGAACACGTAGATCTTCATGATTGCCCCGACGATCTGGTTGTAATAGAGAATCAGCGGGTAGGCCGGGCCGATGGCATGCCCGGAACACATCAGCATCAGGGTCAGGATCAGCCGGGTGATGCCGATCCACAGCAGGTACACCAGCAGGAACGCCGGGCCGAACTTGAGGCTGGCGATCACTGCCACGGTCAGGCCGAGCAGGCTGGTCCACATCGACACGCGCTGGTCGAACAGCACCACGCTGGTGAACAGGCCCAGGCGGCGGATACCCAGGCCCAGGGCGCGGGAGTTCTGGCGCAGGTTGTTGCCGTACCAGCGGTACATCAGTTTGCGGCTGGCCTTGAGGAAGCTTTTTTCCGGCGGGTGCTCGACCGTGTTGATCGCCGCGTCCGGCACGTAGAAGGTGTCGTAGCCCAGGCGCATGAGGCTGAACCAGCTGGACTTGTCGTCGCCGGTGAGGAACTTGAAACGGCCCAGGCGCCAGTGCTGCAGCGAGTCGTTCTCGACGTCCTTGATGAACTCGGGGTTGGTCACCACGGCGGCGCGGAACACCGACATGCGCCCGGTCATGGTCAGCACGCGCTTGGACAGGGCCATCGAGCACATGTTGATGTGGCGCTGGGCGAAGCGCAGCTTGTGCCACTCGCTCATGATGTAGCCGCCACGCACCTCACAGAATTCATTGGTGGTCAGGCCACCGACATTGGGGTAGAGCTTGAACCAGGGCACGGTCTTGGCGACCACGCCTTCACCGAGCACGGTATCGCCGTCGATCACGGCCACCACGGCGTTCTCGTCCGGCAGGTGGCGCGAGATGGCACGGAAACCGAAGGCCAGGCCGTCACGCTTGCCGGTGCCGGCAATGCGCACGAAGTCCAGCGCGACACGGTCGGGCGGGTTGTACTTGGCCCACAGGCTCTTCACCAGCAGCTCGTCGCTCATCTCCACCAGCGAGCACACCACGGTGGTCGGGTAGCCGCAGTCGATCGCTTCGCGGATCACCGAGCTGTACACCTGGGCGGTGGTCAGGGCGTCGATGCGAAAGCTGGTGACCATCAGGTACACGTGGGACGGGTCGGCCGCACTGCCCAGCTTGCGCACCTTGCGCCGCAGCAAGGGGTACACCCCGTAGAGGAACAGCATGCCGCGCACAAAATGCGTGGCACCCATCGAATAACGCCAGATACCGACGGCGCCGACGAGGAAAATGAAGTCCTTCGAGTCGGGGTCGAAAATGGTCTTGGGCAAGGCCAGGGCGATCAACATGAGCAGGCTCACGTAGAACAGCCAACCGGCGACCTGTAGCAGGCCGTGCTTGAGCCTTTGCATGTTCTGCATCCGTATCGAATGAAAGGGAAGGAGGTGCTGCACGGGGCTGGGGCGACCCCGTGCAGCGGCTGCCGTTACCAGCAGATACCTTCGGTGCGGCTGGCCGGGCAGGTCGGCTTGCCCATGAAACCGACCAGGTCGATCACCTGCTTGCCGGCCGGAGCCTGCTGCGCCAGGGCGCGGAATTTCTCGTCACGGTTGCCCAGCACGATCACGTCGGCGTGGTTGATGACCTGGTCGAAGTCGGCGTTGAGCAGCGACGAGACGTGGGGGATCTTGGACTCGATGTAGTCCTTGTTGGCACCGTGTACGCGGGCGTACTCGACGTTGCTGTCGTAGATGTTCAGCTCGTAGCCCTTGCCGATCAGGCGTTCGGCCAGTTCCACCAGCGGGCTTTCGCGCAGGTCGTCGGTGCCGGCCTTGAAGCTCAGGCCGAGCAGGGCGACCTTGCGCTTGTCGTGGCTTTCGATGATGTCGAAGGCGTTCTGCACCTGGGACTCGTTGCTGGTCATCAGCGAGTTGAGCAGCGGCGCTTTCACGTCCAGGCTGCCGGCGCGGTAGGTGAGGGCGCGCACGTCCTTGGGCAGGCACGAACCGCCGAAGGCGAAGCCTGGGCGCATGTAGTACTGCGACAGGTTCAGGGCCTTGTCCTGGCACACCACTTCCATCACTTCACGGCCGTCCACGCCACACGCCTTGGCGATGTTGCCGATCTCGTTGGCGAAGGTGACCTTGGCGGCGTGCCACACGTTGCAGGTGTACTTGATCATCTCGGCCACTTCGATGTCCTTGCGGATGATCGGCGCGTCGAGCTCTTCGTACAGGGCCTGCAGCACGTCGCCACTGGCGCTGTCGAGTTCGCCGATGACGGTCATCGGCGGCTTGTCGTAGTCCGCGATGGCGGTGCTTTCACGCAGGAACTCCGGGTTGACCGCGACACCGAAGTCGACGCCGGCTTTCTTGCCCGAGCAGTCTTCCAGGATCGGGATCACCACGTTCTTGACGGTGCCCGGCAACACGGTGCTGCGCACCACGATGGTGTGGCGGCTGGCCTTGTCACGCAGTACGAAGCCGATTTCGCGGCACACCGACTCGATGTATTCCAGGCCCAGATCGCCGTTTTTCTTGCTAGGGGTGCCGACGCAGATCATCGACACATCGCTGTCGCGAATGGCCTGGGCGAAATCGGTAGTGCCACGTAGGCGCTGGTTGGCGATGCCCTGTTGCAACAAGGCCTCAAGGCCCGGTTCGACAATCGGGGATTTGCCCTGATTGATCAGGTCGATTTTGGTCGCCGAAACATCCACGCCGATAACGTCATGGCCCCGAGCGGACAGGCAGCCAGCGCAGACGGCACCTACATAACCCAAACCAAAGATGCTGATACGCATCGCATTCACCTCATGTGTTTATCATGCCGGCGCACAACTAAGCGCCAGACCGGGTTGGTTGACCAGCAAATTCAGGGTGCACGGAAGTGTCACGGTTAAACCGCTAACTGCCGGCAGGCATCATTAAATTGGAGTGCAATAAGAGTGCGCACTCAAGTGGGCAGCCAAGGGCCAATTACTAGTTGAGTCAGCCCGTGGCGTTGGCCGTCTTTATTGCAGTACCTAAATGCCAGTACTGCTGTGCTTGTTATTTCAAGTGGATAAAATCCTTTGAAATCAACCACTAGGACGATTTTTAAAGGGGTGCTGCCTCCTGCTTTCGACGTGCCGCATAGGGGGCGCTGCTGCGTCGTCAAAGAGTTTGGGTAACTTCCAAATACTGTCCAATTGTCATGTCAGTCATCTCTCACATGTTTCGCTCGAGAATTGTTACGGGTGGTATGAGCAGCCGCCGAGGGGATAAGTTCCTGACCCGACGTCGAGGCCGTGAAGGATTTTTTAATATTTGATCCATTATCGATACTCTCACTTTGATAGCACACGGCAGTTTCGTCCCGTGTCTGTAGGGCAAAGTTGGAGGGGGATGTTTTTATGCCAGCATGAAAAAAAAATTTCAGGATATTTCGTCAAAAAAGGGCGAACGGTCTTATGACGTTTTGAGAGTGGGGGAGGGTTGTCGGTTTTATGGCGCCGGAGAGTTGGCGTCTTGGCGGGGTTCTGCTGGGGATCATCAGACGTCTTCGCTGGCAAGCCAGCTCCCACAGGTGGGCGTTGGTCACAAAACCTGTGGGAGCTGGCTTGCCAGCGAAGAAGGCGACGCGTTACTCGGCCGGGTGATCGCGCAGGAACACCAGATTGTCCGGTTTGGACTGCTCGGCACTGTAGTAGTAGCCCTGAACGTCGAACTGCTTGAGGCGCGCGGGATCGTCGATGCGCTCCTGGATCACGAAACGGCTCATCATGCCGCGCGCCTTCTTGGCGTAGAAGCTGATGATCTTGTACTGGCCGTTCTTGAAGTCGCGGAACTCGGTGTTGATCACCCGCGCCTTCAATGCGCTGCGTTTCACTGCCGAGAAATACTCGTTGCTCGCCAGGTTCAACAGCAGGTCGTCGCCCTGATCGGCCAGCGCCTGGTTCAGCCACTCGCTGATGCGTGTGCCCCAGAACGCGTACAGGTCCTTGCCGCGTGCATTGGCCAGTTTGGTGCCCATCTCCAGTCGGTAGGGCTGCATCAGGTCCAGCGGGCGCAGCAGGCCGTACAGACCCGAGAGCATGCGCAGGTGGTCCTGGGCATGGCTGAAGTCGTCCTCGCTCAGGCTTTCTGCGTCCAGCCCGGTGTACACGTCACCCTTGAATGCCAGCAGGGCCTGCTTGGCGTTGGCGGTGGTGAAGTCCGGGGTCCAGCTGCCGAAGCGTGCGGCGTTGAGCCCGGACAGTTTGTCGGACAGGTGCATCAGCTCGCCGATCTGCTGTGGCGACAGCTCGCGCAATTGCAGGATCAGTGCCTGGGAGTCGTCCAGGTACTGCGGCAGGGTGTGCCGCGAGGTGACCGGCGGGGTGTCGTAATCGAGGGTCTTGGCGGGGGAAATCACCGTCAGCATGAGGTCGGCTCCTTGAATCGTGGGCACGATTCTACGGGGCAGGGGCCGCGATCTCCAGCTATCGCGGCAATAGCCAAGACCCTCGCGACGCTTGGCGCTATAGTGCCCGGCGAGAAAACGGAGAGTGTGAACGTGCGCATAGCCCTTGTTGTACTGGCCGGTCTGCTCAGTGTTGCGGTACACGCCGCGCCGCTCGAGGTGGCCCGTTTCGACCGCAGCCACTGGCCCGAGCAACTGGACAGCCCGGCGCTGTTCGATGTGGCTTCGCGGGCCGAGATCCTGAGTTTTGCCCGCGTGCTGCGTGAGAGCGAGGCGCTGAGCGATGCGGAGCTGGCCGCGCGCCTGCAACTGCGCCAGATCGACAGGGTGACGGTCAACGCCGTGCGCCAGCGCCTGTGGCAGCGCCTGTGGCGCAACTACGACCTGGCCCAGCAAAGCTGCGAGCAGGACGCCTCGTTCTGCTACGCGCTGGACAGCCTGCCCGACCTGCGCCAGCAGGCGGCCAGGTTCAGCGTCGGCGCCGACTCCTTCTACGCCGGATGGGATCTCCCGAGCCGGCGTTTTCACGAGCAGTACCTGATCGAGCAGTTGCGCAAGGCGGCGTTGTTCCCCCAGACCTCGAGCGAGGTGGAGCGCTTCTCCGAGCAGGAGCGCGATGGCGAAACGCTCAATGATCGCCTGTTCCTGCTCAGCTTCGATGGCGGCCCGGGACCGGCCACCCAGGGCCTGACCGACTACCTGCGCCGCCAGAAGATGGGTGGGTTGTTCTTCGTGGTGGGCAAGAGCCTGCAGGCACGCCGTGACCAGACTTCGCCGGCTGCGTTGCAGGCGCTGTATGCCGGGCAGTGCGTGGGCGTGCAGGGCTGGCAGTACAGCTCGCATGCGCAGTGGACCGGCTGGCAGGACTCGATCATCCGTAGCCGTAAGCTGGTGCAGAACCTGCTCGGCGAGCAGGCCGTGCCGCTGTTTCGACCGCCCTACGGGCAGCGCCGCGCCGACAGCGCAGCGTTCTTCGCCAGCCAGGGCGTGCAGGTGGTGCTGTGGGGTATCGATGCCCAGGACACCAGCAGTCTGGATGCCGAGCAGTCGGCGCAACGGGTGCTGAGCCTGATGCTGCTGTGGCGGCGCGGGGTGATCCAGCTGCACGACAGCACACCCAAGGCGCAGGCTGTCGTCGACTGGCTGCTGCAGCACACGGCCCAGAGCGGCATCGGCTGGAGCCCTTGCCGCGACTTCGTCCAGGCTGCGCAATGACGAGTGCACGGCACGCTCTGCGAAAAAATCGCAGGCGTGCATGGGCGCTTGATCATTAACTGTAGTGGGGCTTTGGGCTGGCGCCAAGGACCATGTGTCACACCGAAAAATAAACTTCAAAAAAGCGTAAAAACGCTTTTTTTCGTCATGGGTTTTGCGGTATCAAGAAGCCAGACCGCCGAACCCTGCAACACAGGTGGCGTCCCTACTGGCCCGATCTTTGTTCGCAGCTCCCCTACCGTAACGACGCGGACAGGGGGAGGACCGGCGGTCACTTCGCAGCGCAGCACCGCCAAGGTATTGCGTTGCCTGGCTCCCACAAAGGTGACCGAGTATGGATGATCAAGGACGTAACGCTTCTTCCAACCAGCCAATCCTTTATGTGCTCGATACCAATGTTCTGATCCACGATCCGAACGCGTTGCTGAATTTCGAGGAGCACCACGTCGCCATCCCGATGACCGTGCTCGAGGAGCTCGACAAGCTCAAGACCGGTAAACACACCATCGCTGCCGAGTGTCGCCAGGCCATCCGCCTGATCGACCAGACCCTGGGCGATGCCTCGCCTGCGGATGTGGAGCAGGGCGTGCCGATCCAGCGCGGCAAGGGCGGGCCCAAGGGCTTCCTGTCGATCATGATGAGCCCGCGCGCCGAGCCCAATCGCCTGCTGCCCGAAAACCTCAACGACAACATCATCATCAACCAGTTGCTCGAGTTGCGTAGCCGGCGCAAGGAACTGGACGTGGTGCTGGTGACCAAAGACATCAACATGCGCCTCAAGGCCCGCGCCTGCGGAATCGCGGCCGAGGACTACAGCACCGACCAACTGGTCGACGACGTGTCCCTGTTGTCCAAGGGCTATCACTCGGTCAGCGGTTCCTTCTGGGACCGCGTGAGCAAGGTCGAGACTCGACAGGAGCGCGGTCGTACCTGGCACCGGGTGCAACTGATCGACAACCTGCCGGCGGTTCACATCAACGAGTTCATCATCGACGAACAGGGCTTCGTCGGCTGGATCAAGGGCATCAAGGACAGCGAACTGCTGCTGCTCGACCTGCACCAGGAGCCTTTGCTGCACCAGGAAGCCTGGGGCCTCAAGCCGCGTGACATCCATCAGGGCCTGGCGCTGTTTGCCTTGCTCGACCCGGACATCCACCTGGTCAACCTGACCGGGGCGGCAGGCTCGGGCAAGACCATCCTGGCCCTGGCCGCGGCCATCGAGCAGACCATGGTGAGCAAGCGCTACCGGCGCATCATCGCCACCCGCAGCGTGCAGGGGCTGGATCAGGAGATCGGCTTCCTGCCGGGTACCGAGGCGGAGAAAATGGAGCCCTGGCTGGGGGCGATCACCGACAACCTAGAAGCCTTGCACATGGATGACGAAAACACCCATGGCAGCGTCGAGTACATCCTCGAGCGCGTGCCGCTGCAGTTCAAGTCGCTCAACTACATTCGCGGTCGCAGCTTCCAGCAGAGCCTGATCCTGATCGACGAGTGCCAGAACCTCACCCCGCACCAGATGAAAACCATCATCACCCGTGCCGGTGCCGGTTCCAAGGTGATCTGCCTGGGCAACCTGGCGCAGATCGACACCCCTTACCTGTCCGCGACCAGCTCGGGCCTCACCTACCTCACCGAGCGCTTCAAGGACTTCCCCAACGGCGTGCACATCACCCTGCAGGGGGTGCCGCGTTCGATCCTGGCCGAATACGCCGAATCCCACCTGTAATCCCTGCCACCGGGCGGCCTTGCGCCGCCCGGTTTTTTTCCACTGCCTAAAGCTGACCCCTGGGTTTACAATCGGTGCTCCTGATCAGGAGTATCCCTGTGCTGACTCATCTCGATTCCCAAGGTCGGGCCACTATGGTCGACGTCACCGACAAAGCCGTCACCGCCCGTGAGGCGGTGGCCGAAGCGCGCGTGCGCATGCTCCCGCAAACCCTGCAGATGATCGTCGCCGGCGGGCACCCCAAGGGCGATGTGTTCGCCGTGGCGCGCATCGCCGGCATCCAGGCGGCCAAGAAGACCAGTGACCTGATCCCGTTGTGCCACCCGTTGATGCTCACCAGCGTGAAAGTCGAACTGGCGGCCGAAGGTGAGGACACTGTGCATATCGTGGCCCGTTGCAAGCTGGCCGGGCAAACCGGGGTCGAGATGGAAGCCCTGACCGCAGCCAGTGTGGCAGCGTTGACGATCTACGACATGTGCAAGGCGGTGGACCGCGGCATGACCATCGACAGCGTGCGCGTGCTGGAAAAGCTGGGCGGCAAGAGCGGGCACTATCAGGTGGAGGCGCCATGAAAGTCGAGGTGGTGTATTTCGCGCGTTATCGCGAGGTGCTCGGCGTGGACGGCGAGCGGTTGGAGGGGGCGTTCGATTGCCTGGATGATGTGCGTCAGGCGCTGCTGGCCAGGGGCGCACAGTATGTCGTGCTGGCCGAACAGAACCTGATGTGCGCGCGCAACCAGGACCTGTGCAAGCTGGCCGAACCTGTGGCCGACGGCGACGAAGTGGCGTTTTTCCCGCCCGTGACCGGGGGCTGAGATGAGTGTTCGAGTTCAGGTCGGCGCCTTTGATCCGGGTGCCGAAACCAATGCCATGCACGCCGCCAACGTGGGGGTGGGCGCGGTGGTGGCATTCGTCGGGTATGTGCGCGATTTCAATGAGGGGCGCGACGTGGCGGGGATGTTCCTGGAGCATTACCCGGGCATGACCGAAAAAGCGCTGGGCAAGATCGTGGTTGAAGCCGAGCAGCGCTGGCCGTTGCTCAAGGTCCAGGTGCTGCACCGCATCGGCGCCCTGCAGCCGGGCGAGCCGATCGTGTTCGTCGGGGTGGCCAGTGAACACCGCCAGGCGGCGTTCGAGGCGTGCGACTTCATCATGGACTACCTCAAGACCCGTGCGCCGTTCTGGAAGAAGGAGCAGACCCGCGAGGGGCCGCGCTGGGTTGAGGGTCGGCAGAGCGATACGGACGCGGCGGGGCGCTGGCGAAACGGTTGAAGGGTTATACACACAAGCCCAGTATGGAATTATAGGTACAAAATAATTCCAGGCCGCCCTTCGCTGGCAATGCAAAAAAAACGCAGCCACCCGGGGCTGCGCTTCTCGTTGAACCATCACTCAGTGATGCTTGCGCGCCACCGGCTTGAGCAGCTCGGTCGACGGGGTCTCGCAACTGATCTTGCGTCCCAGCAACGCCTCGATACCCGGCAACTGGTAAGAATCATCCTCACCGGCAAAACTGATCGACACACCACTCATGCCCGCCCGACCAGTACGACCGATACGGTGCACGTAGTCGTCCGGGTCTTCCGGCAGGGTGAAATTGATCACGTGGCTGATGCCGTCGATGTGAATCCCGCGACCGGCCACGTCAGTGGCCACCAGCACGGTCACGCGGCCCTCGCGGAAGTTCTCCAGGGTCTTGATGCGCTTGTGCTGCGGCACGTCGCCGGACAACTGCGCAGCATTCACGCCGTCACGTACCAGGCGCTCTTCGATGCGTCGCACTTCGTCCTTGCGGTTGGCAAAGACGATGACCCGTTCCCACTTGTTTTCGGTCACCAGGTTGTACAGCAGCTTGTACTTGTCAGCACCGGCCACGGCATACACATGCTGCTCGACGGTCTCGCTGGCGACGTTCTCCGGCTCGATCTCGACGATGGCAGGGTCGGTGGTCCACTGCTGCGCCAGGTTCATCACGTCTTCGGTGAAGGTGGCCGAGAACAGCAGGGTCTGGCGTTCGCTCTTGGGCGGGGTCTGGCGGATGATCTGGCGTACCTGCGGGATGAACCCCATATCCAGCATGCGGTCGGCTTCGTCCAGCACCAGCACCTCGACCATGTCCAGGTGCGCTTCGCCACGCTGGTTGAAGTCCAGCAGACGGCCTGGGGTGGCCACCAGAATGTCGCAGTGACGCGCCTCGAGGGCCTTGAGCTGCTTGTCGAAGTCCATGCCGCCAACGAACGTCATCACGTTCAGGCCGGTGTAGCGAGTCAGCTCTGCCGCGTCCTTGGCGATCTGTACCACCAGTTCGCGGGTAGGGGCGATGATCAGCGCACGCGGCTCGCCCATGTAGCGCTCTTTGGGCGGCGGGGTCTGCTGCAACTGGCTGATGATCGAGATCAGGAACGCGGCAGTCTTGCCGGTACCGGTCTGGGCGCGGCCGATGGCGTCCTTGCCGCGCAGGGTAAAGCCCAGCACCTCGGCCTGGATCGGCGTGCAGTACGGGAAGCCCAGGTCGTGGATGGCGTGCATCAGCTCGGGCGAGAGCTTGAAATCGTGGAAGCGGGTCTTGCCGTCTTGCGGTTCAACCGCAAAGTCTTCCAGTCTCCAGGTGCTGGCCTGGGGTTTTGGCTTGCGCTCACGGCGCGGTTTGGCCTCGAGCGGCTTGCTGGCCGGGGCCTCGACAGGCGTTTGCGGGCGAACGGGCGCTACAGGCTCGGCCAGGGGGCTGGGCTGCGCGGCGGGGGCCGGGGCCTTGGGTGCTGCAGGCGGCTGCTTCACGGGAGCAACGCTTTCGGTGGCGAGTTGCTCAACCTCGCTCTTGCCGAACATCTTCTTGAGTGCTTTGAGCACGGTCATCTCATCAATTGGTTAAGGAATGTACGCCGGCCAGTGTAATGCAAGATTCAGGCGCGGCGTAGTGGATTGCTCCGACAACTACAGGCAAGCCTGCTTTTAGCGCAGGCGCTCGATCAGCCAGTTGCCGATGTGCTGGATTTCCTCGGGCAGTACCGCGTGCTCCATCGGGTATTCCTTCCACTCCACGGGCACACCCCAGGCCTTCAGGTGCTCGTACGCCGTGCGGCCCATGGACGGTATCACCACGGGGTCGTATACGCCGTGCAGGCACAGGGCCGGAATACGTTGCTGGCTGGCGGTCAACTGCACGCTGTCGTTGAAGGTCGGCGCATAGGTCGACAGGGCCATCACCCCGCCCAGCGCTTCCTGCCACTTTATATAGGCGGTGTGCAGTACCACTGCGCCGCCCTGGGAGAAACCGGCAAGAACGATGCGCGACAGGGCGATGCCCTTGGCCTGCTCCTGCTTGATCAGGTCGATGACCGATTGCGCCGAGGCGTCCAGTTGCGCTTCGTCGATCGCACGCGCGCCAGGGCTCAGCGCCTTGATGTCGTACCAGCTGGGCATTTCATAGCCACCGTTGATGGTGACCGGCTGGTTGGGCGCCTGCGGCATCACGAAGCGGGTACTCAGCAGCACCTCCTGCAACGCTTCGGCCACCGGCATGAAGTCGTAACGGTCTGCCCCCAGGCCGTGCAACCAGATCACACAGGCATCGGCGGAATTTTTGGGTTCGAGGATCAAGGGCTGGGTCATGACTGCTCCGAAAATGTGCACGCTGGCCTGTTTGCGTGCATGAAAAGAAGGCGTTGATGGGCGATTCGCCACTAAGCATGTCGCACTGTTGAAAGTTTGCCTGTTGACGGGCACTGAAACGCTTTAGCCGCACGGAGTGGTACGCGCTTTGCTAAGAAACTTCCGACGTGAGATTACGCGTTTGGACGGTAACACCTCATTGAGGGTACCCAAGGCTGTCACAGAACAGCCTATTGCGCCAATTGACCCAAAAACAAGCCAGTACGGGTCGGATGCGCCTCATAAGGGTGCGGTGCAACCCCGGCTCGACACAACAAGAGCGAATTGGAGGTTTGAATGAAGATGTTGAAATCCACCCTGGCCGTCGTGACGGCGGCTGCAGCGCTGGGTATCAGTGCGTTTGCCCAGGCGGGTGCGACCCTGGACGCGGTGCAGAAGAAGGGTTTCGTTCAGTGTGGCGTGAGTGACGGCTTGCCGGGCTTCTCGGTGCCGGATGCCAAGGGCACCATCGTCGGGATCGATGCGGACGTGTGCCGCGCCGTTGCGGCGGCAGTGTTTGGCGATGCCAAGAAGGTCAAGTTCAGCCAGCTCAACGCCAAGGAACGTTTCACCGCGTTGCAATCGGGCGAAGTCGATGTGCTGTCGCGTAACACGACCTGGACCAGTTCGCGCGATTCGGGCATGGGCCTGGTGTTTGCCGGCGTCACCTACTACGACGGCATCGGCTTTCTGGTGAACAAGAAGCTGGGTGTTTCCAGCGCCAAGGAACTGGATGGCGCAACCATCTGCATCCAGGCCGGCACCACCACCGAACTCAACGTGTCCGACTACTTCCGCGCCAATGGCCTGAAGTACACCCCGATCACCTTCGACACCTCCGATGAAAGCGCCAAGTCGCTGGAATCAGGCCGTTGCGACGTGCTCACCTCCGACAAGTCGCAGTTGTACGCACAGCGTTCCAAGCTGGCGGCGCCGACCGAGTACGTGGTGCTGCCTGAAACCATTTCCAAGGAGCCACTGGGCCCTGTGGTACGCAAGGGCGACGAGGAGTGGTTCAGCATCGTCAAGTGGACCCTGTTCGCCATGCTCAACGCCGAGGAAATGGGCATCACCTCGAAAAACGTCGAAGCCGAAGCCAAGGCCACCAAGAACCCCGACGTGGCGCGCATGCTCGGTGCCGACGGCGAATACGGCAAGGACCTGAAGCTGCCGAAGGACTGGGTAGTGCAGATCGTCAAGCAGGTCGGCAACTACGGTGAAGTGTTCGAGAAGAACCTGGGCAAAGGAACGCCCCTGCAGATCGATCGTGGTCTGAACGCCTTGTGGAACAACGGCGGCATCCAGTACGCACCACCAGTGCGCTGACGGGAGCGGCCTGTGGCGCAGGTGCGCCGCAGGCCGTTTCGTTCCTTCTCTTCGGGGCCTTTCATGCAAAATCAAATCGGCGCACCCAAGGGCTTGTCCCTGAACGATCCACGTGTGCGTGCGTGGCTGTTCCAGATCCTCACCATCGCGGTGGTGGTGGGCCTGGGCTGGTACCTGTTCCACAACACCCAGACCAACCTGCAGCACCGGGGCATCACCTCGGGCTTCGACTTTCTCGAGCGCAGTGCCGGCTTCGGCATCGCCCAGCACCTGATTTCGTACACCGAGCAGGACAGTTATGCGCGGGTGTTCGTCATCGGCCTGCTCAATACCCTGCTGGTGACCTTCATCGGCATCATCCTGGCGACCCTGCTGGGGTTCATCATCGGTGTGGCGCGGCTGTCACCGAACTGGATGATCAACAAGCTGGCCACGGTGTATGTCGAGACCTTCCGTAACATCCCGCCGCTGCTGCAGATCCTGTTCTGGTACTTCGCGGTGTTCCTGACCCTGCCGGGGCCGCGTGGCAGCATCAATTTCAGCGACACCTTCTTCATCAGCAACCGTGGCCTGAACATGCCCGGCGCTTCGGCGGCCGAAGGGTTCTGGCCGTTCGCACTGAGCCTGCTGGTAGCGGGCGTGGCCATCGCGCTGATGGTGCGCTGGGCCAACCGGCGCTTCGAGGCCACCGGCGTGCCGTTCCACAAGTTCTGGGCGGGCCTGGGCTTGCTGCTGGTGATCCCGGGGCTGAGCGTGCTGCTGTTCGGCAACCCGCTGAGCTGGGAAATGCCGCAACTCAAGGGCTTCAACTTCGTCGGCGGCTGGGTGCTGATCCCGGAGCTGCTGGCGCTGACCCTGGCACTGACCATCTACACCGCCGCGTTCATTGCCGAGATCGTGCGCTCGGGCATTCGTTCGGTGAGCTATGGCCAGACCGAGGCCGCGCGTTCGCTGGGCCTGCGTGAAGGGCCGACGCTGCGCAAGGTGATCATTCCCCAGGCATTGCGGGTGATCATCCCGCCGCTGACCAGCCAGTACCTGAACCTGGCGAAGAACTCTTCGCTGGCGGCCGGTATCGGCTACCCGGAAATGGTCTCGCTGTTTGCCGGCACGGTGCTCAACCAGACCGGCCAGGCGATTGAAGTGATTGCCATCACCATGAGCGTGTATCTGGCCATCAGCATCAGCATTTCCCTGTTGATGAACTGGTACAACAAGCGCATTGCGCTGATCGAGCGGTGAGGAAACGCGCATGACTTCCCATGTTTTCAAACCTGATATGCCACCTCCGGTCAAGGCCGTGGGTGTGGTCGCCTGGATGCGCGCCAACCTGTTCTCCAACTGGCTCAACACGCTGCTGACGCTGCTGGCGGTGTACCTGGTGTGGCTGATCGTGCCGCCGCTGCTGCAGTGGTCGATCTTCGATGCCAACTGGGTGGGCACCACCCGTGCCGACTGCACCAAGGAGGGCGCCTGCTGGGTGTTCATCCAGCAGCGCTTCGGCCAGTTCATGTACGGTTATTACCCTACCGAGCTGCGCTGGCGGGTCGACCTGACCGTGTGGCTGGCGGTGATCGGCGCCGCGCCGCTGTTCATCTCGCGCTTTCCGCGCAAGGCCGTGTACGGGCTGAGCTTCCTGGTGCTGTACCCGGTCATGGCCTACTTCCTGCTGCATGGCGGCGTGCTGGGCATGGCCCAGGTGCCGACCAACCAGTGGGGCGGCCTGATGCTGACCCTGGTGATCGCCACCGTGGGCATCGTCGGCGCCTTGCCGCTGGGCATCCTGCTGGCGCTGGGGCGGCGCTCTAAAATGCCGGCGGTGAAGGTGGTGTGCGTGACCTTCATCGAGTTCTGGCGCGGTGTGCCGCTGATTACCGTGCTGTTCATGTCGTCGGTGATGCTGCCGCTGTTCCTGCCCGAGGGCATGAGCTTCGACAAGCTGCTGCGGGCCATGATCGGGGTGATCCTGTTCCAGTCGGCGTATATCGCCGAAGTGGTGCGCGGCGGCCTGCAGGCGATTCCCAAGGGCCAGTACGAAGCGGCTGCGGCGATGGGCCTGGGCTACTGGCGCAGCATGGGCCTGGTGATTCTGCCGCAAGCCCTGAAGCTGGTGATCCCCGGCATCGTCAACACCTTCATTGCCCTGTTCAAGGACACCAGCCTTGTGATCATCATCGGCCTGTTCGACCTGCTCAACAGCGTCAAGCAGGCGGCAGCCGACCCGGCGTGGCTGGGCATGGCGACCGAGGGCTATGTGTTCGCGGCCCTGGTGTTCTGGATTTTCTGTTTCGGTATGTCCCGCTACTCCATGCATCTGGAGCGCAAGCTGGACACAGGCCACAAGCGTTAGGAGTGTTTCGAAATGAGTGAAGCGATCAAACAGCCTGTGGGCCCTGAAGGCATTATTCAGATGCAGGGCGTGAACAAGTGGTACGGCCAGTTCCACGTGCTCAAGGACATCAACCTGAACGTGCGCCAGGGCGAGCGTATCGTGCTGTGCGGGCCGTCGGGCTCAGGCAAGTCGACCACCATCCGCTGCCTGAACCGCCTGGAAGAGCACCAGCAGGGGCGCATCGTGGTGGACGGGGTAGAACTGACCAACGACCTCAAGCAGATCGAGGCGATCCGCCGTGAAGTCGGCATGGTGTTCCAGCACTTCAACCTGTTCCCGCACCTGACCATCCTGCAGAACTGCACGCTGGCGCCGATGTGGGTGCGCAAGATGCCCAAGCGCAAGGCCGAGGAAATCGCCATGCACTACCTGGAGCGGGTGCGTATTCCGGAGCAGGCCAACAAGTTTCCGGGGCAGTTGTCCGGTGGTCAGCAGCAGCGCGTGGCGATTGCGCGGGCGTTGTGTATGAAGCCCAAGATCATGCTGTTCGACGAGCCGACCTCGGCGCTGGACCCGGAGATGGTCAAGGAAGTGCTCGATACCATGGTGGGCCTGGCCGAAGACGGCATGACCATGCTGTGTGTGACCCACGAGATGGGCTTTGCCCGCACCGTGGCCAACCGGGTGATCTTCATGGACAAGGGCGAGATCGTGGAGCAGGCAGCCCCGGATGATTTCTTCGACCGACCGCAGAATGAGCGGACCAAGCTGTTCCTGAGCCAGATTCTGCACTGACCCCTTCGCTGGCAAGCCAGCTCCCACAAGGTTCGAGTGATCCCGAGATCAGCGCTGTACCTGTGGGAGCTGGCTTGCCAGCGAAGCTTTTGGCGGCTTAATCCTCTTCCTTGACCGCCGGCGCAGGCGGCGGGCGCAGCCCGATCTCGGCCGTGAGCTTGAGCGGCTTGCCATTGCGCACCACCTCGATCGTCACCTTGTCGCGGGGCTTGATCCGCGCCACCTGGTTCATCGAGCGTCGGCCATCCCCGGCCGGCTCGCCATTGATGCTCAGGATCACGTCACCCAGTTGCAACCCGGCCTTCTGCGCCGGCCCGTCACGGAAAATCCCCGCCACCACGATACCCGGACGCCCCTGCATGCCGAACGACTCGGCCAGCTCCTGGCTCAGCGGCTGCACTTCGATACCCAGCCAGCCGCGAATCACCTGGCCATGCTCGATGATCGACTTCATCACCTCCAGCGCCAGCTTGGTGGGGATGGCGAAACCGATGCCCTGCGAGCCGCCGGACTTGGAGAAGATCGCCGTGTTGATGCCGGTGAGGTTGCCGTTGGCGTCCACCAGCGCGCCGCCGGAGTTGCCCGGGTTGATCGCCGCGTCGGTCTGGATGAAGTCCTCGTAGTTGTTCAGGCCCAGCTGGTTGCGCCCGGTGGCGCTGATGATGCCCATGGTCACGGTCTGGCCGACGCCGAACGGGTTGCCGATGGCCAGGGCCACGTCACCGATATGGATGTTGTCGGAGCGCCCGATGGTGATCGACGGCAGGTTCTTCAGGTCGATCTTGAGCACCGCCAGATCGGTTTCCGGGTCGCTGCCGATCACCCGGGCCAGGGTTTCACGGCCGTCCTTGAGTGCCACCACGATCTGGTCGGCGCCGGAGGTCACGTGGTTGTTGGTCAGCAGGTAGCCTTCCGGGCTCATGATCACCGCCGAGCCCAGGCTCGATTCCCAGCGCCGCTGCTTGGGCAGGTTGTCACCGAAGAAGCGGCGGAACTGCGGGTCTTCGAACAGCGGGTGGGCGGTCTTGTTGACCACCTTGGTGGTGTACAGGTTGGCCACCGCCGGTGCGGCGTTGCTGACCGCGTCGGCATACGACACCGGGCCCTGCATCAGGCGGGTGGTCTGCGGTGCCTGCTGCAGGTTGACATCCTGACTGGGCAGGCCGACCCATTCGGGGAAGCGCTGGATGACCAGCAGGGCGATCAGTACGCCAGTGACCAGTGGCCAGGCAAAGTAACGCAGAGCCTTGAACATTTAACGAATCCTGGGAGATGGCCAGAGCCGATGCCGCAGTGGGGAGTTGATGAACGCGCGCGATCATACTTCGGCAAGGCCCGTGCAGGAACCGCTAAATCACGTCGGCACATGACGCTCGCCACGACGTGCCCCCAGGCCGTTGCCGTCGGTTTCCCCAAAAACGCTCGACGGCTCATAATGGCGGTCATTATACGAGGCCTTGTGCCACACCGAACGGCTGAATTGAGGAGTCTTTGCATGGCTGTTGCCCTGAACACCCTGGTCGAGGAAGCCGACCGCTACCTCGCCAGCGCGAACATCCAGGATTACTGCCCCAACGGTCTGCAGGTCGAGGGCAACCCGCAGGTGTCGCGTATCGTCAGCGGCGTGACCGCCAGCCAGGCGTTGCTCGACGCCGCGGTCGAGGCCGGTGCCGACCTGGTGCTGGTGCACCACGGCTACTTCTGGAAAGGCGAGAACCCCTGCATCACCGGCATGAAGCAGCGGCGCCTCAAGACCCTGCTGAAAAACGACCTGAGCCTGCTGGCCTACCACCTGCCGCTGGACCTGCACGCCGAAGTCGGCAACAACGTGCAGTTGGCGCGCCAGCTGGACATTACCGTCGAAGGCCCGCTGGACCCGGCCAACCCGCGGGTGGTTGGGCTGGTAGGCTCGCTGGCCGAGCCGATGTCGGCGCGTGACTTTGCCCGCCGGGTAAGCGAGGTGATGGGCCGCGAGCCGCTGCTGATCGAGGGCGACGAGGTGATTCGCCGGGTGGGCTGGTGCACCGGTGGCGGCCAGGGCTACATCGACCAGGCGATTGCCGCCGGCGTCGACCTGTACCTCAGCGGCGAAGCCTCCGAGCAGACCTTCCACAGCGCGCGCGAGAACGGCATCAGCTTTATCGCCGCCGGCCACCACGCCACCGAACGCTATGGCGTGCAGGCGCTGGGTGACTATCTGGCGCGGCGTTTCGCCCTGGAGCATCTGTTCATCGATTGCCCCAACCCCCTCTGAGGCTAAAACGACAGGGCATATTCTTATACTGTTTCGTTCTAGTAGCCTGCCTAAATAGAATCGGGTGCTGTGATAAAGTGGCCCGCTCGAACACGGCCCGCTGGCCGTCCATAAGATCGATTTTCCGTGAGTAGCCATGGTCGACAAGCTGACGCATTTGAAACAGTTGGAGGCGGAGAGCATCCACATCATTCGTGAGGTGGCCGCCGAGTTCGACAACCCGGTGATGCTGTACTCGATTGGCAAGGATTCGGCCGTGATGCTGCACCTGGCACGCAAGGCCTTTTTCCCGGGCAAGCTGCCGTTTCCGGTGATGCACGTCGACACCCAGTGGAAATTCCAGGAGATGTACAGTTTCCGCGACAAGATGGTCGAGGAAATGGGCCTGGAGCTGATCACCCACGTCAACCCGGATGGTATTGCCCAGGGGATCAACCCGTTCACCCACGGCAGTGCCAAGCACACCGACATCATGAAGACCGAGGGCCTCAAGCAGGCGCTCGACAAGTACGGCTTCGACGCCGCCTTCGGTGGTGCGCGTCGCGACGAAGAGAAGTCGCGGGCCAAGGAACGCGTGTATTCGTTCCGTGACAGCAAGCACCGCTGGGACCCGAAGAACCAGCGTCCCGAGCTGTGGAACGTGTACAACGGCAAGGTCAACAAGGGCGAATCGATTCGCGTGTTCCCCCTGTCGAACTGGACCGAGCTGGACATCTGGCAGTACATCTACCTGGAAGGCATCCCGATCGTGCCGCTGTACTTCGCAGCCGAGCGTGAGGTCATCGAGAAGAACGGCACGTTGATCATGATCGACGACGATCGCATCCTCGAGCACCTTTCGGATGAAGAGAAGGCCCGCATCGTCAAGAAGAAAGTGCGGTTCCGTACCCTTGGCTGCTACCCGTTGACGGGCGCGGTGGAGTCCGAGGCCGAGAGCCTGACGGACATCATTCAGGAAATGCTCCTGACGCGCACTTCCGAGCGCCAGGGCCGTGTCATCGACCACGATGGCGCAGGCTCCATGGAAGACAAGAAACGTCAGGGCTATTTCTAAGTTAGGGTCTCCTCATGTCGCACCAATCTGATCTGATCAGCGAGGATATCCTCGCCTACCTGGCCCAGCACGAGCGCAAGGAACTCCTGCGCTTCCTGACCTGCGGCAACGTCGACGACGGCAAGAGCACTCTGATCGGGCGCCTGCTGCACGACTCCAAGATGATCTACGAAGACCATCTGGAAGCCATCACCCGCGATTCGAAGAAAGTCGGCACCACCGGTGACGATATCGACCTGGCTTTGCTGGTCGACGGCCTGCAGGCCGAGCGCGAGCAGGGCATCACCATCGATGTGGCCTACCGCTACTTCTCCACCGCCAAGCGCAAGTTCATCATTGCCGACACCCCGGGCCACGAGCAGTACACCCGCAACATGGCCACTGGTGCGTCCACCTGCGACCTGGCGATCATCCTGGTCGATGCCCGCTACGGCGTGCAGACCCAGACCCGCCGGCACAGCTACATCGCCTCGCTGCTGGGCATCAAGCACATCGTCGTGGCCGTGAACAAGATGGACCTCAAGGGCTTCGACGAGGGCGTGTTCGAGAGCATCAAGGCCGACTACCTGAAGTTTGCCGAGGCCATCAACATGGCCCCGAGCAGCCTGCACTTCGTGCCGATGTCGGCGCTCAAGGGCGACAACGTGGTCAACCGCAGCGAGCGTTCGCCGTGGTACACGGGCCCGGCGCTGATGGAAATCCTCGAGACCGTGGAAGTGGCGGCCGACCGCAACTTCACCGACCTGCGTTTCCCGGTGCAGTACGTCAACCGTCCCAACCTGAACTTCCGTGGCTTTGCCGGTACCCTGGCCAGTGGTGTGGTACACAAGGGCGATGAAATCGTCGTGCTGCCGTCGGGCAAGAGCAGCCGGGTCAAGTCCATCGTCACCTTCGAAGGTGAGCTGGAGCACGCCGGCCCGGGCCAGGCCGTGACCTTGACCATGGAAGACGAGATCGACATTTCTCGTGGCGACCTGCTGGTACATGCCGACAACGTACCGCCGGTGACCGAGCAGTTCGAGGCGATGCTGGTGTGGATGGCTGAAGAGCCGATGCTGCCGGGCAAGAAATACGACATCAAGCGTGCGACCAGCTACGTGCCGGGCTCGATTGCCAGTATCAGCCACAAGGTCGATGTGAACACCCTGGAGCAGGGCGCGGCGAGTTCGTTGCAGTTGAACGAGATCGGCAAGGTCAAGGTCAGCCTGGACGCACCGATTGCGCTGGACGGTTACGACAGCAACCGCACCACGGGCGCGTTCATCATCATCGACCGCCTGACCAACGGCACCGTGGGTGCGGGCATGATCATCGCGCCGCCGGTACTGCCGCATGGCAGCACCGGGCATCACGGCAAGCAGGCCCACGTGGCCACCGAAGAGCGTGCCTTGCGCTTTGGCCAGCAGCCGGCCACCGTGCTGTTCAGCGGCCTGTCGGGCGCGGGCAAGAGCACCTTGGCGTATGCCGTGGAGCGCAAGCTGTTCGACATGGGCCGTGCGGTGTACGTGCTTGATGGCCAGAACCTGCGTCATGACCTGAACAAGGGCTTGGCGCAGGACCGTGCCGGACGCACCGAGAACTGGCGCCGTGCTGCGCACGTGGCGCGTCAGTTCAACGAAGCGGGCCTGCTGACGCTGGCCGCGTTCGTGGCGCCGGATGCCGAGGGTCGTGAACAGGCCAAGGCGTTGATCGGCAAGGAGCGTTTGCTGACTGTTTACGTGCAGGCCTCGCCGCTGGCGTGCCGTGAGCGTGACCCGCAGGGGTTGTATGCGGCCGGTGGCGACAACATTCCGGGCGAGAGCTTCCCGTATGACGTGCCGCAGGATGCCGACCTGGTGATCGATACCCAGAGCGTCAACCTGGACGACAGCGTGAAGCAGGTGCTGGAACTGCTGCGCAAGCGTGGCGCGATCTAAGCGTCGTTGCTGAATGAAAAGCCCGCGATGGTGAGAGCCAATCGCGGGCTTTTTTGTGGGGCGGCACTGCGGTCTGAGGCCGAACAACCAGGGCTGGCAACGCTGATCTGCCAGGCTATGGTGCGTTGCAACAAATG
>NZ_JAHTBI010000014.1 GCF_019168305.1 Pseudomonas aegrilactucae
ATTTCTCTTTCAACTTCAAGCACTTGACTCGCCTCGATCTCTCGTTAGCGGGAGGCGAATTCTACAGCGTTCTAACCAACTCGTCAACCACCTTTTTCACCGCTTCCGATCTTTCGATCGAAGCACTTCCAGCACTACCTGAAACGCCCAACTCGCTGATATTCAAGGAGTTTTTGGTTCCGACTACGCTGGAAGTGGGGCGAAGTATAAAGACTTCTGAAGGGGCGTCAAGCGCTAATTTGAATTCCTTGATGGTATGCCCATACCCCTTCAGCCCCGAGCAATCGAGTAGAGGACTTTCACCTCCAAGTCACCCATTCAGCCACCACAGCCAAACGGGTTGCGCTAACGCGCAACGCGCAACGCGCCATGCCTGGCGCACAACAAAAAAGGCCCATGCATTACGCATGGGCCTTTTGACTGTAATGGTGTCCCAGGGCAGGTTCGAACTGCCAACCTTCCCCTTAGGAGGGGGATGCTCTATCCAATTGAGCTACTGAGACAGGCCTAGGATAGACAAGCATCCACACCAGACGGCGAGCATGTTACCCACCACGCCAGGATTTGTCATGTCGTCCATCTGGCTTTTTATCTGTGGCCTGCTTCAGCCTGAGCGCAATAGTGATGATGCATCCGATGCGCCAGCCCAGCACTCAAGGCAATGTTGTTACCCCAGCGGCAAACAGCGCCCCCAGCAAACGGCGCACGGCATCATCGAGCCCGTCGGAGTTATCCACCCGCAGAACCCCTTCCTGCCCTACCGGCTGGATGCGCTGGTTACGTGCAAGGCGCTGCTCTATAGCGTCGTGATCCTCCCTGCCCCGCCTGAGCAGGCGCTCACGCAATACCTGCTGGTTGACAGTGAGCAAGACCGGCACCAGATCCGGGTATCTGGATCGAGCTTGCGCCAGGTGCGCGCGCGAACCATTGACCAGCACATGCCAGCCTTCCGCCAACCATGCTTCTATATAAGCAGGCATCCCATAAGCCAGCCCATTGGCGCGCCACGCCAGGGCAAATTCACCACAGGCACACATCTGCTCGAACACTGACAGCGACACCCCCACAGCATCTTCTCCGACGGCTTCGGCCGAACGGGTGATGACTCGACGTGCAGTCCGTACGTTACGCGCCATCAACTGCACACGCGCCGCCTCCAGCATACTGTCCTTGCCCGAGCCTGACGGCCCCATCAAATAGATCAACCTTGGCCAGACATGCCCGGGCACCCCGCTTGCGTCATACTGCATAGCCACTATGCTCATAGATAGAAAGGAAGCTTCGACATTTCAGGCGCTTTGCAAGCTTCTCTGCCGGCAGGTGCTCGCGTCAGCGTCAGCCACCAAAGCCCAGAGCACCCCAGGAAATGAAATCTTTTCAAACCAGTGCGCATTTCTGATAATTGGTACTGGCATAACGCCTTTATCCGGTTCAATATTTGTCACAGAATTGACGCCAAGGAACCGGCGATAATGAGGCATGATTAGGACCTCATTCACAATTCAGGTTGAACATTTTGCCCTAACGGTGGTCGTAACACTCATCGTGCGGCCGATTTCGAGAACCGCTTCCCCCTGAACTAAACCGGTCAATTATATGCGCCCATTGAAACAGGCTATCTACTCAAGCCGCACCGCTGACAAATTTGTCGTCCGCCTGCCAGACGGAATGCGTGAGCGCATTGCCGAGGTTGCGCGTAACCACCACCGCAGCATGAACTCAGAGATCATTGCCCGCCTGGAGCAGAGCCTTATTCAGGAAGGAGCACTGGGCGATGAGCTGAGCATGCGCCTGGACAGCCCGGAACTGTCCCTGCATGAACGCGAACTGCTGCAACGCTTTCGTCAGTTGTCCCACCGCCAGCAAAACGCCCTGGTCTCGTTGATAGCCCATGACGCCGAGATGGCTGCGGACGCTTCCTGACACCGCACCGCACCCACAAAAAAGCCAGCTTTCGCTGGCTTTTTTTGTGCCTGCCTGGCACCCCCCCTACACCTACAAGAGGAACACCGTAGCCAACCCGAGGAAGATGAAGAAGCCGCCGCTGTCGGTCATGGCAGTGATCATCACGCTCGCCCCCATCGCTGGATCGCGCCCCATGCGCGCCAGCGTCATGGGGATAAGAACCCCCATCAACGCTGCGAGCAACAGGTTCAGGGTCATCGCAGCCGTCATCACCACACCCAGCGACCAGCTGCCATATAGCAGATAGGCAACAACACCGATCACGCCGCCCCACACCAGACCGTTGATCAAGCCTACTGCAAGCTCCTTGCGCATCAAGCGCGCGGTATTGCCGGGGCTTACCTGGTCAAGCGCCATGGCCCTGACGATCATGGTGATGGTCTGGTTCCCCGAGTTGCCGCCGATACCAGCCACGATCGGCATCAACGCCGCCAGCGCCACCAGTTTCTCGATGGAGCCCTCGAACAGGCCGATCACCCGCGACGCCACGAACGCCGTGATCAGGTTGATCGCAAGCCATGCCCAACGGTTGCGCAGCGAGCGCCAGACCGACGCGAAGATATCTTCCTCTTCTCGCAGACCCGCCATGTTGAGGACTTCGTTCTCGCTTTCCTCGCGAATCAGGTCAACCATCTCGTCGATGGTCAGACGACCAATAAGGCGGTCGCTCTTGTCGACCACTGGCGCGGAGATCAAGTCATAGCGCTCAAACGCCTGCGCGGCATCGTAGGCATCTTCATCCGGATGGAAACTCACCGGATCACTGGCCATGACCTCCGCAACCTGCTTGTCCGGATCATTGACCAGCAGCCGCTTGATCGGCAACACGCCCTTTAGCTTGCCGTCATAGTCGACCACGAAGAGCTTGTCGGTGTGTCCTGGCAACTCCTTTAGACGACGCAGATAGCGCAGCACCACTTCCAGGCTGACGTCTTCGCGGATGGTCACCATCTCGAAGTCCATCAGTGCACCGACCTGATCCTCGTCGTAGCTCAACGCGGAGCGCACACGCTCACGCTGCTGGGCGTCGAGGGTCTCCATCAGCTCATGCACGACATCGCGCGGCAGCTCTGGCGCAAGGTCGGCCAGCTCGTCCGCATCCATCTCCTTGGCGGCAGCGAGCAGCTCGTGATCGTCCATGTCGGCGATCAGGGTTTCGCGCACCGAGTCGGATACTTCGAGCAGGATATCGCCGTCACGCTCGGCCTTGACCAGCTGCCAGACCGTCAGGCGATCATCCAGCGGCAGGGCTTCAAGAATGTAGGCAACGTCAGCGGAGTGCAGGTCATCGAGCTTGCGTTGAAGCTCGACCAGGTTCTGGCGGTGTACGAGGTTTTCGACCAGGTCCTGGTGATGGCCTTCCTGACGGTGCGTCAGGTCTTCGACCACACGTTGGCGCTGCAACAGTTCGACCACCTGGGCCAGGCGATCCTGCAGGCTCTCTTGCGACTTTTTCACTTCATTTTCAGTCATACGCGTACTCCACTCCCAGCAGCGGAGCACGCCAGGAGAATCAATCAGTCAAATCGTGATTGGCAAAACAAGCTATTGAGTAACTACTGGGTAAGTCCATGGTGGTATTCCACAAGCCCCGGCGGGGCTGACGGGCGCAATCATACACGGCTTGGGCAGTGCGGGCTGAAAATATTGGCCAGAACAACCGCTTGCGAGATAAAGCTGTGACAACGTCAAGCTCTATCAGTGCGACGGCAAACACGCTGAAAAGAACACATTCAAGACTGAAAAGTTAGCAGAGGCCGGCAAGCGCAGCGATGACAGTTTATTCATCGTGTCTTACGGAAAAGTGAAATGACAGAAAGCAGAAAGCCCGCTTAAAAAGCGGGCTTTCTGTTGTATGGTGCACTCGACAGGATTCGAACCTGTGACCGCTCGGTTCGTAGCCGAGTACTCTATCCAGCTGAGCTACGAGTGCAGGGTTGGCGCTTGATAGACCAGATCACCTCTGGTTGAAGCTGAAACACTCTCCAAACTGGAAACTGCTTCGTCGTATGGTGCACTCGACAGGATTCGAACCTGTGACCGCTCGGTTCGTAGCCGAGTACTCTATCCAGCTGAGCTACGAGTGCAGGGTTGGTATTTGATAGACCAGATTACCACTGGCTGAAACTGAGGCAACTTCCAGACTGGAAACCACTTCGTCGTATGGTGCACTCGACAGGATTCGAACCTGTGACCGCTCGGTTCGTAGCCGAGTACTCTATCCAGCTGAGCTACGAGTGCATTTGTTGCCGCGCATTATAGACCGCTTAATCGATTTGCCAACTACTTTTTCGTTTAATTTCAACGACTTAGCGTTTGAAGCAAGATTACAGCGCCCTACATGAATAATGGCGGAGAAGGGGGGATTCGAACCCCCGATACCCTTGTGAGGTATACTCCCTTAGCAGGGGAGCGCCTTCGGCCACTCGGCCACCTCTCCGCAACACGGGGCGTACTATAACCAGAGCCCTCCCCGTTTGCAAACCCTTTTTTTAAAAAATACTGATAAAAATTAAAGGCTTGGTTCTTCGTCCTTCTCTTTCTTGATCCGAAGGTAGATTTCCTCACGGTGCACGGCCACTTCCTTGGGCGCGTTCACGCCGATCCGTACCTGGTTTCCTTTGACGCCGAGCACGGTCACGGTGATTTCGCCATCGCCAATTATCAGGCTCTCTGCGCACCGACGAGTCAGAATCAACATACCTTTCTCCTCACGCAATTCAGTTCAGGGACAACAGTCTGCAAAAAAAAAGGGCTTCAACCTACAACCGGAACGGTTGTCGACCTACGCCTAAGTATTGACCAGTGCGGGCGAACCCACAGCGTTCTTGCACTGCTCAAAAACACGAAGGGCGCGGCCAGGCCGCGCCCCCAGGTGGAATGACGCTTACTCGCCCTGACGGGACGGTGCGTCGAGCTCGAAGGCGGTGTGCAGGGCGCGCACAGCCAGTTCCAGGTACTTCTCTTCGATGACCACAGACACCTTGATTTCCGACGTGGAGATCATCTGGATATTGATGCTCTCCTTGGCCAGCGCCTCGAACATGCGACTGGCAACACCGGCATGCGAACGCATGCCCACGCCCACGATCGAGACCTTGGCAATCTTGGTGTCACCGACCACTTCACGGGCATTGAGCTTGAGGGCGGTTTCGCCCAGCACCTTTTGCGCCTTGTCGTAGTCGTTACGGTGCACCGTGAAGGTGAAGTCGGTGGTGTTATCGTGCGACACGTTCTGCACGATCATGTCGACTTCGATGTTCGCTGCACTGATGGGGCCCAGAATCCCGAACGCCACGCCCGGGGTATCCGGCACACCGCGAATGGTCAGCTTGGCTTCATCGCGGTTGAAGGCGATGCCGGAAATGATCGGCTGTTCCATGGATTCCTCTTCATCAATTGTAATGAGGGTACCCGGACCCTCTTGAAAGCTGTGCAGTACGCGCAGCGGAACGTTGTACTTGCCGGCGAACTCGACGGCACGGATCTGCAGCACCTTGGACCCGAGGCTGGCCATTTCCAGCATCTCTTCGAAGGTGATCTTGTCCAGCCGCTGCGCCTGGGACACCACACGCGGGTCGGTGGTGTACACACCGTCGACATCGGTATAGATCTGGCACTCGTCAGCCTTCAACGCAGCCGCCAGGGCCACGCCAGTGGTGTCGGAGCCACCGCGCCCCAGCGTGGTGATGCTGCCGTGCTCATCAACGCCCTGGAAACCAGCGACCACCACCACGCGACCTGCCTTGAGGTCGGCGCGGATCTTCTGATCGTCGATCTGCAGGATGCGCGCCTTGTTGTGCGCACTGTCGGTGAGAATGCGTACCTGGTTGCCGGTATAGGACACCGCAGGCACGCCGCGCTTGATCAGGGCCATGGCCAGCAAGGCAATCGTCACCTGCTCGCCCGTGGACACAATCACGTCCAGCTCACGTGGCACCGGCTGATCACTGATCTGCTTGGCCAACTCGATCAGACGATTGGTTTCGCCGCTCATTGCCGACAACACGACCACCAGGTCATCGCCGGCTTCGCGGAACTTCTTCACCTTGTCGGCGACCTGCTCGATCCGTTCGACCGTGCCAACCGAGGTGCCGCCAAATTTCTGTACGATCAACGCCATTTCAAAGCCGCCTCAGCCCGTGAAGGGCACCCTATAAACACATTCTTCATTCAACGCCAGGGCCCGCCACTGGACGGCGGGCCTCCGGGCGCCTCAGACACCCTGTTCTACGAATGGGACAGTCAACGCCAGTGCAGCGTCCAGCGCCGCGGCATCCACGCCACCGCCTTGCGCCATGTCCGGACGTCCACCGCCTTTGCCGCCCACCGCTGCAGCGGCTTGCTTCATCAAATCACCGGCTTTGAGTTGGCCAGTCAGGTCCTTGGTCACGCCTGCGACCAGTACGACCTTGTCTTCGTGGACACTGCCGAGCAGGATCACTGCGCGGCCGAGTTTGTTCTTCAGCTGGTCGACCAGCGCCAGCAATGCCTTGCCATCCTGGCCATCCAGGCGTGCAGCCAGCACCTTGACGCCCTTGACCTCGACCGCACTGGCCGACAGGTCATCACCGGCGGCACTGGCGGCCTTGGCCTGCAGTTGCTCCAGCTGCTTCTCAAGCTGGCGATTGCGCTCGATCACCGCCGAAAGCTTGTCGATCAGGTTCTCGCGGCTGCCCTTGACCAACTGGGCGGCTTCCTTGAGCTGCTCTTCGGCGCCATTGAGGTAAGCCAGCGCCGCAGCCCCGGTGACAGCCTCGATACGGCGTACGCCCGAGGCCACGCCACCTTCGCTGATGATCTTGAGCAAACCGATATCACCGGTGCGCTTGGCGTGGATACCACCGCACAGCTCGACCGAGAAGTCGCCGCCCATGCTCAGCACGCGCACGCTGTCGCCGTACTTCTCGCCGAACAGCGCCATCGCGCCCTTCTGCTTGGCGGTCTCGATATCGGTTTCTTCGGTCTTGACTTCGGTGTTGTTGCGCACTTCGCGGTTGACGATGTCTTCCAGTGCCTTGAGCTGCTCTGGCTTGACCGCCTCGAAGTGGCTGAAGTCGAAACGCAGGCGCTGGCTGTCGACCAGCGAGCCTTTCTGTTGTACGTGCTCACCCAGCACCTGACGCAGCGCAGCGTGCAGCAAGTGGGTGGCAGAGTGATTCAGCGAGGTGGCGTGCTGCACATCGGCATCGACCCTGGCCTCGACCTGGGCGCCCACCTTCAGGCTGCCTGTGGCGACCACGCCGTGGTGCAGGAACGCACCGCCGGTCTTGGTGGTGTCGCGCACGTCGAAACGCAGGTTGCCGGCCTGCAGGTAACCGCTGTCACCCACTTGACCACCAGACTCGGCGTAGAACGGCGTACGATCGAGGATCACCACGCCCTGTTCGCCTTCGCCCAACTGCTCGACGGCCTTGCCGTCCTTGTAGAGTGCGACCACGCTGGCAGCGCCTTCGGTAGTGGCGTAGCCGGTGAACTCGGTGGCCACGTCAACCTTGACCAGGCTGTTGTAGTCCAGGCCGAAGGCACTGGCCGAGCGCGCGCGTTCACGCTGTGCTTCCATCTCGCGCTCAAAGCCTGCCTCGTCGATGGTCAGGCTGCGCTCACGGGCGATGTCGGCGGTCAGGTCCATAGGGAAACCGTAGGTGTCATACAGCTTGAACACCACCTCGCCCGGAACCACGTCACCCTTGAGCTCGGCCAGGTCCTGCTCGAGGATCTTCAGGCCCTGCTCCAGGGTCTTGGCGAACTGCTCTTCTTCAGCCTTGAGCACGCGCTCGATGTTGGCCTGCTGCAGTTTGAGCTCAGGGAAGGCTTCACCCATCTCGGCGACCAGCGCTGCGACGATCTTGTAGAAGAAACTGCCGGTGGCGCCCAGCTTGTTGCCGTGACGGCAGGCACGACGAATGATGCGGCGCAGCACGTAGCCGCGACCTTCGTTGGACGGCAGCACGCCATCGGCGATCAGGAAACCGCACGAACGGATGTGGTCCGACACGACCTTGAGCGAGGACTGGTCATCATTGCTGCAGCCGATCGCTGCTGCCGAAGCACTCAGCAGGCTCTGGAACAGATCGATTTCATAGTTCGAATGCACGTGCTGCATGACCGCACTGATGCGCTCAAGGCCCATGCCGGTGTCAACCGACGGCGCTGGCAGCGGGTGCAGCACGCCATCGGCAGTGCGGTTGAACTGCATGAAGACGTTGTTCCAGATCTCGATGTAACGGTCGCCGTCTTCTTCCGGCGAGCCTGGCGGGCCACCCCAGATGTCGGCGCCGTGATCGTAGAAAATCTCGGTGCAGGGGCCGCACGGGCCGGTGTCGCCCATGGTCCAGAAGTTGTCGGACGCATACGGGGCGCCCTTGTTGTCACCAATGCGTACCATGCGCTCGGCCGGTACACCGATCTGCTGGGTCCAGATGTCGTACGCCTCGTCATCGGTGGCGTAGACGGTGACCCAGAGTTTTTCCTTGGGCAGGTTCAGCACGCCGGTGAGGAAGGTCCAGGCGTAGGTGATGGCATCACGCTTGAAATAATCGCCGAAGCTGAAGTTGCCCAGCATCTCGAAGAAGGTGTGGTGACGTGCGGTGTAGCCGACGTTTTCCAGGTCGCTGTTCTTGCCACCGGCGCGCACGCACTTCTGGCTGCTGGTCGCACGGGTGTAGGCGCGCTTTTCCTGGCCAAGGAAGCAGTCCTTGAACTGGTTCATCCCCGCGTTGGTGAACAGCAGGGTCGGGTCGTTGCCCGGAATCAAGGAGCTGGAGGCAACTCGGGTATGTCCCTGCTCTTCGAAGAAGCGAAGGAAGGCTTCACGGATTTCTGCGCTTTTCATAGGTTCTTCCACGGAAACGGCGGCCTGCGTCAAATTGACGAAACAACGGCAAAGGGCCGCATTATATCTAGCCTGATGACCTGTTGCAGTGTGTTTATACGATAGAAACCTGCAATAGGGATGAAATGACCTTCATCCGGCGCGGTTTAGTTAGCAGGCTATACGTTTAACCGACAACTGTGCTACAACACGTGCGCCGCCAGCGACTGGCGGCAACGTTCTCAGGGCGGGGTGCAATTCCCCACCGGCGGTAATTGCGCACTGCGCATAGCCCGCGAGCGCTTGCAGTCACCCTGCAAGGTCAGCAGACCCGGTGTGATCCCGGGGCCGACGGTCATAGTCCGGATAAAGAGAGAGCGGGATCGGCACGTGAGTGCCTGCGTCTGCACATCTGCGCAACGACAATCCCCTTCGATCCACTGCCCTGTTTCTCATACAAACAGGAGTCCGTTTCAATGCAAGCTACCCCGATCGACAGCAAAGGCCACCACAACGAACGCATCGCCTTCGTCCAGGCCTGCTGGCACAAGGAAATTGTTGATCAGAGCCGCAAGGGTTTCGTCGAAGAGATGGCCAAGCAGGGCTATCAGCTGAGCGATATCGATTTTTATGAAGTGGGCGGCGCCTTCGAAATCCCGCTGCACGCCAAGCTGCTGGCCCGTAGCGGCCGCTATGCCGGCATCGTGGCAGCGGGTCTGGTGGTGGACGGCGGCCTGTACCGTCACGAGTTCGTCGCACAATCGGTGATCAGCGGCCTGATGCAGGTGCAGCTGGAAACCGAGGTACCGGTGTTCTCGGTGGTGCTGACCCCGCACCACTTCCATGCCGGCGACGAGCACCAGAAGTTCTTCTTCGAGCATTTCGTGCACAAGGGCGCGGAAGCGGCGGTGACCTGTGCCGACACGCTGCTCAAGCTGCGCTCGCTGCGCCGCGATGAAGTGCCGCAGAAGATGGCAGGCTGATTGCGCTGCCCCCTTCGCCGGCCTTGCCGCGAAGGGGCCTCAACCTCAGCCCAGTTGCTCGGCTGAGGCCGGCACGATCAGAATCCCCGCACGCAGCCCGTTCTTGACCTTGGGATTCGGGAAAATGATCCGCGCCCCTTCCTCCTCGACAATCCAGCGCGTCTCGGCCAGGTCTTCGGCCAGCAGATAGCCTTTGGACAGCTCCGAAAAATTCTCGATATCCGCCGGCAGGTGCAGGTGGAAGCTGTCACTGTGCTTGATGATCTCTCGGGCCACGCTGAACAGCTGCAGGCCATCGAGCACATCCCCCTCAGGCGGTTCGTTCCCTTCGATGACCTGTTTGAGCCGCGTGTGCAGCCGCTCCAGCCTGATCTCGCGGTTATGCCCGAACGGTCGTGCCTTGCCCAGCTCCAGGGTGAAGGCTTCGGCGTCGAGGGTCTCGTAGGTGAACGCGGTGAAGGTGATCGACGGCTTGCTCTGCAGCAGTACCGCCTCCATGCCGGCAGCACGCAGGCGCGCCAGCTCACGTCGCGAGTGCTGACGGCCTTCCTTGTAGGGATAGAGCGCAAACTGCTCGATCTTCGAGCCGCGAATCGCGGTGTGCAGGTCGTAGTGCAGGCGCGTGCGCCCCTGCACACTGAAAAAGGTCGTCGCCAGGCGCTCCAATGTGCAGGCACGCAATGCCTCCACACCACTGGACTGCTCATGACGCCCATTGAACAGCCGATTGACATCGTGTTCGATGTACCGCGCCCCCGTACGCATCGCTTCGGGATTGCCGAACAGGAACAGGATTCGCGTGCGCGGCTTGATCTCCCCCCTGGCAATACCATGCAGGAGTTCGTCGAGCAGCTCGATCGGCGCGGTCTCGTTGCCATGGATGCCCGCAGACAGCAGCAGGTCCATGCCATTGTCACGAGCCTGCGGCGGGCTCACTTCAAGTGCGCCCTCCCCAAGCCAGCGCATGCGCACGCCTTCGACAGTCAGCTGGGTCTTCTCTGCCGGTTCACGACCGGCAAGGGTCAGTTCAAGCAGTTTGCCGAGGGCGAGCATGGGCGCTGTTCCTTAGTGTTGGTGCCCGCAATCGGGACCGTGGACGTGATCGTCGTCTTCACCGGCATCGGCCGGCTCCATTTCAAGTTGCAGGCTGACCAGGTTGGTGGCCAGCGGACGCAGCAGCAGGTTGGCGTATTCGGCATCGCCTTCTTCCACGTCCACTCCGATCAGCAGCTGGCCGCGGCCGTCCTGCTGGATCCATACCTCCTTGCCCTGCCAGAGCACGGCGAAACGCGTGCAGGAGGTTTCCAGCTGGGTACCGTCGTCATCTTCAAGGATCAGCTGCAGGGTGTCGGACATAATCGAATTCTCTTTCAAGGTTGGAGTTGGAACGGATACACCGAACCCAGCTTGAGGATCTGGGTCAGCTCATCCAGTGCCGTGCGACACTCCAGCAACAACTGCGGGTCTGCCAGGTCGCGTTCGGCCAGGCTGTCGCGGTAGTGTTTGTCGACCCATTGGGTCAGGGTGTCGTACAACGGCGCGGTCATGATAACCCCTGGGTTGACCGCCGCCAGTTCCGTTTCATTCAGCGCTACACGCAAGCGCAGGCACGCCGGGCCACCACCGTTCTGCATGCTCTGCTTGAGGTCGAACACCTTGACCTCGACCACCGGCCCGCCCTGACTGGTCAGCGCTGACAGGTAGGCCCAGACCCGCTCGTTGTTGCGACACTCTTCCGGCACGATCAACAGCATCGAACCGTCCTCGCGCGACAGCAACTGGCTGTTGAACAGGTACGAGCGCACTGCATCCTCCACCGTCACCTGGGCACGCGGCACGCAGATGGCCTTGAAGTCGGCGCCATACCTGGCCAGTTTAGCCTGCAGCTCGGCCAGCATCGTCTCGGTGTCGAGGAACGCATCCTCGTGATAGAACAGCACCTCGCCGTTGCCGACCGCAATCACGTCATTATGGAACACGCCCTGATCGATCACTGCCGGGTTCTGCTGAGCATAGACCACACCTTCATCGCTCAGGCCATGCAGCCGGGCAACCGCTTGCGAGGCTTCCAGGGTCTGGCGCGCCGGGTACTTCTGAGGCGATGGATAACGGGCATCGAACGCACTGCGCCCGAACACAAAGAACTCCACACCGGCCTCGCCATAGGCGCGGCAGAAGCGCGTGTGGTTGGCCGCACCTTCATCGCCGAACTGCGCCACGGCCGGCAAGGCCGCATGGTGCGCAAAATGCTGCGGATTGGCGAACATCGCCCCCAGCACACGGCTGGTGGTCGGGTGCTCGATGCTGCGGTGGTACTTGCAGTTGAGGTTGGCGGCGGTGAAATGCACGCGACCATCTGCGGTGTCCGCACTCGGGCTCACGGTGGCGGCATTGGCCACCCACATGCTCGAGGCCGAGCAACTGGCCACCAGCAAGGGCATGGCCTCTTTGGCCGCACGCTGGATGACCTGCGCATCGGTGCCGGCAAAACCAAGGCGTCGCAGCGCCGCTACATCAGGACGCTCCTGCGGGGCCAGCACGCCTTGCTGGAAGCCCATCTCCATCAGCGCCTTCATTTTCGCCAGGCCCTGGCGCGCCGCCTCACGCGGGTTCGACGCCTGCTGGCTGTTGCTCTGCGAGGCGACGTTGCCGAACGACAGCCCACCGTAGTTGTGCGTCGGTCCCACCAGACCATCAAAATTCACTTCAAACGATTTCATCGGCTAAGGCTCCGTGAACCTGTTGTTATAGGGTGACGCCCGGCGTCAGCGTGGCGGGCAGAACAAGGCTGGCGGTTTCCAGCGAGGCAACCGGGTAGGCACAGTAATCGGCCGCATAGTAGGCGCTGGCGCGGTGGTTACCGCTGGCGCCTACGCCACCGAACGGTGCACTGCTGGCCGCACCGGTCAGTTGCTTGTTCCAGTTGACGATGCCTGCGCGGCTTTGCAGCCAGAACTGCTGGTAGCGCGCCTCGGAATCCGACAGCAGGCCAGCAGCCAGGCCGTACTGGGTATTGTTGGCCTCGGCAATCGCCGCATCGAAATCGCCGTAGCGAATCACCTGCAGCAACGGCCCGAAGAACTCTTCATCAGGGCGCCCCGCTACCGCCGTGACATCGAGGATGCCCGGGGTCAGCAATGCAGCACCGGCGCTCGGCTGGGTCATCGCCAGCAGGGCCTGCGCGCCGTTGGCCAGCAAGTGGGCCTGCGCATCCAGCAACGCCTGGGCGGCACCCAGGGAAATCACCGAGCCCATGAACGGCGCTGGCTGCTGATCGAACGCACCCACCGAAATGTTCCGGCTCACCTCTACCAGACGCGCCAGCAAGCTGTCACCCCAGGCACCTTGCGGCACCAGCAGGCGGCGTGCACAGGTGCAGCGCTGGCCAGCGGAAATGAAAGCGGACTGGATAATCGTATAGACCGCGGCATCCAGATCCTGGACCTGATCGACCACCAGGGGATTGTTGCCACCCATTTCCAGCGCCAGGATCTTGTCCGGGCGACCGGCAAACTGCTGGTGCAACACATTGCCGGTGCGGCTGGAGCCGGTGAAGAACAACCCGTCGATGCCCGGGTTGGCGGCCAGCGCCACACCGGTTTCACGTGCGCCCTGCACCAGGTTGAGCACACCCGCCGGCAGGCCGGCCTCGACCCAGCACTTGACGGTCAGCTCCGCCACTTTCGGGGTCAGCTCGCTGGGCTTGAACACCACGCTGTTGCCGGCCAGCAATGCCGGCACGATATGCCCGTTGGGCAGGTGGCCAGGGAAGTTGTAGGGCCCGAATACCGCCACCACGCCATGTGGCTTGTGCCGCAGCACCGCCCTGGCATCGGCCAGTGGGCCGCTTTTCTCACCGGTACGCTCACGGTAGCTCTGCACCGAGATCGCGACCTTGTTGACCATGCTGGTGACTTCGGTGCTGGCCTCCCACAGCGGCTTGCCGGTTTCTTCACCGATGCAGCGGGCCAGCTCGTCGGCTTGCGCCTTGAGGCTGGCCGCGAAGGCGTCGAGCACACCGATGCGGGCCTCCAGCGATTGCCGGGCCCAGGCAGGGAAGGCCTCACGGGCAGCCTTGACCGCCGCCTCGACCTGTTCGGCGTTGGCACCCTGACCCTGCCAGATCACGTTCTGGCTGACCGGGTCCAGCGACTGCAGCGCTTCGCCCTGCCCCGCCAGCCAAGTGCCGGCAATGTAGTGAGTGGTCATTATTTGCTCTCCCGGGCAGCGGACAATGGCACGGCGCGCACCTGATCACCGGCACTCAGGCGCAGGCGCTTGGCGGTTTGCGGGTCGACCACCAGGGTGCCGGCAGCCAACCGCGCAGGGGCCGCGGTAATCCGGCAGTCTTCGCGCTTGCGGTTATGCATGATGAACGGCGTGGCGTCGTCGCCCGGCGTACCGATGGCCAGCACCAGTGCCTGGCTGTCGTGCACCGCACGAATCTTGCTGGTCTGGCATTCAACGGCCGGGCCGGCATCGAAGATGTCGACATACCCCTGATAGCTGAAGCCTTCGCTTTGCAACATGGCCAGCGCCGGCTCGGTATCGGTGTGCACACGCCCGATCACGCTGCGTGCGGCCTCGGACAGGAAGCAGGTGTACAGCGGGAACTTGGGCATCAGCTCGGCGATGAACGCCTTGTTGCCCACCCCGGTGAGGTAGTCGGCCTGGCTGAATTCCATCTTGAAGAAGTGTCGGCCCAGGCTTTCCCAGAATGGCGAACGGCCCTGCTCGTCGGACATGCCGCGCATCTCGGCAATGATCTTGTTGCCGAACAGCTCGCTGAACTCGGCAATGAACAGCAGGCGCGCCTTGGCCAGCAGCCGACCATTGAGGCCGGTGCGGTAGTCGCTGCGCAGAAACAGCGAGCACAGCTCGGAGTTGCCGGTCAGGTCGTTGGCCAGGAACAGCGTTGGAATCTCGCGGTAGATGTTCAGTTCCTGGGACGCACTGACGGTCAGGCCGACCCGGTAGTTGTACCAGGGCTCACGCAAGCCCACGGCGCCGGCGATGGCAGAAATACCCACCACCTCGCCGTCATCGTTCTCGAGCACGAACAGGTAGTCGGTATCCCCACGGTCGGCTTCACCGCGAAAGGTCTTCTCGGCCCACGACACTCGCTGGGCCAGGCGCTCTTCATTGGCCGGCAAGGTGGTCAGGCCAGTGGTGCCAGTGCTGCGTGCCAGCTCGATCAGCGCAGGTAAATCACTGCTGCGTACGGGACGAACAATCATGCTATCTCCTCGGGCAGGCGCCTGCGGGCACCTGCGAAACTCGACCTGTGTTGCTCAGGTATCAGACCGCGACCAGGCGCACACTGGCGCCCTCGCCCACACCCAGTGCTTCGGCGGCGGCCAGGTTCAACTGCACCGGCTTGCCAGGTGCCCAGTCCAGCTCCAGCAAGACGGCGCGGTAGTCCTGCAACTGGCCGTTGGAAACCAGGTACAGGCGCCCGCCCTTGACCGGCTGCTCCTGGAGCTTGACCGGCATCACGCGGCTCTGGGCGATCGAACGGATACCCGACACCCGCGCATGCAGGGTCGGGCCGCCGTCGAAAATATCGATGTAGTGATCGGTCTCGAAGCCTTCGCGCATCAGGATGTCGAAGGTGATCTGCGCCCGCGGGTGCACCTGGCCCATTGCCTCTTGCGCGGCATCCGGCAGCAGGGGCACGTAGATCGGGTAGTGCGGCATCAGTTCGGCCAGGAAGGTACGACTCTTCAGGCCGCACAGACGCTCGGCGGCGGCATAGTTGAGGTCGAAGAAATTGCGCCCGATGGCGTCCCAGAACGGCGAGTCACCCTGCTCGTCGCTGTAACCGACGATCTCGGTCACCACCGACTCTGCAAAGCGCTCCGGGTGTGCGGCCATGAACAGCAGCCGACCGCGGGAGTTGAGCTCGGCCCAGCCGGTACCGACCAGTTCGGGCAACACGTAGAAGCTGGTGAGCAGGCTGTTGCCGGTCAGGTCGTGACACTGCGACAGCACGTGGATCTTGTTGTGGATCTTCAGCTCGCGCGAAGCGTGCACGAAGGTCTCGTTGCGAAAGCTGTAGAAAGGCTCGGAGTAACCGGCCGAGGCGACGATAGCCGAGCAGCCGACCAGCTTGCCGGTGGTGCTGTCTTCAAGCACGAAGAAGTAGCTCTCTTCACCATTGAAGCTGACCTCGGCGGCAAACGAGGTTTCGGAGGCGGCAATCTTGTCACCCAGGCGACCGGCATCGTCCGGCAAGGACGTGACACCAATGGGACTGTCCGCGGCCAGACGCTGTACTTCACCCAGGTCAGCCATTTGCGCGGGGCGCATCACCAGCATGGTGTCACTCCTTTCGGGAAAAACGGGCCGACCGTGATCGGCGCAGAAAAAGCGGCACGTGCCGTGGGCACAGGCTACGGAAATCGGTTTCGCCGGCCTGTGCAGGCCAGCGAAGAACGCAAGGGCGCTATCAGGCCTTGGTCAGTGCAGCGGCGGCGCGCTCGAAGCGGTCCAGACCTTCATCGATATCGGCATCTTCCACCACCAGGCTCGGGGCGAAGCGCACCACGTCCGGGCCGGCCTGCAGGACCATCAGGCCCTCTCTCTCGGCCGCGTTGAAGATGTCCTTGGCCTTGCCTTTCCAGGCGTCGGACAGCACGCAACCGATCAGCAGGCCCATGCCACGCACCTGGGTGAACAGGCCGTATTGCTGGCCGATCTTTTCCAGGCGGGCCTTGAAGCGTTGATGTTTGGCTTTGACACCGGCCAGCACCTCAGGCGTGTTGACCACGTCCAGTACCGCAGCCGCCACAGCGCAGCCCAGCGGGTTGCCACCATAGGTGGTGCCGTGGGTGCCCACGGCCAGGTGCCTGGCCAGCGCTTCGGTGGTCAGCATCGCGGCAATCGGGAAACCGCCGCCCAGGCTCTTGGCGCTGGTGAGGATGTCCGGGATCACGCCGTAGTGCATATAGGCGAACAGTTCGCCGGTACGGCCTACGCCGGTCTGCACTTCGTCGAAGATCAGCAGCGCGTTGTGCTTGTCGCACAGTTCACGCGCACCTTGCAGGTAGGCCGTGTCGGCCGGCACAACACCACTTTCACCCTGGATCGGCTCGATCACCACCGCGCAGGTCTTGTCGCTGATCTGGGCCTTGAGCGCCTCCAGGTCATTGTACGGCACATGGCTGATACCGGTGATCTTCGGGCCGAAACCGTCGGAGTACTTGGGCTGACCGCCGACGCTCACGGTGAACAGGGTGCGACCGTGGAAACTGTTCACGGTGGCGATGATTTCGTGCTTTTCAGGGCCGAAGCGGTCGTGGGCGACGCGACGGGCCAGCTTGAAGGCGGCCTCGTTGGCTTCGGCGCCGGAGTTGCAGAAGAATGCACGCTCGGCGAAGGTGGCATCGACCAGCTTGTGGGCCAGGCGCAGGGCCGGCTCGTTGGTGAACACGTTGGACACATGCCACAGCTTGTTGGCCTGTTCGGTCAGCGCACCGACCAGTGCCGGGTGGGCGTGCCCCAGAACGTTTACGGCGATGCCGCCGGCGAAATCGATCAGCTCGCGCCCCGACTGGTCCCATACACGGGAACCCTCGCCACGCACGGGAATGAAAGCGGCCGGCGCATAATTGGGGACCATCACCTGGTCGAAATCGGCGCGTTGCACCGGAGCTTGCTCAACGGACATCGGAGTCTCCTGAAGAGGAACGCCTGCCTGGAACTGGCGAGCGATGGGGGGATTGTAAGGACAGATGAGCGCCCGACCTTGTCGCCAAGCGACAACTTCTTATAGCGCCAAACCCTGTTTTGCCAAGGCTTTCGGCAATGCGACAAATAGGGTCGCAAAGGCGCAGTTTAAACGGTGCGGCGCGGTGGTGGGGAGATTGTGTCACGCACAGATTTGCGGGGGCTCGTTCGCTGGCAAGCCAGTTCCCGCAGGTTGCTGCAGCGCTCATCAAACCTGTGGGGGCTGGCCTGCCAGCGAAGGGCGCGACGTGGCAATCGATCAGCCGCGCTCGGCAGGCGCCGACGACAATTCGAACGGGCTGTTGCTGCGTCGCTGGTTGCGGTCTTCGCGTGGCGTTGCGCCAAAGAAGTTGCGGTACGCGCTGGAGAAATGCGGCCCCGAGGAAAACCCGCACGACAGCCCGATCTGGATGATCGACTTGCTGGTCTGCATCAGCATCTGACGCGCCTTGTTCAAGCGCAGCTCCAGGTAATACTGGCTCGGCACCCGGTTGAGGTACTGCTTGAAGATGCGTTCCAACTGCCGGCGCGACACACACACATGCTGGGCGATCTCGTCGGTGGTCAACGGTTCCTCGATATTGGCCTCCATCAGCAACACCGCCTGGGTCAGCTTGGGATGGCTGGAGCCCAGGCGGTTCTGCAGCGGAATGCGCTGGCGCTCGCCGCCCTCGCGGATGCGCTCCACCACCAGTTCTTCAGACACCGCACCGGCCAACTCCGCACCATGGTCGCGCGCCAGCACCGCCAGCAGCAGGTCCACTACCGACATGCCGCCACAGGCCGTCAGGCGATCACGGTCCCAGTCGAACAGGTGGCTGGTGGCAATGACCTTGGGAAAGCGCTCGGCAAAATCATCCTGCCAGCGCCAGTGCACCGCAGCGCGGTAGCCATCGAGCAAGCCCAACTGGGCCAGCGGGTAGACCCCCGCCGACAGGCCGCCCACCACACACCCGGCGCGCACCAGTTGCTTGAGCGCGCTACCGAGCGCCGCACCCACCGCCTGGGGCGGCTCGTCCGCCAGCAGAAACAGCTTCTGGCACCCCTCCAGGCGACCGGTCCACGCTTCGCCCGGCAAGCGCCAGGCTTGTTCGCTCGGTGCCTCGGCCTGCAGGAACAGCAACTCGTAGACGACGTCCGGGTGCACCTTCTGGGCCACCTGCAAGACCTCTTCGGCCAGCGCCAGGGTCAGGGCCTTGGTGCTGGGCCAGATGAGAAAACCGATTCGCTGGGTGGTCATTAGCTGAGGTCCGAAACCTTGGATGAGTCAGGGCCCCGCAGACTGCGGGAGGGAAGGTGCCTGGTCAGGCTGCGATCGACGCGCAGCATGACCTATTTTGGTGCGACGCGGCAATCGAGCGTCGCAGGCGGCTTACTTCAGGCTGCCGGAAAGGAACTGCTGCAAGCGCTCGGACTGCGGGTTGACCAGCACTTCGCGCGGGTTGCCGGTCTCTTCGACCAGGCCCTTGTGCAGGAACACCAGCTGGTTCGACACTTCACGGGCAAAACCCATCTCGTGGGTTACCACCACCATGGTGCGACCTTCCTGGGCCAGCGACTGCATGACCTTGAGCACATCGCCCACCAGTTCCGGGTCCAGCGCCGAGGTCGGCTCGTCGAACAGCATCACTTCCGGCTCCATCGCCAGCGCACGGGCAATGGCCACGCGCTGCTGCTCGCCACCGGACATGTGGCCCGGGTAGGCATCCTTGCGATGGGCCACGCCCACCTTGGCCAGGTAGTGCTCGGCCTTTTCCAGCGCATCCTTCCTGCTCATGCCCAGCACGTGCACCGGGGCCTCGATGATGTTCTCCAGCGCCGTCATGTGCGACCACAGGTTGAAGTGCTGGAACACCATCGACAGGCGCGAACGCATGCGCTGCAACTGCCTGGGGTCGGAGGCTTTCAGCGCGCCGTCCTTGTTGGCCACCAGCTTCAACTCTTCGTTGTTGAGCAGGATCTTGCCGGCGTGCGGCTGCTCGAGCAGGTTGATGCAACGCAGGAAGGTACTTTTGCCCGAACCACTGGAGCCGATGATGCTGATCACATCGCCTGCCTTGGCTGCCAGGGACACGCCCTTGAGCACTTCGTGACTGCCATAGCGTTTGTGCAGGTTTTGGACTTCGAGTTTGTACATGCTGTCGGTTCTCACAAAGCGTTCAGACCCGGGCGCGCCCGGGGCGAAAAAGTTGCCGCAGGCCTCAGCCCTTGCGCGGCGCCAGGTAGCCGAGCCAGCGGCGTTCGGCCAACTTGAACAGGCGGACCAGAATGAAGGTCAGGCACAGGTAGAACACGCCGGCGGTGATGTAGGCCTCGAACGGCAGGTAGTACTGGGCATTGACCGTGCGCGCCGCACCGGTGATATCGATCAGGGTCACGATCGACGCCAGGCTGGTGGTCTGCAGCATCATGATCACCTCATTGCTGTATTGCGGCAGCGCACGACGCAGTGCCGACGGCAGCAGGATGCGGCGGTACATCTTCACCCGCGACATGCCCATCGCCTTGGCCGCCTCGATCTCGCCATGCGGCGTGGCCTTGAGGCTGCCGGCAATGATCTCGGCGGTGTAGGCGCTGGTGTTGACAGCGAACGCCAGGCACGCACAGAAGGTCGCGCTCGACAGCCATGGCCACAGCACGCTTTCGCGCACGGCCTCGAACTGGGCCAGGCCGTAGTAGATCAAAAACAGCTGCACCAGCATCGGCGTGCCGCGAATCACGTAGGTGTAGAGCCAGGCGCTCATGTTCACCAGCGGCTGCTTGGACACCCGCATCAGGCCCAGGGGCACCGCCACCAGCAGGCCGAACAGCAGCGACAGCGCCAGCAGCTTGAGCGTGGTGAGCATGCCGTTCAGGTACAGCGGCATGGCTTCCCAGATGACGTTGTAATCGAAAATCATAGATCAGCCGCCTTTACGCCAACCGAGTAGCGCTTCTCGAGATAACGCAGGGCCAGCAACGAGACACTGGTAATCACCAGGTACAGCGCCGCGACCGCCAGGAAGAACGTGAACGGCTCGCGGGTGGCGTCTGCCGCCTGCTTGGCCTTGAACATCATGTCTTGCAGGCCGACCACCGAAATCAGTGCAGTCGCCTTGGTCAGTACCAGCCAGTTGTTGGTGAAGCCAGGAATCGCCAGGCGAATCATCTGCGGCACCAGCACCCGGAAAAAAATCTGCAGGCTGCTCATGCCATAGGCCATGCCGGCCTCGGCCTGCCCCTTGGGAATGGCCATGAACGCGCCACGGAAGGTTTCCGACAGGTAGGCACCAAAGATGAAGCCCAGGGTACCGATACCCGCCATCAGCGGATTGAGGTCGATGTAGTCGTCGAAACCGAGCAACGGCGCGATGCGGTTGAGCAGGTCCTGGCCGCCGTAGAAGATCAGCAGGATCAGTACCAGGTCGGGAATCCCGCGGATCACCGTGGCATACAGATCGCCCAGCCAGGCCAGCCAGCGCACTGGCGACAGGCGCAGCGCCACGCCGATCAGGCCGAGTACGATGGCCAGGGCCATGGACGACAAGGCGAGCTGTAGCGTCAGCCATGCTCCATCGAGGATGACTGCCCCGTAGCCTTTCAACATGATGAGGTCCTCGACCTTAGGGATGAAAAAATGGTGCAAACCTCAGAGCCTCTGCTGCTTGCACCATTGAACAGGTGGAACGTCGACGATTTACTTGGCTTCTGGGCCGTAGATGTCGAAGTTGAAGTACTTGTCCTGAATCTGCTTGTACTTGCCGTTGGCGCGAATGGCCGCGATGGCAGCGTTGAGGCGATCCAGGTTGGCCTTGTCACCCTTGCGCACGGCAATGCCGATGCCGTCGCCGAAGTACTTGGCGTCGGTGAAGGCCGGACCGACGAACGCATAGCCCTTGCCCGCATCGGTCTTCAGGAAACCGTCTTCCAACAGCGTAGCATCGGCCACGGTGCCATCCAGACGGCCGGCGGCCACGTCCAGGTAGATTTCATTCTGGGTACCGTACGGCACGATGGTAGCGCCCTGCGCACCCAGCACTTCCTTGGCGAAACGGTCGTGGATCGAACCGCGCTGCACGCCGATCTTCTTGCCCTTGAGCTCAGCCAGGCTGTCGCTGACCGCAGTGCCGTCCTTCATCACAAGGCGCGCCGGGGTCAGGTAGTACTTGCCGGTGAAGTCGACGGACTTCTTGCGATCGTCGGTGATCGACATGGACGACAGGATCGCGTCGATCTTGCGCACTTTGAGTGCCGGGATCAGGCCATCGAACTCCTGCTCGACCCAGGTGCACTTGACCTTCATCTCTTCGCACAGGGCATTGCCGATGTCGTAGTCGAAACCGACGATGCTGCCATCAGGCGCTTTCGAGGCGAACGGTGGGTAGGCGGCCTCGATGCCGATCTTCAGCGGTTTTTCATCAGCCAGCGATGCCAGGGAAAACACGGACAGCGCCAGGGCGCCAAGCAGTGCGAGTTTCTTCATCTGGGAACTCCATCGGTAAAGGGCAATACGTGACAGTACAAAACGACCGTCAACGTTGCGAATGGGTACAACGCGAGCTGCGCAGGTCTCGACCACAGCAGGTCGAGGCATCACGAGCGAGTGATTGGCATTTTAACGACAGCTCCGAAGCCGATATTTCTTCAATGCGACAACTAGTTACAGAAGCGCAGGAAGTCGGGCCGGGAGATATTGACAGCTTTCACAGGATATGCAAAAGCGAGAGACAAATAACCTATCAGTCAAGCAATAACCGCGCCCATTATTGGCAAAGCCCTGTAATCCGGCAAGTCCAGCGTAGTGCGGCGGGAAAAATCCACGGCCAGCCGCACCAGAACGCTGCGGTAACGTTTCCCTATGCCCCGTTTGCGTGCGAAATCGGTGACAGAAAGGGTTACCGATGAATGTCGAAGTAACAGACGCAAAAAAGCCCCGCCGACAGTGCCAGGCAGGGCTTCTCAGATCGCCCTTACGGGCCTCTTCGCTGGCAAGCCAGCTCCCACAAGGTAATGCGGCGTTCACACAACCTGTGGGAGCTGGCTTGCCAGCGAAGCTTTTATCAGGCCGAAGCCAGGTTCATCGACTTGTGGGTATCGATCAGGTGCTGCACCACCCCCGGATCAGCCAGGGTCGAGATATCCCCCAGCGCATCGTATTCGGCCGTGGCGATCTTGCGCAGGATGCGGCGCATGATCTTGCCCGAACGGGTCTTCGGCAGCCCTGGCGCCCACTGGATCACGTCCGGCGAGGCGATCGGGCCGATCTCCTTGCGCACCCAGTTCTTCAGTTCCAGGCGCAACGCCTCATTCGGCTCTTCACCGCCATTGAGCGTGACGTACACATAGATGCCTTGCCCCTTCAGGTCATGCGGCACACCCACCACCGCCGCTTCGGCGACTTTCGGGTGCGCAACCATGGCACTTTCGATCTCGGCCGTGCCCATGCGGTGGCCCGACACGTTGAGCACGTCGTCGACGCGGCCGGTGATCCAGTAGTAGCCATCCTCGTCACGGCGCGCGCCGTCACCGGTGAAGTACATGCCGCGGAACGTCTTGAAGTAGGTATCGACAAAGCGGTCGTGATCGCCGTACAGCGAACGCGACTGGCCCGGCCACGAGTCGAGGATCACCAGGTTGCCCTCGGCGGCGCCATCGATCAGGTTGCCCAGGTTGTCCACCAGCGCCGGCACCACACCGAAGAACGGACGGGTGGCCGAGCCCGGCTTGAGCGCGGTCGCACCCGGCAGCGGGCTGATCAGGATGCCGCCGGTCTCGGTCTGCCACCAGGTGTCGACGATCGGGCAACGCTCCTTGCCCACGGTGGTGTGGTACCAGTTCCAGGCCTCGGGGTTGATCGGCTCGCCCACCGAGCCCAGCAGGCGCAGGCTCGAACCATCGGCATCCTTCACCGCGGCCTGACCTTCGGCCATCATCGCGCGAATGGCGGTGGGCGCGGTGTAGAGAATGTTGACCTTGTGCTTGTCGATGATCTTGGACACGCGGGTGATGTCCGGGTAGTTCGGCACACCTTCGAACAGCACGGTCGTGGCGCCATTGGCCAGCGGCCCGTAGACGATGTAGCTGTGCCCGGTGACCCAGCCCACGTCGGCCGTGCACCAGTAGATTTCACCCGGACGGTAATCGAACACGCGCTCATGGGTCAGTGCGGCGTACACCATGTAGCCGCCGGTGGTGTGCAGCACGCCCTTGGGCTTGCCGGTGGAGCCGGAGGTATAGAGGATGAACAGGGCCTCCTCGGCACCCATCTCTTTCGGTGCACAGTGGGCCGACGCCACTTTCATCAGGTCTTCGTACCAGATGTCGCGATGCTGGTGCCAGGCGATGTCGCCACCGGTGCGCTTGCACACGATGATCTTCTGCACGCTGGCGGTCTCCGGGTTGGTCAGCGCCAGGTCGACGTTGGCCTTGAGCGGCGTACGGCGGCCACCCCGCAGGCCTTCGTCGGCGGTGATCACCACCTTGGACCTGCAGTCGATGATGCGCCCGGCCAGCGCCTCGGGCGAGAAGCCGCCAAACACCACCGAGTGGATCGCGCCGATACGTGCGCACGCCAGCATGGCGACCACGGCCTCGGGAATCATCGGCATGTAGATGGTCACCACATCGCCGCGGTGCACGTCCTGGCCACGCAGCGCGTTGGCGAACTTGCAGACCTGCTCGTGCAGTTCGCGGTAGGTGATGTTGCGGTGCTCGGAAGGGTCGTCGCCCTCCCAGATGATTGCCAACTGATCGCCACGCTCGGCCAGGTGGCGGTCCAGGCAGTTGTAGGAAACGTTCAGAGTGCCGTCGGCAAACCACTTGATGTCGACATGGTGATCGTCGAACGAGGTCTGCTTGACCTTGGTGAAGGGCTTGATCCAGTCGAGGCGCTGAGCTTGCTCGCGCCAGAAGCCGTCCGGGTTGATCACCGACTGCTGGTACATGGCCTTGTAGGTCGCCTCGTCGGTCAGCGTGGTGGCCGCAACCTCGGGACGAACGGGATACAGGGGAGCCGCACTCATCTTTGTTACCTCGGTGTAATAGTTGTTTTTGTATGACCTCGTTTTAACTGTACCAGAGCGGCCAAGGCCATTCGACGTTGGTAGTAACACGGCCTGCATTTGGACCAACAACCGCACCCGACCGCTCTGAAACGGGCCTCTGAGCGCAGAGACAGATAGAAAAATAAATTCCGGAGTGGATTTTCAACTGATTGTTACAGTTTCTGCCAACAGTGTTTATCAAAACTGGCCCTGTTTCAGGCCCAGCCACACTCCTAGAATTCATCTCGCCAGCAACGGCAACGCGAATTAACCAGTAACAGCCCCCACGAAGGCACGTTAATCCCGCGACAATTACCACGCTCAACTTTTCTGCTGTACACGCCGCACCACAAGTGCAGCGCGCCCCCTTTCGACCTTAAACAGGTAACTTGAAGATGAAAGCTTTACTGGTATTGGCACTCGGTAGTTTCTGCGCATCGGCCATGGCAGCCGAAGTTTCAGAGGTTTCTTCCGAGCAGATTCCGGTTGAACAGTACAGTTACTCGCAACATCTGGACATCGCCAAAGTCATCTCCATGACCGAAGTCCCGAACGTCTGCGAAGTGGTCCCGGCCCGCATGACCTATGAAGACTCGCACGGCCAGAAACACGTTCTTGAGTACCGCGTCATGGGCAACGGGTGTTCCAACGGCTAAAGGAACCTACTGACAGCAGTTGCGCCCCGGAACTCCCCTGCGGGGCGCACCCCACCTGACGAAACGTTCACGCCCTCTTATTCCACCGACTTGCCCAGTGCATAATCCCGTAACTTGTTGGCAATGGTCGTGTGCGATACACCCAGGCGTTTACCCAGCGCCCGACTACTTGGAAACTCGCCTTGCAAACTTTCAAGTACCGCCTTTTCAAAACGCCCGACAATCTGCGACAGGTCGCCCTCCAGCGAGAACTCGCCCAAGGGTGGGCGCGCGCCGTAATCCGGCAGGCGAATATGTTCGACCTTGACCACCCCGCCCTCGCATAACGAAACCGCCTGGAACAATACGTTCTCCAGCTGCCGCACATTGCCCGGCCAGTGGTACTGGCTCAGACGCTCCATGGCCGCCGGCGTCAGGCTTGGCAGCGGGCAGCCGATCTGTCGGCTGGCCTGGTCGAGAAAGTGCTCCACCAGCGGCGGCAGGCCATCCAGGCACTCGCGCAGCGGCGGGATGTGCAGCGACAGCACGTTGAGGCGATGGTACAGGTCCTGGCGAAACTCACCGCGGGCACACAACTCGGACAGGTCCACCTGGGTTGCACAGATGACCCGCACATCCAGGTACACCTCTTCATCGCTACCCACTCGACGGAAGCAGCCATCCTGCAAAAAGCGCAGCAACTTGACCTGCAGGCGCGGGCTCATCTCACCCACGCCGTCCAGGAAGAGCGTGCCGCCTGCAGTCAGTTCCAGCAGGCCGAGCTTGCCCTCGGCGCGCGCCCCTTCGAATGCACCCGGGCCATAACCGAACAACTCGGTCTCAGCCATCGACTCCGGCAAACCGGCGCAGTTGAGCGCCATCAAGGGTGCCTGCCCACGCGGGCTGGCCAGGTGGCAGGCACGCGCCAGCAGTTCCTTGCCGGTGCCGGTCTCGCCCTCGATCAGCAGCGGCGCATCCAGCGGCGCCATGCGCCGCGCTTCACGCACCACCGCCGCCATCACGCGCGAACTCTGGAAGATACTGTCGAAGCCACGCAGCTCCTGTTTGCGCACATTGTAGATACGCTCACCGATACGGTCGGCTCGGTGCAGCGTCAGCACCGCACCCGCCAGGGCTTCGCTGTCGTCGTGCTCCGACTGCAGCGGCGCGATATCGGCCAGGAACACATCCCCCTTGACCTTGACCCGCAGCCCATTGATGCGCGACTTGTTGGCGCGTACCAGTTCCGGCAGGTCGAAGTCTTCGGCGTAGCGCGACAGCGGTATGCCCGGCACCTCGTCCACCCGCACCCCCAGCAACTGCGCCGCCGCGCGATTGGCCGCAACGATCGAGCCGCCCATGTCGATCGACAACACCGGAAAGTCCAGCGCACCCAGCAACGCATTGAGCTCCATGTGCCGGCGTTCGCTGGGCATCAGGCCGACGCGCTTGACCCCGAACACGCCGGTGATCGACTCGAACTTGGGGCGTAACGCCTGGAACTGCAGGTTGATCAGGTTCGGGCAATGCAGGTAGATGGCATTGCCGTGCTCACCACCGACCTCGCCGCGGGCGACGTTGATGCCGTACTCCACCAGCAGGTTGAGGATGTCGCGCAAGATCCCGATGCGGTTCTGGCAATGCACTTTGATACGCATGAAGAGTCCTAGAAAGCAGGCGAACCACGGCCACAATCTGCGCCTTGGCATGAATTTTCGTAAAGAGTACGTTACAAAAAGCGTGCTAGACAACGGTGTCGACCGCCCGATTTCCGGACCCCGGGCAAAAACGTAAAATATTCGTTACAAAAACACCTGCTGGCGCTAGGCCCGTGCGCGCTCAGCCCTGATGCAAAACCCACGTTGAATGGCTATTCCTAGGGCATGGCGCAAGCCAACCCAATAACAATAAAGGCCCTCATCAGGAGAGCAGCATGAAACAGACGCACTACGTGGCTCGTGAGCCCGATGCGCAGGGTTTTATCGATTACCCGCCGCAGGAACATGCGGTGTGGAACACCCTGATCACCCGCCAACTGAAGGTGATCGAGGGTCGTGCGTGCCAGGAATACCTGGACGGCATCGAACAGCTCAATCTGCCCCATGACCGCATCCCGCAACTGAGCGAGATCAACCAGGTACTCGGCGCCACCACCGGCTGGCAAGTTGCCCGGGTGCCCGCCCTGATTCCCTTCCAGACCTTTTTCGAACTGCTGGCGAGCAAGCGCTTCCCGGTCGCCACCTTCATTCGCACCGAAGAAGAGCTCGACTACCTGCAGGAGCCTGACATCTTCCACGAGATCTTCGGCCACTGCCCGCTGCTGACCAACCCGTGGTTCGCCGAATTCACCCACACCTACGGCAAGCTCGGCCTGGCCGCCACCAAAGAGCAACGCGTGTATCTGGCGCGCCTGTACTGGATGACCATCGAGTTCGGCCTGGTGGACACCCCGCAGGGGCGCAGGATCTACGGGGGCGGCATTCTTTCGTCACCCAAGGAGACCGTCTACAGCCTGTCGGACGCGCCCGAGCACCAGGCCTTCGACCCGCGCGAAGCCATGCGCACGCCGTATCGCATCGACATTCTGCAGCCGGTGTACTTCGCCCTGCCGGACCTCAAGCGCTTGTTCGACCTGGCCCACGAAGACATCATGGGCATGGTTCAGCAAGCCATGCAGCTGGGCTTGCACGCCCCCAAATTCCCACCCAAGGTGGCCGCTTGAGCCGCCCTGTACACCTATAACAACCACTTGCGGAAGACTTAACCTATGAACGCCTTGAACCAAGCCCATTGCGAAGCCTGCCGTGCCGACGCACCCCAGGTCAGCGACGAAGAACTGCCGGTACTGATCAAGCAGATCCCCGACTGGAACATCGAAGTGCGCGACGGCATCATGCAGCTGGAAAAAGTGTTCCTGTTCAAGAATTTCAAGCACGCCCTGGCGTTCACCAACGCGGTGGGCGACATCTCCGAAGCTGAAGGCCATCACCCTGGCCTGCTGACCGAGTGGGGCAAGGTCACCGTGACCTGGTGGAGCCACTCGATCAAGGGCCTGCACCGCAACGACTTCATCATGGCCGCGCGCACCGACGAGGTCGCCAGCACCGCCGAAGGTCGCAAGTAATGCACTTCGGCGCCATCGCGCGCGTACCGGGTGACCCGATCCTCGGCTTGATGGAGGCCTACGCCAGGGATACCAACCCGAACAAGTTCGACCTTGGAGTCGGCGTGTTCAAGGACGCACAGGGCCTGACCCCGGTGCCCGCAGCCGTCAAGCAGGCCGAACGGCGCCTGCTCGACGGCCAGGCCAGCAAGTGTTATGTGGGCGGGCATGGCGACGCCGCCTTCGGGCAACTGATCGCGCAACTGGTGATGGGCGACGACGCACGGTTGCTCGCCGAGCGCCGCGTGGGCGCCACGCAAACCCCAGGTGGCACGGGTGCACTGCGCCTGACGGCGGAGTTCATCCAGCAGTGCCTGCCGGGGCGAGGCATCTGGCTGAGCGATCCGACCTGGCCCATCCACGAAACCATCTTTGCCAGCGCAGGCCTCAAGGTCGGCCACTACCCCTATGTGGGCGCGGACAACCGCTTGAACGTGCCCGGCATGCTCGGGGCACTGGAAGCGGCGCCCAAGGGCGACGTGGTACTGCTGCACGCCTGCTGCCACAACCCTACCGGGTTCGACCTGTCGCAGCAGGACTGGCAGGCGGTACTTGAGGTAGTCAAGCGCCGTGAACTGCTGCCGCTGATCGACTTCGCCTACCAGGGCTTTGGCGAAGGGCTGGAACAGGATGCCTGGGCCGTTCGGCTGTTTGCCGACGCGCTGCCGGAGCTGCTGATCACAAGCTCCTGCTCGAAGAACTTCGGCCTGTATCGCGAGCGCACCGGCGCGCTGCTGGTGTGCGCCGACAGCGCCGACAGACTGCAGGATGTGCGCAGCCAGCTGGCGCTGCTTGCGCGCAACCTGTGGTCCACGCCGCCCGATCACGGCGCCGCCGTGGTCGCGACGATCCTCGGCGACCCGGCGCTCAAGCGCCTGTGGGTCGAGGAAGTCGAGGCCATGCGCCAGCGCATCGCCACCTTGCGCGTCGGCCTGGTCGAGGCGCTCGAACCGCATGGTTTGAGCGAACGATTCGCGCATATTGCCGAGCAACGCGGAATGTTCTCGTATACGGGCCTGTCGGCGCAGCAGGTAGCGCAGTTGCGCGAGCAGCACAGCGTGTACATGGTCGGCACTGGCCGGGCCAATATCGCCGGGGCGGATGAGGCGCGGCTGCAGGCGCTGGCGGCGGCTATCGCCGAGGTCTGTCGCTGACGCCATCGCGGGGCGAGCCCGCCCCCACAGGGATCGATGAATACCTTGTGCGAGCGGGCGCAACCCGCGACAGGCCTATCACTGTCAGCACCAACGGGCAGGAAAATTCATACTGTCATCCAGACTCCTGTATCCTGCCCAGGCTTTATCAAAGCCAAGCGCGCCTTGCGCAGCCTTTCCACCTTTAAACTTGCGAGGAACGACGAGATGCATGAAATCCCGAATCTTCCCTTCCCAAGCCTGAACCAAGCCGAGCAGCCCGCTGCTCCCCTCAGCGCCGAACCCGCCCACGTGGGCGATTGCGATGGCGACGAAAACCCGAGCGCCGAACAGGAATAACCGCGCACTACCCGGCGTGTGAAAACCACTACGACAGGGGACGACCCCGGCAACGGGTTTTCACACCGCCAAGAACCTCCCCCGCCCCACTGCGGTCTATGATAGGCACTCAGCCTGTCAACTCCCGGACCCTCCATGCCTGATACACCGCGCCCCCTGGCGGTCACCCTGCAAGTCGCCTCCATCGTCCTGTTCACCTTCATCGGCTACCTCAACATCGGCATCCCCCTGGCTGTTCTGCCCGGCTACGTGCACAACACCCTGGGCTACGGCGCCGTGGTCGCTGGCCTGGTGATCAGCGTGCAGTACCTCGCCACCTTGCTCAGCCGCCCCTACGCCAGCCGCATCATCGACAACCTGGGCAGCAAGCGCGCGGTACTGTATGGCCTGGCCGGCTGTGGCCTGAGCGGTGTGTTCATGCTGCTGGCCGCCTGGCTGCAAGCCACGCCGTGGATGAGCCTGACCAGTTTGCTGGTGGGGCGCTTGGTGCTGGGCAGCGCAGAAAGCCTGGTGGGCTCGGGCTCGATTGGCTGGGGCATCGGCCGGGTCGGCGCCGAGCACACCGCCAAGGTCATTTCCTGGAACGGTATCGCCAGCTACGGCGCACTGGCCATCGGCGCCCCCCTGGGGGTGGTGCTGGTGCAACAACTGGGGCTGTGGAGCATGGGCGTGAGCATCGTGCTGCTGTGTGCGCTCGGCATCGCGCTGGCCTGGCCCAGGCAGGCCGCGCCGATTGTCAGCGGTGAGCGCCTGCCGTTCCTGCACGTACTGGGCCGGGTATTCGGGCATGGCTCGGGGCTGGCGCTGGGCTCGATCGGCTTTGGCACCATCGCCACCTTCATCACCCTGTACTACGCCAGCCAGTCATGGAATCACGCCGCACTCTGCCTGAGCCTGTTCGGCGCCAGTTTCATCAGCGCACGCCTGCTGTTCGGCAACCTGATCAACCGTATCGGTGGCTACCGCGTGGCCATTGCCTGCCTGTCGGTGGAAACCCTCGGCCTGCTCCTGCTGTGGCTGGCGCCCAGCGCCGAGCTGGCACTGGCGGGTGCGGCCCTTAGCGGCTTCGGCTTTTCGCTGGTATTCCCCGCACTGGGCGTCGAAGCGGTGAACCTGGTGCCCGCGTCCAACCGCGGTGCAGCCGTGGGCGCCTATTCGCTGTTCATCGACCTGTCGCTGGGGATTACCGGGCCATTGGCGGGCGCCGTGGCCGCGGGCTTCGGCTTCGCCTCGATCTTCCTGTTCGCGGCCATCGCCGCCTTTGGCGGGCTGCTGCTGAGCGTGTACCTGTATCGCCAGGCCCGCCTGCACCCAAGGCACCACCCGCAAACGCCTCAGTAGTCGACCTTGCCGCGCCCGGCCTTGATCGTGCCACGCTTGCTCTTGGACTCCAGGCGGCGGGTCTTGGAGCCAAGGGTCGGGCGCGTCGGGCGCCGCGCCTTCTCGACCTTCACCGCTGCCAGGATCAGCTCGCGCAAGCGCTCCAGCGCATCGGCGCGATTCTGCTCCTGAGTGCGGTACTGCTGGGCCTTGAGCACGATCACGCCTTCACTGGTGATACGGCTGTCGCGCAGGGCCAGCAGGCGCTCCTTGTGAAACGCGGGCAACGACGAGGCGTGAATGTCAAAGCGCAGGTGCACGGCGCTGGAAACCTTGTTGACGTTCTGGCCGCCCGCGCCCTGGGCGCGGATGGCGTTCAACTCGATCTCGTCATCGGGTATGTGCACGGCATTGGAAATGATCAGCATGGGTCTGGCTTTACCGGAATAGGCCCTCAGGATACGCGCCTGCCCACGCAAAACCAAAAAGCCCGGCACTGAGCCGGGCTTTTCGTTGCAGCAGGGCCGCGCTTACTTCAACGCAGGGCTCGCAACAGGTGCGGCGCTCTGGGCGCTGCGCCGGGTCTTGAGCCAGTAGAAACCGCCCATCACCAGCAGCCAGACCGGAATCGCGAACACCGACACCCGGATGCTGCCCGGCATCAACAGCATGACCACCAGGATGAACACCACGAACGCCAGGCAGATATAGTTGCCGTACGGGTAGATCAACGCACGGAACAGCGATGTCTGGCCGGTGCGGTCCATGTGCTGACGGAACTTGAGGTGCGAGTAGCTGATCATCGCCCAGTTGATCACCAGGGTCGCTACCACCAGCGACATCAGCAGCTCAAGTGCACTGTGCGGCATCAGGTAGTTGAGCAGTACTGCTACCACGGTCACCGCAGCCGATGCCAGGATCGAGCGCACGGGCACGCCGCGCTTGTCGATCTTGGCCAGGCTGGCCGGTGCATCACCCTGCTCGGCCATGCCGTAGAGCATACGGGCGTTGCAGTAGGTGCCACTGTTGTACACCGACAGCGCTGCGGTCAGCACCACGAAGTTGAGGATGTGCGCGGCCGTGCTGCTGCCCAGCAGCGAGAACACCTGCACGAACGGGCTGGCGCTGTAGGCATCGCCCGAGCTGGTCAGGCTGCTGACAAGGTTGTCCCACGGGGTCAGCGACAGCAGCACCACCAGGGCACCGATGTAGAAAATCAGGATGCGGTAGATGACCTGGTTGATCGCTTTCGGGATCACGGTCTTCGGCTTGTCGGCTTCGGCTGCGGTGAAACCGAGCATTTCCAGGCCGCCGAAGGAGAACATGATGATCGCCATGGCCATCACCAGCCCGCCCACGCCATGCGGGAAGAAGCCGCCATGCGCCCACAGGTTGGTGACCGAGGCCTCAGGGCCGCCACCACCGCTGACCAGCAGGTAGCTGCCCAGGCCGATCATGCCGACGATCGCCAGCACCTTGATGATCGCGAACCAGAACTCCGCCTCGCCGAACACCTTCACGTTGGCCAGGTTGATCGCATTGATGAGCACAAAGAACGCCGCTGCCGAGGCCCAGGTGGGGATGTCCGGCGCCCAGTAGTGAATGTACTTGCCAACTGCAGTCAGTTCCGACATTCCCACCAGGATATACAGCACCCAGCAGTTCCAGCCCGACAGGAAGCCGGCGAAACCGCCCCAGTACTTGTGGGCAAAGTGCGCGAAGGAGCCGGCCACCGGCTCTTCGACGATCATCTCGCCCAACTGGCGCATGATCAGGAAGGCGATGAAGCCGCAGATGGCATAACCGAGGATCATCGACGGGCCCGCCGACTGCATCACCCCGGCCGATCCCAGGAACAGCCCGGTGCCGATGGCGCCACCAAGGGCGATCAGCTGAATATGGCGATTTTTCAGGCCACGCTTGAGCTCACCTGAATGCGAGTTTTGTCCACTCATGAACGGAGTCACCTGCTTGTTTTTATCTGTGACGGAATCGGACCCGCCGTGCTCGTGGCGCAGCGGAATTATCAAGGTGGTGTGCCTTGAGGGTCTTGGAACAGAGCCTTCGGAGCGGGCGGCGGCCCGGCTCGAATCAGCCCGGTGTCAACAAGGTTGCGCGGTACGCAGTTGGGTCACAGTTAAAACGCGGCGCATTGTATACCCTTGCTTTGACGCAGGGGTCAACACGTTGCGTGACTGTCCGATGACAAGACGCAGCGGTCCGGCGGGAGAAGTGAAGCCTGGGGGAGTGTACGGCGTGCATGGCGCCTCCATTTCTTGTTATGTCTCGCCCTGCTCTGCGGCGGGGCTTTGCACTGGGCAATGGCGGCTATCACACCGTGGATGCGGGGGTTGGGCAAGAGGTTGACGCGGGCGTAAAGGTGGCCAACGAACGCGTTTCGGCAAGGATTGTTTACAGCGTGACCCGAGGCTCGATTCGACGAGCGGAACACGTAGAATTAGTAACGAATTATTTACAAGGTGGCTCAAAAAGTTTCCACACCTTGTCTGGGGGCGCCTGAACCGGTCCTTGCCGGCGAAGCGGTCCGAACACACAGGCACAAAAAAGCCAACCCGAAGGTTGGCTTGATTTCAACGCTTACTCAGCCCGAGGCGGCTTGCCACGGCTGCTGCCCGGGCGCTTGGGTGCCGAGCCTGCCGGCTTGCGCTTGCCCATGTCGCTCGGACGCTCGGCTACCGTGCTGCGGCCCTTGCGCGCCGAATCATCACGCGGCTGACGTGCGGGGCGCTCTGCCGGTGCACCGTCCTTGGACGGGCGCAGGGTACGCACACGCTCGCCACGGCCCACTGGCTTGGAGGACTTGCGCTGCATGCGCTCGAGCTTGTCCTTGACCTTGGCTTTCATCGCCGGCATTGCCACAGGCGCAAGGCCCACTTCGGCAGCCAGGATGTCCACTTCGCCCTGGCTCATTTCACGCCAGCGGCCCATCGGCAGGTCGGAGTTGAGGAACACCGGGCCAAAGCGCACGCGCTTCAGGCGGCTGACCACCAGCCCCTGCGATTCCCAAAGGCGACGCACCTCACGGTTGCGGCCTTCCATCACCACACAGTGGTACCAGTGGTTGAAGCCTTCACCGCCAGGCGCTTCCTGGATATCGGTAAAGCGCGCCGGGCCGTCTTCAAGCACCACACCCGCCTTCAGGCGCGCGATCATGTCTTCGTCCACTTCACCACGCACACGCACCGCATACTCACGGTCCATCTCGGACGAGGGGTGCATCAGGCGGTTGGCCAGTTCACCGTCGGTGGTGAACATCAGCAGGCCGGTGGTGTTGATGTCCAGGCGGCCGACGTTGATCCAGCGGCCTTCTTTTGGACGCGGCAGGCGGTCGAACACGGTCGGGCGGCCTTCCGGGTCATCACGGGTGCAGATCTCGCCGTCAGGCTTGTTGTACATGATGACGCGACGCACGGTTTCTGCGGCTTCTTCACGCTTGATCAGGCGACCGTCGACGGAAATCGCATCGTGCATGTCGACGCGCTGGCCAAGGCTGGCATCCACGCCATTGACCTTGATGCGACCCTGGCTGATCCAGGCCTCGACATCGCGGCGCGAACCCACGCCAATGCGCGCGAGTACTTTTTGCAGTTTTTCGCCGGCTGGACGCGGCGGGCTGTCTTGCAGATCCTGGTCACTCATCTGGGCACCTCCCGGTGTAATGCTTCTGGAAATCATTGAGTTGGCGGAACAAGCGCCAAAAAGGTCGCGAATCATACGCTGAACCGGCGTCGAACGCACCACAGACTAGTCGATATTGCCGCGTTCAACGGCGTTTTCCGCTCGAAGGGCCCGTCAGTCGCGCGGCACGTCCTGGGCGCGTGCTTCATCCTCGGGCGCGTCAGGCGCCTGCAGCAGGTCATCGAAATCGGTCTTGAGCCCCTGCTCCATCGAGTCCAGCTCAAGCAGCAGGCTATGAAAGCTGGTTTCCTCGACCGGCGCCTCAGGCTCGGCGCTCTCGTCGGCCAGCGCCTGCAGGTGCGCAGGTACTGGCGCATCGTCCACCTCCAGCAACGGCTCGGGCTCCATTTCGCGCAGCTCGGCCAGGGACGGCAGCTCATCGAGGTTCTTCAGGTTGAAGTGATCGAGGAACGCCTTGGTGGTGGCGAACATCGCCGGTCTGCCGGGCACCTCGCGGTAGCCCACGATGCGCACCCACTCACGCTCGAGCAGGGTCTTGATGATGTTGGTGTTGACCGCAACGCCGCGCACATCCTCGATCTCGCCACGGGTGATCGGCTGGCGGTAGGCGATCAGCGCGATGGTCTCCAGCAAGGCACGGGAATAGCGCTGCGGGCGCTCCTCCCATAGGCGCCCGACCCAGGGCGCGTAGTCCTCGCGGATCTGCAGGCGATACCCGGAGGCCACTTCCTTGAGTTCAAATGCACGCCCGGCGCAGGATTTGCGCAACACCTCCAGGGCCTTTCTGAACACCGCAGGTTCGGGGCGCTCGGCCTCCTCGAACAATTCGTACAGGCGCTCGAGCGATTGCGCCTTGCCGGAGGCCAACAGAAAGGCTTCCAGCAACGGCGCCAGGTCACGGGGTTCAGTCAGGTTCATTGGGGTGCTCGTGTACGGTTATTCGGCCCGGGCGCGGACATGGATGGGAGCGAAAGGCTCATTCTGCACCAGTTCGACGAGAGATTCCTTGACCAGTTCGAGCACCGCCATGAACGTGACCACCACGCCCAGCTTGCCCTCCTCGGCCGTGAACAGCTCGACGAACGGCACGAAACCACCGCCCTTGAGGCGTTCGAGCACATCACTCATGCGCTCGCGGGTCGACAGTGCCTCGCGGCTGACCTGATGGCTCTCGAACATGTCACCACGGCGCAGCACCTCGGCCATCGACATCAGCACCTCTTCCAGCGCGACGTCCGGCAGCAGCTTGCGCGCCTTGGCCTGCGGCGCCTCAAGACGCGGCACTATCACCTCGCGGCCGACCCGGCTGAGACCATCGATGCCCTCGGCGGCGGCCTTGAAGCGCTCGTACTCCTGCAGCCGACGAATCAGCTCGGCACGCGGGTCGTCTTCTTCCTGCTCGATTTCGGCCGAACGGGGCAACAGCATGCGCGACTTGATCTCGGCCAGCATCGCGGCCATCACCAGGTACTCGGCCGCCAGCTCCAGGCGCACGGTCTTCATCAACTCGACATAGCCCATGTACTGGCGGGTGATTTCCGCCACCGGGATGTCGAGGATATCCACGTTCTGCTTGCGAATCAGGTACAGCAGCAGGTCGAGCGGGCCTTCGAAGGCCTCGAGGAACACTTCCAGCGCATCGGGTGGAATATAGAGGTCCACCGGCATTTCGGTCATGGCTTCGCCATACACCATCACCAGTGCCAGCTCCTGCTGGGCCCCGGCTTGCGGATCGAGGGTCGGCTCGACGCTGGCGGCCTGATTCACGCTTCGACCAGAAACGGTGTCGGGTCGCCGCACCCTGCACGGATCAGCACCGGCTCATCGCCGGTCAAGTCGATCACGGTGGAGGCCTTCAGGTCGCCGAAGCCGCCATCGATGATCAGGTCGACGTGGTGTTCCAGGCGCTGCCGGATCTCGTAGGGGTCGGTCATCGGGTCTTCGTCACCCGGCAGGATCAGGCTGACGCTCATCAACGGCTCGCCGAGCTCGGCCAGCAATGCCAGCAGGATCGGGTTCTGCGGCACGCGCAGGCCGATGGTGCGGCGCTTCTCGTGCAGCAGCAGGCGCGGTACTTCACGGGTACCATTGAGAATGAAGGTGTACGGGCCCGGTACATGGGCCTTGAGTATCCGGAAAATACCCGTGTCGATCTTGGCGAACACGCCCAGTTGCGACATGTCGCAGCACATCAGCGTGAAGTTGTGCGTCTTGTCCAACTGGCGCAGGCGACGCACGCGCTCCACGGCGGTCTTGTCACCGATCTGACAGCCCAGTGCATAGGCCGAATCGGTCGGGTACACCACCACGCCACCCTTGCGGATGATTTCGACAGCCTGTTTGATCAGACGCGCTTGCGGGTTCTCCGGATGAATCTGGAAAAATTGACTCACATTGTCTACCTGTTCAGACGGCGGCAGTTGGCTGCTCATGTTTGAATCGACGCCACAGCGGTGGCAGGTCCTCCGGCAATGGCCGGTAGACACCGATCTCAGACCAGGCGCCCGGGCCATGAAAGTCGCTGCCGGCGCTGGCCAGCAGACCGAACTCACGGGCCAGGATCGACATCGTGCCCACCTGTTCGGCGGGCATCATCCCGTTTACCACTTCCAGCGCCTGGCCACCTGCTTGAATATAGTCGGCAATCAGGCGTCGGCGCTTGCTGCGGGTTAATTCGTAGTGCATCGGGTGGGCCAGGCTGACCCAGGCGTGCGACTGTCGCAGCACCTGCACAGTGTCGTCCAAGCTTGGCCAGTGCAACTTGACGTCGCCCAGCTTGCCGGCGCCCAGCCACTTGCGAAAGGCTTCGCCGCGGTCCTTGACGTAGCCGGCTTGCACCAGGTACTCGGCAAAGTGCGGGCGCGCCGGGGCATTGCCGCTGTCGCCCAGCGCCTGCTGAATGGCGCGCGCACCGTCCAGCGCACCGGGCATGCCTTTGAGCGCCAGGCGCCGGTCGATTTCCTCGGCACGCAGCCAGCGCCCATGGTGCAGTGATTCAACGGCCTTCTGCAGAGGTTGGGCATCGAGCGGGAAGTTGTAGCCCAGAATATGGATCGTTGCCCCGCCCCAGGTGCATGACAGCTCGATCCCGCTGACCCATTGCATGCCCAGCGCCTGGGTGGCGGCCTGCGCCTCCAGTTGGCCTTCAAGGGTGTCGTGGTCGGTCAGCGACAGCATCCGCACGCCGTGTTCGTGGGCACGCGCGACCAGCGCCGTAGGCGACAGGGCGCCATCGGACGCGGTGCTGTGGCAGTGCAGATCAACATTCATAGGTGGCGCTTTCGCTCTCATTGATGTTTGTTATTATGCCGTCACATCCTGCTTCTGGCTGCCACTGTGAAACAATTCATCGATTTCATCCCGCTGTTCCTGTTTTTCATCGTCTACAAGCTCGACCCGCGCACGGTCGACCTGGCAGGCCAGTCGTTCGAGCTGGGCGGCATCTACAGTGCCACGGCGGTGCTGATCATCAGCTCGCTGGTGGTGTATGGCGCCCTGTTGATCCGCCAGCGCCGGCTGGAAAAAGGCCAGTGGCTGACCCTGGGCGCGTGCCTGGTGTTCGGTGGCCTGACCCTGGCCTTCCACAGTGAAACCTTCCTGAAGTGGAAGGCTCCGGCGGTCAACTGGCTGTTTGCGATTGCCTTTGCCGGCAGCCACTTCATTGGCGACCGTGTGCTGATCAAACGCATCATGGGCCATGCACTGACCTTGCCGGAGCCGGTGTGGACGCGCCTGAACGTGGCATGGATCGCGTTCTTCCTGTTCTGCGGCGCGGCCAACCTGTTCGTGGCCTTTACCTTCCAGGACATCTGGGTGGACTTCAAGGTATTCGGCAGCCTGGGCATGACCGTATTGTTCCTGGTGGGCCAGGGTGTCTACCTGTCCCGTCACCTGCATGACAGCGACCCTACCACTCCCAAAACCGAGGATTGACATGCTCTACGCCATTATTGCCACAGACGTTGCCGACTCGCTGGAAAAGCGCCTGGCTGTACGCCCGGCGCACCTGGAGCGCCTGCAGCAGCTCAAGGCCGAAGGCCGCATCGTGCTGGCCGGGCCGCACCCGGCGATCGACAGCAATGATCCGGGGGCGGCGGGTTTCAGCGGCAGCCTGATCGTTGCCGAGTTTGAGTCGCTGGAGGCCGCCAAGGCTTGGGCGCAGTTGGATCCGTTTGTTGCGGTGGGTGTTTACGCTGAGGTTGTGGTCAAGCCGTTCAAGCAGGTCCTGCCGTAATCTGAGCGGCGCGACGGGCCCTTCGTCGCGCCGGCTGTGGCTGTAGATCTTGATCTTGCCGTTGATCTTGATCTTGATCTTGAT
>NZ_JAHTBI010000015.1 GCF_019168305.1 Pseudomonas aegrilactucae
CGCGGCGCTTCGCTGGCAAGGCGAGTCGTCGCACCGCAGCTCCCACATTTGCTGCAACGTGCCAGGGCCTGCAGGATCGGCGTTGTCAGCCTTTGTTTGCTCGGCTTCAGAGCTGCATTGCACCCATCAAAGCACCGCCAGCAACTCAGCCACCCCACCAAACTCCCGATCCACCCCCACCAACACCGGCCGCTTCAATATCAACACCGGCACCCCGCGCTCGCGCGCTACCTCCAATTTTGGCTCGGTGGCGCTGCTGCCACTGTTCTTGCTGATCAGCACATCCACCTGCCGACGCTCGAACAGCGCCCGTTCATCCTCCAGCCGAAACGGCCCACGCGCGCCAATCACCTCGCAACGCGCATTCCCCGCGCACGCCTCCAACGCCCGCAAGGTCCAGAATTGCCCCGCCGGTATCTCGTGCAGATGCTGCAACGGCTCGCGGCCCAAGGTGAACAACGGCCGGTGAAACGCCTGCAACGCCCTCATCAACTCGGCCCAGTCCGCCACCTCGCGCCAGTCATCCCCCGCCTGGGCCTGCCACGCCGGCCGGCGCAAGGCCCAGCACTCAACCCCGGCCAACCGCGCCGCCTGCACCGCATTGGCGCTGATCTGCGCAGCATACGGATGGGTGGCATCGATCAGCAGGCCGATGTTCTCTGCACGCAGATAGGCAGCCAGCCCCTCGGCCCCCCCATACCCGCCAACCCGCACCTGGCACGCCAGGTCGGTCGGCACCCGGCCGATGCCCGCCAGGCTGTAGACATGCTGCGGGCCCAGGTCACGGGCGATGAGCATCGCTTCGGTCACGCCGCCCAGCAGCAGGATGCGCCGGCTCATTGCACACCCGCCCGGCCGACGATGCCGCCCTGGCGATCGATGGCAAACACCTCTACCTGCACCTGCGCCGGGACCACGCTGCGGGCAAATGCCAGGGCGTGCTCGCACACCGCATCACCCAGCGCCACGCCGGCCGCGCTGGCCAGCGCCAGCGCCTGCTGGCTGGTGTTGGCGCCAATGATCGCGGCCTGCAACGGCGCATCGGCACCCACCGCCGCAGCCCATTCGGCCAACTGCGGCAGGTCGATGCTCGAGTGTCGACTGTGCAGGTCCATGTGCCCGGCGGCCAGCTTGCTGATCTTGCCAAAGCCGCCACAGATGCTCAGCTTGCCCACCGGCACCTTGCGCAGGTGCTTGAGCACCGCACCGACAAAGTCGCCCATCTCGATCAGGGCAATGTCCGGGATGCCGTAGACCCGGCGCATGGTGTCTTCGCTGGCATTGCCGGTGCACGCGGCAATGTGCTCGTAGCCGTTGGTACTGGCCACGTCGATGCCCTGGTGGATCGAGGCGATGTAGGCCGCGCAGGAGAACGGCCGCACGATGCCGCTGGTGCCCAGGATCGACAGGCCACCGAGGATGCCCAGGCGCGGGTTCATGGTTTTCAGCGCCAGGCTGGCGCCGTCCTGCACGTTCACGGTCACTTCAAAACCGCCCGCATAACCGCACTCCAGCGCCAGGCGCTGCAAGTGTTCGGTCATCATGCGCCGCGGCACCGGGTTGATCGCAGGCTCACCCACCGCCAGCACCAGCCCCGGCCGGGTCACGGTGCCGACGCCGATGCCCGCGACAAAACGTACGCCGGGTTCCTCAAGCAGGCGCACGTGGCTGTAGAGCAACGCGCCATGGGTCACGTCAGGATCGTCACCGGCATCCTTGAGCGTGCCGGCTTCGGCACCGCTGTCGGTCAGGCGGCAGAACTCCAGGCGCATCTGCACCTGCTTGCCCTTGGGCAGGGTGATCTGCACCGCGTCGTTGTGCTGCCCGCTCAGCAGCAGGCGCGCCGCAGCCAGGCTGGTGGCGGTGGCGCAGCTGCCGGTGGTCAGGCCGCTGCGCAGCGGCGCCGGCTGTTCGGCGCTCTCGTCACGCATCAAGGGGCTTGACCACGTCGAGCAGGGTGATCGGCAGCGCCTGGCGCCAGGTATCGAATTCGCCCAGCGGCTGCGCCTGGGCCACGTGGATGCGCGTCAGCTCGCCGCCATGCTGCGCACGCCAGCTCATCAGCAGGGTCTCGCTCTGCAGGGTCACGGCATTGGCCACCAGGCGCCCGCCCGGGCGCAACTGCGCCCAGCAGGTGTCGAGCACGCCTTCACGGGTGACGCCGCCGCCAATGAAGATCGCATCGGGCCGCTCCAGACCCTGCAAGGCCTCGGGGGCCGCACCACGTACCAGCTGGAGGCCGGGCACACCGAGTGCCTCGCGGTTGCGTTCGATCAACTGCTGGCGCCCCGTGTCGGCCTCGATAGCCAATGCCCGGCACGCGGGGTGGGCACGCATCCACTCGATGCCGATCGAACCGCTGCCGGCACCCACGTCCCACAGCAGTTCGCCGGGCTGCGGGGCCAGGCGGGCGAGGGTGATGGCGCGCACGTCGCGCTTGGTGATCTGGCCGTCATGGCAAAAGGCGCTGTCCGGCAAGCCGGCCAGGGGGGACAGGCGTGGCGCCTCGGGTGCGGCCTGGCAGTCGACCGCCACCACGTTGAGCGCTGCGATGTCGTCCGCCTTCCAGGCATCGGCCACGCCGTCGATACGCCGCTCGGCAGCGCCCCCCAGGTGCTCCAGCACACTCAGGCGGCTGGGGCCGAAGCCGCGCTCGCGCAGCAGCGCGGCAATGGCGGCGGGGCTGTCGCCATCGTTGCTCAGCACCAGCAGGCGCTGGCCGGTATAGAGGTGGGCGGCGATGGCCGCAACCGGGCGCGCCACCACCGACAGCGTGACCACGTCCTGCAACGGCCAGCCCAGGCGTGCGGCGGCCAGCGAGCAGGACGAAGGCGAGGGCAATAGGTGCATGTGTGCCGCATCGAGCTGGCGCGCCAGGCTGGCGCCGACCCCGTAGAACATCGGGTCGCCGCTGGCCAGCACGCACACCGCCTGGCCCTGCAGCGCCAGCACCGGGGCCAGCGCAAACGGGCTCGGCCAGGCCAGGCGCTCGGCCTTCAGGCAATGCGGCAGCAGGGCCAGCTGGCGCGGGCTGCCGAACACCTTCACGGCCTGCAGCAGGGCGCGCCGCGCCTGTTTGCCCAGGCCGTTGAAGCCGTCTTCGCCAATACCTACTACCGTCAACCAGGGCGCCATGCCGTTCCTCTTTTACTCGCCTATCCGACCGGCAGGCTTATCCTGCCGGCGGACAAAGCAGGCATAATACCGCGCCTTTGTGCTACCAGCGCCTTTTGACGATTGCCGGGTGATCCCTTGAGCCAGTCCCAGCCCCCAGTTGCCCTTCGCCCCTCGGCTTGCCCGGGGTTGTGGCGCATCGTCCAGGCGCTGGACGGCGGTATCTCGCGCATCAAGCTCGATGCCGGCACCTTGAGCGCGGCGCAGGCCGAGGCGGTGGCCCATGCCGCGGAGCGCTTTGCCGGTGGCGTGATCGAGGTGACCAACCGCAGCAACCTGCAGATTCGCGGTATCGGCAGCGACCACGCCGGGTTGATCGAGTGCCTGCTGGGCGCCGGCCTGGGCCCGCGCCAGGCGGCCGGCGACGATGTGCGCAACCTGATGCTCAGCCCCACGGCGGGCCTGGACCGCGCCCAGTTGTTCGATTGCCGCGCGCTGGCCGGGCAGGTTCTCGAGTCGCTGCAGACCACGGAGCGCTTCCACCAGCTGTCGGCCAAGTTCGCCGTGCAACTGGACGCCGGGGAAGACCTGGCGATGCTCACCCACCCGCACGACCTGTGGCTGTCGGCGCTGCGTCTGGACGGCCAGGTGTGGCTGGCGTTCGGCCTGGCCGGCTGCCCGGCCCACAGCGCGCCGCTGGGCGCGGTGCCATTGGCCGACGGGCATGCGCTGGTGCTGGCGGCGTTGCAGCGCTTTCTCGACCTGGCCAGCCCGCAACAGGCACGCATGCGCCAGTTGCTGGCCGACTGCACCGGCGAAGCGTTCGTGCAGGGCCTGGGGCTGGCGGTACGGCGCGATGACGCGGTACTCGGCTGGCGCCGCCCGCTGCGTGACCTGGCGCTGCATCTGGGAGTCTACCCACAGTTGCAGCCGGCCACGGTCGCGGTCGGCGCCGCCGCCCCGCTGGGCCGCCTGAGCGCGGCGCAACTGCGTGGCGCGGCACGGCTGGCCGCGACCCTGGGCGATGGCAGCCTGCGCATGACGCCCTGGCAAAGCCTGTTGCTGCCCAACATTGCAGCCCGCCGGGCCGACACGGCGCTGCAGGGGCTGCATGCGCTGGGCCTGTTGTGCGACCCGCGCCAGGCACTGGCACGCATGGTCGCCTGCACCGGCTCAGCCGGGTGCGCCAAGGCCCTGGCCGACACCAAGGCCGACGCCCTGCAACTGGCCGCGCTGCTGCGTGAGCCGGGCGCGGTGGCGGGCATTCACCTCAGTGGCTGTGCGCGCTCCTGCGCGCTGGCCCACAGCGCCCCGGCCACCCTGCTGGCGGTCGGGCACGCGCGTTACGACCTGTATTTTCACGACCCGGCGCAGCCGGGCCTGGGCGTCCTCACCGGGCGCAACCTGACATTGAAAGAAGCGGGCACGCAACTCGACGCCCGCCCACGGAGCAACCCCGATGATTGATTACATCCGCGACGGCCAGGAGATCTATCGCAACTCCTTCGCCATCATTCGCCAGGAGGCTCGCCTGGAGCGGATCCCGGCCGACCTGGAAAAACTCGCGGTGCGGGTCATTCATGCCTGCGGCATGGTCGAGGTGGTCGATGCGCTGCGTTTCAGCGACGGCGCCGGCAAGGCCGGACGCGAGGCGCTGGCCAACGGTGCGCCGATCCTGTGCGATGCGCGGATGGTCGCCGAAGGCATCACCCGCGCCCGTCTGCCGGCCAACAACCCAGTGATCTGCACCCTGCGCGACGACAGCGTGCCGGCGCTGGCCAGGGAGCTGGGCAACACCCGCTCGGCGGTGGCGCTGGAGCTGTGGCGGCCGCACCTGGAGGGCAGCGTGGTGGTGATCGGCAATGCGCCCACCGCCTTGTTCTACCTGCTCGACATGATCGACGCCGGTGCCCCGAAGCCTGCGTTGATCCTCGGCTTCCCGGTGGGCTTCGTCGGCGCCGCCGAGTCCAAGGCGATGCTTGCGGCCGACAGCCGCGGGGTGCCGTTCGTGATCGTCGAAGGCCGCCTGGGCGGTAGCGCGATGGCGGCAGCGGCGGTCAATGCGCTGGCCACGGAGGTCGAATGATGCAGGCACGCGGACGACTGCTTGGCCTGGGCGTGGGCCCCGGCGACCCGGAACTGATCACCGTCAAGGCCCTGCGCCTGCTGCGCGAAGCCCCGGTGGTGGCCTACTTCGTGGCCAAGGGCAAGCGCGGCAATGCCTTCGGCATCATCGAGGCGCACCTGCAGGATGCACAGACCCTGCTGCCGTTGGTGTACCCGGTGACCACCGAGGTGTTGCCGGCGCCGCTGTCGTATGAACAGGTGATCAGCGACTTCTACGACCAGGCCAGCCTGGAAGTGGCCACGCACCTGGATGCCGGGCGCGACGTGGCGGTGATCTGCGAAGGCGATCCGTTCTTCTATGGCTCCTACATGTACCTGCACGACCGCCTGGCCGAGCGTTACGAGGCCCAGGTGATTCCCGGCGTGTGCTCGATGCTCGGCGGCGCGTCGGTACTCGGCGCGCCGCTGGTGTACCGCAACCAGAGCCTGTCGGTGCTGTCCGGCGTACTGCCGGCCGAGGAGCTCAAGCGCCGCCTGGCCGATGCCGACGCTGCGGTGATCATGAAGCTGGGGCGCAATTTTCCCAAGGTACGCGACGTGCTGGCCGAGCTGGGCATGGCCGAGCGAGCGCTGTACGTGGAGCGCGCGACCATGGCCAACCAGAAGATCGTGGCGCTGGACGCGGTCGACCCGCAGTCCTCGCCGTACTTCTCGTTGATCATCGTGCCGGGTGAAAGGTGGCAGGGGTGATGAGGCACAACGCACCGGCCATCGTCATTCTGGGCAAGGGCAGCCTGGCCACTGCGCGCAGGCTCCAGCAACTCTACCCCGACGCGCTCATCCATGGCCTGGCCGGGCGTGTCGAGGGCGTGGACCGCAGCTATCAGGCGTTCGGCGCCACGTTGCGCCAGCTGTACCAGCAGGACACCCCGATCATCGCCCTGTGCGCCGCCGGCATCGTGATCCGCAGCCTGGCCAGCGTGCTGCTGGAAAAGGGCGCAGAACCCCCGGTGCTGGCCGTGGCCGAAGATGGCAGCGCCGTGGTGCCGCTGCTCGGCGGGCTGGGCGGGGTCAACACCCTGGCCCGCGAAATTGCCGCCGGGCTTGGGGTCGCCCCGGCCATCACCACCAGCGGCGAGCTGCGTTTCGGCACCTGCCTGCTCAACCCGCCCAGCGGTTATGCGCTGGCCGACCTGGAGCTGGGCAAGCGTTTCGTCTCTGACCTGCTGGCCGGTGAGCCGGTGCGTATCGACGGTGACGCGCCGTGGCTGGCGCAGGCACAGTTGCCGCACAGCGAGCAGGCGCAACGAGCGATTCACGTCGGCTGCGATGTACGCGAGGCCGACGCCAACGAGCTGGTGATCTACCCGCGTTGCGTACTGGTGGCGGTGAGTGCCCAGGTGCCGGCGCTGGCCACGGCAGTACGTGAGGCGCTGCGCAGCGCCAGGATCGCCGAACCTGCCCTGGCCTGCCTGCTGGCGGCCGACAGCGAGATGGCCAGCCCGGTGTTGCACGCGGCGGCGGCCGAGCTGGGCGTACCGCTGCGCTTTGCCCCGGCGGGCGGCAGTGTCGCCGAGCTGGCGGCGCAGGCCTGGCCGCAATTGCTGGCGCCACAGTGCGTTGGCGAAGGTGTGGCGATTGCGGTGGCCAACCAGCCCATCGACCCGCAGCAGATCGGTTGCGCGCGCGGGCGTCTGGCCGTGATCGGCCTCGGGCCGGGGGCTGCCGACCTGATGGTACCGGCGGTCAAGGCCGAGCTGGCGCGCGCCGACGATGTGCTGGGCTATGAAACCTACGTGCGCATGGCCGGCCCGTTCCGGGCTGACCAGGTGCTGCACTGCACCGACAATCGCGAAGAGATGCAGCGCGCCCGCCACGCCTTCGAGCTGGCGGCGCAAGGTCGCTCGGTGGTGGTGGTGTCGTCGGGCGATCCGGGTGTGTTCGCCATGGCGGCCGCCGTGCTGGAGGCCCTGCACGAATCGACGGACCCGCAGTGGCACAGCGTCGACCTGCAGATGCTGCCGGGCGTGTCGGCCTCGCTGGCCACTGCCGCGCAAGCCGGTGCGCCGCTGGGGCATGACTTCTGCGTGCTGTCGCTGTCGGACAACCTCAAGCCCTGGGACATCATCGAAAAGCGCCTGGACCTGGCCTGCCAGGCCGACCTGGCGCTGGCCTTCTACAACCCGATCTCACGCTCGCGCCCCTGGCAACTGGGGCGTGCGCTGGAGATCGTGCGCCAGCACCGCACGCCAGATACCCCGGTGGTGCTGGGGCGTGATATCGGCCGCCCCGGTCAGACCCTGCGCACCACCTCCCTGGGGGCGCTGACGCCGGAGCAGGTCGACATGCGCACCATGGTGCTGGTGGGGTCGTCCACCACCTGTACCTTCCCGCGTGCCGCAGGCGGGGAGTGGGTGTATACGCCACGTTGGTACGGGACCCGGCCGGCGTAGCCAGGGACAGCCCGATGGGTGCAAAGGTTGCGCTTGGGTGCGAGTGCAACTTTTCTCGCTGGCCGAGGGTAAGTTGCTGGCGGTTTGGCCCGGGGCCATCTGTGCGGTGCGTGTAGGCAGTATCCGTTGTTCAGGCCAATGAGTGGCGGTGTGCAGGTGTTACCTGGCGCAGCGCCAAGTAAGAAGAATGCAAAGCTGTTGTTTTTAAACGAACCTGAATGTCCGCGGGTGTCACGTAATCTGTTTTCAACGAAATGCCTTGTTTCATCTGGCACGGCGTTCTGTCGTGGTGCGGTGATAGTTTTAAGTTGCCTGGCTGTACAGCGGCAAATTAAACCTGAACAAGGATGATGTTATGGATAACGTGAACCTGTTTCCCTGTGCGGAAAAAAGCGAAGAGTTTTTCAGCAAACTGCAAGTGCCTGAGCGCCAGCCTGTTCCGATGTCGATGCTCGGCTTGATGTCGGCTGAGGGGCTGGACGACGAAACGGGCGAAGTTGCGCTGATGACCAGCGAAGGCCCGACGATTCTGACGTTTGCCGACAAGCTGTCTGCGGACAAGCGGCAGATGGCCAAGGATGCCACTCTATTCGCCGAGATGGTGGCAAACACCTCGGGCAACATCCAGGAGCAGCCCCTGCAATGGCTGGCGGCCTACCGGGAAGCCATGCTGCATGCCGGCTGGTTCATGGCCAGTTCCGATCGCCAGAGCTACAACACCAGCAAACGCGACATCACCATGGACAGCGTGGTGTTGGAGATTGTCGCTTCGGTGTCCGGTGGCAACGCCGCGGCAATGATCCCGCTGGTCTCCAGGGCCCTCGACAAACTCAAGGGTGACGAGGACATGATTACCCTGTTCAACAACAACAGCACGGGTGCAACCAAGGACAGTTGCCGCATTCTGCCGTGTCTTGAAACACCCAACGGCGAGGCCGTGACGCTGTTTATCGGGCTTGAATACAACAGGCGTACCGATAACGGCGGTGCGCTGTTCTGGAAGTGGGATGTCGAAACAATGGACATTACTCAAGTTGCCACGATGGTGAATTGGAATGAGCGCGTCTATCAACGCAACAAAGAGGAAATCCATGATTACATGGGTGTCTCTTCGGATAACTTCTTCAAGAAAATAAAGAGGAAGTAACTTCTCATCGGCATCGGTGCCATGGCGCCGGTGTCGCTATCCTCAAGGAGTCGAGGTATGGAAACGCAGTACCAAACATGGGTCAACGGCGCGCAACTGATTTCATTTCCAGCAGGCGTGAGCGCGTCGGCCGCCAATGATGTCTTGAACTCTCACTTGCTGGCGCAGGTCTGCGCCAATCAGGATGGCGTCGTCACGGCCAATCCCCGGGCGTGGTTCCAACGCAGTGTGGACGGGCTGGCTCAGCTCATGTGGAGTACCCAGAGCACGCAATCCGATGTTTCCAGGTTCGGCAATCTGGATGACCTGAGCATCGTTGCGCTGGTGGCAAAACACCTCAGGAAAAAGTTGCCCACGGTCATCTTCAAGCAGATGACCGGCATGCTGGAACAGATTTGCGAGTTGGACTACGAGCATCCGGCCCGTCAGCTGTTCCGCACCCAGGTGCTCGACCGCAACGTCGGCGCGCATGGCACGAAACGAACGGCCATCAACTTCCAGCTGAGTGCGTGCACCGCGCCAGACCAGGTGTTCAGCCTGTTTGTAAGCCTGACACTGGCCGTGCCGCTGCAGCAGGACTTCCTGCACCAGGCGTTCTACGGCGTTGACAGCCCAGGCGACGGCCTGTTTTTCTACAGCCACAAGGAGCTGTCCGTTGCACGCTATGCGCGACTGCGCGAGATGACGGTCGCTGCCCTGGCGGGCGATGCCGTTTCGCTCAGGCAGCGTTTGCCCGTCGTCACGGCAACACCCGCCACGCTGGAAGGGGGCGCCAATGGCCGCGTATGAACGCTCACAGATGGTCGGCGACAACCGCGTTTCTTTTGCTGATGGCATGGCCCCTGGTGACAGGCAGGACATGATGGACTTGATGGTGTACGCCGAGATGTACGCCAGCAAGGCGGTTGGACAAGACGCGCAGCCTGAAGCCTGGAACGAGTTTCACCATGCTTGCCTGCTCAGGCACGGTTGCCGCCTTATCAGCTTTCTGTCCTCGGTCACCCGCCCTGCTCATGACCTGGCAGAGGTACGCGCATTCGAGGTCACGGTGGTGCAGCGCGACGCCGAAGCGTTGTTTCACGACGTGATCAGCCAGTCGCTGCGTGATCTCGATCTGGAGGCGAAGGCCAAGCGCCACTTCGACTCGTCAGCCATGCCCAGGCGTGAGTCCGATAAGGCAACGCACTGCAAGGTCACGCCTTGCTTTACCGACCGGCGCAACCAGCCATTGCTGTGTTTCTGCGGGCTGGTGATGCGCTTTGAAGTCGACGTGGAGCACGGCTTGCTGACCGACACCTACCGGCGCTATGTGACCTTGACCCCCCATGGTGGCTGCTACCTGTTCGACCGCCAGGCGTATGCAAGCCATCGCGCATTCGTGCTGGAGCAGACCAGGGTGCTGTCGCAAGCGTTTTTCAGGGACAACTAAGGGCTACAGCACCAGGTAACCCTTGATCCCGGTAAAGATGATCTGCGCCGCCAGAGCGCAGACGAACAGGCCCATCAGGCGGCTGACGATCTGCAGGCCCTGATCGCCCAGAATGCGTTCGATACGGTGCGAACCGTACAGCACCAGGCCGACGGTGAAGCTGGCCAGCGCGATACTGATGATCGCCAGCAGCTTGTCGTCCCAGTGCGGCTGACTGACGCCCATCACCAGCAGTGCGCCGATGGTGCCGGGGCCGACGGTCAGCGGGATGGTCAGCGGCACGATGGTCACGTCCTGCTGCACATTGTCGGTATTGACCGCCGACTTGCCCTGGGCCATGCCCAGCGCCGAAATGAACAGCACGCTGCCGGCGCCGATGCGAAAGGCGTCGGCGGTGATGCCGAAGATGCCGAAGATCGCCCGCCCGAACAGGTACAGCAGCACGCTGGCGATCAACACCGCCAGGGCCACGCGCCAGGCCAGTTGCTTGCGCTCCTTGCTGGAGTGGCCACGGGTCAGGCTGATGAAGCACGACAGGACGAAAAAGGGGCTGTAGAGCACGAGCATTTTCAGGTAGACGCTGAACAACTCATGAAGCATGGCGTGGGCTCGCGGCAAGTAGGGGCGTTGGGCAAGTGTATCAGTGGGTGATCGGGGTGTTCAGCGGTTGCTCGGCGGGCACGCGGTGCGCGACCCAGTACTCGATCAGATCGCGCAGTTGCGACAGCTCCACCGGCTTGGCCATGTGGCCGTCCATGCCGGCCTGGCGTGCACGTTCCTTGTGTTCGGCGAGGATATGCGCCGTCAGGGCCACCACCGGGGTGTGCGGGCACTGGCTCTCGGCCTCCCAGGCGCGCAGCTGCTGGGTGGCCGAGAAGCCGTCCAGCACTGGCATCTCGCAGTCCATCAGCACCAGGTCGTAGCGCCGCGCCTTCATGGCCTGCAGTGCTTCTTCGCCGTTGCTGGCGGTGTCGGGCTCAAGGTTGAGCTTGCCGAGCATGCCGCGGATCACCTTGGTCGAAATGCTGTTGTCTTCGGCCACCAGGATGCGGAAGTCGCCGGGCAGGTCCAGTGGCGCCGTGAGGTTGGGCGCCGGGATGCTCACGGTGTGGCCTTTGCTGCGCTGGGCCAGCTCTTCGGCCAGGGTGGTCTTGAGGGTGTAGCCGGCCACCGGTTTGGCGAGGATGCGCTTGACCCCGGCGTTGCGCGCGATGACCTTGCTGGGGGCGTTGGTGATGCCGGTGAGCATGACGATCAGGATGTCATGGTTCAGGCTCGGGTCTTCCTTGATCTTGGCGGCCAGCTGCATGCCGGTCATGCCGGGCATGTTCTGGTCGAGCAGCACCGCATCGAAGTAGTCGCGCAGGTGCGCCTTGGTGCGCAGCAGGGCCAGCGCCTCCTTGCCCGAGGGCACCGCGCTGACGTTCATGCCCCAGGCGCTGCATTGCTGCACCAGCACCTTGCGGCAGGTGTCGTTGTCGTCCACCACCAGTACCCGTGCATCGCGCAATGGGCCGTCCAGGTCGGTGGCGGGTTGTTCGAGGCGCTGCGGGTCCAGCGGCAGGGTCATCCACAGGGTATTGCCCTGGTTGTGGCTGGTCTTGATGCCGAACTCGCCCTGCATCAGTGCGATCAGTTGCTTGGCGATCACCAGGCCCAGCAGCCCGCCGAGCTTGTTGTTGGAGAGAAAGTGCTGGCTGTGCAGCTCGGCCTGCAGCAGCGCGTCGCGCTCGCTGGCCGGGATCGGTTCGCCGCTGTCCTGCACTGCCAGGCGCAGGCGCGGGCTGCTGCCGCGCTGGTCCAGTGCCACCACCAGCAGGATTTCGCCCTGGTCGGTCTTCTTCAGGGCGTTTTCCAGCAGGCTGAGCAGGGCCTGGCGCAGGCGCGTGGGGTCGCCGCTGATCACTCGTGGCACTTGCGGCTGGGTGAAGCTGATCAGTTCGATGTTCTGCTGCTCGGCCTTGGCGCGGAAGATGCTGAGGCAGTCTTCGATCAGGGCATTGAGGTCGAATTGCACGTCGTCGAGTTCGATCTGCCCGGATTCGAGCTTGGAAATGTCGAGAATCTCGTTGATCAGGGTCAGCAGCTCGTTGCCGGCGCTGTGGATGGTCTGCACATAGTCGCGTTGCTTGACCGACAGCGGGGTGCCCAGCAGCAGCTCGGTCATGCCCAGCACGCCGTTCATCGGGGTGCGGATCTCATGGCTGATGCGCGCCAGGAACTCGGCCTTGGCGTTGATCTCGGCGTTGCTGGCGGCCAGCTCGCGGCTGGCACTGACGTGCGCTTCGTTGATGCTGCGCAGGCGCTCGCTCAGGGCCAGGTTGAGCAGCGTGCCACTGAAGGCGGTGAGTGCCAGCAGGATGAACAGCAGCCATTCGGTGGGCGTGCGGGTCAGCCCCAGCAGCGCTGGCAGCACCACCAGGCAGCCGAGGTTGAACACCAGCATGGCCAGGCTGAACAGGCGGGCCGGGGCAAAGCCCCTGAACCAGTGATAGCCGGCCACCAGCAGCATGCTCAGGCTGCCCAGGGCGACCAGCGCATAGGTCACCAGGTTCAGCGGCAAGGTGTCGACGAACAGCAGCACCAGGCCACAGATACCGATCAGCAGGATCTCGCCCTGCAGCAGGCGCGCCAGCCGCGGTTGTGCCAGCGGGGCGAAGAAGCGCAGGGTGAAGGCCAGCCCGCACAGGCTGGCCAGCAGCGCCACCAGGTAGGCAGCCGGCGTCTGCGCGGCATGCCACAGGTTCCACGGGCCGCTCAGGTTGAGCAGGATCATCGCGCTGAACAGCATCAGGCTGTGATAGCCGGCCAGCCACAGGCTGCTGGCCGAGCGCGAGTAGGCAAAGCGGACCAGGTTGTGCACCACCAGCATGCCCAGGCAGCCGAACAGCAGGCCGAACAGCAGCGGCTGGCGCTGGTCGGCGGCGGCGGTCACGGCGGGCATCAGGCTGACGCCGGGGCGCAGTTGGTGTTCGGAGACCAGGCGCAGGTACACCTCCTGGGCCTGGCTGCTGCCGGGTACGGCCAACACGTGGTTGTTCAGGCTCAGGTCCAGCACGCCGCGCTCATCCTGGCGCCCGTGATGGGTCTGCTGGCTCAGTGTGCCGCCTGCGAGCACGTACAGGTCCAGGCGCGACAGGTCCGGTGCGAACAGGCGCAGCACGTGCTCAGGCTGGTTGGGGGGCAGTTGGTAGTGCAGCCAGAGCGCCTGGTTGGGCTCGGCGGCATCGAGCTGGTCGAGCTCGATGGGACTGAATTGGTTGCGATACCGCTCGGAACGCACATCGCTCAGTTGCAGGCTGGCCTGATCGTCGAGCAAAACCGCCCAGCCACTGCCAGAGTCGGCGGTTGCCGGCAACAGGCAGAGCAGGGTCAGCAGGCTGACGGTGAGACCAATGGCAATCCTGAGCCAACGCACGACGATATCCCTTCTTAGCTGAATGCCGGTGTACCACTATGCGCGGCGCGCCAAGCCGAAGGCAAGGCCCCGTGGGGGCCTCGCCGTGGCTGATTACTCGTGGTGCTCGCCACGTTCGCGGGCGATGGCGCGATAACCGATGTCGGTACGGTAGAAGCTGGCGTCCCACGCGATCTCGGCGGCCAGGCGATAGGCCTGCTGTTGCGCAGCCTCGACGGTTTCACCCAGCGCGGTGGCGCACAGTACGCGGCCGCCGCTGGTCACCACCTGGCCATCCTTGAGCGCGGTGCCGGCATGGAAGACCTTGCCGGTCAGCTTGGCTGCTGCGTCCAGGCCGTTGATCGGGGCGCCCTTGGCGTAGTCGCCCGGGTAGCCACCGGCCGCGAGCACGACGCCCAGGCTCGGTTGCGGGTTCCACTGGGCTTCGACCTTGTTCAGGGCCTTGGCGAACGCTGCTTCGATCAGCAGCACCAGGCTCGACTCAAGACGCAGCATCACCGGTTGGGTTTCCGGGTCGCCGAAGCGGCAGTTGAACTCGATGACCTTGGGGTTGCCGGCCTTGTCGATCATCAGCCCTGCGTACAGGAAGCCGGTGTAGACGTTGCCTTCGGCGGCCATGCCGCGCACGGTCGGCCAGATCACCAGGTCCATCACGCGCTGGTGCACTTCGGCGGTCACCACCGGGGCTGGGGAGTAGGCACCCATGCCGCCGGTGTTCGGGCCGCTGTCGGCGTTGCCGACGCGCTTGTGGTCCTGGCTGGTGGCCATGGGCAGCACGTTTTCGCCGTCGACCATGACGATGAAGCTGGCTTCCTCGCCGTCGAGGAACTCCTCGATCACCACGCGCGAACCGGCTTCGCCGAACGCATTGCCGGCGAGCATGTCGCGCACGGCGTCTTCGGCTTCGGCCAGGGTCATGGCCACGATCACGCCTTTGCCGGCGGCCAGGCCGTCGGCCTTGATCACGATCGGTGCGCCTTTTTCGCGCAGGTAGGCCAGGGCCGGCTCGACTTCGGTGAAGTTCTGGTAGTCGGCGGTCGGGATCTTGTGGCGGGCCAGGAAGTCCTTGGTGAAGGCCTTCGAGCCTTCCAGCTGGGCGGCGCCGGCGGTGGGGCCGAAGCAGTCCAGGCCGCGGCTGCGGAACAGGTCGACGACGCCGGCCACCAGCGGGCCCTCGGGGCCGACGATGGTCAGGGCGACGTTCTTTTCAGCGAAGTCGGCCAGTTGTTCCAGGGCGCTGACGTCGATGTCGACGTTCTCGCACTTGGCTTCGGTGGCGGTGCCGGCGTTGCCGGGGGCGACGAAGACTTTCTCGACGCGTGGGTCCTGAGCGACTTTCCAGGCCAGGGCGTGTTCACGGCCGCCGCTACCGATGATCAAAACGTTCATGTCAAAACCTCGATGACGCTAATTCTTCAATCAGGAGGCAAAGCCTCCTGCGCTTGTGCTGTCTACGCACTGCAGCAGACGCCTGCTTCAGTGCGGCCGTTGTCGGTCAATGACGGAAGTGGCGCATGCCGGTGAAGACCATGGCGATGCCGGCTTCGTCGGCCGCGGCGATGACTTCGGCATCACGCATCGAACCACCCGGCTGGATCACCGCAGTGATACCCACTTTAGCCGCATTGTCGATGCCGTCACGGAACGGGAAGAACGCGTCCGATGCCATGACCGCACCCTGTACCTGCAAACCGGCGTGTTCGGCCTTGATGGCAGCAATGCGTGCCGAGTTCACACGGCTCATCTGGCCAGCGCCGACACCGATGGTCTGGCGGTTCTTGGCGTAGACGATGGCGTTGGACTTGACGTACTTGGCGACTTTCCAGGCGAAGATCAGGTCGTGGATTTCCTGCTCGGTCGGTGCACGCTGGGTGACCACTTTCAGGTCATCGGCGCCGATCATGCCGATGTCGCGGCTCTGCACCAGCAGGCCACCGGTGACGCGCTTGTAGTCCCAGGCAGCGGCACGCTCGGCCGACCACTGGCCGCACGCCAGCAGGCGCACGTTGGCCTTGGCCGCGACCACCGCACGGGCCTCTTCGCTCACGCTCGGGGCAATGATCACTTCGACGAACTGGCGCTCGACGATGGCCTTGGCGGTTTCGGCATCCAGTTCGCGGTTGAACGCGATGATGCCGCCAAACGCCGATTCGGTGTCGGTGGCGTAGGCCAGCTCATAGGCCTGGCGAATGCCGCCTTCGGCGTCCGGGCTGACCGCCACGCCGCACGGGTTGGCGTGCTTGACGATGACGCAGGCCGGCTTGACGAAGCTCTTGACGCATTCGAGCGCGGCGTCGGTGTCGGCCACGTTGTTGTACGACAGTTCCTTGCCCTGCAGTTGGGTGGCGGTGGCGATACCGGCTTCGGCCGGCTTGGCCTCGACATAGAACGCCGCGCTCTGGTGCGGGTTCTCGCCGTAGCGCATTTCCTGGGCCTTGACGAACTGGCTGTTGAAGGTGCGCGGGAACTGGCTGCGGTCTTCGGTCGACAGGGTGTCGGCGGCCTGGTTCACGGTGCCCATGTAGTTGGCGATCATGCCGTCGTAGGCGGCGGTGTGCTCGAACGCCTTGAGCATCAGGTCGAAGCGCTGGGCGTAGGTCAGGCCGCCGGCCTTCAGGCCTTGCAGCACGTCGGCGTAGTCGCTGGCGTTGACCACGATGGCCACGTCCTTATGGTTCTTGGCCGCCGAGCGAACCATGGTCGGGCCGCCGATGTCGATGTTCTCGATGGCGGTCGGCAGGTCGCAGCCCGGCGTGGAGATGGTGGCTTCGAACGGGTACAGGTTGACGGCGACCAGGTCGATCGGCTTGATGCCGTGCTCGGCCATGATGGCGTCGTCGGTGCCGCGACGGCCCAGGATGCCCCCGTGGATCTTGGGATGCAGGGTCTTGACCCGACCGTCCATCATTTCGGCAAAGCCGGTGTAGTCGGCAACTTCCACCGCGGCGACGCCATTGTCCTGGAGCAACTTGAAGGTGCCACCGGTGGACAGGATCTCGACGCCGAGCTGTTCCAGCTCACGGGCGAATTCGAGGATTCCGGTCTTGTCGGAAACGCTGATCAAGGCGCGGCGGATCGGCAGGCGGGTAGTCTGGTCGGTCATTTCAGATTCCATAACGCGGTGGAGTCAGCAAAAAAGGCGACCTCATCGAATGGGAGCCGCCTTTTCTGGTGTGGATTCGGGTGTTACAGCAGATCGTACTGCTTGAGTTTCTTGCGCAAGGTGCCGCGGTTCAGGCCCAGCAGCTCACTGGCCTTGGTCTGGTTGCCCTTGACGTAGTTCATCACGCTTTCGAGCAAGGGCGCCTCGACTTCAGAGAGCACCAGGTTGTACACGTCCGTGACAGCAGCACCTTCGAGGTGCGCGAAATAGTTGTGCAGCGCCTTCTCCACACTCCCGCGAAGGGTCTGGCCCTCTTCGCTCGGGGTGTTCAGGTGCTGTTTCAGGTTGACGTTGTCGCTCACGGGCGTTGTTCCACTCACTAAAGTCTCGGTCATCATCGTCATGCGGCCACCCCTTGTCCGTCCTCTGTCTCAAGGCTCTGTTCACGCTCGCGGAAAAACGCGCGAACGTCGGCGCACTGCGCGTGTGTCTCATCCAAACCATTGAAACGGGCGCGAAACTCCTTGGCGCCCGGTAACGTTGCCAGGTACCAGCCCACGTGCTTGCGGGCGATACGCACACCCATCACATCGCCATAGAAGGCGTGCAGCGCGGCCAGATGTTCCAGCAGAATTCGTTCCACTTCAGCCAATTGCGGTGCCGGCAGCAGTTCACCGGTACGCAGGTAATGCTCGACCTCGCGAAAGATCCACGGCCGCCCCTGGGCAGCCCGGCCAATCAGCAAACCGTCGGCGCCGGTGGCGTCGAGCACCTGTCGGGCCTTGTGTGGCGACGTGATGTCACCGTTGGCGAATACCGGTATCGACACCGCCTGCTTGATCGCGGCGATGGTGTCGTACTCGGCATCGCCCGTGTACAGGTCGGCACGTGTGCGGCCATGCACGGCCAGTGCCTGAATGCCTGCCTGCTCGGCGATCTTCGCCACGCTCAGGCCATTCTTGTTGTCCCGGTCCCAGCCGGTACGGATCTTGAGGGTGACTGGCACGTCCACTGCGGCGACCACCGCCTGGAGGATCTCGTTGACCAGTGCCTCATCCTTCAATAAAGCAGAGCCTGCGGCTTTGTTGCAGACTTTTTTTGCCGGGCAGCCCATGTTGATATCGATGATCTGCGCGCCCGCCTCGACGTTGGCCCGTGCGGCTGCAGCGAGCATCTGCGCGTCACCGCCGGCGATCTGGACCGAGCGGGGCTCGGGATCACCGTCGTGAATCATGCGCAGACGCGACTTGCGGCTGTTCCACAGGCTCATGTCGCTGCTGACCATCTCCGACACCACCAGGCCTGCACCCATTCGTCGGCACAGCTGACGAAAAGGCTGGTCCGTGACCCCGGCCATCGGGGCAAGGATCAGGGCGTTCTGCAGTGTGTATGGGCCGATGCGTACCGCCGACATAGGAGTTCCCTGTTGTGGGGGCCGATCTTAGAGTTCGAAAAAGGGTGGGCATGATACCCGCTCTCGGTGACCGGATAAAGGTCGATTTGGATAAAATCTGAACAACTGTGGCTTTATGCCAAGCAGTTCTGGGCGCTCGGCTGGCGCCGGAAATCGGGCGCCAGGCCGCGGCTTTACTCCGGCGAGCGGAAGCTGAGGCTGTAATTGACCGCCTTGGTGCCCGGGTCGAGGATGTCCAGGGCGATGTGGATCGGCGTCTGGCTGGGCATCTCGGCCTTGCCCGCCAGCTCACCGCTGAGGTATTCGCCGGGCTTGAAGCGACGGCTGGCGATGAGCTGGCCGTTGAGGTCGGCAAAGCGCAGCTCCAGCAGCGGGAAGGGCTGCGAGAAGGGCGCGCGGTTGTAGATGATCGCGTCGACGATCAGCGCGCCGGCGAACTCCGGGTGGCTGCGCACCACCAGGTTGCTGCTCTTGATGCGGGCGATGTCGACCTTGGACGGCACCTCGCAGCCCAGGCTCGGGCACAGTTGCTGGAACCACGGCCGGTACTGGTCCTGGCGCGCCAGTTCGTCGAAGTGGTAGGCAATGTACTGGCCGGCCAGGGCCGCGGCGGCCAGCAGGATCAGCAGCGACCACAGCAGGCGTCGGCCCCAGTGGCTGCGCGGTTTCTGCCAGTCGAGCTGCAACGGGTCGTCGACGATGTCGACCAGCGTTTGCTTGCGCCCGCCGCGCCCGCCCGGCAGCGTGCCCAGGCCAGGCTCCTGGCGGCTGTGTGGGTCGTGCTCGGGCTCATCCTCAAGCGTGTCGTCGGGCTCGCGGGCCGACAGGCGCTCGGTCGGGGGCTCGGGGTCGTGCCGGGGCTGCTCGCGCAGCGGGGGCTCGTCGTCCAGGGGGGCGAGGTCGAGCGAGAACGACGGCTCGGTGCGTTCGCCGGGCGCGGGCGCGACATCGAGCACCGTTTCGCTCACCAGCGGTGGCTGCGCGAATGGCTCGGGCGCAGGCTCGCGCTCGGCGGCCGGGCTGCTGAACAGGCTGTCGGGGAACTGCGTGTCGTCGGGCCCGTCGCGCTGGGCGCTGAGGCTGTCTTCGCGACGCGGGGCCAGCTCGAAGTCCTGCGCCTCGCTGCGCTTGAACTCGGTGATCGGCTGGATCTCGCGTTGTTCCAGGCGTGCCAGCTCCTGGTCGAGGTCCAGTTGATCGAGGTCGAGCTCGGTGGCGCTCCACTCATGCTGGCTGAGCGGCACCGGCGCCTGGGGTACAGGTGCCTGGGCGGCGCTCGGCGACAGCGGCGTGTCGGGCGTGCTCGCCTGTTGCGCGGCGCTCTGCTCCAGCAGTTGCTTGGCGGCGTTGAAAACCTGCAGGCAATTGCCACAACGGACCACTCCGCGGGCCACGCTCAATTGAGTGTGGCTGACGCGAAAGCTGGTCTGGCAATGCGGGCACTGGGTGACGAAACTGTCGGTCATGCGGCGGTCCGGGTTGTGCAGACGTGTAGTCTAGGCGCAGTTAGCGCCGGCGACCACTGATGCGTACCCAGCCATCGCGTACGGCGATCGGGTCCAGGTCGAAATCCTTGGCGTAGGCGGCCGCCACTTCGTCGCCTTGTTCGGCGAGGATGCCCGACAGCGCCAGCAGGCCACCCGGGCGCACCAGCCCCGACAGTTGCGGGGCCAGCGAGACCAGCGGGCCGGCGAGGATGTTGGCCACCAGCACGTCGGCCTGCATGGCCGGCATGTCTTGGGGCAGGTACAGGTCGAACAGGGCGTCGGCGATGCCGTTGCGCCCGGCATTGTCGCGCGAGGCTTCGATGGCCTGCACGTCGATGTCGGTGCCTACGGCCTTGCGTGCGCCGAGCAGCAGCGCGGCGATGGCCAGGATGCCCGAGCCGCAGCCGAAGTCGAGGACTTCGGTGCCCTTGAGGTCCTGGCCATCGAGCCATTCCAGGCACAGTGCGGTGGTCGGGTGGGTGCCGGTGCCGAAGGCCAGGCCCGGGTCGAGCAGCAGGTTGACCGCCTCGGGCTCGGGGGCGGCGTGCCAGCTGGGCACGATCCACAGGCGCTGGCCGAAGCGCATGGGCTTGAAGTTGTCCATCCAGCTGCGTTCCCAGTCCTGGTCTTCGATCACTTCGGCCTGGTGCTCGGGCAGTGCGGCGCCGGTCAGCAGTTGCAGGTGGGCGAACACCGCCTCCGGTTCGGCGTCGGCTTCGAACAGGGCCAGCAGGTGGGTGTGCGACCACAGCGGGGTGGTGTTCAGGTCCGGTTCGAAGATCGGCTGATCTTCGGCGTCCATGAAGGTGACGGAGACGGCGCCGACGTCGAGCAGGGCGTCTTCGTAGGTTTCGGCTTGTTCCGGGCTGATGGCCAGACGTACTTGCAGCCAGGGCATGGCGGGCACCTTTGGGTAGTTCGTGAAGGGCAGCCGCTGGGGCTGCGCGAAGCGCGCCAGTTTACTTGAGTGCGAGGGGTTTGTATCGGGGCGCGCCGGCCCCTTCGCTGGCAAGCCAGCTCCCACAGGGATAGCGGTGATCTTGAGTGCGGTGCAGAACCTGTGGGAGCTGGCTTGCCAGCGAAAGATTCAACGCCGACCCAAGCCTACAGCCGCGACGGCGACACGATGATCTTCACGTTGTGCTCCTTGTTGTTCACCAGTTCCTCGAACCCTTCGCCCACAATCCCCTCCAGGCCGATACGCCCGGTCACCAGCGGGCTGATATCCAGCCGCCCGTCGGCAATGAACGCGATCACGTCGGCAAACTCGCCGTTGTACGCCAGTGCCCCCATTACCTGCTTCTCGGTGGACACCCGTTCGAAGAAGTTGAACGCGCTGGGTTCCTCGAAAATCCCCACCAGCACGCACTTGCCCGCCTTGCGGATCACGTCGATGGCCAGCTTGGCGGTGTGCTTGTTGCCGATGCATTCAAAGCTCACATCCGCCCCCAGCCCACCGGTGAGTGCACGGATCTCGGCCAGCGCGTCGCACTGTTTCGGGTCCAGCACCACGCTGGCGCCCACCTCCAGCGCAATCACCCGCGCCGCGCCCGCCGCCCTGGCGCACATGATGGTGCACAAGCCGATGGTGCCGGCACCGACCACCACCACGCTCTGACCGAGCAGGTTGCCGGCCTTTTTCACTGCATGCATGCATGCCCACCGCCACCGGGTCGCCCACCGCATAGCCCTGTACCCCTTCGCCGAGCTTGAGGGTTTCGCCGCAGAACTCGTGGCCCAGGATGCACTGGCCCTGGATGCCGGCGCGGCGGTTGTCAGTGCGCGCGCAGGAATGCCAGCAGGCGTGCGTTGACCTGTTCGGCAGCCTCCAGCTGCACCATGTGGCCCTGGCCCGGAAAAATCTCGACCTCGGCTGGCAGGCCGTCGACATGGGTGGCCGGGATGATCGCGTCGTCACTGCCCCACAGCACCAGCGTCGGTTGCTGCGCCACCACCGGGCGCAGGTCGTGGCGCTGCACGTCGCCGTTGGCGAGGGCGGCGGCCTGTTGGTGCAGGGCACTCTCGACGCCTTCGAGGCGCTTGAACTTGAGCATGTCTTCGAGCATCTGCCGGGTCACCAGGCCGGGGTCGGAGAACAGTTGGCTCATCTGCGGCTTGAGGGCGTTGCGGTTGGCGGCGGCGACGATGCCTTGCAGGTAACCGCCATTGATCTCGCGCCCCAGCCCGGCGCTGGCGATCAGGCACAGCGACTGCACCCGGGTCGGCGCCAGACGCGCCAGGTTCAGCACCACGGCGCCGCCCATGGAGTGTCCGGCCAGGTGCACGCGGCCCAGGTCCAGGTGGTCGAGCAGGGCCAGTACGCTGTGGCTCAGTTCATCCACGTCACCGCCTTGCAGTTGCTTGTCCGACTCGCCATGCCCCGGCAGGTCTAGGGCAATCACCCGGCGCTCGGCCGCCAGCGCCGGGTGATTGAACATCCAGTTGTTCAGGTCGCCGCAGAAGCCGTGCACCAGCACCAGTGGCGTGCCGCCCTCGCCAAGGTCGAAGTAGCGCACGCGGCGCCCGTCCAGTTCGAGCTTGTGCGGTGCCGGGCCGCTGTCTTGCTCGGCACCGTCGCCGGGCACGAATTCGGCCTGGAAGCGCTGCACCACGGCGTCGATCTCGTCGTCGCTGGCCTCGCCCTCGACCACCACCGCCAGCAGCGCGCCGACGGCCAGGGTTTCATCGGGCTGGGCGATCTGGCGGCGCAGCACGCCGCTGAACGGCGCCTCGACGCTGCTGGAAATCTTGTCGGTCTCCACGTCGAGCACTTCGTCGCCCTTGCTGATGTGCTCGCCTTCCTGCTTGAGCCAGGTGTCGATGCGCCCTTCGGTCATCGACAGGCCCCACTTGGGCATGGTCAGGGTATGAATCTGGCTCTGGCTCATGCCGCGTCCCTCCCTTTCATCACCGTGTGCACGGCAGCCTCGATCTTCGCGGCGGTGGGAATGTAAAGGTCTTCCAGCGCATCGGAGAACGGCACCGGGGTGTGCGGCGCGGTGACCATTTCGATCGGGCCCTTGAGCGCGGCAAAGGCTTTTTGCGCCACCAGTGCACTGATGTCGGTGGCCATCGAGCAGCGCGGGTTGGCTTCGTCGATCACCACCAGGCGGCCGGTTTTTTCCACGCTTTCGAGAATGCTGTCTTCGTCCATCGGGCTGGTGGTGCGCAGGTCGATCACCTCGCAGTCGATACCCTGGCGCGCCAGGTTGGCGGCTGCTTCCATCGCCAGGTGGACCATGCGCCCGTAGGTCACCAGGGTGATGTCATCGCCGTCGCGCAGGAAGTTCGCCTCGCCGAACGGCACGCTGTACACCTCTTCCGGTACCTCGCCCTGCATGCTGTAGAGCAGCTTGTGCTCGCAGAAGATCACCGGGTCGTTGTCGCGGATGGCCTGGATCAACAGGCCTTTGGCGTCATACGGCGACGACGGGCACACCACTTTCAGGCCGGGGATGTGGGTCCACAGCGAGGTGAGCATCTGCGAGTGCTGGGCGGCGGCGCGCAGGCCGGCGCCGACCATGGTGCGCATCACCAGCGGGGTGACCGCCTTGCCGCCGAACATGTAGCGAAACTTGGCGGCCTGGTTGAGGATCTGGTCCAGGCAGCAGCCGGCAAAGTCGACGAACATCAGTTCGCACACCGGGCGCAGGCCCTGGGTGGCGGCGCCGACAGCTGCGCCGACATAGCCGATTTCCGACAGCGGGGCGTCCAGTACACGGCCGGGGAACTGGCCGTAGAGGCCCTTGGTGACGCCGAGCACGCCGCCCCAGGCGTCGCTTTCGCCCGGCGCACCGGCACCGCCGGCGACGTCTTCGCCAATGATGAACACCGTGGGGTCGCGGCGCATTTCCTGGGCCAGGGCTTCGTTGATGGCCTGCTGGTAGCTGATTTTTCTCGCCATGATGATTCTCCGATTGTTCTTGTTGTAAGGGCAGCGGGCTCAGGGGTACGAGACGTACACGTCGCTGAGCAGGTCGGCGGGCTGGGGTTTGGGGTCGGACTTGGCGCGGCGCACCGAGTCTTCGATCAGGTCGGCGACCTGAGCGTCCACCTGGTCCAGTTGCGCCTTGCTGAGCAGCCCGCCGCGGGTGGTGCGTTGGCGGAACTGCATCAGGCAGTCGCGGGTTTCGCGCAGGTTCTTCACCTCGTCCGGCGCGCGGTAGGTTTGCGCGTCGCCCTCGAAGTGGCCGTAATAGCGGGTCAGCTTGACCTCCACCAGCGACGGCCCCTGGCCGCTGCGGGCGCGTTCGATGGCAGCGCCGGCGGCCTCGTGCACGGCAAAGAAGTCGTAGCCGTCGATGGTCACCCCGGGCATGCCGAAGCCGGCGGCGCGGTCGGCAATGTGGTCGCACGCCACCGACCAGTTGGACGCGGTGGCCTCGGCGTAACCGTTGTTCTCGGCGACGAAGATGCACGGCAGGTTCATGATCGCGGCCAGGTTCATGGCTTCGAACACCGCGCCCTCGTTGGAGCCGCCGTCACCGAAGAACACCACCGCCACGTCGTCGGTGCCCTTGAGCTTGGCGGCCAGCGCGGCCCCGGCCACCAGCGGCGCGCCGGCACCGACGATGCCGTTGGCGCCGAGCATGCCTTTCTCCAGGTCGGCGATGTGCATCGAGCCGCCCTTGCCGCCGCACACGCCGGTTTTCTTGCCGTAGATCTCGGCCATCATGCCGTGCACGTCCACGCCCTTGGCGATGCAGTGGCCGTGGCCGCGGTGGTTGGAGGCAATGCAGTCGCTGTCGCGCAGGTGCGCCATGACCCCGGCGGCCGACGCCTCTTCGCCGGCATACAGGTGCACGAAGCCGGGGATCTCGCCGGTGGCGAACTCCACGTGCAGGCGTTCTTCGAAGGCGCGGATGGTACGCATGACCTGATAGGCATGCAGGAGTTGCTGGGTGCTCAGGTGAGTGGACATCTTGTTGTTCTCCGGGGTTGTCTCAGCACGGATGGTTCGCAGGGTGTTGCGGATGTTCGCGGCCCACGGCCAGCAGGCGATGGCGTGCGGCGTAGGCCAGCACCGCCTCCACGTCTATGCTCAGCGGGCCGTGGGCGTCGAGGGTGACGGTGGGACGGTCGTGTTCGCAGAACTCGATTTCACGTTCGCCATCCAGCGCCAGGGTGCCGCTGGCCAGGCTCAGGGAATACGCGACGCCGGGCGTCAGCGGGCCGGCGGCGGTGATGCCGCAGCCTTGCAGCAGGCCGGGTGCCAGCGGCGCCAGCAGTGCCTGTTCGGCCTGGCTGTTGAGGCGTACCCAGGCGCCTTCGGGCGCCTGGCGCGACACCGGGCACCACAGCCCGCACAGGGCCGAGAGGCCGATGGCATGCGGTTCGGCAAAGCTGGCGAACACTTCGGCGAGGTCTTCGGCGCGGCTCAGGGCGCGGGCGCCGATGAAGCGTTGCGGCGATACCGCCACTTCCACCAGCGCCCATTCGCACAGTTCGCGGGCCGGGTCGCGCACCAGCAGACGTTTGTTGCGGCGCAGGCCGACCTGGGGCGGGATGCGCCCGACGGCGAACAGGCCGCCGGCCAGCCCGGCGCTGGTGGCTTCGCGCAGTTCGGGGAAGGCATTGTTGGTACCGGTGGACAGGGTCAGCAGCGGGATATCACCGACCTCGGCGGCCACCGCCTTGTGGGTGCCGTCGCCGCCGAGCACGGCGATCAGCGCGACACCCTCGGCGGCCATCTGGCGCGCCGCCAGGCGGGTGTCCTCCACGGTCTGGCGCAGCGGCATGTAGAGGATGCTCAGGTGCGGCCAGCGCTGGCTGGCGGCGTGCGGGCCGTGGCTGGCCTTGAGCACGGCGGCGGCGATGCCGGTCATGTCCGGCGGCAGCAGCACCTGGCGGATGCCGGTGGCGGCGAAGGCGGCCAGCAGGCGTTGCACGGCCGAGGCCTTGTCGGTGCTGGAGTACAGGCCGGCGCTGGCGGTGAGCCTGCGCAGGTCGCGGCCCGAGGCCGGGTTGACGATGATGCCCACGGTGGGGGCGGGATGGCTCATGGCGCACCTCTGGTTCTTGTGTGCCAGGGCTTGAGCAAGGGTGGTGCCAGGTAGACTTGAATGCCCGACGCAGAGCCATTGCACAGGCCTTTCGAGCAGGGTTTGCGGGGCCGCGACAAGACGCTGCGTTGCAGCGCAGCCAGCTCCCACGCGAGACGCCGAGACGCTGCGTCTCAGCGCGGCGAATGCCCAGGTGGTGCTTGTCGGGGCCTGGCAATCGGCGCTTAATGGGCCGCATAACGACAAGAACACGAGAACCGGAGGCCCCATGCTTGCCGCGAACTCCAGAGCCCACGTCGACTGTGTCAGTCGTGTGCTGAAAAACGCCGATCGCCAGCCCCAGGCGCCGGTGCCGCCGTTGATCCTCGATTCCTGGCGCCGCTCGATGGAGCAGCACCGCCTCGACCCTTCCTCGCAGCAAGGGCCGCGCATCCTTTCGCAAACCCTGCTCAACGAGTGCCGCGAACGCGCCGAGCTGTTCATGCGTATCGCCAGCGAGGCGGTGGCCCGCCTGCACCAGGGGGTACGCGGCGCCGACTACTGCGTAATGCTCACCGATGCCCTGGGCCGCACCATCGACTACCGCGTCGACGCCACACTGCGCAACGACTGCCGCAAGGCCGGCCTGTACCTGGGCACCTGCTGGTCGGAAGGCGAGGAGGGCACTTGCGGGGTGGCAGCGGTGCTGACCAGCAAGGTGCCGGTCACGGTGCACAAGCGCGATCACTTTCGCGCTGCGTTCATCGGGCTGACCTGTTCGGCGGCGCCGGTGTTCGACCCGCAGGGCGAGTTGCTGGGGGTGGTCGACGTGTCGGCGCTGCAATCGCCGGACGATCGGCGCAGCCAGCACCTGATCCGCCAGTTGGTGGTGCAGACCGCGCGCGAGATCGAGAACGCCTTTTTCATGCACAACGCCCAGGCCCATTGGGTGCTGCGGGCGCACAGCGCGCCGGGGTACGTGGACAGCCAGCCGGACTATCTGCTGGCGTGGGACGCCGACGGGCGCTTGCAGGCGCTCAACAGTCTGGCGCGTTCAGCGTTGTTGTCGCGTTACGGCGAGCTGCCGGCGCACATCGGCCAGTTGTTCAACCTGGACCAGTTGCGTGCGGTCACCGATGAGTCGGCGCAACGCCTCAGTTGGAGCGGCGATGGTGATGCACTGCATGTGCGTGTCAGCTCGCCGCAACGCCCGGCACGGGTGGCGGCGCCGGGTGCAGTGGACAGCCGCATTGAAGAGAGCCTGCGCCTGGCGGTGCGGGTCAAGGATTGCAACCTGGCCGTGCTGGTGATGGGCGAGACCGGGGCGGGCAAAGAGGTGTTCGCACGCCAGTTGCATGAGCGCAGCGCGCGGGCGGCCAAGCCGTTTGTGGCGCTCAATTGCGCGGCGATTCCGGAGAGCCTGATCGAGAGCGAGCTGTTCGGCTATGTCGCCGGGGCGTTCACCGGGGCTTCCAGCAAGGGCATGCGCGGGCTGTTGCAGCAGGCCGATGGCGGCACGCTGTTCCTCGACGAGATCGGCGACATGCCGCTGGCCTTGCAGACCCGCTTGCTGCGGGTGCTGGCCGAGGGCGAGGTGGCGCCGTTGGGTGCGGCCAGGCGCGAGCGCGTGGATATCCAGGTGATCTGTGCGACGCACCGCGACCTGGCGGCGCGGGTGGCGGACGGGCGCTTTCGCGAAGACCTGTACTTTCGCCTAGCCAATGCACGCTTCGAGCTGCCGCCGCTGCGTGAGCGCAGTGACCGGCTGGCGTTGATCAACCGCTTGCTGGTGGAGGAGGCGGCGGCTTGCAGGGTGAAGGTGGGCTTGAGTGCAGCGGCGCTGGAGTGTCTGCTGGTGTACCGCTGGCCGGGCAACCTGCGTCAGTTGCGCCAGGTGCTGCGCTATGCCTGCGCGGTGTGCGCGGGCGGCACGTTGCAACTGCAGGACTTGCCGCAAGATGTGCGCGGGGCGCAGGTACAGGGTGAAGTGCAGGCCAGTGTGAGCCCGCAGCGCCAGGTGCTGCTGGAGGCGTTGATGCGCCATCGCTGGAAGCCGGGGGAGGCGGCCAAGGCGCTGGGGATTTCGCGGGCAACGCTGTATCGGCGGGTGCATTTGCACGGGATCGAGATGCCGCGCATGGGCAGTAGATAGGCGGTGGCGCTTTCGCTGGCAAGCCAGCTCCCACAGGTATATCACCGCTCTGGAGGGCGCTGAACTGCCTGTGGGAGCTGGCTTGCCAGGGAAGGCCGCACCGCCATAGCAATGTGCACACAAAAAAAGACCCCGGCACAGGGCCGGGGTCTTTTTCACATCACACCTGCACTCACTCGTCGTTGGCGAGCTTATGTTCCAGGTAGTGAATGTTCACGCCACCCTTGCAGAAACCTTCATCACGCACCAGGTCGCGGTGCAGCGGGATGTTGGTCTTGATGCCGTCGACGACGATCTCGTCCAGCGCATTGCGCATGCGCGCCATGGCTTCGTCACGGTCCTTGCCGTACGTGATCAGCTTGCCGATCAGCGAGTCGTAGTTCGGCGGTACCGCATAGCCACTGTACAGGTGCGAGTCGACGCGAACGCCGTTGCCGCCTGGGGCGTGGAAATGCTTGACGGTACCCGGGCTTGGAATGAACTTCTTCGGGTCTTCGGCGTTGATCCGGCACTCCAGCGAGTGACCGCGAATCACCACGTCATCCTGGGTGAACGACAGCTTGTTGCCAGCGGCGATGCTGAGCATCTCCTTGACGATGTCGATACCGGTGACCATTTCCGAAACCGGGTGCTCCACCTGAACACGGGTGTTCATTTCGATGAAGTAGAACGCGCCGTTCTCGTACAGGAACTCGAAGGTGCCGGCACCCCGGTAGCCGATGTCGATGCACGCCTTGACGCAGCGGGCGAAGACTTCCTGGCGGGCTTTCTCGTCGATGCCCGGGGCCGGCGCTTCTTCGAGAACCTTCTGGTGACGACGCTGCAGCGAGCAGTCGCGATCACCCAGGTGCACCGCGTTGCCCTGGCCGTCGGACAGTACCTGGACTTCCACGTGACGCGGGTTGGTCAGGAACTTTTCCAGGTACACCATCGGGTTGCCGAAGGCGGCACCGGCTTCGCTGCGGGTCAGCTTGGCGAAGTCGATCAGGTCTTCTTCCTTGTGCACCACGCGCATGCCGCGACCACCACCGCCACCGGCGGCCTTGATGATCACCGGGTAGCCGACTTCACGGCCGATGCGCAGGGCTTCTTCCTCGTCTTCGGGCAGTGGGCCGTCGGAACCTGGAACGGTCGGTACGCCGGCCTTGATCATTGCGTCCTTGGCCGACACCTTGTCGCCCATCAGGCGGATGGTGTCGGCTTTGGGACCGATGAAGGCGAAGCCGGAGTTCTCGACCTGCTCGGCGAAATCGGCGTTTTCCGCGAGGAAACCGTAGCCTGGGTGAATGGCGGTAGCGCCGGTCACTTCAGCGGCCGCGATGATCGCCGGGATGTGCAGGTAGGAGTGGGTGGCCGAAGCCGGGCCGATACAGACCGATTCGTCGGCCAGGCCCAGGTGCATCAGCTCGCGGTCGGCCGTGGAGTGCACGGCGACGGTCTTGATGCCCATCTCTTTGCAGGCGCGCAGGATCCGCAGGGCAATTTCCCCACGGTTGGCGATCAGGACTTTTTCCAACTTGGCTGGCATCGTTGGCTCTCCGCGGTTCAAACGATGGTGAACAGCGGCTGGTCGAACTCAACCGGCTGGCCGTCTTCTACCAGAATGGACTCGATCACACCGCTGGTTTCAGCTTCGATGTGGTTCATCATTTTCATGGCTTCGACGATGCACAGGGTGTCGCCTTTCTTCACGGTCTGGCCGACTTCAACGAAGGATGGCGAGGTCGGCGAGGCTTTGCGGTAGAAGGTACCGACCATTGGCGAGCGTGCCACGGTGCCGTTGAGCTTGGGCGCGGCTGGCGCTTCGGCGGCAGCCGGTGCAGCGGCGGCGGCAGGGGCGGCGACCGGTGCGGCAGCCATCGGGGCTGGCGCGTAGTACTGCTGCGCTGGGGTCTTGCTGTGGCGGCTGATACGGACGGACTCTTCGCCTTCCTTGATCTCCAGCTCGTCGATGCCAGACTCTTCCAGCAGTTCGATCAGTTTCTTGACTTTACGGATATCCATTAATCATCAACTCCCAAGGGTCGGTCAGGGGCGTATAAACGTGAATTTAAACGTTCGTACATGGCCCGGCCTGCGGCCAGGCTTCAGTTATCAGGGTTTTGCGTGAGCTGCCAGCTGTTCCAGGGCGGACTCCAGGGCCAGTCGATAGCCGCTGGCGCCGAGGCCACAGATCACCCCTACGGCGACATCTGAAAAGTAGGAGTGGTGACGAAAAGGCTCGCGCTTGTGCACGTTGGACAGATGCACTTCGATGAATGGGATGCTCACCGCCAGCAATGCGTCACGTAATGCGACGCTTGTGTGCGTGAAAGCCGCCGGATTGATCAGGATGAAGTCCACGCCCTCGTTGCGTGCGGCGTGGATACGGTCGATCAACTCGTACTCGGCATTGCTTTGCAGGTACTGCAGATGGTGGCCGGCGGCGCGTGCGCGCTGCTCCAGGTCCTGATTGATCTGGGCCAGGGTCACGGCGCCATAGACGCCCGGCTCCCGGGTACCCAGCAGGTTCAGGTTGGGGCCATGCAGCACCAGTAGCGTTGCCATCTGCGGTTCCTTTTATTGTCGGGCATGAACGTAGCGCGGCGACTATGCCGCAAACTGCCGAGCACTGTCCAGTTGCCTGCAATAGCCAGCACGATGACCGAGATTCACGCAAAATATATGACTATTTTATTAATCTCGGTCATCGGCGGCGCTTTTTCGGCGCCTCAGCAGTTATAGACCCACTTCGGCGCGGATGCGCGCCAGATGTTCGGCGAACTGCGCGGGTTTTACCTCGCCTATCAGCCTTCTGTCGGTTTTTTCACTGCCGTTCGCGGCAAACAACAGGAACGCGGGCGGGCCGAACAGCTGGTAGCGGTCGAGCAGGGCACGTTGTTCGGCGCTGCTGTCGGTGATGTCGAAGCGCAGCAGGCGATAGCCCTGCAATTGCGCCTGGACCGCCGGGTCGCCGAGCACTTCATGCTCCATCACCTTGCAACTGATGCACCAGTCGGCGTACCAGTCCAGCAGCACGGGCTGGCCAGCGGCCTTGGCCTCGGCCAGGGCGCTGTCGAGGGCGGCGGGCGTGTTCACCGTCTGCCAGGCGCTGGCCGGCTGGGCAACGCTGGCTGCAGCGGCGCCGGGCAAGGGGCGTCGCGGGTCGGTCTGGCCGCTGAAGGCGCCGTACCAGCAGGCCAGCGCGTATGTCAGCAGCAACAGGCCGAGCAGTTGCGCCAGGCGTTGGCGGGGAGGCTTGGCGACGAACTCCAGCGCGCCGAGGAACAGCGCCACACCGGCACTGAGCAGGCCGATCAGCAGCAGGGTCAACTGGCCGGGCATCACGCGGCTGAGCAGGCCGATGGCCAGGGCCAGCAGCAGTACGCCGATGGCGTTCTTTACCGTGACCAGCCAGGGCCCGCTCCTGGGCAGCCAGGCGGCGCCGCCGGTGGCGACCAGCAGCAGTGGCGCGCCCATGCCCAGGCCCAGGGCGAACAGCTTGAGCGCGCCGCCCAGCGCATCGCCACTGGCACTTATATACAGCAGCGCCCCGGCCAGCGGCGCGGAGACGCAGGGCGACACCAGCAGGCTGGAAACCACCCCCAGCACCGCCGCGCCCAGCAGCGAGCCGCCCTTGGTCTGGTGGGCGACGCGGTCCAGGCGGCGGCTGATGAACTGCGGCAGCTTCATTTCGAACAGGCCGAACATGGCCAGGGCGAACACCACGAAGAACGCCGCGAAGGGCACCAGCACCCAGGCCGATTGCAGTCGCGCCTGCAGATTGAGCTGCGCGCCGAACAGGCCCATCAGCGCGCCGAGCAGGGCGAAGCAGGCGGCCATCGGCAGCACATAGGCCAGCGACAGGGCCAGGCCACGCCCGCCGCCGACCTGGCCGCGCAGCACCACGCCGGAGAGGATCGGCAGCATCGGCAGCACGCAGGGGGTGAAGGTCAGGCCGACACCGGCGAGGAAGAACAGCAGCATCTGCTGCCAGCTCCAGGCCGTGGCCGGGGCTGCGCCAGTGGGCGCCGCGGCGCTGCCGTCGATGCTCAGGCGTTCGGTTTCGGGCGGGTAGCACAGGCCCTTGTCGGCGCAGCCCTGGTAGCTCACCACCAGCGTGAACGGGCGCTGGTCGGCGGTGCGCGGCAGGTCGATGTCGAGAATGCCGTGGTAGACCTCGACGTCGCCGAAGTACTCGTCGTGCTTGGCTTCGCCGGCGGGCAGTTGCGGTGTGCCCAGGGCGATGTCGGCGGGCTCGGTGCGGAACTGGAAGCGGTGGCGGTAGAGGTAATAGCCTTCGGTGGTGACGAAGCGCAGCTTGATCGCCTGGGCGTCGCCCTGGATCAGGTTGAGCTTGAAGGCTTCGCGCACCGGCAGGAAGTCGGCGCTGTTGTTCAGACCGGGGGCGCCGAGGGTGGCGCTGGGGCGGCTGTCGAACAGGCCGGCACCGACGGCGGGCAGGGCCAGGGCCAGGAGCAGGAGGCAAAGCAGGCGACGCATGAGCGGTCTCGCTGGGGTGGACGTGCGGGCATGATAACGGAGTATGGCGTGGCCCGTACTGGCCCCTTCGCTGGCAAGCCAGCTCCCACAGGGGTTGCGCTGCTTTCAAGGCTTGCGCTGTCCCTGTGGGAGCTGGCTTGCCAGCGAAGGGGCACTTGGATCAGACGCGGAACGCCTGCACGGCGGTGTTCAGCTCGCCGCCCAGGCGCAGCAACTGTTCTCCCTGCTCGCGCCCCTCGCCAATGCGCTCCAGGTTGTCTGCGCCCAGTGCATGAATGCGTTCGCTGTGGTCACGTATCTCGCTCACCGCGCCACTTTGTTGCGCCGTCACATCGGCAATCCGCTCTGCGGTCTGCGCGATGGTCTGGATCGCCGTGACGATTTCGTCCAGCGCGCCATCGGCCGATTGCGCCTGCGCCGCCGTGGCCTCGGCATGCTCCAGCTGCGCCCGCATGCCCTCTACCGACTCGTGCGCTGCGGCCTGCAAGCGACCGATCAGGGTCTGGATCTCGCCGGTCGCCCCGGTGGTGCGCTGGGCCAGCGAGCGCACCTCTTCGGCCACCACCGCAAAACCCCGGCCCATCTCGCCGGCCCGTGCGGCTTCGATCGCCGCATTCAGCGCCAGCAGGTTGGTCTGCTCGGCAATCGAGCGAATCACCGTCAGCACGCCGCCGATGGTCGCCGATTCCTGGGCCAGGCCTTCGATCATCTGCGCATTGCCCTGCACCTCGTCCACCAGGGTACGCAAACCGGTCAGGCTCTGGCCGATCACCGCCTGGCCCTGTTCGACTGCCAGCCCCGCCTGGCGGCTGGCGTCGGCGGCCTGGCTGGCGTCACCCGCCACCTGCACGATGGTGGCCTCCAGCTCGCCCAGCGCGTCGCGTATCTGTGCGGTGTCGCCCGCCTGGCGTTCGGCGCCGTCGTGCAACGCACTGCTCATGCCGGCCAGCGCGTGGCTGCTGCCGGCGACCTGCTGGGCATTGCTGCGCAGGGTGCCCACCAGGTCTACCAGGTAGGCGCGCAGGCGGTTGAGCGAGTCCTGGATGTCGTGCATTTCGCGGTTGCTGCGGCCCAGCGTGATGGCCTGGCTGAAGTCGCCGCCGGCCCAGTGCGAAAGCGCCGGCGCCAGGTTGCTCAGCACCCGCGCCAGGCGCCGCTGCAAGGTGTCTATGAGCAGGGCGATGAGCAGAATCAGGCCGATCATCAGCCCCTGGATGACCCGCACCTCGCCCTGGATCTGCCCGTGCTGTGCGCGTACGCCCGGCTCCAGGTCGGCGATGGCCTGCTGCACGGCGGCCATGTGCGCCTGGGTGGTGGCCGCCAGCTGCGCACGGCGCTGGATCTGTTCACGGGTGCGCTGCAGCTCTGCCGGGTAGCGCCCCAGCAGGCTGCCCAGTTCCCGCTTGAGGGCGATGCCGACGTCTTCGGCATTGGCCGTGCTTTCGTTTTGCAGGCCCATCATGGCGGCAAAGTCGTCGGCGTTGGACTCTACCGCCGCGGTCACGCCCAGCAGTGGCAGCGTGTCGAGGGCCGCGGCCTGGGCCTTGATCAGCTGCAGTTCGCGGTCGACCTCGTCGGCCAGCTCGCTGCGCCCGCTGCTGACCAGTTTGTCGCGTGCCAGCGACAGGCGCCCCAGGTGCAGGCTGGCCTCGAGCAGCGCCGTCAGGTAGCGGCCGGCCTCGGCCTGGCCGCTGTCGTGGGCATAGCGCGCCAGTTGTTCCAGGTTGGCCCCCAGCTCACGTTCGGCCTGCAACAGCAAGGCTTGTGGGTCGCCGGCCAGCTTGCCGGCAGCCAGCAGTTCGTTGCCGGTGAAGGTTTGCAGGGTGTCCAGGCTGGGGCGCACTTGTGTGGCCAGTGCATCCGGCAGGCGGGCCAGTTCCTGTTGCAGGTCGTGGGTGCTTTGCAGGGCGGTGGCGTGGCGCAGCGCATCGCCGCTGTTGAGGTAGTCCTGGATGTTGCGCGCCACCTGGTTCTGGAACTGCTGGGACAGCCCCAGGTAGCGTTCCATCAACAGGTAGGGCTGCTGCAGGGCGCGCTGCGACCACCACAGGGTCGCCCCCAGCGCCACGCACACGGTTACCAGTAAAAGGGTGTTCAGATTGGTCAGCAACTTCAGGCGCATGAGCGGGCTCTGGCAACGGCTGGATGGCAAGTGCCTGAAGTTATTGCGTTTTTATGACGTGGTTATGACGAGCGAGGGCGATTTGAGGAGAAAAGTGGCCATCTAATGGCCCCTTCGCTGGCAAGCCAGCTCCCACAGGGTTCGGCGGCGTTCACAGAATCCTGTGGGAGCTGGCTTGCCAGCGAAGGGGCCGGGTCAGTCGACGCAGTGTTCAGGCTTCGACCCGCTGCACACAATTACGCCCCGCGCCCTTGGCCAGGTAAAGCGCCTCGTCCGCCGCGGTCGCCATGCTCAGCGCATCCAGCCCATCGCTCAACTGCACCACCCCGGCACTGAAGGTGCACGACAGATCACGCGGCTGCGCCGGGTAGTGAATCTCGGCAAAGCGCCGGCGAATCTCGTCCAGCACCTTGTGCGCGGCGTTCAGGTCGGTGTTGGGCATCACGATGGCGAACTCTTCACCGCCGTAACGGCCAATGAAGTCGGTCTTGCGCAGGCGCTGCTTGAGAAACAGCGCCAGGCTCTTGATCACCCGGTCGCCCATGGGGTGGCCATGGCTGTCGTTGACCTTCTTGAAGTGGTCGATGTCGAGCATGGCAAAGCTCAGCGGGCGCTCCTCGCGACGTGCGCGAAAGCTGCAATCCTCCAGCAACTGCAGGATATGCGTGTGGTTGTAGAGCCCGGTGAGGCTGTCACGCACCATCCGCGCCTTGAGGTTGCGCGCTCGTGCGGCGCGGTTGCGTACGGTGGTGATGAGGTGGCGCGAGCGGATCGGTTTGGTCAGGAAGTCGTCGCCCCCCTCGCTCATCGCATCGAGTTGCTTGTCCAGGTCGTCCTCGGCCGACAGGTAGATGATCGGCACGCTGACGTAGCGGTCGTTGTGGCGGATCACCTTGGCCAGCTCGGTGCCGGTGCAGGCGGGCATGTACATGTCGAGGATGATCAGGTCGGGCTGAAAGTCCGCCAGTTCGGCCATGGTCTGGATCGGGTCGGTCAGGGTGCGTGTGACGATGCCGGCGGTGTTGAGCAGGCGTTCGGTGTGCAGCGCCTGGGCCCGCGAATCGTCGATCACCAGCACCTTGAACGGCTCGTACTGGGTCACGCTGGTCAGCAGCTCGACTTTCTCCAGCAGGCTGGAGGCCTCCAGGGTGCCGGTGAGAAACTCCTGGCCGCCGGCGCGAACGGCCGCCAGACGTGTCGGCGTGTCGGTTTCATGCAGGCTGAAGAACAGCAGCGGCACCCGCAGCTCCAGCCCTTGCTGGGCCTGCGCAGCCAGGTGCAGGCCCTGGCCCGGCCCGCAGAAGTCGACATCCATGACGATCGCCGAGGGCAGGCGTTCGCTCATCGAGGCCTGGAACGCCTCGGCGCTGTACAGCGCCTCAACGCCCAGGCCAAAGAATTCCAGCTGCTTGGCCAGGCGCTCGGCGCGTTCGTGGTCCTGCAGCATCACGTAGACAGGCTTGCGCAGCGGCGGCAGCGCGGTGCGTTCGAGCTGGTCGCCCTGGCGCAGGCCGGTGCGCGACAGGCGCTGCATCAGCCGGTTGAGTTCATTGATCAGGTTGCTGCTCAGGCGCGCGCTGTTGGCTTCGACCGCCGCCAGGGTGTGGCCGATGGCGTCGGCCAGGTAGCTGTGCTCGGGTTGCTCGAAGCGTTCGGCATAGCGTTGCAGGCGCAGGTTGGCTTCGCTCAGTTCACCCAGATCGCAGGTGGTCCACTCGCTGCGCTGCAGGCGCTGCCAGATTTCGAGGATCTGTCGGGCCTGATGAATGACCCGCTGGGCAAAGTGTTGCTTGAGGCGCTCACGATTCGGGTCTTCTGGCTCGCTCATGTCCTGACTACTTCTTATAAGGGTGAGGCAAATCGAGTGATGGCTCTATGCTAGCACCACTTCTCCAGCAATCGAGTGCGTTGCATCAATTAACGCTTGATGGCGCCAAATTCAGTTCCTGACCCGATAGTCGCTTATGCGAACCGGCGTGCTTGATTTATAGTGCTTGCTTGATTGCCGCCTCCGGCAGCACGCGCCGGCGCTGATTGCCGGCAGGCGTGGGCACGAAGCCGGGGCCCTGCGGTCGAACCCTGGACATGACCTGACAGAAAGGACAACGCCATGCTGGACTGGAAAAACCGTACAGGCAAAGCCGAGGCACGCGAGCGGGTCGACGCCCGTGGCGCGGGCACCCGCAGCTACGTCGGCGGGCTGTTGTTCAGTCGCGCGCTGGGCACCCTGATCGGCCTGTACCTGCTGGTGGCCGTGGCACTGGGCTGGTACTGGAGCCAGGAACCGGCGCTGTTCCCGGTGCAGCAGAATGCCCAGGCCGCCGCCGAGCGCAACGGCCAGCAGATGGTGATCGGCTACACCACCGTCGAAACCCTCAAGACCGTGGTCAGTACACTGCTCGACAAGCCCGGTGGCTACATTTCCAACGATCGCTTCCCGCCTGGCCTGTGGATGGACAACATGCCCAGTTGGGAATACGGCGTGCTGGTGCAGGTGCGCGACCTGAGCCGCGCCCTGCGCAAGGACTTCGCCCGTTCCCAGTCGCAGTCGGCCGAAGACGCGGACCTGGCCAAGGCCGAGCCGCGCTTCAACTTCGACAACAAGAGCTGGGTGCTGCCTTCGAGCGAGTCCGAGTACCAGGAAGGCATCAACTCGCTCAACCGCTACCAGAAGCGCCTGGCCTCCCCAGACCAGCAAGGTGCGCTGTTCTACACCCGCGCCGACAACCTCAACAACTGGCTGGGCGACGTGGCCACGCGCCTGGGCTCGTTGTCCCAGCGCCTGTCGGCGAGCGTTGGCCGGGTCAAGCTCAACAGCACCCTGAAGACCGAGTCGGTCGCGCCGGGCCAGGTACCGCAGCTGGACGAGGAAGTGGTGGAAACGCCCTGGATGCAGATCGACAACGTGTTCTACGAGGCCCGTGGCCAGGCCTGGGCACTGTCGCACCTGCTGCGCGCCATCGAGGTCGATTTCGCCGACGTGCTGGCCAAGAAGAACGCCACCGTCAGCGTGCGCCAGATCATCCGTGAGCTGGAAGCCTCGCAAGAGCCGCTGTGGAGCCCGATGGTGCTCAACGGCAGTGGTTTCGGCATGTGGGCCAACCACTCGCTGGTGATGGCCAACTATATTTCCCGGGCCAACGCCGCGGTCATCGACCTGCGTCAGTTGCTGTCCCAGGGCTGATGGCTATCAGCCAGGCGGAGGCTGCGCACCGCGCCGCCTCCGACGCCGAACGCATTGCCTGGGTCGACGAGCAGGACAACCTGCTGGGCGACCTGCCGCGCGCCGAAGTGCGTGAGCGCGGGCTGATCGGGCGCGGCACCTACATCCTGCTGTTCAACAGCGCCGGCGAGCTGTGCGTGCATCGGCGCACCCTGAGCAAGGCGATCTACCCCGGCTACTGGGACGTGGCCGCCGGTGGCATGGTCGCGGCGGGGGAGAGCTACGCCGAGTCCGCCGCCCGCGAGCTTGAAGAAGAGCTGGGCGTGAGCGGCGTGGTACTCACCGCCCACGAGCGATTCTTCTTCGACCAGCCGGGCAACCGGCTCTGGTGTGCGGTGTTTTCGGCGGTCTGGGACGGTCCCCTGCGCCTGCAGCCCGAAGAGGTCAGCGAGGCGCGTTTCGTGCCCGTGGCCACGGCCCTGGAAGAACGTCGCACGCGGCCTTACTGCCCCGACTCGCTGGCGGCGCTGAACCGTTTCGTCGGGCGCCAGGCCTGACGTCGCGAAAGCTGTGCAAATTGGCGCAGTTTTGCACTTAGCAATCGGCCCGTTTGTGGTTACACTGCGCGGCCTTTTCACCCTGCCACGGCTTGCCCGCGGCAGGTGCGCTGCCCCTGCCAGAGTGGGGCTTCGCGGTCGGTACCTCGCCCCGGGGCATCGACCAGTTTTTGTCCTCAACGCAGAGGATCAAAAGTGGCCAAGAAAGCCGCCTCATTCGCCGCCCTCGGTGGCCTGGTGTTTTCCACCGACGCAGGCCGGCATTGCCCGGACTGCAGCAAACCCGTCGACGCCTGCATCTGCAAGCAGACGCTCATCCCCGAAGGCGATGGCATTGCCCGTGTGCGCCGCGAAAGCAAAGGCCGTGGCGGCAAGACGGTGACCACCATCAGTGGCGTGCCGCTGCCCCTGGATCAGCTCAAGGAACTGGCCACCACGCTCAAGCGCCGGTGTGGCACAGGCGGCGCGTTGAAAGACGGCGTCATCGAGATCCAGGGCGACCACGTCGAGTTGCTGCTGGCCGAGCTGATCAAGCAAGGCTTCAAGGCGAAAAAATCCGGCGGCTGAGGGCCACGGCGGTTTTTTTTTTCGGCACTTTCTAAACGCGTTCCCTGGGCAAGGGTCTATGCCTGAACAGGGAAAATCGTCATTTTCATTTTTTACACTGGCCATCACGCTCTGGTCGGTGTTCATGACTTTCTTTATAGGGGACTTCGATGTCCGTACGACGCACACGCAAAGACGATGGCAGCCAATGGACCGTGGCCGACAGCCGCAGTGTTTACGGGATTCGCCATTGGGGCGCGGGTTACTTCGCGATCAATGACGCCGGGCGCGTCGAAGTGCGCCCCAACGGCCCCCAGAGTGCCCCGATCGATCTGTTCGAACAGGTCGACGAGCTGCGCAAGAGCGGCCTGTCGCTGCCGCTGCTGGTGCGCTTCCCCGACATTCTGCAAGACCGCGTACGCCAGCTGACCGGTGCCTTCGACGCCAACATCGCGCGCCTGGAGTACCAGAGCCAGTACACCGCGCTGTACCCGATCAAGGTCAACCAGCAGGAAGCGGTGGTGGAAAACATCATCGCCACGCAGAACGTCTCGATCGGCCTGGAAGCCGGTTCCAAGCCCGAGCTGCTGGCGGTGCTGGCGCTGGCGCCCAAGGGCGGCACCATCGTCTGCAACGGTTACAAGGACCGTGAGTTCATCCGCCTGGCACTGATGGGCCAGAAGCTGGGCCACAACGTGTTCATCGTGATCGAGAAAGAGTCGGAAGTGGCGCTGGTGATCGAAGAGGCCGCCGAGCTCAAGGTCAAGCCGCAGGTCGGCCTGCGTGTGCGCCTGTCGTCGCTGGCCTCGAGCAAGTGGGCCGACACCGGTGGCGAGAAATCCAAGTTCGGCCTGTCGGCCGCGCAACTGATCTCGGTGGTCAAGCGCTTCGCCGATGCGGGCCTGGACCAGGGCATCCGTCTGCTGCACTTCCACATGGGGTCGCAGATCGCCAACCTGGCCGACTACCAGCACGGTTTCAAGGAAGCCATCCGTTACTACGGCGAACTGCGTGCGCTGGGCCTGCCGGTCGACCATATCGACGTGGGCGGTGGCCTGGGCGTGGACTACGACGGTACCCACTCGCGCAATGCCAGCTCGATCAACTACGACATGGACGACTACGCCGGCGTGGTGGTGGGCATGCTCAAGGAGTTCTGCGACGCGCAGGGCCTGCCGCACCCGCACATCTTCTCCGAAAGCGGCCGTGCCCTGACCGCCCACCACGCCATGCTGGTGGTGCAGGTCACCGACGTCGAGAAGCACAACGACGAAGTGCCGGTGATCGAAGACAAGGAGAACCTGCCCGAGACCGTGCAGTGGCTGGCCGACCTGCTGGGCCCGACCGATATCGAGATGGTCACCGAGACCTACTGGCGCGCTACCCACTACATGAGCGACGTGGCCGCGCAGTATGCCGACGGCAAGATCACCCTGGCCCAGAAGGCCCTGGCCGAGCAGTGCTACTTTGCCGTGTGCCGGCGCCTGCACAACTCGCTCAAGGCGCGCCAGCGTTCGCACCGCCAGGTGCTGGACGAGCTCAACGACAAGTTGGCCGACAAGTACATCTGCAACTTCTCGGTGTTCCAGAGCCTGCCCGACACCTGGGCCATCGGCCAGGTGCTGCCGATCCTGCCGCTGCATCGCCTGGAAGAAGAGCCGATGCGCCGTGCCGTGCTGCAGGACCTGACCTGCGATTCCGACGGCAAGATCAACCAGTACGTCGACGAGCAGAGCATCGAGACCAGCTTGCCGGTGCACGGCATCAACGAGGGCGAGGACTACCTGCTGGGGATCTTCCTGGTGGGCGCGTACCAGGAAATTCTGGGTGACATGCACAACCTGTTCGGTGATACCGACTCGGTGAACATCTACCAGAACCCCAATGGCAGCGTGTACCACGCCGGTATCGAGACCCACGACACCATCGAGGACATGCTGCGCTACGTGCACCTGTCGCCTGAAGAACTGATGACCCATTACCGCGACAAGTGCGCCAGCGCGAAGATCACGGCGCGTGAGCGGACCCAGTTCCTGGATGCCTTGCGCCTTGGGCTGACCCGTTCGTCCTACCTGTCCTCCTGACCGCTTTCGCTGGCAAGCCAGCTCCCACAGGGTTTTGTGTGTACCGCCAAACCCTGTGGGAGCTGGCTTGCCAGCGAAGAGGCCATCCGCTACTGCACAAACCACCCGTCCCTACGCTGCAACCGCCACCCCATCACCCCCAGCGTCACCGCCCGCAATCCCATGAACAGCAGAAAGCCCAGCCACAGCCCGTGGTTGCCCAGCCCGCTGGCGGCATAGGCGAACGGCAGCGCGATTGCCACGCTGAGCAGCATCCCGTTGCGCATCTCACGCGCCCGCGTCGCCCCGATGAACAGCCCATCGAGCAGGTAGCTCCACACCGCCACCAGCGGCAGCAGCGCCAGGTATGGCAAATACTCGAACGCCGTCTCGCGCACGCTCGGGATATCCGTCTGCAACTGGATGAACCCGTGCCCACCCAGCAGGAACACCCCGGCAAAGCCCAGGCTGACGATCAGTGACCAGCCACACGCCACGGTCATCGAACGGCGCAGCGCCGGCCGATCCCCCGCGCCGATGGCATGCCCGCACAGTGCCTCCACCGCATGCGCCAGGCCGTCCAGCGCATACGCCGTCAGCAGCAGGCCGTTGAGCAGCAGCGCATTGGCCGCCACCGTCGCCTCGCCCATGCGCGCGCCCTGCACCGTGATCAGGAAGAACACCGCCTGCAGCGCGAGGCTGCGAATGAAGATGTCGCGGTTCACGCTCAGCAGCGGGCGCCAGCTCTGCCAGCGCTTGAGCAGCGCCCACGCCACCTGCCCAGGGTAGGCGCGCAGGGCCGGGCGGGTCAGCGCCAGGCCCAGCAGCGCGGCGGACCACTCGGCGATCACCGAGGCGCGTGCCGAACCGAGCACGCCCCAGTCCAGCCCCAGCACGAACCACAGGTTGAGCACGATGTTCAGCACATTGGTGGTGAGCAGTATCGCCAGCGGCGCCCGGGCGTTCTGCGTGCCCAGGAACCAGCCCACCAGGGCGAAGCTGGCCAGCGCTGCCGGCAAGCCCAGCAGGCGGGTCTGGAAGAACGCCAGGGTGCTCTGTTCCAGCGCCGCGCTTGGTTGCATCAGGCCCAGCGCCAGGTGGCTGAATGGTATCGCCAGCATCCCCAGCAGCAGCGCGAACAGCAACGCCAGCAACAGCCCCTGCACCAGCACCTGGCGCAGCGCGGCGCCATCGGCGCGCCCGGCCGCCTGCGCGGCAAACCCGGTGGAGCCCATGCGCAGAAAGCCCATCAGGTAGGCCAGGAAGGTGTACAGGCTCGCGCCGACCGCCACCGCGCCGAGCTGGTGCGCATGCGGCAGGTGGCCGATCACGGCGCTGTCGACCAGCGCCACCAGGGGCACCGAAATGTTGGACAGTATCATCGGCGCGGCCAGCGCCCACACCTTGCGGTGGGTCGGGCGGTCGCGCCAGTCGGTCAGCAGACGGGACATGCAGGCTCCTTGAGAGCGGGCATTGTAGCGGGCGGGGCACCAAAGCAGGTGAACGCTGTCTCACCTCGCGCGTGTCGATCAGCGATGCGCGCAGGCTTGCTATATAGTGCTTGCCTTAGACCCTGCTACCAGAAGAGTTCCCCCCATGCTCAACAAAGGACTGTGGCTGGCGTGCGCGATGGCGCTGCTCAGCGCTTGCGATGCGTCTTCTGACAAACCGGCCCCGGCCCCCGCTGCGACGGAGCAGGCCGCCCCGGTTGCCCCTGCACCGACCCCGGCCGAGCCGGCAGCGCCTGCTGCACCCGCCGCCACGCCGGCTGCCGTGCAGGCCCCGGCGCCCACCCAGACGACCCTGGCGCAACGCTACGCCGGTCGCGAGCTGGTGGTGGTAGACGTCTCCGAGTTGCAGGTCGACGGCGCGAGCGCCTTGTCGGTGACCTTCTCGGCGCCGCTGGACAAGGAGCAGGCCTTCGCCGAACGCCTGCATCTGGTCGACACGGTCAAGGGCAAGGTCGACGGCGCCTGGGAACTGAGCGAAAACCAGATGGAACTGCGCCTGCGCCACCTGGAGCCGCAGCGCAAGCTGGTGCTGACCGTTGATGCCGGCCTGCTGTCGGTGAACGGCAAGAAGCTCGCCGCCGAGTACGTCAGCCGCCTCGAAACCCGCGATGTGCAACCCAGCGTCGGCTTCGCCAGCCGTGGTTCGCTGCTGCCCACCCGCCTTGCCGAAGGCCTGCCGGTGATCGCGATGAACATCGACAAGGTGGATGTGGAGTTCTTCCGCATCAAGCCCGAGTCGATGTCGAACTTCCTCGCGTCGTGGGGGCGCAACACCTCGCTGGAGTACTACAACTCGCAGGACATGCTGAACATGGCCGAGCTGGTGTATGGCGGCCGGTTCGACCTGAACCCGGCGCGCAACACCCGTGAAACCCTGTTGCTGCCGATTGCCGGGATCAAGCCCCTGCAGGAACCGGGCGTGTACCTGGCGGTGATGCGCGCCTCGGGCCGCTACGACTATACGCAGCCCGCCACGCTGTTCACCCTGAGTGACATCGGCGTGTCGGCGCACCGCTACACCAACCGCCTGGACGTGTTCACCCAGGCGCTGGAGGGCGGCAAGGCGCTGGACGGGGTCAACCTCGAACTGCTCGACAATGCCGGCAAGCTGCTCGCCCAGGCCAAGACCGACGGCACCGGCCACGCGCAACTGCCGCTGCCGCCCAAGGCCGAGCTGATGCTGGCCAAGCAGGGTGTGCACACCACCCTGCTGCGCCTGAACAGCGCCGCGCTGGACCTCTCCGAATTTGCCCTCACAGGCCCCCAGGCCAACCCGTTGCAGTTCTTCGTGTTCGGCCCGCGCGACCTGTATCGCCCGGGTGAAACCGTGCTGCTCAACGGCCTGCTGCGGGACCAGGACGGCAAGCCGGTCAATGCCCAGCCGGTGACCGTGGAAGTGCGTCGTCCCGACGACCAGGTCAACCGCAAGTTCGTCTGGGAGGCCGATGCCAGCGGCTTCTACCAGTACCCGCTGCAGCTCGCCAGTGAAGCGCCGACCGGGCGCTGGCAACTGGTGTTCGACCTGGGAGGCGGCAAGAAGCAGGTCCACGAATTCCTCGTCGAAGACTTCATGCCCGAGCGCATGGCCCTCGAACTCAAGGGTAGCCAGACGCCGTTGAGCCCCGACGAAACCGCCCAGATCCAGGTCAATGGTCGCTACCTGTACGGTGCCCCGGCCTCGGGCAACCGCCTCAGCGGCCAGGTCTACGTGCGCCCGCTGCGTGAAGCAGTGCCGGCCTTGCCGGGCTACCAGTTCGGTTCGATCACCGAAGAAGACCTGAGCCACGACCTGGAGCTGGAAGAAACCACCCTGGATGCCGCAGGTGATGCGACCTTGAGCATCGAGAGCAAATGGTCCGAGGCACGCTCGCCGCTGCAACTGAGCGTGCAGGCCAGCCTGCAGGAGTCCGGCGGTCGCCCGATCACCCGTCGCCTGGACCAGCCGATCTGGCCGGCCGACCGTATGCCGGGCCTGCGCGGCCTGTTCGACGGTGAGGAGACCGACGGTGGCGTGCCGGTGGAGATCGAACTGGTGATGGCCGACCGCGAGGGCAACAAGCTCGCCGCCAGCAACCTGCGGGTGCGCCTGATCCAGGAGCGCCGCGACTACTACTGGAACTATTCGCAGAGCGACGGCTGGAACTACAACTTCAACGAGAAATTCCTGACCCAGTCCGAAGAGACGGTCAGCGTGAAGGCCGGCAGCACCACCAGGATGAGCTTCCCGGTGGAGTGGGGCCCGTACCGCGTCGAGGTCCAGGACCCGTCCACCGGCGTGACCAGCAGCCTGCGCTTCTGGGCCGGTTGGCGCGCCCAGGACAACACCGACGGCGGCGCCGTGCGCCCCGACCAGGTCAAGCTGGCGCTGGACAAGCCGGCCTACGCCGATGGCGCCACCGCCCAGGTCACCGTCACCCCGCCTGCCGCAGGCAAGGGTTACCTGATTGTCGAGGGCAATGACGGCCCGCTGTGGTGGGAAGAGATCGATGTGCCGGCCGAAGGCAAGACGTATGCGCTCAAGCTCGACCCCAAATGGGCGCGCCACGACCTGTACGTCAGTGCCCTGGTGATTCGCCCGGGCGAGCGCAAGGCCAACGCCACGCCAAAACGTGCCGTGGGTGTGTTGCACCTGCCGCTGGACCGTGCCGAGCGCAAGCTGGCGCTGACCCTCAAGGCACCGGAAAAAATGCGCCCCAAGCAGCCGCTGACCGTCAAGGTACAGGCACGCAATGCCGATGGCAGCGTACCCAGGCAGGTGCATGTGCTGCTGGCCGCGGTGGACGTGGGCATTCTCAACATCACCAGCTTCGCGACGCCTGACCCGTTCACCGGCATGTTCGGCCGCAAGGCCTACGGTGCCGACCAGCTGGATATCTACGGCCAGTTGATCGAAGCCGGGCAGGGCCGCCTGGCCAGCCTGGCCTTCGGTGGCGACGCGGCCATGGCCAAGGGTGGCAAGCGCCCCAACACCAGCGTGAACATCGTCGCGCTGCAAAGTGCGCCGGTGACCCTCGATGCCAAGGGCGAAGGCCTGGCGACGGTGGACATCCCCGACTTCAATGGCGAGCTGCGGGTGATGGCCCAGGCCTGGACCGAGGACCGCTTCGGCATGGCCGAGGCCAAGACCGTGGTGGCCGCGCCGTTGATCGCCGAGCTGTCGGCGCCGCGCTTCCTTGCTGGCGGTGACCGCACCGAGCTGGCGCTGGACCTGTCGAACCTGTCGGGCAAGGCGCAGAAGTTCACCATCAAGGTCACCACCGAAGGCCAGTTGAACCTGCTCACACCCGCCGAGCAGCCGTTGAGCCTGCGTGACGGTCAGCGCGTCACCTCGCTGCTGTCGGTACAGGCCGTGGGCGGCCTGGGCCAGGGCAAGGTCAAGGTGCAGGTCAGCGGCCTGGTGTTGCCGGGCGAGCCGACTACTGCGTTCAGCCGCGAATGGACCCTGGGCATTCGCCCGGCTTATCCGGCGCAACTGAAGCACTATCGTGTGGCCCTCAGCGACCAGCCCTGGACCCTGCCCGCCGAAGACCTGGCCACCTTCGAGCCGCAAGGCCTGGAGGCCATGCTGTCGCTGTCGAGCCGTCCGCCGCTGAACGTCGCCGAGCAGATCCGTGCGCTCGAAGCCTATCCATATGGCTGCCTGGAGCAGACGACCAGTGGCCTGTACCCGTCGCTGTATGCCGATGCGGCAACGCTCAAGCGCCTGGGCATCAGCGGTGAAGACGCCAAGGTGCGCCAGCGCAAGATCGAAATGGGCATCGAGCACCTGCTCGGCATGCAGCGCCACAACGGCAGCTTCGGCCTGTGGGGCCCGGACGACAGCGAGGAATACTGGCTGACCGCGTACGTCACCGACTTCCTGCAACGCGCCCGCGAACAGGGTTATGCAGTGCCGGCCGAGGCCCTGAAAAAGGCCAATGAGCGCCTGCTGCGCTACCTGCAGGAGCGCAACCTGATCGAGCCGTCCTACACCCGCAATGCCGAACACAGCCGCTTTGCCGTGCAGGCCTACGCCGCGCTGGTGCTGGCACGTACCCAGCAGGCGCCGCTGGGCGCCCTGCGCAGCCTGTTCGAACGGCGCACCGATGCACGCTCGGGCCTGCCGCTGGTGCAACTGTCGATCGCGCTGGACAAGATGGGCGACAAGCCGCGTTCGGCGCAGGCATTGCAGGCGGGCCTGGCAGCCAAGCGCGCAGACGAGTGGCTGAGCGATTACGGCAGCCCGGTGCGTGACGAGGCGCTGATCCTGGCCTTGCTCGAAGAGAACAAGCTGGCCACCGACAAGCTTGACCAGCGCCTGTTCGAGCTGTCGGACAAGATGGCGAGCAGTTGGTACCTCTCGACCCAGGAGCGCAATGCACTGTTCCTGGCCGGCCGCGCCATGCTCAAGCAGCCTGAAGGCAGCTGGAGCGCACGCCTGGACAGCGCCGGTGAACAACGCGAGCTGGGCCCGACGCAACCGGGCCTCAAGCTGGAAGGCCCGTTGCTGGCCTCGCCGCTGACCGTGACCAATGGCAGTGACAAGACCGTGTACCAGCAGTTGACCGTGTCGGGCTACCCGCGCCACGCGCCGCGTGCAGTGGGTACCAACATGAGCATCTACCGCGAGTTCCTTGGCATGAACGGGCGACCGCTGAACATCAAGGCGCTCAAGAGTGGTGACCTGGTACTGGTGCATATCGGCATTCGCGCCAACGAGCGGGTGCCGGATGCGTTGATCGTCGACCTGCTGCCGGCGGGCCTGGAGCTGGAAAACCAGAACCTGGCGCAAAGCGCGGCCAGCCTGGACAACGCCAGCAGTGCGGTGAAGGAGTGGCGTGACGCGATGCAGAACGCCAACGTGGTGCACCAGGAGTTTCGCGATGACCGTTACGTGGCGGCGATGAGCGTCGACCCGTATGACGTCACGCACCTGCTGTACCTGGCGCGTGCGGTGACGCCGGGCACTTACCGGGTGCCTCCGGTGCAGGTGGAGTCGATGTACCGGCCGAACTGGCAGGCGGTGGGCGAGTCGCCGGGCGAGATGGTGATTCTGGGGCGCTAGTCAGGGCCCCTTCGCTGGCAGGCCAGCCCCCACAGGTTTAGCGGTGCACACAAAACCCTGTGGGAGCTGGCTTGCCAGCGAAGCGTCTAACGCACCACCCAGCTCAACACCCACAACCCCAGCATCAGCCAGATGATCCCCATGATGATCGAGGCGCGCATGAACGCGCGCACCGCCGAGTACAGCAACAGCAGCCCGACGATCAGCATCAGGATGCTGATCAGCGAGGTGTCCATGCCCAGTGCGCGGGCCAGGCCATCGATAAAATCACCGCCCGCATTGGCCAGCAGATTGAACAGGCCACTGAAGGCCTCGACGATGAAGTGGATCAATCGCCCCAGTGCGTTTCCCAACCAACCGAAAAAATCTTCTACATGCATAGTCACTTCCTGATGACGGCTGATGTGCCGTGCCCTGAACGTTGGTCACTGTCGGCCCCGGTCGGTTCCTTGCCCATGGGAAAAGGTGCCCGTAGGTGAGGTTCAGCTTAGCCCGCCCCCGCACCCGACGCGCCAGGCTGCTGTGTGCCCTGGTCGCCGGCAGCGCGTTGCTGTGTGCCCTGCTGTGGCTGGCCGACCGCCTGTGGCCGCTGCCGATGCCCGCCGACGACCTGGCCCGTGTGGTACTGGCCGAAGACGGCACCCCCTTGTGGCGCTTTGCCGATGCCCAAGGGGTGTGGCGTTACCCGGTGAGCGCCGAGCAGGTCTCGCCGTATTACCTTCAGGCGTTGCTCACCTATGAAGACCGCTGGTTCTACCGCCACCCCGGGGTCAACCCGCTGGCCCTGGGCCGCGCCGCCTGGCAGAACCTGAGCGGCGGGCGCGTGCTGTCCGGCGGCAGCACGCTGTCAATGCAGGTGGCGCGTCTGCTCGACCCGCATTCACGCACCTTGCCGGGCAAGCTGCGCCAGCTGTGGCGCACCCTGCAGCTGGAATGGCACCTGTCCAAACAGCAGATCCTGGAGCTGTACCTCAACCGCGCCCCGTTCGGCGGCACCTTGCAGGGGGTGGCGGCGGCAAGCTGGGCCTACCTGGGCAAGTCGCCCCTGCACCTGACGCCGGCCGAGGCGGCGCTGCTGGCGGTACTGCCCCAGGCGCCGAGCCGGCTGCGCCCTGATCGCCACCCCGAGCGGGCGCGTCTGGCCCGCGACAAGGTGCTGCAACGCCTGGGCGACTATGCCGTGTGGCCGGCCCAGCGCATCGCCGAGGCGCAGGAGGAACCGCTGCTGCTGGCGCCGCGCCAGGAGCCGGCACTGGCGCCGTTGCTGGCCCGGCGCCTGAACCGCGCCGACAGCCCACCCTTGATCCACACCACCCTGGATGCCAGCCTGCAGCGGCGTCTGGAGGACCTGTTGCTGGGCTGGCGTACACGCCTGCCCGAACGGACCTCGGCGGCGATCCTGGTGGTGGAGTCGCAGAGCATGGCGGTGCGCGCCTACCTGGGTTCGGTCGACCTGAACGATGAGCGCCGTTTCGGCCATGTGGACATGATCACCGCGTTGCGTTCGCCCGGGTCGACCCTCAAGCCGTTTCTGTTCGGCATGGCCATGGATGATGGGTTGATCCACTCCGAATCCTTGCTGCAGGACGTGCCGCGCCGCTATGGCGACTATCGCCCCGGCAACTTCTCGCAGGGGTTCAGTGGCCCGGTGGCGGCCAGTTCGGCCCTGGCACTGTCGCTCAACCTGCCGGCGGTGCAGTTGCTCGAAGCCTACGGGCCCAAGCGCTTTGCCGCGCAGATGCGCATGGGCGGCATGCCCCTGATCCTGCCGCCGCTGGCCGAGCCCAATCTGTCATTGATCCTGGGGGGCGCCGGCAGCCGGCTCGAAGACCTGGTCAGCGGCTACAGTGCCTTCGCCCGCGATGGCAACAGCGGCACCTTGCGTCTGCAGCCAGATGCGCCGCTGGTGGAGCGGCGCCTGTTGTCGCCGGGGTCGGCATGGATCATCCGGCGCATCCTCAGCGGCCAGGCACGCCCTGATCGCGACCCCAACGCCGAACTGGTGCAGCGCCCGCAACTGGCCTGGAAGACCGGTACCAGCTACGGCTTTCGCGATGCCTGGTCGATCGGCGTGGGCCCGCGCTACCTGATCGGCATCTGGATTGGCCGGCCCGATGGCACTCCGGTGCCGGGGCAGTTCGGCCTGGCGTCGGCGGCGCCGCTGATGCTGCAGGTGCACGATGTGCTGAGCAACCGCGACAGCCAGCGCGGCATCAGCGTGCCGGTGCCGGCGGTGCCTGGCAATGTCGGGGTGGCGGCGATTTGCTGGCCGCTGGGTCAGCCCTTGAGCCGGCAAGACCCCAACTGCCGCCGCCAGCGCTTTGCCTGGACCCTGGACAACACGACGCCACCGACCCTGCTGGCGCAGGACCAGCCGCTGGGTGTGGGGCTGCTGGAAAAGGTCTGGGTCAATGCCCAGGGCCTGCGGGTGGATGCGACCTGTGCGGGCGCCACGGCGCGTGATATCGCCCTGTGGCCTGCGCCGCTGGACCCGTGGCTGCCGCGTGCAGAGCGGCGCGCGGCGCGTCTTGCGGCCATCGACCCGAGCTGCCCGCCGCAGGTACCGGTCAGTGCGGCGCCGCTGTCGATCGTCGGCATTCGCGCGGGCGACCAGTTGCGCCGGCCGGCCGCCAGCCGGGACGTATTGCGCCTGACCGTCTCGGCGCTGGGCGGCAGTGGCCAGCGCTGGTGGTTCCTCAATGGCGCGCCGCTGGGCGAGACCCAGGCCCAGGCCAGCCTGCAGGCACGTCTGGAGGAACTGGGCCGCTACGAACTCAGTGTGCTCGATGCCAGCGGCCAGACTGCGCGGGTCGAGTTCCAGGTCAACGACTGACCCGCCACGTACCAAATGGATATAACGCGAAAGACGAATGGCCGCTGCTGCGGCCTTTCGTCGTTTCCAAGTGCCTGATGATCAAGGTCTTTCCGGGCGGTGCCAGCGTATATAGGAAGGGGTTAATACCAAGCTCAGAATTGTTCCACCTTGCCCCGCGCGCTCAGATGGCTGCAACGGACGTGGAGCCACCGTTGTTGCGGTGCCATCCACCTATAAAAGCAGCGGCAGCGGTAGCAAGGAGTCGCCATGAAAACTCAAGCGTGGATCAAAGCGAGTACGGCAGTGATGCTGGTGTTGAGCATCGGCCTGGCCGGGTGCAGCAGCGGTGGTGGCGGCTCCAAGAGCCGTGTGAGCAGTTCGTCGCCCGATGCGGCGACTGACGGTGGGGCCACCGATGGCGGCGCTGGCGGTGGAACGGGGGGCGGCACGGGCGGTGGTACAGGTGGCGGAACCGGTGGTGGCACTGGCGGCGGTGACGGCGGGACAGGTGGTGGCACCACCTCGACGTCGGTTATCGGCCAGGTGGTCACCCAGGTCGGCACCGGCGTGTCCGGCCTCGGTACCGGGGTGTCTGGCGTGGGCGAAACGGTCAGCGGCGTGCCGGTGATCGGCAGCACCGGCGCCGGCGACCTGGTGACGGCCACCGGCACCGCAGTCACCAGCATCGGCAATGGCCTGAGCACCGGCCTGGGCCAGATTGGCACCGGCGGCAATGCCATTGGCGAAACGGTCAAGGGCGTGGGCAATGGTGTGTCCGACCTCGGCGGCGGGGTTCAATCGCTGGCGGGCAGCCAGTTGATCGAGCAGATTCCGCTGGTCAACGGTGTGGTGGACAAGGTCGGTGATGTGGTGGTGATGCTCGGCGATACCTTGAGTACGCAGAGCACGACCGGGCCCTTGGGCAACCTCAACCAGCAGTTGAGCAATCAGGTGGTGAACGTGGTGTCGCTGGTGGAGACGGCCACCGGCAAGGTCGGTGACTCGACAGGCCTGGCTGGCCCGGTCGATTCGCTGCTGAGCAAGGTGGGCGGTGCCGTCGACGGTGTGGGTGACAAGGTCACCAGCGCCGGCAACGGCAACCCGCTGACCACGGCGGTCGGTGGCCTGGTGAGCAACGTCGGCAGCGCCGTCGGCACGGCGGGCGGGCTGGTCAACACCGGCACCGGTACTGGCAGCGGCCCCAGCGCGCCAGGTGCAGGGTTGCTGGAGACGGCCGGTGGCGCCGTCGCCGGCCTGGGCAACGGGCTCAATGCGGGGAGCAGCAACGGCGTGCTCAGCGCGGCGGGCAATACCGTCAATACGCTGGGCCGGACGGTTGCCTCGCTCGGCCCGGTGCTCGGCGGCAATGGGGTGGCCAGCGTGCCGGCCGGTGTACCCACCGCCGCCCTGGGCAACAGTGTCGGCACGGGGATTACCCCGGTGGTGAGTGGCGTGGCCAGTATCACCCGGCAGGTCGGCGTGGCGACGGGTATCGGCGCTCCGGTCAACGGCCTGGTGAACACTGTCGGTGGCGCAGTCAGCAACCTCGGCGGCCAGATCGCTGCCAGTGGCAGCAACCCGGTGACCACCCAGTTGGGGGGCACGGTCACGGCGGTGGGTGGCACGGTTGCCCAGGTCGGTGGCCTGGTAACGTCGGGTAACGGGCAGGCCGCCGGCGGTGGCGTGGGCGGCCTGGTCAATGGGCTGGTCGGTGGCCTGAAAGGCGGGCTGGGGGCGAGCAAGTAAAAGGCCATCATCGATTAGACGATTTTACGGGCAGCACCTACGCTTGAGTCTGACGAGGGAACCGTCCTGGTTTCCTCGTATTTTTCAGGATCATGGAGTGTCCTATGCGATCGATGCTCGTCGCGTTATTGGGTCTGTCCTGGGTGACCTCGCTCCACGCCGAGCCCCTGCCGAGTTTCCTCAACAGCAACGACACCGAACGCAACCTGCCGGCTCCCAACCTGCCCGCCGACGCCTTTCGCCCCGCCACCCCACGCCTGAACGTGCCCGCCCCCGAGGCCAGCCAGCAGCAACCCTTGCTGATGAGCACCCGCGTGCAGGTGCGCCGGGTGCGCATCGAGGGGGGCACGGTGTACCCGCTGAGCGAACTGCGCGACAACTACCAGGGCCTGCTCAACCGCGAGGTGACCCTGGGCGAACTGATCGAAGCCACCCGTCGTCTTACCCAGCGCTACCAGGCGGACGGCTACCTGCTCTCGTATGCCTACCTGCCGCCGCAGGACTTTGCCGAAGGGCGCCTGCGCGTGGTGCTGGTGGAAGGCTACATTCGCGATTTCGAATTGCAGGGCGATGTGGGCCCGGTGTCGGGCTACCTCGACAAGCTGGTGAACAAGCTCAAGGCCGAGCGCCCGCTGACGCGCAAGACCTTCGAACGCTACACCTCGCTGATGAGCCGGGTGCCGGGCCTGACCCTGCAGGCGCAGGTGCCGCCACCGGGCACCACTGACGGCGCGACGCGGCTGATCGCGCAGGCTTCACGCAAACCGTTCACCAGCACCTTGAGCCTCAGTGATGGCAACCGCGAAGACACCCAGGCGCTGATAGGGCTGAACAGCAACGCGCAGACCGGGGTGGCCGAACAACTGAGCTTCAGTGCGCTGTTCCCGCCGGGGCAGGACGACGAGCGCTACTACCGCCTCGACTACTCGCAGTACCTGGACACCGAAGGTACCCAGCTCAACCTGTCGGCGTCGCGCTATCGCAGCGACCCGGCGGCGCGGGTGCGCCTGCAGAACGGCATCGACCTGAAGCAGCACCGCGAGAACGACCGCTACTCGATCGGCCTGAGCCAGGCGCTGATTGCCTCGCCGACTGAATGGCTGAATGTGGCGGCGCGTTTCTATGCGGTGGATGACAGCACTGACTACCGCGTGGTGGGGGCACCGATCAAGGTCAGCACCCGCACCGATGTACGCGCCTTCGCCTTCGAGGCCGACTGGAGCCAGTCAGATGCGCGGCAATTGCGCATCCTCAGTGCCGGGGTGTACCAGGGCCTGGACCGGCTGGGTGCCAGCACCGACAGTGACTACGACCTGGACTTCCTGCGCCTGCGCGTGTCGGGGGTACAGAGCGACCGATTCTTCGAGCGCTGGCAGGGCGTGGCGTCGGCAGCGCTGTACTGGACCGACGACAGTTTGCCGGACAGCGAGCGGGCGGTGTTCGGTGGGCAGAACTTCGGCCGCGGTTACCCGAGCGATCAGGCGTCGGGCGACAAGGGCTGGGGGGCGGCGTACGAGGTCAACTACAGCTTCAGGCGCGAGGGTGACTGGTTGAAGGTGGTGCAGCCTTATGCGGTGCTGGATGCGGCGCGCACCTGGTTCAACGAATTGGCGGTGCGTGACTCGCAGCTGTCGTCGGTGGCGCTGGGGGTGCGTTTTGGTGATGCGCGTTACTACAACATCTCGCTGGAGGCGGCCAAGCCGATGTCTGACATCGCGCTGGACAGCTTCAATCGGCGCCCGCGCTATACCTTGAGCTTCAGTTATCAGCTGTGAGGCTGACGGCCCCTTCGCTGGCAAGCCAGCTCCCACAGGGTTTTGTGTGCAGCGCAAAACCTGTGGGAGCTGGCTTGCTAGCGAAGCCGTCAGTTGACCAGTTGCAGGCGCGGTTTGGGAAACAGGTTGTCGAGGGTCTCGAGCAGGCGCACGTGGTAGATCGGCTTGCGAAACAGGTCCAGCACCTGCAGGCGCAGCAGGTCGCTGACGGCATCCATGTCGGCATGCCCGGAGGTGACGATCACCGGCAAGTGCTGGCGCGCGGTGTGTTCACGCAAGCGCCTGATCAGCGAAATGCCGCTCTCCTGCGGCATGTTCAGGTCGGTGATCACCAACGCGATGTCCGGGTGGCGGGTCAACTGCTGCAGGGCGAGTTCGACCGACGTTGCCGTACGGCAACAGAAGCCCTCACCCTCCAGCAATTCGGCCAGTTCCAGCAAGGCGTCCTCTTCGTCATCCACTAGCAGCAACTGTTCGCGTGGGTGGCAGGGCGGCATGTTTCGTTCCTGTGACAGAGGGCCAGTGACGCGGGTTGGGGATCAAGAAGTCAACGCGGTAACGACACCGCTCAGCACACCGGTGACGGCGTTGCCGACGCTATCGGACACCGTGATGATCGCCACTGCGACCATGGCCGCCACAACGGCGTATTCGATACCCGAGGCACCGTCGGTACGCTGCAGGAAACGTTTGCACTGCTTGAGAACACGGGAAAGGACCATGGTGCAGCTCCTTGCGCCAAGGGCGCGGGTAGGGGGCCCGGAAGCGGTGATTCCCCTTTGCCACCACAGCATCGTCAAGCGCGCCTGAACCAGCAAATGTAAGAAGGCATTAATACTTAAGTGATAGCTAAAAGCCGACGCCAATAAGCTGTTGTTTTCAGGGGGTGTCGGCTTACCGGCGCAAATAAATCTGACGGGTAATGGCATTTTGTCCTAGCTGCGCTACCGTCCAATAGCGAAATAGTTACTTGCAAATGCAACGGTGTGGACCCGTTCTCAAACGCAACAGCGGGATGGTCGGGCAGGCAGAAGGAACGCCGACATGAGCAGTCGCATCACCATGATCCTTGCCGTGCTGTTCCTGTTCGGGGCCTTGTTGGCCGGTTACTGGGGGCTGGTGCTCAGCCGCACCGCCGATCAGCCGGCCCCCGCCGCTGCCGCGCCCGCCCCCGCGCCGGTTGGCGCCGATCCTGACAGCGGCGCCTTGCGCCAGCCTGTGCTGGTGCTGCGCCGCGATGTGGCGGCCTACACGCCGCTGACCGCCGAGGATGTCGGCGTGGAGCAGTTGCAGGTGGCGCCGGCCGGCAGCCTGCAACGCCCCGCACAGGTGCTGGGGCGCAGCAGCTGGCGTGCGCTGGCTGCCGGCACCTGGCTGGAGGAAAGCAGTTTCGAGGAGGGCGGACCGCTGGCACGCATGATCCAACCGGGTGAGCGCGCGCTGGCCGTGGCCGTGGACGAGGTGGTCGGCGCCGCCGGCCAGTTGCGCCCCGGCGACTACGTCGATGTGCTGCTGTACCTGCGTGAAGAGAATGCCAACCCGCAGGCCTCCGCCCAGGTCGCAGTGCCGGCCCTGCGCCTGCTCAGCGTCGGCGAGCAACTGGGGCTGGGCAGCGACGGCAAGCCGGTCGAGGCTGCCCTGGATGCCAAAACCGCCCAGCAACAGCGCAGCGTGATGGCGCGCACCGTGGTGCTGGCGGTGCCGCAGGCGCTGACCAGCCGTTTGCTGCTCGCGGCCCAGGCCGGCAGCCTGCGCCTGGCCGTGCGCAGTGCGCAGGAGCAGCGCCTGGCGCGCTACTGGGCCGACCCGCAAGCCGCCGCGCCTGCGCTGCAAAGCGCCAACCGCGACCTGTTCCGTTTCAGCCAGCTGGCCCTGTCGCCCGCTGGTGCAGCCCCTGTCAGTGCCGCGCCGCAGGCCGCGATGCAGATCATCCGTGGCCCGCAGGCAGCACCGCCCACCCCGTGATCGACGCAAGGATGCCCTTTGATGAGCAGTGGTTCGCTGGTATTCAAGCGTTCATTCATGACCCTGGTGCTGGCGGGCCTGCCGGTCGCCGGTGCCTGGGCGGCGGCCTCGGGCTGCTCGGGGCTGAGCCCGGTGCCGTCGGCCATCGAGATCGACCAGGGCCTGCAGCAGGAGATACGCCTGCCGGTGGCGATTACCCGGGTGGCGGTGGGCGACCCCAACATCGCCGATGTGCAGGCCAGTGGTGAGCGCGCCATCGTGCTCAGCGCCGTGGGGCCCGGTGCCACCAGCCTGATGCTGTGGACCGGCTGCGCGAGCGCACCGCGCCAGAGCATGATTTTCGTCAAGGGCCGGGCCACCGCCGAGATGACCGAACGCGCCCAGCCGCCCAGCCTGGACCCGTTGCTGCCGAGCCAGGTGCAGGCCGACATCCGCTTTGTCGAGGTCAGCCGCACCAAGCTCAAGGAGGCCGGCTCGCGGCTGTTCTTCAAGGGCTCCAACAATTCGCTGTTCGGTTCGCCGGGAACCGTACCGAGAACAACCGTCTCTCCCGATTACGTGCCCGGCGCTGTCGCCCGGCCGGATGGCAACGGCGTCGGCGCGTTGGTGGACGTGCGGCCGAGCATCCCGCTGATAGATAGTGCCTTCAACATCGTCTGGGGCGGTGGCAGCAGCCGTTTCCTGGCCGCCATCGACGCCCTGGAGAGCAGCGGTTTCGCCTACACCCTGGCGCGTCCCAGCCTGGTGGTGCTCAGCGGCCTGACCGCCAGCTTCCTGGCCGGTGGGCAGATCCCGATCCCGGTGCCCAGCACCGGCAGCGACACGGTGACCATCGAGTACAAGGAGTTCGGTATTCGCCTGGCGCTGTCGCCGACGGTGATCAGCCGCGACCGCATCACCCTCAAGGTGGCCCCCGAGGTCAGCGAGCTGGACTACAACAATGCGGTGAACATCGGCGGGGTGGCGGTGCCGGGCCTGACCGTGCGGCGTACCGACACCAGCGTGTCGCTGGCCGATGGCGAGAGTTTCATCATCAGTGGCCTGATCAGCAGCCACGCACGCTCGGCGGTGGACAAGTTCCCGGGGCTGGGCGATATCCCGATCCTCGGCGCGTTCTTTCGCCAGTCGTCGGTGCAGCGCGAAGAAACCGAGCTGCTGATGATCGTCACCCCGCACCTGGTCCAGCCCCTTGCGGCCAACGCACGGTTGCCGGAGCTGCCCGGCGAACGCCTGCGCAACTATGACCCCAGTTGGGGGCGGCTGTTCTTCCTCGAGAATGGCAACTTCGAACAGCGCAGCGGGTTGAGCCAATGAGCCAGAACCTGAGCCAGACCTTTCTCGCCATCACCCGCAACGAGGGTGACCTGCAGTGGCTGCAGACCGCGCTGGCGCCGCTGGGGCAGGTGGTGGGCGCCGGCAGCGGCAGCCTCGACGAACTGCTCGCGCTGGTGGATGTGACCTTTGCCAACCTGGTGTTCGTGGGCCTGGACCGCGAGCAGGTGGTGAGCCAGTGCGCCATGATCGAAGGGGTGCTGGAAGCCAAGCCGATGCTGGCGATCGTCGCCCTGGGCGACGGTATGGACAACCAGTTGGTGCTCAACGCGATGCGTGCCGGTGCGCGCGATTTCGTCGCCTATGGCTCGCGCTCCAGCGAAGTGGCCGGGCTGGTGCGGCGGCTGAGCAAGCGCCTGCCACCGGTGACCAGCAACCCGCACCTGGGCAGCCTGACGGTACTCTACGGCACCCAGTGCGCCGCAGATGGCGCGCTGCTGACCAGCCACCTGGCGCGGGTGGTGCAGGGCAGCGGCCAGCAGACCCTGCTGCTGGACCTTGGCCTGCCGCGTGGCGACAGCCTGGCGCTGCTGGGGCTGGAGGCCTCGTTTCACTTTGGCGACGCGTTGCGCCACCTGCGCCGGCTCGATGCCACGCTGATCGGCAGTGCCTTCGCGCTCGACCCGTCGGGCTTGCGCCTGCTGGCCTACGCCGAGACGGACGAACCCCTGGAACGCACCAGCGCGGCGGAGCTGTACATGCTGCTCAGCGCCTTGCGCCAGCACTTCCAGCACATCGTGGTGAACCTGGCCGGGCAACCCGACAGCGATGCCCTGCGCACCTTCGTCAGCCACTGCGACAAGCTGATCTGGTACACCGACCAGAACGTGTTGGATTGCCGGCGCAATCTCGAGGTGCTGACCCTGTGGCGCGAGAAGGGCATGAAGCTGGAGCATGCCAGCCTGCTGGTGGATCGTTACCTGCGCAGTGTGGTGCCGGATTCCGATGCTCTGGGCAAGCGCTACGGCCTGCCGGTGCTGGTGGTACTGCCGTACAGCCCCGAGGTGCGGCTCAATGCCAAGAACCAGGGCCTGTCGTTGTTCGAACTGGCCCCGCGTGAAGCCCTGACCCAGGCCATCAAGGCGCTGGGGGAGCGCCTGGCGCGGCGCTCCGAAAGCCTGCAACCGAAGGCGGGCAACTGGATGCAACGGCTGTGGGGGCACACCAAATGAGTGCGGATGACCTGTTCGGCGGCCCGCGGCAGAACCCGGACAGTGACCCGCAGGGCCTCAAGCGCGCCCTGCACCGGCACATCATCGATGCCATCGAGGACACCGGGCGCAACCTGCTGGAAGGTTCACGGCCGGTGCTGGCGCAGTTCGTGGTCGAGCAGGTCGGTGACTATATCGCGCGCCAGCGCCTGGCGCTGTCGCGCTACGAGATGGAGCGCCTGGCCGAGGAAATCGTCGATGAACTCACCGGCTTCGGCCCGCTGGAGGTGCTGTTGCGCGATGCCAGCGTCACCGAAATCCTGGTCAACGGCCCGCACCGGGTGTTCATCGAGCGCGCCGGTGTGCTGCAGCAGACGGACCTGCGCTTTATCGATGCACACCATGTCGAGCGGGTCATGCAGCGCATCCTGGCACCCCTGGGGCGGCGCCTGGACGAGTCGTCGCCGATGGTCGATGCACGCATGCCCGACGGCAGCCGGGTGAATGCGATCATCCCGCCGGTGGCGCTGGACGGTCCCTGCCTGTCGATCCGCAAGTTTCGCAAAGACATGCTCAAGGGTGCCGACCTGCTGGCCACGCGCGCCATCGATCAGGCCATTTTCGACTTCTTCGGGCGGGCGGTGAGCAAGCGCTGCAACATTCTTGTCAGCGGCGGTACCGGCACCGGCAAGACCACCCTGCTCAATATCCTCAGCCAGTTGATCAGCCCCCGCGAGCGGCTGGTGACCATCGAGGACGTGGCCGAGCTGCAACTGGACCACCCGCACGTGGTGCGCCTGGAAACCCGCCCGCCCAATGCCGAGGGGCATGGCGAGATCAAGGCCAGCGAGTTGATCCGCAACGCCCTGCGCATGCGTCCCGACCGCATCATCCTGGGCGAGATTCGCGGCGTCGAGGTGCTCGATGTGCTGACCGCGATGAACACCGGGCATGACGGCTCGATGAGCACCGTGCACGCCAACACCGCGCAGGATGCGCTGTTGCGCCTGGAGACCCTGGTGGGGCTGACCGGGCGTCAGGTGGCCGAGAAAACCTTGCGCCAGATGATCTGCGCGGCACTGGATGTGGTGGTCCAGCTGGCGCGCCTGCCCGATGGCCGGCGCTGCGTCAGCGAGGTGCTGGAGGTGGTCGGGGTGCGCGATGACGTGTACGTCACCAATACCCTGTTTCGCCTGGACCGGCGTGGCGGCGAGGTGTTCGTCCGCGACGCGGTCAACCCGGCCAGCGACAAGCTGCGTCGTGACATCGGGGAGCCTGCGCCGTGATCGGCGCACTGCTGCTGGGGCTGTTTTGCCTGGCCCTGCTGGGGGTGTCGATTCGGCTCTTCTACAGTGGCCTGCGCAAATCCGGCAACGAACGCATCATGCAGCGCCTGGGCCAGCACCAGGTGCCCGTGGCACACAGCAGCCCCAGCCGCCTGGGCGGGCTGGAGCGGGTGTTGCTGCGGGCCGGTTTCGACTGGCGTACCGAGCGCCTGGTGATGTGGCTGGCGCTGTGGCTGCTGCTGGCCGGCGTGGCGGGGCTGTTCGGTGGCTGGCCTGGCGCACTGCTGGCGGTGGTGCTGGGGCCGGTGCTGCTGCGCCTGTACCTGAGCTGGTGCTACCAGCGCCGGGTACAGCAGATCATCGCGCAGTTGCCGACCCTGCTCGATCAGTGCGTGCGCAGCCTCAAGGCGGGGCGCACGCTGAACGACGCGGTGATCGGCGCCATCGACGCTGCGCGCGAGCCATTGCTGGGGACCCTGCAGCGGGTCAAGCGCAACGTTCACATGGGCGTGAGCCTGGACGATGCGATGTCGGATCTGGCGCAACTGTACGAGCGTGATGAATTGCGCATGTTCGCCCTGGGCCTGCGCATCAATCATCGTTATGGCGGCAATGCCAGCGAGTTGCTGGAGAACCTGATCAAGGTCATTCGCGAACGCGAGCAGGGTGCCCGGCAATTGCGCGCGATGACGGGTGAAACCCGTATCACCGCGGTGGTGCTGGCGGTGCTGCCGGTGAGCGTGGCCGGCTATTTTCTGCTGAGCAATCCCCACTACCTGCTGACCATGTGGCACGACGCTGTTGGCCAGCGCCTGCTGTTCAGTGCCTTCGTGCTGCAGGGGTTGGGGTGTGTGGTGTTGTGGCGCATGTTGCGGAGTATCTGAGATGGCCGTCTTGCTCAGTGCCGTGCTGTTTTTTGCCGCGTTTGTCCTGCTGCTGAGCCAATGGGCGCGCCAGCGTCGTCGCCAGCGCCTGGTGGAGCAACGCCTGCAGGGTCGCCAGCGCGACGAGAACCCGCTGGGCAGTTGGTTGCAGCGCCTGGGCAGCAGCCGTCTGGGCCAGCGCGCGCTGAACCTGGATGGGGAGACCCGTCAGTTGCTTGACCGGCTGGGGTGGCGGCGCTCGCGCCAGCGTTCGCTGTACGCTGCCGTGCAGGTGGGGCTGCCGGTGTGTCTGATGGGGGCGGGGGTGGTGGTGCAGGAAGTGTTCTTGCGCGAGATGCGCTCGCCCTGGCTGTTGCCGTTGATGGGGCTGGGGCTCGGCTATCTGCTGCCCAAGCGTGCGCTGGCCTGGCTGGCCCGGCGTCGCCAGCGCCAGGTGGCGCAGGAGGTGGCGACCTTCATACCGTTGTTGCGCATCATGTTCGAGTCGGGCCTGGCCGTGGAGCAGAGCCTGCGCCTGCTGAGCCTGGAAGGACGCCCGTTGCTGCCGGTGCTGAGCGAAGAGTTGCGGCTGGTGCTGGTGCGGGTGGATTCGGGGCTGGCGCTGGCGCCGGAGCTGGAACAGGCCGCGCAGTTGCTGGGCGTGGATGAGTTCAGTGATACCTGCATCATCCTGCGCCAGTTGCTGACCCAGGGCGGTGGGGCGATGAAGTCGCTGCTGGCGCTCAAGCAACTGCTCGATGACCGGCGCCTGACCACGCTGCAGGAACGGATTTCGAAGATGTCGGGAAAGATGTCGGCCGTGATGATGCTGTTTCTGTTCCCGGCGTTGTTGATCGTACTCGCCGGGCCGGGGTTTACCGCCCTGGTCCGGGCATTCGGGGCTTGAAGGGAGAGGCGGGATGAAAGCATGCATCGTAGGGCTGGGACTGTTGTTGCTCGGCGGCTGCGCCACGGACGGATCGGCGCGGTGGCTGGCGTTGCCGGGTGCGACGGCCAGTTGCGCCCAACCGGACTCCGGCCAGGAACTGTCGTTGAACATGGCCGACGACATGCTGGCCGATGGGCGTCCGCATGCGAGCCTGGCGCACCTTGAGCAATTGCCTGACACGCTTGCGCAGGTGCGTGTGCGCAAGGCCAAGGTGTTGCGCCTGCTGGGGCGCAGCGAGGCCGAGCCGTTGTACCGCGGCCTGCTGGGTGGCTGCCTGGCGGCGGAGGGCGAGCATGGCCTGGGGCAGATGGCGGCGGCGCGGGGTGACAACGTGCAGGCGCAGCAGCACTTGCAGCGGGCCATGCGCCTGAGCCCGACCGACGAGAAGATCCGCAACGACCTGGGGGTGGTCTACCTCAACCTGGGCAAGTTGGAGCAGGCGCGTTTCGAGTTTTTGACGGCGATCGAGCTGAAGGATTCCGATCGGTTGGCGGCGGTCAACCTGGTGACTTTGTTGCTGTACCAGGACAAGTGGCAGCAGGCGGCGGACCTGGTCAGCCGGCTGGGGTTGAGCGCGGCGCAGTTCAGTGAGGCGCAGGCGCGAGCCGAGCAACTCAAACCTGGCAGCGGTGCTACCGCGCAGAGGTCGTCATGAAGACAGCAGTGGTGATGGTGATGGTGGTGCTGCCGGGGTGGGTGCAGGCGATCGAGCCTGGGCCCTCGTCGAAGGCGCAAGGGGCGACCGAAGCCTGGTTGCAGGTGCAGGCCAGTGGGCAGCAGGCGTCGAAGACGCCGCAGACGGCCACGCCCAAGGAGCGTGAGCAGAGCATGCAGCGCTGGCTGGACAGCTACAAGTATGTGATTCCGGACTTCTTTCGGTGGGAGAAGAGCAGCAATTCGGACAAGTAACAAAAAGCCCAGCATGCGCTGGGCTTTTTATTACTTCTGTTTGGCGGATGCGTTCTTGAGCACCATGTTCTTGAGCTCTTCTCGCGTCTGCTCAAACGCTTTATGAGTATTTTTTTCTTCTTTGTACTTGTTTTTTAACACTTTTAGGGAGGTCATGATTACTCCTGAAAGTTGTATGAAATCATGTCGCCGAGGGGGCGTCCGGCCCAAGCTGCGTCAAGGAAACTAGCATTTTTCCGAAATGATAGCAAATGGGCTCCATGAGTTGTGCGAAGTTCATGGCGCTGTCCTCATCGCGAAAGATATATTTTTTGTTTCTGTAGATATTCAATACTGCAATGGTCTGGTAAGACGGCAATTGTTCCGTCGCGGTGTCACGTCGATATTGAATCGGTATGGAAAGTATGGATTGTGCCTCTTCGATGCCGTTGTAGTACTCGAGAACATCCTGTTTGAATCGATTACAGTATTCCTTGTTTTTATATTCGAGATTTTCAAGGAATTTTTCGATTTCGTATTTTGTGTCGTGCAGATACTGGGCGGTACCGAAGCTGGCGCAGGTGGGTGCGCCGGGAAGGATGGGCTGCGTGATGGTGTCGGAATTTCCCTGCTCGGCATACGCAAAACAGACAGGGCCTTTCATGAAGTCATCTTGCTCGCCGAATTCAACCTTGGTCGATACGGTCAGCGTCGTGTCCTCAAGCACCAGAATGCCACTGCATTTGGCCACCTTGCCCAGCACGGAGGCGTTGTACAGGAAAAGCGTGCTGCTATCGAGGATATCGACGATGTTACCCAGGCTGTCATCGGTGAGTGATACCGGATTGAACAGATCGGACGGTAGCATCATCATGATAGTGGCTCGGTACACCGAAGACTTACCTGCATTACCGTCCCAGTCCTTTGCCAGGGACAATACGCCATGCAGGCATTCGCGGATGAGTTGGTGCAGTATCGCAGGGTTGGGGCGGGGTACGGTCAGCTCTTCTTTGAACTTCTTCCGGTGCCCGCCACCTGACCAGGCTGCGCTTCAACGATGAGTGGTCAGCAGATTTTCTCATAGCCCCGACCGGCTCTCTACCTGGAAATGGGCACCGAATGCGACACCGGGTCAATTCAAGGGCGCGTGGCGTGAGGCTCCAGGTGCTTTACCCTTTGCCTCTCATGCGTGCTGTATCGTCAGATTGGTCAGTGCGCGGTCACCCGCTGACGCAGTGTCGACGGGCTGGGTGCCAACGCCAGCGCCAGTTGCGTACGGTTGTGCATGTGAGTCAGGCGCAGCACCTGCGAGACATACAACTTCACCGTGTTCTCGGTAATCCCCAGCTCACAGGCAATCTGGTAGTTGGTCTGGCCCTTGCCCACCAGCCGCGCCACGTCCAGCTGACGCGGTGACAATTGATCGAAGATCGCCGGGATGCTCTCGCTCGCCGGCGCACGGTCGTCGCTGCCGTCGCGACTGCCCGCCGCCTGTTCGCGTGCCTTGCCCAGGTCCTGGTAAAGATCGTCGATGGACTCGGCCAGGTACTGCAGCTTCTGGTTGAGGTGGCCCAGGTGGTTGTAGTTCTTCTGTCGCTCCAGCAGCACCGCCTCCTGGCGCTGCAGGCCTTCGAGCAACTCGTCGAGGTTGACCGGTTTCTGGTAGTAGTCGGCAAAACCTTCGCGCAACGCCTTGATCACATCCTGCTTGTCGGCACGCCCCGTCAGCATGATGGCTTCGAAGACGCGCTGCTGGCCGGCCACTGTCCTGAGCGCCTTGACCAGCTCGATGCCATCGCGCTCGGGCATGTGCAGGTCACACAGCACCAGGCCGATCTGCGGGTCACCGGCAAAGCGCGCGATGGCCTCGCTGCTGCAATGGCAGGGGACACAGCGGTACCCGCTGCTCTCGATAAACTCGCACAACTCTTCAACGATCAAGGGCTGGTCATCGACAACCAGGACCTTCACTGGGCTCATTGGCTTGTTCACACGCAACTCCCTGCTGGCTGCACCTTCCTGACGGTCTGAAATGGATCCGAGTTCGGTGGGCATTAGCTAAAAAGTAGTCGCACTTTGCGGTTATGTACAAGGTTCATACCGGGCTGTGAGATCACTGTGCGACTAATGGATCCATACCGCCGCGAGTAGGAATCCAGCCAGCACGAACGGCGCAAAGGGTTGTTTTTTTGACGTTTCCTCGATCACTTGCTTGAAGCGGTTCTTAACTTTCTGACTCAGAAGGGACCATAGCCAGCGGCGGCTCAGCAGCCACACCATCACCGCCACGCCGGCACCGATAAACGTGCCCAGCAGGTACATCCGGTCCGTTGCCAGCGCCAGGGCGCCGAGCAACTTCACATCCCCCGCACCCAGACGGCCGAGCATGTAGCCGGGCAGGGTCAGCAGCATCACGATCAGCAGCGCCCAACCGGCTTCACTCGCCTCGGCGCCGATCCAGGTGCGTCCGGTGACGAACAGGTAGGCCAGCGCACAGGCGGCGGCGCCAAGGGTGAGGGTATTGGAGATATGCCTTTCACGGGCATCCTGTTCGGCACACAAGGCGAGCCACAGCAGCAGGACGATGCTTTGCATAGGCGAAATGCCATCCCTTGGTCGTGATTGATTCTATGCTTGATTTCGGGTGTCACTGTCAGGGTAGACGCGATCATGAAAGCAGGCCTTGCGAGACGGCAAAAAGGTGCAGCGGCCATCGAGTTCGCTGCGGTGTTCGTGATTTTCTTTGCAGTGTTCTACGGGGTGGTGAGCTACGCCCTGCCGCTGTTGATGCTGCAGTCGTTCAACCAGGCCAGCAGCGAGGCGGTGCGCCGGTGCGTGGCACTGGACCCCAGCAGTGCCACCTACCGCACCGACGTGCCGGCACTGGCCAGGCAGGTACTGACCCAGCAGTTGACCTGGATGCCGGGCACGTTGCAGTTCCAGGTGGCGCGCGACGCTACCGTCACCTTGAGCAATACCAACCTGCTGACGGTGCGTATCGATTACGCCAAGGCGCGCCTGACGGCGGTGCTGCCGGTGCTCAGGCTGCCGCTGGTGGGCGAAGTGCCGCGCCTGCCGGCCAGCCTCAGCGCCGAAGCGAGCCTGCAGCTATGAGCGGCGGGCAACGCCTGTTCGAACGTTGGCGCCCACGCCCGGGCGTTGCCGCCCCCCAGGAGCAGGCGCCGCCAGCGGTGGGGCTGCAAGTGTGGCTGGATGACCAGGGCCGTGTGCTGCGCGTTGGCGGGCCGCTGGGGCGCAGCCTGGCGCGGGTGCGAGCCCCCGGCGCCCCCGTGCACGATTACCTGCAGGCGCACAGCCGTGTGGTGCTGGAAGGCACCCCGGTCGACTGGCAGGCGCAGCCGCTGGACCTGGCCTTCGACACCCTGAGTGGGCACACCCTGCACACCCGAGGCTGGTTGCTGGCCCATGCCGAGGGCTGGCTGTTGCAACTGTTCGATGTGGGCGACCTGCTGCAGCAGCGCCAGCAGGGCCTGGACGCTCAGCACCAGCAGCAACTGGCCCTGCAGATGGCGGCGGCGCTGCGCGGTTGCAGCCTGGAACACCTGGCGCACGTGGCAGGCGAACAGGTACAGCACCTGGCCTGGCACTGGCGCTGCGGCTGGGCGGCGCTGCTGTTGCGTACCTCGACAGGCTGGCAGACCTTCGCGCGCAGCGAGGCGCCTGCCCCCTGGGCCGACGAGACGCGCCTGGGCGTGCTGCTCGACAGCCTGGAGCCGGAGCACCTGTTACGCAGTGGCGAACACCTTGGCCTGCAGGGGCTGTTCGCACACACGCCGCTGTGGGTGCTGGGCCACGCCCAGCAGCATCGTGCGCAGGCCTGGCTGCTGTGCGCCGACGACGGCGTGCAGGGTGTGCCAGGGGGCGCGCGGGTACTGCTCGACGCCTTGGCCGAGCCGTTGCTGGCGCGCCTGGCAGACGGCCGCCTGCAGGCCAGCCAGCAACGCCTGGACAACGTGCAGGGCCTGCTGGGTGCGGGGTGGTGGGAGTGGTCGTTGCACGAGCCCTACCTGCAACTGGCGCCCGGGCTGGCCGCGAGCCTGGGGGTGGACGCACAACTGTCGGTACCGGCCTGGTTGGCGGTGCTGCACCCGGCGGACCGTGAGGCGGCGCAACTGGCATTCGAGGCTGTGCAGCGCGAGGGTGGCAACCTGCAGGTGTGCGTGCGCCTGCACCGCGCCCCGCTGTGCTGGTACCGCGTGTGCGGGCAGGTACAGGGGCACGGCTTCAAGCGCCGGCTGCACGGCTTCATGCTGGATATCAGCGATATCAGGCTGCAACAGCAGCAGGCCAGTGCCGCCCATGCGCGGCTGGACAACCTGATCGCCAGTTCGCCGGCGGTGATCTACATCCAGCGTTATGAAGCCGGCGCCCTGCATGCCGAGTTCTTCAGTGCCAGCCTGCAACCGTTGCTCGGCTGGGCGGCCGATGCCGGGCAGCAACCGGCGCAGTGGGTGCACCCCGATGACCAGGGGCTATGGCTGCAGCGCACCCGCACCTTGCTGCGCGACGGCCAGGTGCGCAGTCGCTATCGGCTGTGCGACAGCCGTGGCGAATACCACTGGGTGCTGGACGAAGCGCGGCTGCTACGTGATGACCTGGGCTTGCCGGTGGAGGCGGTGGGCCTCTGGCTCGATGTCACCGAGGCCACGCTGGCTGGCGAGCGTATCCGCGAAAGCGAAGAGCGCTATCGGGTGCTGGTGGAGGACTCGCCGGCAATGATCTGTCGCTATCGACCGGACCTGAGCCTGGTGTTCGGCAACCGTCCGTTGGCCGACTACCTGGAGTGCGCCCCCGCACAGCTGCCCGGCCTGAACCTGGGCCAGTGGATGTCGCTGGCCCAGCGTGAGGCCTTCGTGCAGCGCCTGGCGGGCCTGACCCCACAGCAGCCGGTGAGCAGTGCCGAGATCTGCCTGCAGTTGCCGGGGCGCGAGCATGCCTGGTGGGTGTGGTCCGATCGCGGCGTGTTCGATGCCGCTGGTCGCTTGCTGGAGGTGCAGGCGGTGGGGCGCGACAATACCGCGCTGCGGCGCAGCCAGCAGCAATTGCTGCAGAGCGCGAAGATGGCCACCCTGGGCGAGATGTCCACGGGGCTGGCGCACGAGATCAACCAGCCGCTCAACGTGATGCGCATGGCGCTGGTCAATGCCCTCAAGCGCCTGGAAAGCGGCGAGGTGGAAGTCGATTACCTGCGCGAAAAGCTCAAGCGCATCGATGCCCAGGTGGTACGCGCTTCGCGGGTGGTCGACCACATGCGCGTGTTTGGCCGGCGTTCGGAGGTGGAGCCGCAGGTGTTCGAAGCCTGGCAGGCCATCGACGGTGCCCTGTCGCTGCTGGCCGATGGGCTGGCGGGCAAGGGCGTGGAACTGCGCGTGAACGAGGCGCAGGCCGGCTGCAGGGTGTGCGGCCACCCCGATCAGCTGGAGCAGGTGCTGATCAACCTGATGGTCAATGCGCGCGATGCCTTGCTCGGTCGGCGCGATGCCGAGCCGCAGCTGCGCCCATGGATCGCGGTGCATCTGGAACGGGTGCAGGGCTGGGTGCGCCTGCAGGTGCAGGACAACGCCGGCGGCATCGAGCCGCGCCTGCTGGAACGGATTTTCGAACCCTTTTTCACCACCAAGCCCAGCGGTGTCGGCACCGGCCTGGGGCTGTCGGTGAGTTGCGGCATCATCGAGCGCATGGGTGGGCTGCTGAGTGCGCGCAATGGTGATGAAGGCGCCTGCTTCGTGATCGAGCTGCCGCTTTACAGCACCAGTTGAGCGCGTGAGCCGCAGGTGAGGTTGGCGCCGACCTCGACATGGTTCAGGTCGATCCCCAGGCCTTTGAGCAGGCTGTTGAGGATCGGGTCCAGCAGCGGACTGAGCAGATCGTTGATCACCGGGTCGAGGATCTTCTTCACGCCATCGAGCAGGTTGCCGACGGCCACCAGCAGGTTGCCCAGCAGGTTACCGTTCTGTGGCTGGTATACCTGCAGCTCGATCCCCTTGATGGTGGTGGTCAGGCTCTGCAGGATGTTGGTGGCCTGGGTATGGTTGTAGGTGGGCGGTTGATTGATGTTGGGCGGCGCGGTGCTGTTGACGGCACTGAACAGCAAGTCGACGCTGGCGCTCTTGAGCAGCGGCGTGTCGATCTTGATGCCCACGCCGCCACCGGTGAATTCCTTGTGCGGGCCGCAGATCAGCAGCAGGGTGCAGGTGCGTGTGCCGATGTCGATCAACGGCAGCGGATACACGGTGGGGCTTGCATTGAAGCTGCTGGCCGGGATGACCCTGCCCAGCTTCAGATCCAGTGCGGCGCTGTCGGTGCGGGCGGTCAGGCTCTTGTTGACGCTACAGCTGTAGTCGGTCAGGTAGCTGCGGGCCTGGGCGACCTCCAGGCTGATGTCGACGGTGGGCGAGCCGAAGGGAACGATATCGCCTGCCTCGCATGGGCCGACCACGCACAACAGCGCCTCGACAGTGCCCTTGAGGTTGAGCCCCAGCAGGCTGCTGACCGCTGAGGTCAGCGGCGAGGCAATGGTCGAGATGGCACCGATCAGCCCGCCGACGCCGCTGAGCAGGCGCATGTTGACGGATATCACGGCGCGTATCTGCGCGGTCTTGACCATTATCGCGTCGGGTCCCAGCGGCGCGATAATGGCCTTGGCCGGGTTGCCGACCGCCGAGATCTGCGGTGGCTCGACGACCTTGAGTTTGATCGAGCCGGTCAGCAGGTTGAGCACGTTCAGTGGCAGGTCGATGACCGCTGCGCTCTCCTTGTTGGCCAGCAGGATCACGGCCTGCAACAGCTCAAGCAGTTGCACGCTGGCGTCCAGCCCCGAGGCCAGGGTGCCGCTCTGTATATCGAGAATGCTGCCGAGCTTGATGTCGGTGGTGTTATTGGCATTGAGCAGCACCTTTCCCAGGTTGGTGATCACCTGCGCTGTGGCGCCGCCGCGCTGAGCCACGTAGAGCGCGGCCTGGATCAGTTGAGTGGCCTTGAGGTTCTTGGCCAGCAATTGGTCGTACTGGCCAACACCGACGCCGACATTCACGGCCAGTTGATCGAGGAAGGCGAGCAGGTTTATGTCGGTGTTGGCAATGCCCTGCCAGCCGAGCGCGTCGAGCGTGACCTTGCCGCCAAGCGGATCAAGCAGTGCATTGAGCGTGGCGGATTTGCGCGAGTCGATGGTGGCCAGGGTAGTTTGCAGGCGCAGCATCGCCTGTGGCGGCCTGGGCACCGAGGCCACCGCAGTGGCCCTCAGGGTGGTGGTGGCCGGTGGCGCGGCGCCGCTGAACAAGGCCTGCACACCGGCGGCGATGCTGGTGGTCACCGTGCTGCTGGCGCTGACCCGGATCGCTTCGGCCTGGGTGGCACTGAGGGTGAAGGTGCGCAGGCTGCTGGCGCCGGTCTGCAAGGTGCCACAGGTGGTTGCCAGGGTGCGCGTGGGCCCCACCGCGAAGCCGTTGCGCGCCGCACTGGCCTGGGCCAGCACCGGCGCCTGCGGCCCGACGCCGACGCACACCGCCGTCTGCCCGGCCGCCTCGAGGGCGGCCATGTCGACCACGCGCTGCAACTTGCGGTGCTCAAG
>NZ_JAHTBI010000016.1 GCF_019168305.1 Pseudomonas aegrilactucae
TTTTGTCTTTGCAGGGTGTTAATTGGTACTGCCTGGCTGGGCCTTTGGCTGGCCAGGCCGGCGCCTGCAGTGCCTCAAACGCGGCGCAGTCTTGTAGGCGTCAGCCATGCTGACTAACGTCACAACCGCTACAGTGCGTTTGCCCCTACCCATAGCTGCACGAATCCCCACGCAGGTATGCAAGCCCTCGGCGCATAGCTATCATGCCTGCCTCATTGTGAGTCGAGATTGGCATGCTGAAGTTGTTGAAGCTCCTCAAGGATGGTCGATTCCATTCTGGCGAGGCTCTAGGGGCTGCCCTGGGCGTCAGTCGCAGTGCTGTGTGGAAACAGTTGCAGCACCTAGAAGCTGAATTGAATCTGCCTGTGCACAAGGTGCGAGGCCGCGGTTACCGCCTGGCTGCGCCATTGTCGCTGCTGGATGCCGAGGCGATCGCGCAGGGCGCTGGGACGCGCTGCTGGCCGGCAATGATCCATGACGAAATCGACTCCACCAATGCGCAAGCGCTGCGGGCCATCAGTGAGGGTCAGCAAGCGCCCTTCCTGGTATTGGCCGAGCGGCAGTCAGCCGGCCGTGGTCGTCGTGGGCGGAACTGGTCCAGCCCTTTCGCAGAGAATCTCTACTACAGCCTGGTGCTGCGTATCGAGGGGGGCATGCGCCAACTCGAAGGGCTGAGTCTGGTCGTCGGGCTTGCGGTCATGCAGACCCTGCGTGGCGTAGGTGTGGCGGCCGCTGGCCTCAAATGGCCGAATGACGTGTTGGTGAATGATCGCAAGATCGCCGGCATTCTGTTGGAGTTGGTCGGTGATCCGGCCGATGTCTGCCATGTGGTGCTCGGTATCGGCGTCAACGTTAACATGATGGTCAACAATGAAGTGAGCCAGGCCTGGACCTCGATCAGGCTCGAAACGGGACAGCAGGTGGATCGAAACCGGCTGGTAGCCCTGTTGAATGACAACTTGTACGCCTATCTGGAGCGCCATCGCGAGTCGGGCTTCACGGCGTTGCAGGCCGAGTGGGAGCAAGGGCATCTGTGGCAAGGGCGTTCAGTTTCATTGATTGCAGGTGCCAATGCTGTCGAGGGTGTTGTGCTGGGTATTGATCGTCAGGGTGCGCTGCGTCTTGAGGTCGAAGGTGTTGAGAAGATCTTTAGTGGTGGTGAGCTCAGTTTGAGGTTGCGCGATGATTCTTGAGCTCGATTGCGGTAACAGCTTTATCAAATGGCGGGTTATCCGCAGTCAGGATGCCTCCATCGTGGGCGGCGGCGTCGTCGACGCCGTAGCGGCATTGATTGACGCCGTGCGTGCGCTCCCGGGGGCGACGCCTGCCCGCTGCCGGCTGGTCAGTGTGCGCACCGAAGACGAAACGACGTCGCTCAGTCATGAGTTGATCGACGCCTTCGGCTTGACGATAGTGCGCGCGCGTCCGGCCAGGGCGTTGGCTGGTGTGACCAATGGCTATGAGGATTACGAGCGCCTTGGCCTGGATCGCTGGCTGGCGTTGCTGGGCGGCTATCACCTGGCCAGGCGGGCCTGTGTGGTCATCGACCTGGGCACTGCCGTGACGGCCGACTTTGTGTGTGCTGCAGGTGAGCACCTGGGCGGGTTCATTTGCCCCGGGATGCCGCTGATGCGCAACCAGTTGCGCACGCACACGCGGCGTATTCGCTACGATGACGTGTCGGCAGAGCGAGCCTTGTCGAGCCTTGTGCCAGGTCGCTCTACAGTCGAGGCTGTCGAAAGAGGGTGTACGCTGATGTTGCATGGCTTCGTGCTGACGCAACTTGAGCAGGCGCGAGCGCTGTGGGGTGAAGACTTTACCGTGTTCGTTACGGGGGGGGGATGCCGGCTTGGTGCATAAGGTGGTGCCCCAGGCTCGAATCGTTCCTGACCTGGTGTTCGTTGGCCTGGCGATGGCCTGTCCGCTGGATTGAGGTGTTTATGCGCTGGTTGTTTCTATTGTTGCTGGTCCTCAACGTCGTCTATTACGTCTGGCATCAGCAGGAGGCGCCGCTGCGAGCGAAGGAAGTGACGTCGTTGTCACTCTACAAGGGGAGCCAGCAGGGCATTCGCCTGCTGAGCGAATCGCGTTCTGCGGCTGCCGAGCAGGGTGCGGAGTGTCTCTATGTAGGGGGGCTTGCCAGCCCTGAGATGCTCGACAGCCTGCGCCAGCGCCTGATCAGTCTGGATATTCGGGCGCGCAAGGTCGTTGGCAAGCTCGCGGATAGCCCGGGTTGGTGGTTGCAGGTTTCGCCGCAGAGCCGGCGTTTGCTGGACCAGGCGCTGCTGTCAGGACTTTCCCATGATTTCAAAGACTTAAAAGATAAAATAATGTTGTGCGAAGGCGTTGCAACTATCGAATAGTTTGCATAGAATGGCGCCCGCTCCACAGCGAAGACCACTAGGTGGTGCAGCAGTGAAGCAGTTGTCAAATTAGCTAACCTCAAGATTTTAATGAGAAAAAGCTTGACAGCAGGACGGCAAGAGTAGAAAATGCCGGCCACATTGGAGGGGTTCCCGAGCGGCCAAAGGGATCAGACTGTAAATCTGACGTCTACGACTTCGAAGGTTCGAATCCTTCTCCCTCCACCAGTTTTAGCGAGAGCCGCAAGCTCCGCGGGTATAGTTTAGTGGTAGAACCTCAGCCTTCCAAGCTGATGATGCGGGTTCGATTCCCGCTACCCGCTCCAGGTTTGCTGTTTTTGCACCGTGTTACGCTCTTGTAGCTCAGTTGGTAGAGCACACCCTTGGTAAGGGTGAGGTCAGCGGTTCAAATCCGCTCAAGAGCTCCATTTGACAAGGCAGATATGAAAATATCTGCCTTTGTTTTAATGGTCGGCTTGTATTGCGATCATTGCGACTGAAGGCGGCCTGCGTTTTGCTCGTATAGGTTGTCGTTCCATCGGTGCAGGTGAAGCGTTCGATGGCTGTCGAATAAGTAGTTGATATATCTCAATCGGCTCGGCATAATGGTCGGCCTGATAAGCTTTTAGGTCAGTAGCTCAATTGGCAGAGCGACGGTCTCCAAAACCGTAGGTTGGGGGTTCGATTCCCTCCTGACCTGCCAGATCCACCTTGTGTGTCTGGCTTTCTTTTCACAGGATCCTCCTAGATGACCTCCAAGTCTGACGCCCAAGACTCTCGTTTTGATCTGCTCAAGTGGCTGGCTGTTGTCGCTTTGGTGGTGGTAGGTGTTGTCGGAAATCAATATTACTCCGCTTCGCCGATTCTGTATCGCGTTATTGCACTCCTCGCTCTCGCTGCTGTAGCTGCATTCGTTGCGCTGCAAACCGGCAAGGGCAAGTCGTTCTTTGCGCTGGCAAAGGAAGCTCGCACCGAGATTCGTAAAGTCGTATGGCCAACCCGCCAAGAGACCATGCAGACCACCCTGATTGTGGTGGCTGTTGTCCTGGTCATGGCGCTGCTGTTGTGGGGTCTTGATTCCCTGCTCGGCTGGTTGATTTCCTTGATTGTTGGCTAAGGGTGTCCTGTGGCTAAGCGTTGGTATGTTGTGCATGCTTACTCCGGTTACGAGAAGCATGTGATGCGCTCGCTGGTCGAGCGCGTAAAGCTGGCTGGCATGGAAGATGGCTTCGGCGAGATTCTGGTCCCCACTGAAGAAGTGGTGGAGATGCGCAATGGCCAGAAGCGCAAAAGCGAACGTAAATTCTTCCCGGGTTACGTGCTGGTTCAGATGGACATGAACGAAGGGACTTGGCACTTGGTCAAGGATACTCCTCGGGTCATGGGCTTTATCGGTGGTACTGCAGACAAGCCTGCACCCATCACCGACAAGGAAGCCGAGGCCATTCTGCGCCGCGTTGCCGATGGCAGCGACAAGCCGAAGCCCAAGACGCTGTTCGAGCCGGGTGAAGTGGTTCGTGTTGTCGATGGTCCGTTCGCAGATTTCAACGGTACTGTCGAAGAAGTTAACTACGAGAAGAGCCGGCTCCAGGTGGCGGTGCTCATTTTCGGTCGCTCTACCCCGGTGGAGCTTGAGTTCAGCCAGGTCGAAAAGGTCTAGCGGAACGACGCATCCCATACCCCGCAGCCCTATGTGCTGCGGGGTTTTGTCGTCACTGGGATAAAACGCAAGTAATCCGGGGAGCCTCATGGCGCTTGTACCCGATATTGGAGTAGCTCATGGCTAAGAAGATTCAGGCTTACATCAAGCTGCAAGTAAAGGCCGGCCAGGCCAACCCAAGTCCACCCGTCGGCCCAGCACTGGGTCAGCACGGCGTGAACATCATGGAATTCTGCAAGGCCTTCAACGCCCGTACTCAGGGTCAAGAAGCCGGCCTGCCGACTCCTGTGATCATCACTGTCTACAGTGACCGTAGCTTCACCTTCGAAACCAAAAGCACCCCAGCTTCGGTTCTGCTGAAGAAAGCAGCTGGCCTGACCAGCGGTTCTGCGCGTCCGAACACCGTTAAAGTCGGTACTGTGACCCGTGCTCAGCTGGAAGAGATCGCAAAAACCAAAACTGCTGATCTGACCGCTGCTGACCTGGATGCGGCCGTGCGTACCATCGCCGGTTCCGCTCGCAGCATGGGCCTCAACGTGGAGGGTGTGTAATGGCTAAGCTGACCAAGCGCCAAAAGGCTATCGCTTCGAAAATCGAAGCGGGCAAAGTCTACAACTTCGAAGAAGCAGCAGTGCTGCTGGCCGAACTGTCCACCGTGAAGTTCAGCGAATCCTTCGACGTAGCCGTTAACCTGGGCGTTGACCCACGTAAATCGGACCAGGTCGTTCGTAGCGCTACCGTGCTGCCACACGGCACTGGCAAGACCGTACGTGTTGCCGTGTTCACCCAGGGCCCAGCTGCCGAAGCCGCTCTGGCTGCCGGCGCTGACCGCGTAGGCATGGACGATCTGGCTGCCGAAATGAAAGGCGGCGACCTGAACTATGACGTCGTCATTGCTTCCCCGGACGCAATGCGTGTTGTAGGTCAACTGGGTCAGGTTCTGGGTCCTCGCGGCCTGATGCCTAACCCTAAAGTCGGTACCGTGACTCCAGACGTAGCCACCGCGGTTAAAAACGCCAAGGCTGGTCAGGTTCGTTATCGCACCGACAAAAACGGCATCATCCACACCTCCGTTGGCAAAATCGGTTTCGAAGCCGGCAAGCTGAAGGAAAACGTTGAAGCCCTGATCGCTGATCTGAAGCGTATCAAGCCAGCTTCCTCGAAAGGTATCTACGTCAAGCGCGTTACCCTGAGCACCACCATGGGCCCAGGTCTGGTAATCGATCAAGGTTCCCTGAACGCGTAAGACTGTGATGGGCGCAAGCAATTGCGCCTGTCGGCAAAAATTGGGGTCCCTGCCTGGCGGGGGCTATCCAAGACCGTAGGCGGCGCAAGCCTTAAACCACAAGCCTACGCAGATGGTGCCCCTGGTTCTTCATTGAGCCAGACACCAAAACGACATTCGGCCTCGGCTGGATGAAACGGTAACAAGCAGGAGTTTTACCCGTGGCAATTAAACTCGAAGACAAGAAGGCCATCGTCGCTGAAGTCAACGAGGCTGCCAAAGTCGCTCTGTCTGCTGTCGTGGCTGATGCCCGTGGCGTGACTGTAGGCGCAATGACCGGACTCCGTAAAGAGGCTCGTGAAGCTGGCGTTTACGTACGTGTTGTACGTAACACCCTGCTCAAGCGCGCTGTTGCTGACACTGAATTCAGTGTCCTCAACGACGTGTTCACCGGCCCTACTCTGATCGCGTTCTCCAACGAACACCCGGGCGCTGCTGCTCGTCTGTTCGCTGAATTCGCCAAAGGTCAGAAAGAGTTCGAGATCAAGGCAGCTGCGTTCGACGGCAAGTTCCTTGCCGCAAACCAGATCGACGTGTTGGCTTCCCTGCCGACCCGCGACGAGGCTATTGCGAAGCTGATGAGCGTGATCCAAGGCGCGACCAGCAAGCTGGCTCGTACCCTGGCAGCCGTTCGCGACCAGAAAGAAGCTGCTGCTGCCTAAGGCACCGCACGCCCTTTCAAAATCATACGTTTAATTTGATGGCTGCGTAGGCTGTCACCCCAATACAGGATTTAAGTCATGTCTCTGACTAACGAGCAAATCATCGAAGCAATCGGCCAGAAAACCGTTCTGGAAGTTGTTGAGCTGATCAAAGCAATGGAAGAAACCTTCGGCGTTACCGCTGCTGTTGCCGCTGCTGGCCCAGCTGCTGCCGCTGCCGTTGTTGAAGAACAAACCGAGTTCAACGTTGTTCTGAAAGCCGCTGGCGAGAAGAAAGTAAACGTGATCAAGGCTGTTCGTGAACTGACCGGTCTGGGCCTGAAAGAAGCCAAGGAGAAGGTTGATACCGCTCCTCAGGTGATCCTGGAAGGCGTCGCTAAAGACGCAGCTGAAAAAGCTGCAGCGACCCTGACCGAAGCAGGCGCTGAAGTCGAAGTTAAGTAACTTTCGACTGTGCGTCTCCAGCCCGAGCGATAAGCGAAAGGCTGATGGCTGGTGGCTCTTGCCACCGGCCTTTTTCCGTTATTGGCAGCCGATCAGGTCGGCGCTGGTGACGAGCGGTAACCACCGATGACGGTGGCGCAAACCATGGGGTTTGCACGATTTTCTGGCTGCTCCCGTCGGGAGAAGCCAAACAAGCAGGTGACCAAGCTGGGGAACGCTGATGGCTTACTCATACACTGAGAAAAAACGTATCCGCAAGGACTTTAGCAAGTTGCCGGACGTCATGGATGTGCCTTACCTCCTGGCCATCCAGCTGGATTCGTATCGTGAATTCTTGCAAGCGGGAGCGACTAAAGATCAGTTCCGCGACGTGGGCCTGCATGCGGCCTTCAAATCGGTTTTCCCGATCATCAGCTACTCCGGCAATGCTGCCCTGGAGTACGTTGGCTATCGTCTGGGCGAACCGGCCTTTGATGTCAAAGAATGCGTATTGCGCGGCGTGACCTACGCGGTACCGCTGCGGGTAAAAGTCCGCCTGATCATTTTCGACAAAGAATCGTCGAACAAAGCGATCAAGGACATCAAAGAGCAAGAAGTCTACATGGGTGAAATCCCCCTGATGACTGAAAACGGTACCTTCGTAATCAATGGTACCGAGCGTGTTATCGTTTCCCAGCTGCACCGTTCGCCAGGTGTGTTCTTCGACCACGACCGTGGCAAGACGCACAGCTCGGGCAAGCTGCTGTACTCGGCGCGGATCATTCCTTACCGCGGCTCGTGGCTGGACTTCGAATTCGATCCGAAAGACTGTGTATTCGTCCGTATCGACCGTCGTCGCAAGCTGCCAGCCTCGGTACTGCTGCGCGCGCTGGGCTACACCACCGAAGAAGTGCTGAACGCGTTCTACACCACCAACGTATTCCACGTGCAGGGCGAAACGCTCAGCCTGGAACTGGTGCCTCAGCGCCTGCGCGGTGAAATCGCGGTCATGGATATCCATGATGAAACCGGCAAGGTGATTGTCGAGCAGGGTCGTCGTATTACCGCTCGCCACATCAACCAGCTGGAAAAATCCGGCGTCAAGTCGCTGGACGTGCCGATGGAGTACGTCCTGGGCCGCACCACCGCCAAGGCGATCGTGCACCCGGCGACCGGCGAGATCCTGGCCGAATGCAACACCGAGCTGACCACCGAAGCACTGGTGAAGATCGCCAAGGCCCAGGTCGTTCGCATCGAGACCCTGTACACCAACGACATCGATTGCGGTCCGTTCATTTCGGACACCCTGAAGATCGACTCCACCAGCAACCAACTGGAAGCGCTGGTCGAGATCTATCGCATGATGCGTCCTGGCGAGCCGCCAACCAAGGATGCCGCAGAGACCCTGTTCAACAACCTGTTCTTCAGCGCCGAGCGTTACGACCTGTCGGCCGTTGGTCGCATGAAGTTCAACCGTCGTATCGGTCGTACCGAGATCGAAGGTTCGGGCGTACTGAGCAAGGAAGACATCGTCGAGGTCCTCAAGACCCTGGTCGACATCCGTAACGGCAAAGGCATCGTCGACGACATCGACCACCTGGGTAACCGTCGCGTGCGTTGTGTCGGCGAGATGGCCGAGAACCAGTTCCGCGTTGGCCTGGTGCGTGTAGAGCGCGCGGTCAAAGAGCGTCTGTCGATGGCTGAAAGCGAAGGCCTGATGCCGCAGGACCTGATCAACGCCAAGCCGGTTGCGGCGGCGGTGAAAGAGTTCTTCGGTTCGAGCCAGCTGTCCCAGTTCATGGACCAGAACAACCCGCTCTCCGAGATCACCCACAAGCGTCGTGTCTCTGCACTCGGCCCTGGCGGTCTGACCCGTGAGCGCGCAGGCTTCGAAGTCCGTGACGTACACCCGACCCACTACGGCCGTGTGTGCCCGATCGAGACCCCTGAAGGTCCGAACATCGGTCTGATCAACTCCCTGGCAGCCTATGCCCGCACCAACCAGTACGGCTTCCTCGAAAGCCCGTACCGCGTGGTGAAAGAGGGTGTGGTTACCGACGACATCGTGTTCCTGTCGGCGATCGAAGAAGCTGATCACGTCATCGCCCAGGCTTCGGCCACGATGGACGAGAAGAAGCACCTGATCGACGAACTGGTAGCGGTCCGTCACCTGAACGAATTCACCGTCAAGGCGCCAGAAGACGTCACCTTGATGGACGTTTCGCCGAAGCAGGTAGTTTCGGTTGCCGCGTCGCTGATTCCGTTCCTCGAGCACGACGACGCCAACCGTGCGTTGATGGGTTCGAACATGCAGCGTCAGGCTGTACCGACCCTGCGTGCCGACAAGCCGCTGGTAGGTACCGGCATGGAGCGCAACGTTGCGCGTGACTCCGGCGTTTGCGTCGTGGCACGTCGTGGCGGCGTCATCGACTCGGTCGATGCCAGCCGTATCGTGGTTCGTGTTGCTGATGATGAAGTTGAAACCGGCGAAGCTGGTGTCGACATCTACAACCTGACCAAGTACACCCGTTCGAACCAGAACACCTGCATCAACCAGCGTCCGCTGGTGAGCAAGGGTGACGTGGTTCAGCGCAGCGACATCATGGCCGACGGCCCGTCCACCGATATGGGTGAGCTGGCTCTGGGTCAGAACATGCGCATCGCGTTCATGGCATGGAACGGCTTCAACTTCGAAGACTCCATCTGCCTGTCCGAGCGTGTGGTTCAGGAAGACCGCTTCACCACGATCCACATCCAGGAACTGACCTGTGTGGCCCGTGACACCAAGCTTGGCCCGGAAGAGATCACCGCGGACATTCCGAACGTCGGTGAAGCTGCGCTGAACAAGCTGGACGAAGCCGGTATCGTCTACGTAGGCGCTGAAGTCGGCGCTGGCGACATTCTGGTCGGCAAGGTCACGCCAAAAGGCGAAACCCAGCTGACGCCAGAAGAAAAACTGCTGCGTGCGATCTTCGGTGAGAAGGCCAGCGACGTCAAAGACACCTCCCTGCGTGTGCCTACCGGCACCAAGGGTACCGTCATCGACGTACAGGTCTTCACCCGTGATGGCGTCGAGCGCGACAGCCGTGCGCTGTCCATCGAGAAGATGCAGCTGGACGAGATCCGCAAGGACCTGAACGAAGAGTTCCGCATCGTTGAAGGCGCGACCTTCGAACGTCTGCGTAGCGCCCTGAACGGTCAGGTCGTCGAAGGTGGTGCTGGCCTCAAGAAAGGTTCGGTCATCTCCAACGAAGTCCTGGACGGTCTGGAGCACGGCCAGTGGTTCAAACTGCGCATGGCCGAAGACGCGCTGAACGAGCAACTCGAGAAGGCCCAGGCCTACATCGTTGATCGTCGCCGTCTGCTCGACGACAAGTTCGAAGACAAGAAGCGCAAGCTGCAGCAGGGCGATGACCTGGCACCGGGCGTACTGAAGATCGTCAAGGTCTACCTGGCAATCCGTCGTCGCATCCAGCCGGGCGACAAGATGGCCGGTCGTCACGGTAACAAGGGTGTGGTCTCCGTGATCATGCCGGTCGAAGACATGCCGCACGACGCCAACGGTACGCCGGTGGACGTGGTACTGAACCCGTTGGGCGTACCTTCGCGTATGAACGTCGGTCAGATCCTCGAAACCCACCTGGGCCTGGCGGCCAAGGGTCTGGGCGAGAAGATCAACCGCATGCTCGAAGAGCAGCGCAAGGTCATCGAGCTGCGCAAGTTCCTCACCGAGATCTACAACGAGATCGGTGGTCGTCAGGAAAGCCTTGAAGACTTCACCGACCAGGAGATCCTGGACCTGGCGAAGAACCTCAAAGGCGGTGTGCCAATGGCCACTCCAGTCTTCGACGGTGCCAAGGAAAGCGAAATCAAGGCCATGCTGAAACTGGCAGACATGCCAGAAAGCGGTCAGATGCAGCTGTTCGACGGCCGTACCGGCAACAAGTTCGAGCGTCCAGTGACCGTTGGTTACATGTACATGCTCAAGCTGAACCACTTGGTGGACGACAAGATGCACGCGCGTTCCACTGGTTCTTACAGCCTGGTTACCCAGCAGCCGCTGGGTGGTAAGGCGCAGTTCGGTGGTCAGCGTTTCGGGGAGATGGAAGTGTGGGCGCTGGAAGCATACGGCGCGGCATACACCCTGCAAGAAATGCTCACAGTGAAGTCGGACGATGTGAACGGTCGGACCAAGATGTACAAGAACATCGTGGACGGCGATCACCGTATGGAGCCGGGCATGCCCGAGTCCTTCAACGTGTTGATCAAAGAGATTCGTTCGCTCGGTATCGATATCGATCTGGAAACCGAATAACACGTGACGCGAATCGGGAGCGTGGCTGAAAAGCCCGCTCCCTGCTCCGCCAGGAGGAAAGGCCTTGAAAGACCTACTGAATTTGCTGAAAAACCAGGGTCAAGTCGAAGAGTTCGACGCCATCCGTATCGGATTGGCCTCGCCTGAGATGATCCGTTCGTGGTCGTTCGGTGAAGTAAAAAAGCCGGAAACCATCAACTACCGTACGTTCAAGCCTGAGCGTGACGGCCTGTTCTGCGCCAAGATCTTTGGCCCAGTCAAGGACTACGAGTGCCTGTGCGGCAAGTACAAGCGCCTGAAGCACCGTGGCGTGATCTGCGAGAAGTGCGGCGTTGAAGTCGCCCTGGCAAAAGTTCGTCGTGAGCGCATGGCGCACATCGAACTGGCCTCTCCGGTTGCCCACATCTGGTTCCTGAAATCGCTGCCGTCGCGTATCGGCCTGCTGATGGACATGACCCTGCGTGATATCGAACGCGTTCTCTACTTCGAGAGCTATGTCGTTATCGACCCAGGCATGACCACCCTCGAAAAAGGTCAGCTGCTGAACGACGAGCAGTACTTCGAAGCGCTGGAAGAGTTCGGCGATGACTTCGACGCCCGCATGGGTGCCGAGGCTGTCCGCGAGCTGCTGCACGCTATCGACCTGGAGCACGAGATCGGTCGCCTGCGTGAAGAGATTCCGCAGACCAACTCGGAAACCAAGATCAAGAAGCTGTCCAAGCGTCTGAAACTGATGGAAGCCTTCCAGGGCTCGGGCAACCTGCCTGAGTGGATGGTCCTGACCGTTCTGCCGGTACTGCCGCCAGACCTGCGTCCATTGGTTCCGCTGGATGGCGGTCGTTTCGCGACCTCCGACCTGAACGACCTGTATCGTCGGGTGATCAACCGTAACAACCGTCTGAAGCGCCTGCTCGACCTGTCCGCGCCGGACATCATCGTGCGCAACGAAAAGCGCATGCTGCAGGAAGCGGTCGACGCACTGCTCGACAACGGCCGTCGTGGCCGCGCCATCACTGGCTCGAACAAGCGTCCTCTGAAATCCCTGGCCGACATGATCAAGGGTAAGCAAGGTCGTTTCCGTCAGAACTTGCTCGGTAAGCGCGTTGACTACTCCGGCCGTTCGGTAATTACCGTAGGTCCGACCCTGCGTCTGCACCAGTGCGGTCTGCCGAAGAAGATGGCCCTCGAGCTGTTCAAACCGTTCATTTTCGGCAAGCTGGAAATGCGTGGTCTGGCGACCACCATCAAGGCCGCCAAGAAGATGGTCGAGCGCGAGCTGCCAGAGGTGTGGGACGTTCTCGCCGAAGTGATTCGCGAACACCCCGTACTGCTCAACCGTGCACCGACCCTTCACCGTCTGGGTATCCAGGCGTTTGAGCCGGTACTGATCGAAGGCAAGGCTATCCAGCTGCACCCGCTGGTGTGTGCTGCGTACAACGCCGACTTCGACGGTGACCAGATGGCCGTGCACGTGCCGCTGACGCTGGAAGCCCAGCTCGAAGCGCGCGCGCTGATGATGTCGACCAACAACATCCTGTCGCCAGCCAACGGTGAGCCAATCATCGTTCCGTCGCAGGACGTTGTACTGGGTCTGTACTACATGACCCGTGAAGCCATCAACGCCAAGGGCGAAGGCCGTATCTTCGCTGACCTGCAGGAAGTCGACCGCGTATTCCGCGCCGGCGAGGCTGCCCTGCACGCCAAGATCAAGGTTCGTATCAACGAAACCGTCAACGATCGTGATGGCGGCAGCGTCAAGAACACCCGTATCGTCGACACCACCGTCGGCCGTGCGCTGCTGTTCCAGGTTGTACCACCAGGTCTGTCGTACGACGTGGTCAACCAGCCGATGAAGAAGAAGGCGATCTCCAAGCTGATCAACCAGTGCTATCGCGTGGTCGGTCTGAAAGAGACCGTTATCTTCGCTGACCAGCTGATGTACACCGGTTTCGCTTACTCGACCATCTCCGGCGTTTCCATCGGTGTTAACGACTTCGTTATCCCGGATGAGAAAGCCCGCATCATCGGTTCTGCAACCGATGAAGTGAAAGAGATCGAGAGCCAGTACGCCTCCGGCCTGGTAACCCAGGGCGAGAAGTACAACAAGGTCATCGACTTGTGGTCCAAGGCGAACGACGAAGTGTCCAAGGCGATGATGGCCAACCTCTCGAAAGAGAAGGTCATCGACCGCAATGGCGACGAAGTCGAGCAAGAATCCTTCAACTCGATGTACATGATGGCTGACTCCGGTGCCCGGGGTTCGGCCGCTCAGATCCGTCAGTTGGCCGGTATGCGTGGCCTGATGGCCAAGCCGGACGGCTCGATCATCGAGACGCCGATCACCGCGAACTTCCGTGAAGGCCTGAGCGTACTTCAGTACTTCATCTCGACTCACGGTGCGCGTAAGGGTCTTGCCGATACCGCGTTGAAAACCGCCAACTCCGGTTACCTGACCCGTCGTCTGGTAGACGTGGCGCAGGACCTGGTGGTTACCGAGATCGATTGCGGTACCGAGCAGGGTCTGTTGATGACTCCGCACATCGAAGGCGGCGACGTGGTCGAGCCGCTGGGTGAGCGCGTACTGGGCCGTGTAATCGCCCGTGACGTGTTCAAGCCAGGCACCGACGACGTCATCGTGCCGGCCGGTACCCTGGTCGACGAGAAGTGGGTCGAGTTCATCGAGCTGAACAGCATCGACGAAGTGATCGTGCGTTCGCCGATCAGCTGCGAAACCCGCTACGGCATCTGCGCCAAGTGCTACGGTCGCGACCTGGCTCGCGGTCACCAGGTGAACATCGGTGAAGCTGTCGGCGTTATCGCTGCACAGTCGATCGGTGAGCCGGGTACCCAGCTGACCATGCGTACGTTCCACATCGGTGGTGCTGCAAGCCGGACCTCGGCTGCCGACAGCGTCCAGGTGAAGAACGGCGGTATGGTACGTCTGCACAACCTCAAGCAGGTTGAGCGTGCCGACGGTAACCTGGTTGCCGTGTCGCGCTCCGGTGAGTTGGCGATTGCCGACGAATTCGGTCGTGAGCGTGAGCGTTACAAGCTGCCTTACGGCGCCGTGATTTCGGTGAAGGAAGGCGACAAGGTCGACGCTGGCGCCATCGTCGCCAAGTGGGACCCGCACACCCACCCGATCGTTACCGAAATGAAAGGTACCGTGACCTTCGTGGGCATGGAAGAAGGCATCACGATCAAGCGTCAGACCGACGAATTGACCGGCCTGACCAACATCGAGGTGCTGGACGCTAAAGACCGTCCGGCTGCAGGCAAGGAAATCCGTCCTGCAATCAAGATGGTCGACGCCAATGGCAAGGATCTGCTGCTGCCAGGTACCGACGTACCGGCTCAGTACTTCCTGCCGGCAAACGCCCTGGTCGGTGTGGCCGACGGTTCGCAGATCGGTGTCGGTGACGTTATCGCGCGTATCCCGCAAGAAACGTCCAAGACCCGTGACATCACCGGTGGTCTGCCGCGTGTTGCCGACCTGTTCGAAGCCCGTCGTCCGAAAGAGGCTTCGATTCTGGCGGAAGTCAGCGGTACCATCGCCTTCGGTAAAGAGACCAAGGGCAAGCGCCGTCTGGTCATTACCCCGAACGATGGCAGCGATCCGTACGAAGAGCTGATTCCTAAGTGGCGCCACCTGAACGTCTTCGAAGGCGAACAAGTGAACCGCGGCGAAGTCATCTCCGACGGCCCGAGCGATCCGCACGATATCCTGCGTCTGCTGGGTGTGAGCGCGCTGGCCAAGTACATCGTCAACGAGATCCAGGACGTCTACCGTCTGCAAGGCGTGAAGATCAACGACAAGCACATCGAAACCATCCTGCGTCAGATGCTGCGCAAGGTCGAGATTGCCGAGTCGGGTGATTCCAGCTTCATCAAGGGCGACCAGATGGAACTGACCCACGTACTGGTAGAGAACGAGCGCCTCGGCGCAGACGACAAGTTCGTCTCCAAGTTCACTCGTGTACTGCTGGGTATCACCAAGGCCTCGCTGTCCACCGAATCGTTCATCTCGGCGGCTTCCTTCCAGGAAACCACCCGTGTACTGACCGAGGCGGCGGTAACCGGCAAGCGCGACTACCTGCGCGGCCTGAAAGAAAACGTGGTCGTGGGTCGTCTGATCCCGGCCGGTACCGGTCTGGCATACCACAGCGAGCGCAAGCGTCGCCGTGATGCCGACAAGCCGTTGCGTGTTAGCGCCAGTGAAGTGGAAGCTGCACTGACTGAAGCGCTGAACTCCAGCGGCAACTGAGCGTAGGGCCCTGGCGGCCCTCGCCCCACTCTCGTGACATATCTTGTTGCGTAGGGGAGGGGGGGGGGAAGTCGGGGCCTTGCCTTGACGAGGGGCAAGATCCTCTTTAGACTCTTGTACCCCTAAATTTGGTGGGACTTCGTCCTGCCATTTTGCTTTTCTTGCAAGACAATAGCGTCGCAAGACAACAGTGGAGCTAGTAGATGGCAACTATCAACCAGCTGGTACGTCAGCCGCGTAAGCGTATCGTCGAGAAATCCGACGTTCCTGCGCTGCAGAACTGCCCGCAACGTCGTGGCGTGTGCACCCGTGTGTACACCACCACGCCGAAAAAACCTAACTCGGCACTGCGTAAAGTATGCCGTGTGCGCCTGACCAACGGTTTCGAGGTTTCCTCGTACATCGGCGGTGAAGGCCACAACCTGCAAGAGCACAGCGTGGTACTGATCCGCGGCGGTCGTGTAAAAGACTTGCCAGGTGTTCGTTACCACACCGTTCGCGGCTCCCTGGATACCTCCGGCGTCAAAGGTCGTAACCAAGGTCGTTCGAAGTACGGTACCAAGCGTCCGAAGTAATCGGCCGTTTGCAGCACATTGCAGTTATCAATTTTATTGAGTCGATAAGAGTAAGGTCGGGCACGCAACCCCTGGGTTCCCTGTCCCGAGCTAACCTGAAGACCGTTTGAGGGCTTATCAATGCCAAGACGTCGTGTAGCAGCCAAGCGTGAGATTCTGGACGATCCAAAATACGGGTCGCAGATTCTCGCCAAGTTCATGAACCACGTGATGGAAAGCGGCAAGAAGGCCGTTGCCGAGCGTATCGTTTACGGTGCGCTGGACAAGGTCAAAGAGCGCAAGAACAGCGACCCCCTGGAAATCTTCGAGAAAGCTCTCGACGCCATCGCTCCGCTGGTCGAAGTGAAGTCGCGCCGTGTTGGCGGTGCTACTTACCAGGTTCCGGTTGAAGTTCGTCCGTCCCGTCGTAACGCCCTGGCAATGCGCTGGTTGGTAGACTACGCCCGCAAGCGCGGCGAGAAGTCTATGGCCCTGCGCCTGGCCGGCGAGTTGCTGGATGCTGCTGAAGGCAAGGGTGCTGCAGTCAAGAAGCGTGAAGACGTACACCGTATGGCTGAAGCCAACAAAGCGTTCTCGCACTACCGCTTCTAATTCTGGCATCAATCATTTTGCGAGGGCTTTATGGCTCGTACTACAGCAATTAACCGCTACCGTAACATTGGTATTTGCGCGCACGTTGATGCGGGTAAAACTACCACTACCGAGCGGATCCTGTTCTACACAGGCCTGAGCCACAAGATGGGCGAGGTGCATGATGGCGCCGCGACCACCGACTGGATGGTGCAGGAGCAGGAGCGGGGTATTACCATTACCTCTGCTGCCGTTACCACCTTCTGGAAGGGTTCTGTCGGTCAGTACGACAACTACCGCGTAAACGTCATCGATACCCCCGGCCACGTTGACTTCACCATTGAAGTTGAGCGTTCGCTGCGTGTACTCGACGGCGCGGTCGTTGTGTTCTGCGGTACTTCCGGTGTAGAGCCACAGTCCGAAACCGTATGGCGTCAAGCCAACAAGTACGGCGTTCCACGTGTTGTTTACGTGAACAAGATGGACCGTGCCGGCGCCGACTTCCTGCGCGTTATCGGCCAGATCAAGAACCGCCTGGGTCACACCCCGGTTCCGATCCAGCTGGCAATCGGTTCGGAAGACAACTTCCAGGGTCAGATCGATCTGATCAAGATGAAGGCTGTCTACTGGAACGACGACGACAAGGGTACTTCGCCGCGCGAGGAAGAAATTCCTGCCGACATGCTTGAGATGGCTCAAGAGTGGCGCTCCAACATGGTTGAAGCGGCTGCCGAGTCCAGCGAAGAGCTGATGAACAAGTACCTGGAAGGCGAAGAGCTGACCATCGACGAAATCAAGGCCGGTCTGCGTGCGCGCACCCTGGCAAGCGAAATCGTCCCGGCGGTCTGCGGTTCGTCGTTCAAGAACAAGGGTGTTCCCCTGGTTCTCGACGCCGTGATCGACTTCCTGCCTGCTCCTACCGAAATCCCGGCGATCAAAGGTATCCACCCTGATCTGATCGAGAAGTCGAAAGAAGAGCTGGTCGAGGCTGACTACGACGAGCGTCACGCTTCCGACGAAGAGCCGTTCTCGGCTCTGGCGTTCAAGATTGCCACCGACCCGTTCGTGGGTACTCTGACTTTCGTGCGCGTCTACTCGGGCTTCCTGAGCTCGGGCGACTCCGTGATCAACTCGGTCAAGGGCAAGAAAGAGCGCGTTGGTCGTATGGTGCAGATGCACGCCAACCAGCGTGAAGAGATCAAGGAAGTACGCGCAGGCGACATCGCTGCTCTGATCGGCATGAAGGACGTCACCACCGGTGACACCCTGTGCAACGCCGACAAGCCGATCATCCTCGAGCGTATGGATTTCCCGGAGCCTGTGATTTCGGTTGCTGTTGAGCCGAAAACCAAGCAGGACCAGGAAAAGATGGGTATCGCACTGGGCAAGCTGGCTCAGGAAGACCCGTCGTTCCGCGTCAAGACCGATGAAGAAACCGGTCAGACCATCATCTCGGGTATGGGTGAGCTGCACCTGGACATCCTCGTTGACCGCATGAAGCGCGAGTTCAACGTCGAAGCCAACATCGGCAAGCCGCAGGTTTCGTACCGCGAGAAGATCACCAAGTCCAACGTTGAGATCGAAGGCAAGTTCGTTCGTCAGTCGGGTGGACGTGGTCAGTTCGGTCACTGCTGGATCCGTTTCTCGGAGCCGGACGTGGACGACAAAGGCAACATCACCGAAGGTCTGGTGTTCGCCAACGAAGTCGTTGGTGGTGTGATTCCTAAGGAATTCATCGCCCCGATCCAGAAGGGTATCGAAGAGCAGATGAAGAACGGCGTCGTTGCCGGTTATCCTCTGATCGGCCTCAAGGCCACGGTATTCGACGGTTCGTACCACGACGTCGACTCCAACGAAATGGCGTTCAAGGTCGCTGCTTCGATGGCAACCAAGCAACTGGCCCAGAAGGGCGGTGGCGTGGTTCTCGAGCCGATCATGAAGGTTGAAGTTGTTACCCCGGAAGACTACATGGGTGACGTGATGGGTGACCTGAACCGTCGTCGTGGTCTGATCCAGGGTATGGATGATTCGGTCTCCGGCAAGGTTGTCCGTGCTGAAGTGCCGCTCGGGGAGATGTTCGGTTATGCGACCGACGTTCGTTCCATGTCTCAGGGTCGCGCGAGCTACTCTATGGAATTCTCCAAATACGCCGAAGCTCCGTCGAATATCGTCGAAGCTCTCGTTAAAAAACAAGGCTAATCCAGTCCTTTAGGCTAGGAGTTTATTGTCGTGGCTAAAGAAAAATTTGATCGTTCCCTTCCGCACGTCAACGTTGGCACCATCGGTCACGTTGACCACGGTAAAACCACTCTGACCGCAGCTCTGACTCGCGTCTGCTCCGAAGTTTTCGGTTCGGCAGTCGTTGATTTCGACAAGATCGACAGCGCTCCAGAAGAGAAAGCTCGCGGTATCACCATCAACACCGCGCACGTCGAGTACAACTCGAAGATCCGTCACTACGCTCACGTCGACTGCCCAGGTCACGCTGACTACGTGAAGAACATGATCACCGGTGCTGCGCAGATGGACGGCGCTATCCTGGTTTGTTCGGCCGCTGATGGTCCGATGCCACAAACCCGTGAGCACATCCTGCTGTCCCGTCAGGTTGGCGTTCCGTACATCGTGGTCTTCCTGAACAAGGCTGACCTGGTAGACGACGCTGAGCTGCTGGAACTGGTCGAGATGGAAGTTCGTGACCTGCTGAACACCTATGAGTTCCCAGGCGACGACACTCCGATCATCGTCGGTTCGGCTCGTATGGCGCTGGAAGGCAAAGACGACAACGAAATGGGCACCACCGCTGTCAAGAAGCTGGTTGAGACTCTGGACAGCTACATCCCAGAGCCTGAGCGTGCTATCGACAAGCCGTTCCTGATGCCAATCGAAGACGTATTCTCGATCTCGGGTCGTGGTACCGTTGTTACCGGTCGTATCGAGCGTGGTATCGTCCGCGTTCAAGACGCTCTGGAAATCGTTGGTCTGCGTGACACCACCACCACTACCTGCACCGGTGTTGAGATGTTCCGCAAGCTGCTCGACGAAGGTCGTGCTGGCGAGAACTGCGGCGTGCTGCTGCGCGGCACCAAGCGTGACGACGTTGAGCGTGGCCAGGTTCTGGTCAAGCCAGGTTCGGTCAAGCCGCACACCCAGTTCACCGCAGAAGTCTATGTTCTGAGCAAAGAAGAAGGCGGTCGCCACACTCCGTTCTTCAAAGGCTACCGTCCTCAGTTCTACTTCCGTACTACTGACGTGACTGGTAACTGCCAGCTGCCAGAAGGCGTTGAAATGGTAATGCCAGGTGACAACGTCCAGATGGAAGTCACCCTGATCAAGACCATCGCAATGGAAGACGGTCTGCGTTTCGCTATCCGTGAAGGCGGTCGTACCGTCGGCGCCGGCGTCGTAGCCAAAATCATCGCGTAATCGTTGATCGTTTAAAAAGGCCCCCGCTTTTGCGGGGGCTTTTTTATTGGGTTGACACTCAGTGGGGGTGTCTATAGAATCACGCCTCCTTTTAACGGGCGTAGTGCGCCCGGTGGGAATAGCAGCCTGGAGTCTGAAATCCAATGCAAAATCAGCAAATCCGTATCAGGTTGAAGGCTTTTGACCATCGCCTGATCGACCAATCCACCCAGGAAATCGTGGAAACCGCGAAACGTACTGGTGCTCAAGTGCGTGGTCCAATTCCACTGCCTACCCGTAAAGAGCGGTTCACCGTTCTGGTCTCTCCGCACGTCAACAAAGACGCGCGCGACCAGTACGAGATCCGTACTCATAAGCGCGTTCTGGACATCGTCCAGCCAACGGATAAAACCGTTGATGCTCTTATGAAGCTTGATCTTGCGGCCGGTGTGGAAGTGCAGATCAGCCTCGGCTAAGACACGGTCTTAGTCGTGTAACGCTCTGAAATGGGCGGCCATAGCGGGTGAAAGCCCCGTACACTCATGAGGTTTACAACATGACTATTGGTGTAGTCGGTCGTAAATGCGGTATGACCCGTATTTTCACCGAAGAAGGTGTCTCCATTCCGGTCACGGTCATTGAGATCGAGCCGAATCGCGTCACCCAGTTCAAAACCGAAGAAACTGATGGCTATCGTGCAGTGCAAGTCACTGTCGGTGAGCGTCGCGCTTCGCGTGTGACTGCTGCTCAGGCAGGTCACTTCGCTAAAGCGAACGTTGCCGCTGGTCGCGGTGTCTGGGAGTTCCGCCTTGAAGAAGGCGAGTACCAGGCTGGCGACTTGATCAATGCAGAAATCTTCGCTGCTGGCCAAATGGTAGATGTTACCGGTCAGTCGAAAGGTAAAGGCTTTGCCGGTACCATCAAGCGTTGGAATTTCCGCGGTCAAGACAATACCCACGGTAACTCCGTTTCCCACCGCGTCCCGGGCTCTATCGGCCAGTGCCAGACTCCTGGTCGTGTATTCAAGGGCAAAAAAATGTCCGGTCACATGGGCGCCGAGCGCGTGACCGTTCAGTCCCTCGAAGTAGTGCGCGTCGACGCTGAACGCAATCTGTTGCTGGTCAAGGGTGCCGTTCCTGGCGCAACTGGCGGCAATCTGGTTGTGCGTCCGGCTGCCAAGGCTCGCGGTTAAGGGGAAGCTGACATGCAACTAAATGTAAATGACGCTCAAGCGATCGAAGTTTCCGAACTGACTTTCGGCGGCGAATTCAACGAGACGCTGGTACACCAAGCAGTCGTGGCCTACATGGCCGGCGGCCGTCAGGGCACCAAGCAGCAGAAAACCCGTTCCGACGTATCCGGTGGCGGTAAGCGCCCATGGCGTCAGAAAGGCACTGGCCGCGCTCGTGCCGGTACCATCCGTAGCCCAATCTGGCGTGGCGGCGGTACCACTTTCGCAGCTCGTCCTCAAGATCACTCGCAAAAGCTCAACAAGAAGATGTACCGCGCAGCAATGCGTTCCATCCTCGCCGAGCTGGTGCGTACCGACCGTCTGGTCGTGGTTCAGGACTTCGCTGTTGAAGCACCGAAAACCAAAGATCTGCTGAACAAGCTGAATGGCATGGGTCTGAGCGACGTACTGATCGTTTCTGACGCTGTTGATCAGAATCTGTACCTGGCTGCTCGCAACCTGCCGCACGTCGACGTACGTGACGTACAGGGTTCCGATCCGGTCAGTCTGATCGCATACGACAAGGTGTTGATCACCGTGTCGGCCGTGAAGAAATTCGAGGAGCTGCTGGGATGAACCAGGAACGCGTATTTAAAGTTCTACTTGGCCCGCACGTTTCCGAGAAGGCCACGGTTCTGGCTGACAAGAAAGGCCAGTTCGTTTTCAAGGTTGCTACTGATGCAACCAAGCTGGAAATCAAGAAGGCCGTCGAAAGCCTGTTCAGCGTGAAAGTGGAAAGCGTGACTACCCTGAACGTTCTGGGTAAGACCAAGCGTACCGCTCGCGGTCTGGGCAAGCGTAATGACTGGAAGAAGGCGATCATCTCCCTTCAACCCGGCCAAGATCTCGATTTCAGCAGCAGTGCTGAGTAAGGAAGGGGTGCATCATGGCAATCGTTAAATGCAAACCGACTTCCCCTGGCCGCCGTTTCGTGGTCAAGGTGGTCAACAAGGAGCTGCATAAAGGCGCTCCTCACGCACCGCTGCTCGAGAAGAAATCGAAGTCTGGTGGTCGTAACAACAATGGCCGCATCACTACGCGTCACGTAGGTGGTGGTCATAAGCAGCATTACCGTATGGTCGACTTCCGTCGCAACGACAAGGACGGCATCGTCGCCACTGTCGAGCGTATCGAATACGACCCGAACCGTACTGCTCACATCGCACTGCTCTGCTACGCAGACGGCGAGCGCCGCTACATCATCGCCCCTAAAGGCGTGAGTGCTGGCGACCAACTGATTGCAGGTGCTCTGGCTCCAATCAAGCCAGGCAACTCCCTGCAACTGCGCAACATCCCAGTGGGTAGCACCATTCACGGCATCGAACTGAAGCCGGGCAAAGGTGCGCAGATCGCTCGTTCCGCTGGTGCTTCGGCTCAGCTGATCGCTCGCGAAGGTGTCTATGTGACCCTGCGTCTGCGCTCTGGTGAAATGCGTAAAGTCCTGGCTGAATGCCGTGCGACCCTGGGTGAAGTCTCGAACTCCGAGCACAGCCTGCGTTCGCTGGGTAAAGCTGGTGCCAAACGCTGGCGTGGCGTTCGCCCAACCGTTCGTGGTGTTGCCATGAACCCGGTTGACCACCCACATGGTGGTGGTGAAGGTCGTACCTCCGGTGGTCGTCATCCGGTATCGCCATGGGGCTTCCCGACTAAGGGCGCGAAGACTCGTGGTAATAAGCGTACCGACAAAATGATCGTCCGTCGTCGCAAGTAAATAGAGGGATACGACAGTGCCACGTTCTCTGAAAAAAGGTCCTTTTATCGATCTTCACCTACTGAAGAAGATCGAAGTGGCGGCGGAAAAGAACGATCGCAAACCAGTTAAGACCTGGTCGCGTCGTTCGATGATCCTGCCACAAATGGTCGGTCTGACCATCGCGGTACACAACGGTCGCCAACACGTCCCAGTTCTCGTGAACGAAGACATGGTCGGCCATAAACTGGGCGAGTTCGCCGGTACCCGCACCTACCGCGGGCACGTGGCTGACAAGAAAGCCAAGCGTTAAGGGGTAAGGAAATGGAAGTAGCCGCTAAGTTGTCGGGCGCTCGCATATCCGCCCAGAAAGCCCGCTTGGTCGCCGACCAGATCCGCGGGAAGAAGGTGGGCGAAGCGCTCAACCTGTTGGCCTTCAGCAGCAAGAAAGCCGCTGAAATCATGAAGAAAGTCCTCGAGTCGGCCGTTGCCAACGCCGAACACAACGAAGGCGCAGACGTTGATGACCTGAAGGTCAGCACCGTTTTCGTCAACGAAGGGCGTTCGCTGAAGCGAATCATGCCGCGTGCCAAAGGCCGCGCTGATCGCATCGTCAAGCGGTCTTGCCATATCACTGTCAAGGTTGCGGACAAGTAACGGAGTCGATCAGATGGGTCAGAAAGTACATCCCACTGGCATTCGCCTGGGAATCGTCAAGGAGCACACCTCCGTCTGGTACGCAGACGGTCGGACTTATGCGGACTATTTGCTCGCAGATCTGAATGTGCGTGAGTACCTCCAAGACAAACTAAAAAGCGCGTCCGTTAGCCGTATCGATATCCATCGTCCGGCTCAAACTGCACGCATCACCATCCACACCGCTCGTCCAGGTATCGTTATCGGGAAGAAAGGTGAGGATGTTGAGAAACTGCGTCAGGACCTGACCAAGCAAATGGGTGTGCCTGTGCACATCAATATCGAAGAGATCCGCAAGCCGGAACTCGACGGTATGCTGGTAGCTCAGAGCGTAGCTCAGCAGCTGGAGCGTCGTGTGATGTTCCGTCGCGCCATGAAGCGCGCCGTACAGAACGCCATGCGTATTGGTGCCAAGGGCATCAAGATCCAGGTGAGCGGTCGTCTCGGCGGTGCTGAAATCGCACGTACTGAATGGTATCGCGAAGGTCGTGTGCCTCTGCACACCCTGCGTGCCGACATCGACTATGCCACTTACGAAGCTCACACCACTTACGGTGTGATCGGTGTGAAGGTTTGGATTTTCAAAGGCGAAGTTATTGGTGGTCGCCAAGAAGAACTGAAACCACAAGCACCAGCGCCTCGTAAAAAAGCTGCTAAGTAAGGGGTACGCCAAATGTTGCAACCTAAGCGTACAAAATTCCGCAAGCAGATGACTGGCCACAACCGTGGTCTGGCACTGCGCGGTAGCAAAGTCAGCTTCGGCGAATTTGCTCTTAAAGCTGTTGCTCGCGGTCGTCTCACCGCTCGCCAGATCGAATCGGCACGTCGTGCCCTGACCCGTCACGTAAAACGTGGCGGCAAGATCTGGATCCGTGTATTCCCGGACAAGCCGATCTCCAAGAAGCCTCTCGAAGTGCGGATGGGTAAAGGTAAGGGTTCCGTGGAGTACTGGGTTGCCCAGATCCAGCCAGGCAAAGTCCTGTACGAGATCGAGGGTGTTTCTGAAGAGCTGGCGCGTGAGGCTTTCGCCTTGGCGGCTGCAAAGCTGCCTCTCGCCACCTCCTTTGTTAAGCGGACGGTGATGTGATGAAAGCGAATGAACTTCGTGAACAATCAGCACAGCAGCTGAACGAGCAACTGCTCGGCTTGCTGCGCGACCAGTTCAATCTGCGTATGCAGAAAGCAACTGGCCAGTTGGGGCAGTCGCACCTGCTCTCGCAAGTTAAGCGTGACATCGCTCGCGTGAAAACTGTGCTCAACCAGCAGGCAGGTAAGTAATCATGGCTGAAGCTGAAAAAACCGTCCGTACGCTGACTGGCCGTGTCGTCAGCGACAAGATGGACAAAACCATTACCGTTCTGATCGAGCGTCGCGTAAAGCACCCGATCTACGGTAAATACGTTAAGCGTTCCACTAAGCTGCACGCGCACGACGAAACCAACCAGTGCCATATCGGCGACAAGGTCTCCATCCGCGAGACCCGTCCGCTGGCCAAGACCAAGTCCTGGGCACTGGTTGAAGTTCTCGAACGCGCTGTTGAAGTCTAAGGGCTAGGGGTCGGAGAAATTTTATGATTCAGACTCAATCCATGCTCGATGTGGCCGATAACAGCGGCGCTCGTCGCGTCATGTGCATCAAGGTGCTCGGCGGTTCGCACCGTCGCTACGCCGGTATCGGTGACATCATCAAGGTAACCGTCAAGGAAGCAATTCCTCGCGGTAAAGTGAAGAAAGGCCAAGTGATGACTGCTGTTGTAGTCCGCACTCGCCACGGTGTCCGTCGTGCTGACGGCTCCATCATCCGCTTTGATGGCAATGCTGCTGTTCTGCTGAACAACAAGCAAGAGCCGATCGGCACCCGTATCTTTGGGCCAGTGACCCGTGAACTTCGTACTGAGAAGTTCATGAAGATCGTCTCGCTCGCCCCAGAAGTGCTGTAAGGAGATCCGACATGCAAAAGATTCGTCGTGACGACGAGATCATCGTGATCGCCGGCAAAGACAAAGGTAAGCGCGGTAAGGTGCTCAAGGTTCTCGCTGATGACCGTCTGGTCGTTGGTGGGATCAACCTGGTGAAGCGTCATACCAAGCCTAACCCTATGTCGGGCGTACAAGGCGGTATCGTCGAGAAAGAAGCGCCACTGCACGCTTCCAACGTCGCCATTTTCAACGGCGAAACCAACAAGGCTGACCGCGTTGGTTTCAAAGTAGAAGAAGGCAAAAAAATTCGTGTCTTCAAGTCGACCCAAAAAGCGGTTGATGCTTGAACACTGCTAGGTAGAAGACCATGGCACGACTGAAAGAGATTTACCGGAAGGAAATTGCTCCCAAGCTTAAGGAAGAACTTAAGCTGGCGAACGTGATGGAAGTTCCGCGCGTTACCAAGATCACCCTGAACATGGGTCTGGGCGAAGCTGTCGGCGACAAGAAAGTCATCGAGCACGCTGTAGCTGACCTGGAAAAGATCACCGGTCAAAAAGCCGTTGTGACTTTCGCTCGGAAATCCATCGCGGGCTTCAAAGTCCGTGAGGGCTGGCCGATTGGCGTCAAAGTCACTCTGCGCCGTGATCGTATGTACGAGTTCCTGGACCGCCTGCTGGCGATCTCCCTGCCTCGGGTTCGCGACTTCCGCGGCCTGAATGCCAAGTCCTTCGATGGTCGTGGCAACTACAGCATGGGCGTGAAAGAGCAGATCATCTTCCCGGAAATCGACTACGACAAGATCGATGCTCTGCGCGGTCTGGACATTACCCTGACCACCACTGCTCGTACGGATGACGAAGGCCGCGCTCTGCTGCGTGCTTTCAAATTCCCGTTCCGCAACTGATTGGAGTAGGAAAATGGCCAAGAAGAGCATGAAAAACCGCGAGCTGAAGCGTCAGCTCACGGTTGCTAAATACGCCAAGAAGCGTGCTGAGCTCAAAGCTACCATCGTTGATCTGAATGCAACTCCAGAAGAACGTTGGGCAGCCTCTGTTGCTCTGCAGAAGCAGCCACGTGACGCAAGCGCCTCGCGCATGCGTAACCGCTGCCGCATCACCGGCCGTCCACACGGCGTTTACCGCAAGTTCGGCCTCGGCCGTAACAAGCTGCGTGAAGCGGCAATGCGCGGTGACGTTCCAGGTCTGGTCAAAGCCAGCTGGTAAGACGTGCCGGCAGGGCGCCGGCGGCGGGGGAGCAATCTTCCGACCGCCGGTGATCTTGCAACGAAACAAGCCCCTTATGGGGCTTGTTTCGTTTCTGGGATGTGTCTAGAATGACCGGCTCACCTGAGCCCGGGTTTTTTGCCCGTTGCGTCCAGGTGACTGTAGTAGCCGAAAGGCTAATTTTTCTTGTATCAGGAGCGTCTAGCCCATGAGTATGCAGGACCCGTTAGCGGACATGCTAACTCGAATCCGTAATGCCCAGATGGCTGAAAAGTCCGTCGTAAGCATGCCGTCCTCGACCCTGAAGGTGGCTGTAGCCAAAGTTCTGAAAGACGAAGGCTATATCGCGGGTTATCAGGTCAGCAGTGAAGTCAAACCTTCGCTGTCCATCGAGCTGAAATACTTCGAAGGCCGTCCGGTCATCGAGGAAGTCAAGCGCGTAAGTCGTCCAGGCCTGCGTCAGTACAAGTCCGTCGAAGAACTGCCGAAAGTACGTGGCGGTCTTGGCGTGTCTATCGTCTCCACCAACAAAGGTGTGATGACGGATCGTGCTGCGCGCGCTGCCGGTGTCGGCGGCGAAGTACTCTGCACAGTGTTCTAAGGGGGGATAAGCATGTCTCGCGTCGCTAAGAACCCCGTTAAGCTGCCAGCCGGTGTCGAAGTCAAATTCGTCGGCCAACAGCTTTCGGTGAAGGGTGCCAAGGGCACTCTCGAACTGAACGTTCACTCGTCCGTTGAAGTTGTTGAAGAAGCTGGTGAGCTGCGTTTTGCTGCTCGCAATGGCGACCAACAAACTCGCGCAATGGCCGGCACTACCCGTGCACTCGTGAACAACATGGTCCAAGGCGTAAGCCAAGGCTTCGAGCGCAAGCTCCAGCTGGTCGGTGTTGGTTACAAGGCGCAAGCCAAGGGCACCGTGCTGAACCTGGCGCTCGGCTTCTCGCACCCAGTGGATTATGAACTGCCTGAGGGCATCACCGCTGAGACCCCTAGCCAGACCGATATCCTGATCAAGGGCATCGACAAGCAGCTGGTAGGTCAGGTGGCCGCTGAAATCCGCGACTTCCGTCCACCAGAGCCGTACAAAGGCAAGGGTGTGCGTTACGCGGACGAAGTCGTCCGTCGTAAAGAAGCCAAGAAGAAGTAGGGCATAGCAAATGACCGACAAAAAAGTTACTCGACTGCGTCGCGCTCGCAAAGCACGCCTGAAAATGCACGAACTCGAAGTCGTGCGTCTCTGCGTGTTCCGCTCCTCGCAGCACATCTATGCCCAGGTCATTTCGGCCGACGGCAGCAAAGTCCTGGCCAGCGCCTCGACTTTGGACAAAGACCTGCGTGATGGCGCCACTGGCAACATCGACGCGGCCACTAAGGTTGGCAAGCTGGTAGCTGAGCGCGCGAAAGCCGCCGGTGTATCTCAAGTTGCCTTTGACCGTTCTGGCTTCAAGTATCACGGCCGCGTTAAAGCGCTGGCTGATGGTGCTCGTGAAGGCGGACTGGAGTTCTAAGTTATGTCAAATAACGATCAAAAGCGCGACGAAGGCTACATCGAGAAGCTGGTTCAAGTTAACCGCGTAGCCAAAACCGTCAAAGGCGGCCGTATCTTCACCTTCACCGCGTTGACCGTGGTAGGTGATGGCAAGGGTCGCGTTGGTTTCGGCCGTGGCAAATCGCGCGAAGTACCTGCAGCGATCCAGAAAGCCATGGAAGCTGCTCGTCGCAACATGATTCAGGTAGACCTGAACGGTACCACGCTGCAGTACGCCACCAAGTCCGCCCATGGCGCGTCGAAGGTGTACATGCAGCCTGCTTCCGACGGTACCGGTATCATTGCCGGTGGCGCGATGCGTGCTGTCCTGGAAGTTGCTGGCGTTCAGAACGTTCTGGCCAAGTGCTACGGCTCGACCAACCCAGTGAACGTGGTTCATGCCACTTTCAAGGGTCTGAAGGCTATGCAATCTCCTGAATCCATTGCTGCCAAGCGCGGCAAGAGCGTCGAGGAGATCCGCTGATCATGGCTACCGTCAAAGTAACGCTGATCAAAAGCATGACCGGCCGCATCCCTAACCACAAACTGTGTGTTAAGGGTCTGGGTCTGCGTCGCATCGGTCACACTGTAGAAGTCCTGGATACTCCCGAGAATCGCGGGATGATCAACAAGGCTTACTACATGCTGCGCGTCGAGGGTTAATCGATGAAACTCAATGATCTGAGTCCTGCGCCGGGTTCCCGTCGCGAGAAGCATCGCCCGGGTCGTGGTATCGGTAGTGGTTTGGGCAAGACCGGTGGCCGCGGCCACAAAGGTCAGACCTCCCGCTCCGGTGGCACCATCGCTCCTGGCTTTGAAGGCGGTCAACAGCCGCTGCACCGTCGTCTGCCGAAGTTCGGCTTCGTTTCGCTGAAAGCCATGGACCGCGCAGAAGTGCGTCTGTCCGAGCTGGCCAAAGTGGAAGGCGACGTTGTCACCGTGCAATCCTTGAAGGATGCCAACGTGATTAACCAAAGCGTACAGCGTGTGAAAATCATGCTGTCCGGCGAAGTTACTCGCGCGGTCACCATCAAGGGTATCGCAGCCACCAAAGGTGCGCGTGCGGCTATCGAAGCAGCTGGCGGCAAGTTCGAGGAATAAATGGCTAAGCAAGGTGCTCTCTCTTCGCTCGGTAAAGGCGGGATGTCTGAACTTTGGGCTCGTCTGCGTTTTCTGTTTCTGGCGATCATCGTCTATCGGATAGGCGCACACATCCCAGTTCCAGGCATCAACCCGGACCGGCTGGCGGAACTGTTTCGACAGAATGAGGGGACCATTCTTAGCTTGTTCAACATGTTTTCCGGCGGTGCGCTGGAGCGGATGAGCATCTTTGCACTGGGGATCATGCCGTATATTTCGGCATCGATCATCATGCAGCTGATGACCGCCGTCAGCCCGCAGCTGGAGCAGTTGAAGAAGGAAGGTGAAGCTGGCCGTCGCAAGATCAGCCAGTACACCCGCTACGGCACCGTTATCCTGGCGCTGGTCCAGGCTGTTGGCATGTCCATCGGCCTGGCCGGTCAGGGTGTAGCGTTTTCTGCTGACTTTGGCTTCCATTTCGTCGCGGTTTCCACGTTTGTGGCAGGCGCGATGTTCATGATGTGGCTGGGTGAGCAAATCACGGAGCGCGGTGTAGGCAACGGTATCTCGATGTTGATTTTCGCAGGTATCGTCGCCGGTCTTCCGAGAGCAATCGGGCAGTCTTTCGAGTCTGCACGTACGGGCGATATCAACATTTTCGCTCTGGTCGCTATCGGTTTGCTGGCAGTAGCGATTATCGGTTTTGTGGTGTTCATTGAGCGTGGTCAGCGTCGAATCGCCGTTCACTACGCCAAGCGTCAGCAGGGTCGCAAGGTCTTCGCTGCGCAGACTAGCCACTTGCCGCTGAAAGTGAACATGGCAGGTGTAATTCCGGCCATTTTCGCAAGCAGCATTTTGCTGTTCCCGGCTTCGCTGGGTGCCTGGTTCGGTCAGTCTGAAGGTATGGGCTGGTTGCAGGACATCTCGCAGTCGATCGCTCCTGGTCAGCCGTTGAATATTCTGCTGTTTAGTGCAGGGATTATTTTCTTCTGCTTCTTCTATACGGCGTTGATGTTCAATCCGAAAGACGTAGCGGAAAACCTGAAGAAGTCCGGTGCCTTTATTCCGGGTATCCGTCCAGGTGAGCAGTCGGCACGCTACATTGATGGCGTTCTGACCCGCTTGACCATGTTCGGTGCTCTTTATATGACGGCCGTGTGTCTGTTGCCCCAGTTCCTGGTGGTGGCGGCCAACGTTCCGTTCTACCTTGGCGGGACCTCGTTGCTGATCGTGGTAGTGGTTGTGATGGACTTCATGTCCCAAGTACAATCGCACCTCGTTTCACACCAGTACGAATCCCTGATGAAGAAAGCCAACCTGAAAGGCTACGGTGGCAGCAGCATGCTGCGCTGAGAGACCCTTAAGGTTCGAGGAGTTGGTGATGAAAGTTCGTGCATCGGTGAAAAAGCTGTGCCGTAACTGCAAAATTATTCGCCGCGAAGGTGTTGTGCGAGTGATTTGCAGCGCGGAACCACGTCACAAGCAGCGCCAAGGCTGAGTGTGATCTGTGCTTCAAACCCAGCAGCTAGTGCGCTGCTGGGTTGATTATTTGTTTCTACAGCGATATTATCTCGCGCCCTATTTCTTGGCTTCCGGGGCGTAGGTAGCTGTCAATTGGAGTCCCACTGAATGGCCCGTATTGCAGGCGTCAACATTCCAGATAACAAGCACACTGTTATCTCGCTGACCTACATCTATGGTGTTGGTCGCACTACTGCGCAGAAAATCTGTGCAGACACTGGGGTCAACCCAGCCGCAAAGATCAAGGATCTGAGCGACGAGCAGGTTGAATCGCTGCGTACTGAAGTCGCGAAGTACATCACCGAAGGTGATCTGCGTCGTGACATCAACATGAAAATCAAGCGGTTGATGGACCTGGGTTGCTACCGTGGCCTGCGTCATCGTCGGGGTCTGCCAGTACGCGGTCAGCGTACCAAGACCAACGCGCGTACCCGTAAAGGTCCGCGTAAGCCGATCCGCAAGTAATCGCACCAGCGAATCGACAGGAATTTAGAAATGGCAAAACCTGCTGCTCGTCCTCGTAAAAAAGTTAAAAAGACAGTGGTTGATGGCATCGCCCACATCCATGCATCTTTTAACAACACCATCGTGACCATTACCGATCGTCAAGGTAACGCCCTGTCCTGGGCTACCTCCGGCGGTTCGGGTTTCCGCGGTTCCCGCAAGTCCACCCCGTTCGCTGCTCAAGTAGCTGCTGAACGTGCTGGTCAAGCTGCGCTGGAATATGGTCTGAAGAACCTCGACGTCAACGTCAAGGGTCCAGGTCCAGGTCGTGAGTCCGCTGTTCGTGCTCTGAACGGCTGTGGCTATAAGATCGCCAGCATCACCGACGTGACGCCAATCCCGCATAACGGGTGCCGTCCGCCGAAGAAGCGCCGCGTGTAATCAGGAGACAGATAAATGGCACGTTACATTGGTCCAAAATGCAAACTGTCTCGTCGTGAAGGCACTGATCTGTTCCTGAAGAGCGGCGTTCGCGCTCTGGAATCGAAGTGCAACATCGAAGCAGCCCCAGGTATTCACGGTCAGCGCCGCGGTCGTCAGTCCGACTACGGCACCCAGCTGCGTGAAAAGCAAAAAGTCCGTCGTATCTACGGCGTGCTCGAGCGTCAGTTCAGCGGTTACTACAAGCAAGCGGCCTCCTCGAAGGGCGCTACTGGTGAGAACCTGCTGCAACTGCTCGAATGCCGTCTGGATAACGTCGTTTATCGTATGGGCTTTGGCGCTACTCGTGCCGAATCCCGTCAGCTGGTTTCGCACAAAGCGATCAGCGTTAACGGCAAGACTGTAAACGTTCCGTCCTACCAAGTTCGTCCGGGTGACGTGGTCGCGGTTCGCGAGAAGTCGCTGAACCAGCTGCGCATTGTTCAAGCCCTTGAACTGTGCGCCCAGCGTGGCCGCGTTGAGTGGGTAGATGTAGACACCGCGAAGAAGTCGGGCGTTTTCAAGAACGTTCCTGCTCGCAGTGATCTGTCTGCCGACATCAACGAAAGCCTGATTGTCGAGCTCTACTCCAAGTAAGGGCTAGAAAATAGGTGCATCCATGCAGATTTCGGTAAATGAGTTCCTGACGCCCCGCCACATTGATGTGCAGGTCGTCAGTCCAACCCGCGCTAAAATCACGCTCGAGCCTCTCGAGCGCGGTTTCGGCCATACCCTGGGCAACGCGCTGCGCCGCATCCTGTTGTCCTCCATGCCTGGCTGTGCAGTAGTCGAGGCCGAGATTGACGGTGTGCTCCACGAGTACTCCGCCATCGAAGGTGTACAGGAAGATGTCATTGAAATCCTGTTGAACCTGAAAGGCCTGGCTATCAAGCTGCACGGTCGTGACGAAGTTACGCTGACCTTGTCGAAGAAGGGTTCGGGGGTGGTTACCGCTGCCGATATTCAGCTGGATCATGATGTCGAGATCGTTAACCCCGATCACGTAATCGCTAACCTGGCGTCGAATGGCGCCTTGAACATGAAGCTCACCGTAGCTCGTGGTCGTGGTTATGAACCGGCCGATTCGCGTCAGAGCGATGAAGACGAAAGCCGCAGCATTGGTCGCTTGCAGCTCGACTCTTCGTTCAGCCCGGTTCGCCGTATCGCATACGTGGTGGAAAACGCCCGTGTCGAGCAGCGTACTAACCTGGACAAGCTGGTTATTGATCTGGAAACCAACGGTACTCTGGATCCTGAAGAGGCAATCCGTCGTGCTGCAACCATCCTGCAACAGCAGTTGGCTGCATTCGTCGACCTCAAGGGTGACAGCGAACCAGTGGTAGTCGAACAGGAAGACGAGATCGATCCGATCCTGCTTCGTCCGGTTGACGATCTGGAATTGACCGTGCGTTCGGCCAACTGCCTTAAGGCGGAGAACATTTACTACATCGGCGACCTGATTCAGCGTACCGAAGTAGAACTGTTGAAGACTCCGAACCTGGGCAAGAAATCCTTGACCGAAATCAAGGACGTTCTGGCCTCCCGTGGTCTGTCCCTCGGCATGCGCCTCGACAACTGGCCGCCTGCAAGTCTTAAGAAGGACGACAAGGCGACTGCCTGATCGTCGTAATCACCGAACGTAGTGTTTGGTAAGGAATGAACCCATGCGTCATCGTAAAAGTGGACGTCACCTGAGCCGTACCAGCTCTCACCGTAAGGCCATGTTCCAGAACATGGCGGTGTCGCTGTTCGAGCACGAGCTGATCAAAACTACTCTGCCAAAAGCCAAGGAACTGCGCCGCGTTGCCGAGCCGCTGATCACCCTGGCCAAGGAAGACAGCGTTGCTAACCGTCGTCTGGCTTTCGACCGTACGCGTTCGAAAGAAATCGTCGGTAAGCTGTTCAACGATCTGGGCAAGCGCTATGCCACCCGTCAGGGCGGCTACCTGCGTATCCTCAAGTGCGGCTTCCGCGCTGGCGATAACGCACCTATGGCGTACGTCGAGCTGGTTGATCGTCCTGTTGGTGGCTCGGTTGAAGCTGCTGAGTAAGGCGAACAGTCTGTAACAAGAAGCCGGGCCTAGTGCCCGGTTTTTTGTGCCTGATTGAATTGAAATAATCTATTGATCTCAATCATCTAATGAATTTGATGGTGTCATGTTCCTGAGCAATACTCCCTCCTAGCCGATTAGCCGGCCGCATCAGTCTGATAAGGGAGAAAGTACATGAGCCAGAACACAACGTTGACCACCGCCAGTGGCGCACCGGTCGCCGACAATCAGAATTCGCGCTCTGCCGGTCCGCGTGGCCCGTTGTTGCTGGATGATTTTCACCTGATTGAAAAGCTCGCCCACTTCAACCGCGAGAACATCCCTGAGCGCCGCGTGCACGCCAAGGGCTCGGGCGCCTACGGTACCTTCACCGTCAGCCGCGATATCACTCAGTACACCAGTGCCAGGCTGTTCAGCAGCGTCGGCAAGCAGACCGAGACCTTCCTGCGCTTCTCCACCGTGGGCGGCGAGCGTGGTTCGGCCGATACCGAGCGTGACCCGCGTGGTTTCGCCCTGAAGTTCTACACCGAGGAAGGCAACTGGGACATTGTTGGCAACAACACTCCGGTATTCTTCATTCGCGACCCGCTGAAGTTCCCCGATTTCATTCATACGCAAAAGCGTTTGCCGCAGAGCAACCTGAAGAGCCCGCAAGCCATGTGGGACTTCTGGTCGCATTCGCCGGAGGCGCTGCACCAGGTCACTATCCTGTTCTCGGACCGCGGCATCCCTGACGGCTACCGACATATGCACGGCTTTGGCAGCCATACCTACAGCCTGATCAATGCGCAAGGCCAGCGCACCTGGGTCAAATGGCACTTCAAGACCAAGCAGGGCATCAAGAACCTGGCGCCGGCCGATGCTGCGCGCCTGGCAGGTACCGACCCCGACTACGCCCAGCGCGACCTGTTCGAGGCCATCGAACGCGGTGACTTCCCCAAGTGGAGCGTGTGCATTCAGGTCATGAGCGAAGCCGAGGCCGCCAGTCGCGCCGAGAACCCGTTCGATGTGACCAAGACCTGGTCGCAGAAGGACTACCCGCTGATCGAGGTCGGTGAGCTGGAGCTCAACCGCAACCCGCTCAACTACTTTGCCGAGGTGGAGCAGGCCGCGTTCGGTCCGAGCAACATGGTGCCGGGTGTGGGCCTGTCGCCTGACCGCATGCTGCAGGGGCGCGTGTTCGCCTACGCAGACGCGCACCGCTACCGTGTGGGTACCAATCACCAGCAACTGCCGGTGAACGCCCCACGCAGCCCGGTGAACAGCTACCAGCGCGATGGTTCGATGGCCTTTGGCAGCAATGGCGGCGCTGCGCCGAACTACGAGCCCAACAGCTATGCCACGGCGCCCAAGCAGGCCCCGCAGTACGCCGAGCCGGCCTTGGCCCTGGGCGGCGCTGCAGACCGCCACGACCATCGGGAAGACACCGACTACTACAGCCACGCCGGTGCACTGTTCCGCTTGATGAATGATGAACAGAAGGCCCTGCTGATCAGCAACATTGCCGGCACCATGGTCAGTGTGTCGGCTGACGTGGTAGAGCGTCAGTTGCAGCACTTTTTCAAGGCCGATCCGGCCTATGGCGGTGGAATTGCAAAGGCATTGGGTCTGAATCTGGCCTAAGTCGAAGTGATAAGGAGAACCGCCCGCATCCGGGCGGTTTTTCAATGCAATTGACTACTGTTTACCCACTTTTTTAGCGGTTTTAGCGTAATTTGCAGTGACCTGTCAGTCATCCTGGTTCACACTATGGCTTTCAAACAGGGAGAGTCAGGGCAATGCAAGGTCACCCGGACGTAATCGATTACCTCAACACGTTGCTGACGGGCGAACTGGCAGCACGCGACCAATATTTCATTCACTCGCGGATGTACGAAGACTGGGGCTTGAGCAAGCTCTTCGAACGTATCAACCACGAGATGGAAGAAGAGGCGCAACACGCCGACGCCCTGATGCGCCGTATCCTCATGCTGGAAGGCACTCCGCGCATGCGCCCGGACGACCTCGATATCGGCACCACCGTGCCGGAGATGATCGCTGCCGATCTGCGCCTGGAGTACAAGGTGCGCGCCGCGTTGTGCAAGGGTATCGAGCTGTGCGAGCTGCACAAGGACTACATCAGCCGTGACATCCTGCGCGTTCAGTTGGCCGACACCGAAGAAGATCACACCTACTGGCTGGAGAAGCAGCAGGGCCTGATCAAGTCGCTCGGCCTGGAGAACTACCTGCAGTCGCAGATGTAATCGGTCTTGCAATGAAAAAGGCCATCGGGTTCGCCCGATGGCCTTTTTTTTGTTCCTGCCGCACACTGCTTTCGCAGGAGCCGGCCTCAGGCGCGGTCGCGAATCAGCAGCGGCTTGAGGTAATACCCCGTGTGCGACTGTTTCATCTCGGCCAGCTCCTCAGGCGTACCGCAGGCGATGATCTGACCGCCCTTGGAACCACCCTCAGGTCCAAGGTCCACCAGCCAGTCGGCGGTCTTGATCACGTCCAGGTTGTGCTCGATCACCACCACCGTGTTGCCGTGGTCGCGCAGGCGGTGCAGCACGTCCAGCAACTGCTGGATGTCCGCGAAGTGCAGGCCGGTGGTCGGTTCATCGAGGATATACAGCGTCTTGCCGGTATCACGCTTGGACAGCTCGCGTGACAGCTTGACCCGCTGCGCTTCGCCACCGGACAGCGTGGTCGCCGACTGCCCCAGCTTGATGTACGACAGCCCCACATCCATCAGGGTCTGCAGCTTGCGCGCCAGCGCCGGTACCGCATCGAAGAACTCGCGGGCTTCCTCGATGGTCATTTCCAGCACCTCGTGGATGTTCTTGCCCTTGTACTTGATCTCCAGGGTCTCGCGGTTGTAGCGCTTGCTCTTGCACACGTCGCACGGCACGTAGATATCCGGCAGGAAGTGCATCTCGACCTTGATCAGGCCATCGCCCTGGCACGCCTCGCAGCGCCCGCCCTTGACGTTGAACGAGAAGCGCCCTGGCCCGTAGCCACGCGAGCGCGACTCCGGCACGCCGGAGAACAGTTCGCGGATCGGCGTGAACAGCCCGGTATAGGTTGCCGGGTTGGAGCGCGGCGTACGGCCGATCGGGCTCTGGTCGATGTCGACCACCTTGTCCAGGTGCTGCAGGCCGTCACAGCTGTCGTGAGCGGCTGCCTCCAGGGTGCTGGCACCATTGAGCGCCGTGGCGGCCAGCGGGAACAGGGTGTTGTTGATCAACGTCGACTTGCCTGATCCCGACACGCCGGTGACGCAGGTCAGCAGGCCGATCGGGATTTCCAGGTCGACGTTCTGCAGGTTGTTGCCACGCGCGCCCTTGAGTTTGAGCGAGAGCTTCTTGTTGCGCGGGGTACGCTTGGCCGGCACGGCAATCTTGACCCGTCCCGAGAGGTACTTGCCGGTCAGCGAGTCCGGGTGCGCCATCACTTCGGCCGGGGTCCCCTCGGCAACGATCTGGCCACCGTGCACGCCGGCGCCCGGGCCGATATCGACCACGTAGTCGGCCATGCGAATGGCATCCTCGTCATGCTCCACCACGATCACCGTGTTGCCGATATCGCGCAGGTGGTTGAGGGTGCCGAGCAGGCGATCGTTGTCGCGCTGATGCAGGCCGATGGACGGCTCGTCGAGGATGTACATCACCCCCACCAGCCCCGCGCCGATCTGGCTGGCCAGACGGATACGCTGGGCTTCGCCGCCGGACAAGGTGTCGGCACTGCGGTCCAGGGTCAGGTAGTCCAGGCCCACGTTGACCAGGAACTGCAGGCGTTCGCAGATCTCCTTGAGGATCTTGTCGGCGATCTCGCCGCGTCGCCCGGTCAGCTTGAGGCCGCCAAAATAGTCGCTGGCATCGCCGATCGGCAGGTTGGTCACCGCCGGCAGGGTTTTCTCGCCCACCCACACGTGCCGCGCCTCGCGACGCAAGCGGGTGCCACGGCAATCAGGGCAGGGCTGGGTGCTGAGGAACTTGGCCAGTTCTTCACGCACGGTGGCCGACTCGGTTTCGCGGTAGCGTCGCTCCAGGTTCGGCACGATGCCTTCGAACGGGTGCGATCGCTTGACGATATCGCCACGGTCGTTGAGGTACTTGAAATCGACGTTCTGCTTGCCGCTGCCGCTGAGGATGACCTTCTGCTGTTCGGCCGGCAGTTCGTTGAACGGCACCTCGAGGCTGAAGCCATAGTGCGCAGCCAGTGAGCCGAGCATCTGGAAGTAGTAGACGTTGCGCCGGTCCCAGCCACGGATCGCACCCTCGGCCAGGGTCAGCTCGCCATTGACCAGGCGCTTGATGTCGAAGAACTGCTTGACCCCCAGACCGTCGCAGGTCGGGCAGGCGCCAGCGGGGTTGTTGAACGAGAACAGCTTGGGTTCCAGTTCGCTGATCGCATGGCCGCAGATCGGGCAGGCGAAGCGCGCGGAGAAGATCATCTCTTCGCCAGGCTCGTCGTCCATCGGCGCCACCAGGGCGATGCCGTCGGCCAGCTTCAGCGCGGTCTCGAACGACTCGGCCAGGCGCTGCTGCAGGTCTTCGCGCACCTTGAAGCGGTCCACCACCACATCGATGCTGTGCTTCTTCTGCTTGTCCAGCTTGGGCAACTCGTCCAGCTCGAACAGCTTGCCGTTGACGCGGGCGCGCACGAAGCCCTGCGCGCGCAGCTCTTCGAACACCGCCAGGTGCTCGCCCTTGCGCTCGCGGATCACCGGGGCCAGCAGCATGAGCTTGCTGCCCTCGGGCTGGGCCAGCACCAGGTCGACCATCTGGCTGACGGTCTGGGCCTCCAGCGGGATGTCGTGGTCCGGGCAGCGTGGGGTGCCCACCCGCGCATACAGCAGGCGCAGGTAGTCGTAGATCTCGGTAATGGTGCCCACGGTCGAGCGCGGGTTGTGCGACGTCGATTTCTGCTCGATGGAAATGGCCGGCGACAGGCCTTCGATGGTGTCGACGTCGGGCTTTTCCATCATCGAGAGGAACTGGCGAGCATAGGCCGACAGCGACTCCACATAACGGCGCTGGCCTTCGGCGTACAGGGTGTCGAACGCCAGCGATGACTTGCCGGACCCGGACAGGCCGGTGATGACGATCAGCTTGTCCCGGGGCAGGGTCAGGTCGATGTTCTTAAGGTTGTGGGTACGTGCCCCACGAATCAGGATCTTGTCCACTGCGGCCTCGCTCGGCGGGCATAAACGGAGGAGTATACGGCGCGCTGCCATCACGCGGCAAAGCGTCGCGTATATGCCGTTAACCGATGGGACTGGTAGAATCGCCGCCGGTTCACACGAGGTTTATCCATGCACGATCCCCACAGCGAACGCATGAGCGGCAGCGAGACGCGCGCCGCAGGCGGCCTGGCCCTGGTGTTCGCCTTCCGTATGCTGGGCATGTTCATGGTGCTGCCGGTACTGGCCACCTATGGCATGGACCTGGCCGGTGCCACGCCCGCACTGATCGGCCTGGCCATCGGCGCCTACGGCCTGACCCAGGCGGTGCTGCAGATTCCGTTCGGGGTCGTTTCCGATCGCATCGGCCGGCGCCCGGTGATCTACCTGGGGTTGGTGATCTTTGCCCTGGGCAGTGTGCTGGCGGCCCAGGCGGACTCGATCTGGGGTGTGATTGCCGGGCGTATCCTGCAGGGCGCCGGCGCGATTTCGGCGGCGGTGATGGCGCTGCTGTCGGACCTGACCCGCGAGCAGCACCGCACCAAGGCCATGGCCATGATCGGCATGAGCATCGGCCTGTCGTTTGCCGTGGCGATGGTGGTGGGGCCGCTGGTGACCCGTGCCTTCGGGCTGTCGGGGCTGTTCCTGGCCACGGCGGCGATGGCGCTGGTGGGTATCGGCCTGATCGCCTTTGTGGTGCCGGCCTCCAACGGCCCCTTGGCGCACCGCGAGTCGGGCGTGGCCAGGCAGGCGCTGGGGCCGACCTTGCGCCATCCCGACCTGTTGCGCCTGGACGCGGGCATCTTCGTGCTGCACGCGATCCTGATGGCCAGCTTCGTTGCCTTGCCGCTGGCGTTCGTCGAGCGCGGCGGCCTGCCCAAGGAAGAGCACTGGTGGGTCTACCTGACCGCCTTGCTGGTTTCATTCTTCGCAATGATTCCGTTCATCATCTACGGTGAAAAAAAGCGCAAGATGAAACGTGTCCTGCTGGGTGCGGTCAGTGTGCTGATGCTGACCGAGCTGTTCTTCTGGGAGTTCGGCCGCAGCTTGCAGGCGCTGGTGATCGGCACGGTGATCTTCTTCACCGCCTTCAACCTGCTGGAGGCGTCGTTGCCGTCGCTGATCAGCAAGGTGTCGCCTGCGGGGGGCAAGGGCACGGCAATGGGGGTGTACTCCACCAGCCAGTTCCTGGGCGCGGCGCTGGGCGGCATCATGGGTGGCTGGCTGTTCCAGCACGGTGGTTTGAGCGTGGTTTTCCTGGGGTGCGCAGGCCTCTGTGCCCTTTGGTTGGCCATAGCTGTTACTATGCGCGAACCACCTTACGTGACGAGCCTGCGCCTGCCGTTATCGCCTGAAGCGATTCGTGAAGCGGGCTTGACCGAGCGCCTCAAGGCCGTGCCGGGTGTGACCGACGCAGTGGTGGTGGCAGATGAAGCCGCCATCTATATCAAACTGGATACACAAATTTTGGATCGTACGACCCTGGAGCTGCTGGTAAACCCGGCGCCCGCGGCGTGCCAAGCCTAGGAGAACGTTATGGCCCGTGGGGTTAACAAAGTCATTTTGGTCGGCACTTGCGGCCAGGACCCTGAAGTTCGCTACCTGCCCAACGGCAACGCGGTGACCAACCTCAGCCTGGCCACCAGCGAGCAGTGGACCGACAAGCAGAGCGGCCAGAAGGTCGAGCGTACCGAGTGGCACCGTGTGTCGATGTTCGGCAAGGTGGCCGAGATTGCCGGCGAGTACCTGCGCAAGGGTTCGCAGGTGTACATCGAAGGCAAGCTGCAGACCCGCGAGTGGGAAAAAGACGGCATCAAGCGTTACACCACCGAGATCGTGGTCGACATGCAGGGCACCATGCAACTGCTGGGCGGTCGCCCGCAGAACCAGGACGGCTCGCAGCAGGGCGGTGGCGGCAACAACTACAACCAGGCCCCGCGTCAGCAGGCCCCTCAGCAGCAGCGCCCGCAGCAGGCCCCTCAGCAGCGCCAGGCGCCGCAACAGGCTGCGCCACAGCCAGCACCGGATTTCGACAGCTTTGATGACGATATCCCGTTCTGAGCCCTGGCATCTGCCTGGCTTGAACTCAAACGCCCGATGCCTTGCATCGGGCGTTTTGCGTCATGAGGGACTGCTTCTCATCAGGTGTCGTAGTACCCACTGTCCCACGGCGCGAAAAACGCCATGTAATGCCCCGGCACCACATCCACTGCCCAATCGTCATCCGGCGCTTCGGGTTCGCGCAATTCGAAGCCGAACACCGTGCCTTCCCGTTCGACGGTAAACGGCGCCACTTCGATGCGCTCGAATGTCACCTCGCCAAGGTCATCCAGGCGTTGGTCGTAGCGTGCCCTGGCGGCATCTCTGTCAAAGCTGGCGCGCGGCCCCAGGCTGTCGATCTGTGCACTGCGCAAAGAACCGTCCGCATTGAACAGGTACAGCGCGATGTACTCGCAGCCAGGTTCATCCCCTTGGGCTGAGCAGAACGGGGTGGTGAGGAAGAACTGCAAGCCATCCTTGGTCCGGCCCACATGCCGGGCGTAATAGTCATCATGGTCCAAGGCGATCAACTGCGGGGCCGTGTTCATGCCTGCTTGCCCCCCAGTGCCAGTGCAGTCAGCGCCCTGAGCATCGGTGTGCGATAGTCCATATCTTTTTCGTTCCAGTAGATGAGCCCATCGGGCAGGTTGACGTTGAAAAAGCTCTCGTAATACCGCCCGGCGTCCGCCGCATCGGCGTCCTGGCCAAACAGCTTCAGGCGCATCGGCCCATCGGTCAGGCCGGTGGGCGCTTGCTGCAGCGCTACCACGGTGAGCGCCTCGGTGGTGGTGGGCGCCACCTCGCTCACCGGCATCTCGTACAAGCCGGCCAGCGCGCTGATGAAGCGCTCGGTTTCGACACCCAGCGACGACAGTACCACCCCTTCGCGGTACACGTGCGCCTGTAGCAATTGCATGTCGGCATCGAAGCCCGGCCCCACCTCGCTGATGAGCCTGACCTTCAGCCCCACGGGTTGCTCGGCGAATGAGGCGCGCAGGTCGAAGTGATAATGCCCGGCGTGGTGTTCCAGGTTCTGCACCTTGAACACGCAGTCGACAAAGCCGTCTTCACTAAACTGCGCCAGGCAGGGGAGTCCGTTTCTATCCAGTTCCATCCAGGTGCTCCGGTACGTCCAACGATGTGCTGTCAGTAAAACAGGCGTGGCTCCGGCGCGGCCAGCAGGCTCGCCAGTTTGGTCAAGGCAAAGCGCAGTTCGTTGCGCCCTGGTGTCATCAGGGCGATACGTACCCCGCAGGTGCTGCTGCTGCGCTGGGCGAGAAACTGGCTGCCACTGACCACCGCCACGCCGTTGGCTCGTGCCAGGTTGGCGAACTCGTCGCTGGTCCACGGCTCGGGCAGTTCCAGCCACAAGTGGAAGCTGTTGGGCTGCGAGCGAATACGGTAGCTGCCCAGAATCTCGCTGGCCATCTGCTGGCGTGCCGCGGCTTCCTGTTGCTGAACCTTCACCAGGTGTTCTGCCAGATCGCTGTTGATCACATTGCTGGCCAACTGCGCCATCAGCGGGGAGGGCATCCACACACTGCTGCGCACCATCGACGAAAGGCGCGACAGGGTATCGGGTGGTGCATGCAGGTAACCGATGCGCAGCGCCGGCAGAATGCTCTTGGACAGGCTGGTCAGGTAGATCGAGCGTTCCGGCGCATAGGCAGAAATCGGCTTGTGCTGCGGGCTGGGCTGCAGGAAACCGTAGATGTCATCGTCCACGATGAACACGTCGAACTCGCGGGCGATCTGCGCGATCGCCTCCCGGCGTGCGGCCGGCATGATCGAGTTGGTCGGGTTCTGGTAGGTGGTCACGCAGACCAGCAGGGCAGGGCGATGTTCGATGCAGGCGGCGCGTAACGCGTCGGGCACCAGGCCGTGTTCATCGATGCGTACCCCATGCAGGCGTCGGCCCAGGCCGTGGGCAAGGGAGATGATGCCGGGATAGCAGTACTCCTCGCACAGGATCACATCGTTGGCCTTGGACAGGCTGCTCAGGGTCACCAGCAACCCGTGTTGTGCACCTGAGGTCAGCACGATCTGTTGCCAGTTGGCCTCTGGCAGGCTGCGCTGCACCCAGCGTGCCCCGGCCTGCTTGTGCAGGGCATGGCCGCCGTCGGTGGTGTAGTCGAGCACCTGGCTCAGGTCTGGCGCATGGGCCAGCTCAGCGATCGACTGGCGCAGCCAGTCGGTGGTGTTGGCATCGTTGGGTTTGATGATCGACAGGTCGATCGGTCCGTGCTCGGCCTTGTCGCCAGCATGCCTGGCGTCCAGCGGCTGCGGGCTGTTGCCTTTTTGTTGCAGTACGAACGTGCCGCGCCCGACTTCACCGACCACCAGCGCGCGCTTGGCGGCTTCGTCGTAGGCGCGGCCGATTGTGCCGGGCGTGACATTCAGGGCCTGGGCCAGGTCCTTGAGGGTGGGCAAGCGCTCACCGGCCGCGAGGCGCCCGGCGGCGATGTCGTGCTCCAGGGCGTCGGCAATCATCAGATAGACCGGCTGCCCCTGGCCGCTGTATTGAGGAACCCACATAGGTAGCACACCAGAATTTACTGAAGCGCGAGAGCGTAGCATGAAAGCGGATTCCAGTGTAATCGAGCCAATTTTTGGCTATTGAATCGATTGAAGTGGGCCGCGTCCGGCGGGGTAGGGGGTCGATTTCCCATTGGTATGCCGCGAGCATGCCTTGCACGTCCCTGTTTGCTGGGTTTTATGCCGTCCGTCAGTCAAGGTTCAGAAATAAATTGAATCGAATTTATTTTCAAGATTACAATCATTGAGTCGATTCAATTGCGTGATGGGGTCGACGTATTGCTGTGCCCGATGTTGCGCCTGGCGTTGCCAGCGTGTGATTGGGCTCACAAAAAACAGTCGGGCCGATACGCCTGGCCTTGAATTCTGCGAATGGCATCGCGCCTGGCAACATGGAAGTCTTGTCGAAATGGAAAGTGCACACCTCAAGCCCGCCGTTGCGGCGGCCAGCACCCTGGAAATACGATTGCCCTGGGTTGTCTCCAGTGCCTGGCAGACGGTACTGAAGCAGACGCCCCTGGACTTCGAAGCCAACAAGGACATCTACTTCCAGCTCAAAGAGCAAGCGCAGGACGTGTTGGGTAACGTACTGACCCAGCAGGTGCGTGACTTCGTGCTGGACCCGCAACTGACCTCGATGGTCATCCGCAACTGTCCGCGCGACGCCGACACACCGCCCACGCCATACTCCGGCGTACTCAGCCCGCAGAGCACGCCGATTGCCTGCCTGGTCAGCCTGTCGCTGCAGAGCCTGCTGGGCATCCACCCGGTGGTGTACGAAGGCGAGAACGGTGGGCGCCTGTTCCGCCACGTGATCCCGGCGCGTACGTCCTCCAGCCAGAAAAGCTCACACGGTTCGCGCCTGCGGTTTTCCTACCATGTGGACAACCCTGACCTGCCGCTGTCGTCCGAGCGCGTCGACAACCTGTCGTGCTGCCCGGAGTACCTGTCGTTCGTGGGAATGCGCTGCGACCCGCGTATCAATACCACCCTGGTCAACCTGGATGACGTGGTCCAGGCCTTGCCGGCCGCCACCGTACGTGAACTGAGCCTGCCCCAGTTCGAGGTGCGCCGCCCCGACTCCTTCGCCAGCAATCGCCGCAGTACCCCGGGCTTGCCGGTGCTGGTGCGTGGCCTGGCCAACGAGTGGCTGTGCCGCTTCGACAGCGAAAACACCCACGGCATGAACGCCGGTGCCGAATGCGCGTTGAACACGCTGCGGGCGCTGCTGGAGTCGCGCCGCTTCGACGAGCCGCACCTGCTGCTGCCGGGCGACTTCATGATCTTCAAGAACCAGCGCGTGCTGCATGCGCGCGACGGTTTCGAACCGCACAACGATGGCGCCGATCGCTGGCTGATTCGCCTGTTCGCGGTCAACGACCTCAACCGTGTGCACTACGCACGCGCCGACCATCTGTACGAAGTTCGTTCGTAACGATTTCTCTGGTTCAACCTCGGGTAACACTATGGAACTGCTGGGCGCGTATTGGGCTGAACATTGGGTATTGGCGATCCTGCTGCTGGGGGCGATTGCCTTCATTGCAGGTTTCGTCGACAGCATCGCAGGTGGCGGTGGCCTGTTTCTGGTGCCGGGCTTCCTGCTGGTGGGCTTGCCACCGCAGGTCGCCCTGGGCCAGGAAAAACTGGTCAGTACCCTGGGTACCCTGGCGGCCATCCGCAATTTCCTGGCCAACAGCAAGATGGTCTGGAAGGTCGCGCTGGTGGGCGTGCCGTTTTCACTGATCGGTGCCTACCTCGGCGCGCACCTGATCGTCTCGATTCCGCAGGAGACCGTCGGCAAGATCATTCTGGCGTTGATACCGGTGGGCATCCTGATTTTTCTGACGCCCAAGGACCGCCCCGTGCAAGAGCACGAACTGTCCAGCCGCATGCTGTTCACCGTGGTGCCCCTGACCTGCCTGCTCATCGGTTTCTACGACGGGTTCTTTGGCCCGGGCACCGGCAGCATGTTCATCATCGCCTTTCACTACCTGCTGAAGATGGATCTGGTGTCCAGTTCGGCCAACTCCAAGACCTTCAACTTTGCCTCCAATATCGGTGCGCTGGTGGCCTTCGTCATCGCGGGCAAGGTGGCCTATCTGCTGGCGCTGCCGCTGGTGGCCTGCAACATCCTGGGCAATCACATGGGCAGCGCCCTGGCCATTCGCAAGGGCAGCGAAGTGGTGCGCAAGGTGCTGGTGCTGTCGATGCTGTGTCTGTTCGCCAGCCTTGGCGTGAAATACCTGGCTTGATCCTATTCAGTGGAGACTCTATGAAAACAGCATTTGTGACCGGCGCTTCCGCAGGTTTTGGTCGTGCTATCTGCCGCACCCTGATCGCGGCGGGCTATCGCGTGATCGGTGGCGCACGGCGCCTGGACAAACTCGTCGAGCTCGAGCGCGAACTGGGCCCTGAGTTCATTGCGCTGGCACTGGATGTCACGGACATGGCCTCGCTCGATGCGGCGGTGGGGCAGATTCGCGAGGCCGCGCTGAACATCGACGTGCTGGTCAACAACGCCGGGCTGGCGCTGGGCATCGATCGGGCGCCGGCCTGCAGTACGCAGAACTGGCAGCGCATGATCGACACCAACATCACCGGGCTGGCCATGGTCACCCACCGCATATTGCCGGGCATGGTCGCGGCCAACAGTGGCCTGATCATCAACATCGGCTCGATCGCCGGCACCTATCCCTATCCGGGCGGCAACGTGTACGGCGCCAGCAAGGCATTCGTCAAACAGTTCAGCCTGAACCTGCGGGCGGACCTTGCCGGCACCCGCGTACGCGTCAGCAACATCGAGCCGGGCCTGTGTTCGGGCACCGAGTTCTCGCTGGTGCGTCTGGACGGTGACACGCAGGCGGTGGCGTCGCTGTACAAGGATGTCGAAGCCATCCTGCCTGAGGATGTGGCCAATACCGTGGCCTGGATCGCGCAATTGCCCGAGCATGTGAACATCAACTCGATCGAGATCATGCCGGTTGCGCAAAGCAGTGCCGGCCTGAGTATTGCGCGCAATCTGTGAGGGCCTGGCGGGTTACTGCGCCGCCTCGCCGCACAGGTCCAGGGCGAACCAATGCTCGGCAGTGGCGGCGTCAAGGCCGGCGCCGAGCAAGGCGAACAGCTTGCCCAGCGCCGCCTCGCGGGTCATGCCGCCGGCGCTGACCAGCCCGGCATCACGCAAGCGACTGCCGGCGGCGTAGGTGTCGAACACCACGCTGCCCTGCGGGCACTGACTGATCGCCACCAGCACGACGCCACGTTCGCGGGCGTGCTCCAGCACATGCAGCAGCGCCTCGTCGTCGGAGGGCCCGGTGCCACTGCCGTAGCACTCCAGCACCAGGCCTTGCACCCCGCTGTCCAGTATCCCGCGCAGATGGGCGGCCTGCAGGCCGGGGAACACCGGCATCACGGCCAGGTTCACAAGCTGGCGTGGCTGGCAGTAACTCAGCGCGGCAGGCAGCGTTTCGGCGTGGGCGGCCTCGCGCTGGCGTGGCTGTGCGGCAAACGCATCGAAGGCTTCGCTGCGCAGCTTGCTGGTGCGCGCGCCATGCAGCAGTTGGCCGTTGAAATACACCTGCACTCCGGCTGCAATGCCGTCATCGAACATGCGCAAGGCGCCTCCCAGGTTGGCCCAGGCATCGCTGCCTGGCAGCCCGGCTGGCAGCATCGAGCCGGTCAGCAATACCGGTACCTCCAGGCCCAGCAACAGGAATGACAGCGCTGCGGCGCTGTAGGCCAGGGTATCGGTACCGTGCAGCAGCAGGATGGCGTCGTGTCCGTCGCGCTCTACCGCCTCGACGATGGCGTCACGCATGGCCAGCCAGTTGGCCTGCTGCATGTTGGCGCTGTCCAGCAGCGGCGACAGTTCGCGCAGGTGCCACTGCACCTTGGGGGCATCGGCCTGTTGCGCCAGCCAGTCGCGCATGCGTGCTTCGAAGCCGCCGGCCGGCGCCAGGCCTTGAGGGGTTTGCAGCATGCCGATGGTGCCGCCGGTATAGAGCACGAGGAGGTTCTTGACTGCGTGCATGGTGAGCCTTCCGGGCAGGTAAAAAGAAGAGTGTACTGGAAATGAAAAAGCCGCCCGCAGAAGGGGCGGCTTGTGGCTGGCGACTCAGCGTTGCGCTTGAGCTTGGCCTACCGTCACGGTGCTGGCGCTGTCGGCTTTGTTGCCTGCAGGCCAGGCGTTGGTGTCCAGGTCCAGGTCGGCGAACTTGGCCGAGTCGAACACCGGTTGCTGGATACCGGCCTTGCGCTGCTCGTCATAGTCGCGCATGACCCGCAGGCCGATCTTGAACAGCATGGCCAGGGCGATCAGGTTGACGAAGGCCAGGCACGTCATGGTGATGTCGGCGAAGGCGAACACGGTCGACAGGTTCTGCACCGAGCCCCACACGATCAGCGCCAGCACCAGAGCGCGGTAACCCATCAGCACGGCGCGGTTACGGGTCAGGAACTGCAGGCTGGTTTCGCCCAGGTAGTAGTTGTAGAGGATGCAGGTGAACACGAACAGCGACAGCGCGACGCTGACGAACAGGCGGCCCCAGTCACCGACCACGGCGGCGAGTGAGTTCTGGGTCAGGACGATGCCGTCACCTTCGAAGCCCGGGGTGTAGAAGCCCGACAGCAGAATCAGCAGCGCGGTGCAGGTGCAGATCACGAAGGTGTCGAGGAACACGCTGAACGCCTGTACCACGCCCTGCGCGCCAGGGTGCTTCACGGCCGCCACGGCGGCCACGTTTGGTGCACTGCCCAGGCCTGCTTCGTTGGCGAACACGCCGCGCTTCACGCCCATGACGATGGCGCTGCCGAGCAGGCCGCCGAAGGCCGGGTCGAGGCCGAAGGCGCTCTTGAAGATGGTTTCCAGCATGGCCGGCACGTGGTCGATCTGGCTGCCGATCACGTACAGGGTCACGCCGATGTAGGCCAGGGTCTTGACCGGAACCAGCAGGTCGGAAACCGACGCGATGCGTTTGATGCCGCCCAGGAACACAATGGCCAGCAGCACCGCCAGTGCCAGGCCGGTGTGCTCCGGTGCGAAACCGAAGGCGTTCTGCAGCGAGTGGGTCACGGTGTACGACTGCAGGCCGTTGAAGGCGAAACCGTAGGTCACCAGCAGCAGCACCGAGAACACCACGGCCATCTTGCGCAGCTTCAGGCCGTGCAGGATGTAATAGGCCGGGCCGCCACGGTACAGGCCGTCACCGTCGGCGCGCTTGTAGACCTGAGCCAGGGTACATTCGAAGAAGCTGCTGGACATGCCGACCAGCGCGGTCACCCACATCCAGAACACCGCACCCGGGCCACCCAGGGTCACGGCAATGCCGACGCCAGCGATGTTGCCGGCGCCCACGCGCCCTGCCAGGCTGAGCATCAGCGCCTGGAACGAACTCAGTTGGCCAGCCTGGCCGCGCAACGATTCCTTGAACACACCGAACATGTGGCCGAAATGGCGAAATTGGACAAAGCGGGAGCGGATAGTGAAATAGCTACCCAGTCCGACGATAAGCACGATAAGGAGTTTCCCCGAGAGGAAATCGTTGAGCACTTCGAGCATGGCGTGACCTCGATTCTTGTTCTTGGTTTGAAAGACGTTTGGCCGGCGTCGACGCGCCGTGTCCATGGGGCGAATGGTTGGCCATGACAAACAACGTTACAATTTCGCGGGTTGCTCTCAGTTGATGCGAGTTGATGCTAAAATTGCGTCTATCGCATCAATCGGTACCTGGTCATGAGTGAACACCTGGGCATCAATCTCAAGCTGGCGTGCAGCCATTACCGCTCTATTTCGGAGGTTTGCCGGCAGCTCTCGATCAACCGGGCGCAGTTCAACAAGTACCTGAGTGGCCAGAGCCAGCCGACGGCCTACAACCTCAAGCGCATCGGCGACTTCTTCGGTGTGGAGGATTACGAGTTGGGCTTGCCGCCGGAGCAGTTCGCGCGGCTGATCGGTGCGCGCAGTTCGGCGCTTTCCAGCCCTGCCCAGGCCGACCCGTTGCTGGAGCTGCTGCGCCCGTTGCGCGAGCATGCCGGCAATCTTTCGCGCTATTGCGGCTACTACTTCGAATACTCCAACTGCATGTCGGTGCCTGGTGCGATCCTGTTGTCGCTGGTGCACCTGCGCGAGGAGCGCGGCAGTTTCCTGTTCGAGCGCCAGGAGCGCCAGGAGCGTTCCAGCAGCACCGACGTGCAGGCCGAGGACTGGGTGCGTTGCCGTTACCTGGGGGCGGCGTTCCAGTTGCAGGACCGACTGTTCCTGATGGACTACGAGTCGCTGACCGTCAACGAGATGAGCCAGACCATCCTGATCCCCAGCTTCAAAAGCCGCATCACCCGGCTCAACGGGCTCAAGACCGGCGTGTCCAGCGGGGACCGGCGTACTCCGGCCTGTACCCGGGTGGTGTGGGAATACCTGGGCACTGAGATCAACCGCATCAATGCGTTCCGTCAGGTCAAGTTGTACCGTCCGGACGATCCGCGCATCGACGACGATGTACGCGAACGTCTCAATGTCGGGCCAATCCGCAATGGCCTGTTCGAGATCGAGTGAGGCGCTGCCTCCTCACGCCTGGATAAAGGTCGCCACCTGCCGTGCCAGCGCATCCGCCAGCACGGGCTGTGCGCGCAGGTGCGCGGCGATGCCATGGTCGCAGTCCTCCAGGCGTACGAGCTCCAGCTGGCCCGGGCGCAGCGCAGCGCGCAGACCGTCGACGACCTCTTCAGGGATCGGGCTGTAGCGCTGCCCCCCGTCGATGTCCACATACCCTGCCGAGGTGCCGGCCGGGCGCCCGAAGTCGGCGGCCTGCAGGCCGTCGTATTGCCCCAGCAACAACAGCACACGGCCCTGGAACCGGCGCAGGAACGCGAAGCTGTCACTGTCCATGAACCCGTGGGGCGCGCTGATCGCGCGGGTGAAGTCCGGGCCGAACGGCGCGGGGTACGCACTGTCGGCATACACCGCCGGGCAGATCAGGATCAGCCGTTGCACCTGGCGGGCATGCTGGGCGGCGACCTTGAGCGCCAGCGCGCCCCCCAGGCTATGGCCGATCACCGTGGTGCAGCGGTGCTCCACATGCCGGAAGAACCGCAGGGCCTCGTCCAGGTTGGTGCGCAGCGACGGCACGCCGGCGCCGGGCAGGCTGGCCCTGCTATGTCCCGACAGGTTGCCGGTCAGCGAGCCGATACCCAGCGCCTGCAGGCGATACAGCAACGGGTTGAAGTGGGTAAAGTCGCTGCGCGCCCCGCTCAGCATGAACAGCGGTGGGGCGTGTTCGATGTCTGGAATCAGCAGGCGAGCTTCCTGGGTGTAGCCGTCGAACGCCTCCACCACCAGGCACTCGCGGCCCGGGCTGGGTTCGTCGAATTGCCAGCGTTCGCGTCCGTGTGCAGCCGTTCTGATCGGCATGAAAGCGTCCTCTTGCCTGCGGATTAAGGTCGACAAGTCGAGATAGCACCTATGAAGCTGAATTTTTACAGTAGATGCAGTCAGGCATTTCTGGTTGGCGTATAGGCTATTTCTTGAACTGCGTGAAACCCCTCACACCGATTCGGCCGTGGCATTAGACTTTGGCGGCCAACTTCCCTGCGTTGGACTTCCCTTGCCGGAAGCCGCAAAATATCGGCTTTCCTTCAATTATCTGACCGGACCTGCTGACTCTATGCGAATGCGCCTGATGCTGTTGGGTGGTGGAAATGCCCTTGGGCAAGCGCTGATTCGCTTGGGGGCCGAGGAAGATATCGGCTTTCTGGCACCGCGCCCACCGGACCAGGGTTGGGATGCGGCGAGCCTGACCCAGTTGCTCGACGATACCCGCCCCGACGCCGTGGTCAACCTGGCCTACTACTTCGACTGGTTCCAGGCCGAGTCGGTCAGCGAGCAGCGTCTGGCCTCGCAAGAGCGTGCAGTCGAGCGTCTGGCCGAGCTGTGCCAGCATCACAATATTGTGCTCTTGCAGCCGTCCAGCTACCGCGTGTTCGACGGGTCGCGGGCCACTGCGTACAGCGAAAAAGACGAGCCGGTACCCCTGGGGCTGCGCGGCCAGGCGTTGTGGCGCATCGAGCAGAGTGTCCGCGCCACCTGCCCGCAGCATGTGCTGCTGCGCTTTGGCTGGGTGCTCGATGACAGTGTCGACGGCGTGCTGGGGCGTTTTCTGACGCGCGCCGAACAGCCGCAGGAACTGCTGCTGGCCGACGACCGGCGAGGTAACCCTACGCCGGTCGACGATGCCGCGCGGGTCATTCTGGCGGTGCTCAAGCAACTCGATTGTGGCGCGCCGCTGTGGGGCACCTATCATTATGCTGGCAATGAGGCCACCACGCCGCTGGCGCTGGGGCAGGCGCTTCTGAGCGAGGCGGGGCAATTGCATGCGCTGGCGGTGCAGGCGCCGACCGCGCAGGCCCACGCCGCTCGCCCGGACGCCGCTGAAGAGCCGCAGCATGCGGTGCTGGCGTGCAAGAAAATTCTCCATACCTTCGGCATCAAGCCACGTGCCTGGCGCGCCGGCCTGCCGACCTTACTGGACCGATTCTATCGTCATGGCTGATGCTCCTATCCTGATTACCGGGGGTGCCGGCTTCATCGGCTCCCACCTGAGCGACGCGCTGCTGGCCAAGGGTTACGGGGTGCGGGTGCTCGACGACCTGTCCACCGGCAAGCGCAGCAACCTGCAACTGGACCATCCGCACCTGCAGCTGGTGCAGGGAGATGTGGCCGATGCTGCCCTGGTCGCCAAGGTGGCCGAGGGGTGCCAGGCCGTGGTGCACCTGGCGGCGGTGGCCTCGGTGCAGGCGTCGGTGGATGACCCGGTCAGGACCCACCAGAGCAACTTCATCGGCACCCTGAATGTCTGCGAGGCAATGCGTCTGGCGGGTATCCGGCGGGTGTTGTTTGCCTCGAGCGCGGCGGTGTACGGCAACAATGGCGAAGGCCAGGCGATCGACGAAGAGACGCCCAAGGCACCGCTGACACCGTATGCCGTGGACAAGCTGGCCAGCGAGCAATACCTGGACTTCTACCGTCGCCAGCATGGGCTGGAGCCGGTGGTATTCCGCTTCTTCAACATCTTTGGGCCACGCCAGGACCCATCGTCTCCGTATTCGGGCGTGATCAGCATTTTCAGCGAACGTGCTGTCAACGGGACGCCGATCAGCCTGTTTGGCGATGGCGAGCAGACCCGTGACTTCCTCTACGTGGGAGATCTGGTAACGGTGATGGTGCAGGCGCTGGAGCAGTCGCAGGTGCAAGAGGGTGCAGTGAATGTGGGCTTGAACCAGGCCACCTCGCTGAACCAGTTGCTGGAGGCGCTGCGTGCCGTGGTGGGGGCGTTGCCGCCGGTGAGCTACGGGCCGGCGCGTTCAGGCGATATCCGTCACTCGCGCGCGAACAATCGGCGCTTGCTGGAGCGTTTTGAATTCCCCGAGCCGACGCCTTTGGCCCAGGGCTGGCGCGCCTGCTGGGGCGCTGAGGTCTGCAGCAGACCCAAAAAAGCCCCGACTGATCGGGGCTTTTTTGTTTTAGAACTTGTAACCGATACCCACCATGTAGACCCACGGGTCCACTTCCACGTCCACCTTGGTCTTGCGCACGCCCAGTGCGCTTGGGCCGTCGATGGTGGCTTCGGTGTTGATATCGATGTACCACACGGCGGCGTTCAGCAGCAGGTTGTCGGTCAGCATGTAGTCCATGCCCAGTTGCCCGGCCAGGCCCACCGAGTCCTTCAATTTGATGTTGCTGAAGCCTTGCGCCTTGCGGTTGCTGCTCAGGTCTTCATCGAAGAACAGGGTGTAGTTCAGGCCGATACCGGCATACGGCTGGAATTTGGAGGTCGGCTCCATCGGGTAGTACTGCAGCGACAGGGTCGGTGGCAGTTGCTTGATGTCCGCCAGCTTGCCATCCAGGCCGGCGCCCAGGCCCTTGACCCCGACTTCGTGCTGGAATGGCGTGGCCGCCAGCAGCTCCAGGCCAACGTGATCGGTGATCATGTAGGCAAAGGCCAGGCCCAGTTGGGTGTCGCTGGTCAGCGTCGCTTTGGTGCCGCTCTGCTTGGCGCCATCGAGCTTGATTTCGCCGCTGTCTTCATTCGGTGCGGTGGTGATGGAACCGGCACGCAGGATGAAATCACCCGCCTGGTGGGCGTGGGCAACAGGGGCTGCAAGCGCCAGGGCAATGAGCGAGGCGCTGAGCAAGGACGTGTTCATGGAAGCTCCCAAAGGACGTTTAGAATTTAATGAGTCCAATGGTAAGGAGCTGACAGGCGGTAACTGTTGACGCAGCTCAATGAAACGGCAAACGCCTCAGCGCGGCCAATTATTGTAGTTCATAGGCATAGATCTTCTCGGCATCCATCTGATAACCGGCCTCGGCCAGCTCACTGCTGGAGGCCTTGACCTGCATCGGCCCCTCGATCCAGTAGGGCTGGTAAAGCTCCTCGACCTTGACGCCGATTTCACTGAACACATGCACGATCTGGTTCGACGGCGGCGGCGGCACATGGATGCACGCGCCGTAGTAGGGCACCAGCAGAAACTCGGTGGTGCGGCCTTGCTCGCTGACTTCCAGCGGCACGATGTAGCCGGGCAGCTTCACCTGCTGCCCGTCGAGTGTCTTCACCACCGGTGCGTCGGGCGCCTGCTGCTGCGCCGCCGGGCCGCTTTCGCCGGCCAGCGCGCTGCTCAGTTGCGACAGGTCGTGCAGCGGTGTCAGCTGCGGCTCGATCACCGGCGCGCCCTCGGGTATCAGTTGGGGCCATTCCAGGGTACGCGGCTCCTCCGCCCACAGCGGCGGGGCAATCAACAGCAACAGCAGCAGGGCACGACGAATCAAGGGCATTCTCACAGGTGGATGGACAAACCGTCGGCCAGCGACTGGCGATAGGCGCGCCAGGCCGGGATGCTGCCCATCAGCACGGCGGCGCCCAGGATGATCCCGAGCAGCGACCATTCGTGGCCGCTGGGCAACGCCAGCGGCAGGTACAGGCCGTAGTTGGCCTGCACATAGCCCTGGGCCAGCGCGATGCCAAGGTAAAGCAGGCCCAGGCCGCTCGCAATACCCGCCAGCGCCAGGGCGAAGGCTTCCACTACCAGCAGGCCGGCGATATGCCAGGGGCGCGCGCCCACCGAACGCAGGATCGCCATCTCGCGCCGGCGTTCGTTGAGGCTGGTAAGAATCGCCGTGAGCATACCGATCAGGCCGGTCAGCACCACGAACAGCGACACCACGAACAGTGCCTGTTCAGCCGTGCCCATCAGGCTCCACAACTCCTGCAGCGCCACCCCCGGCAGGATCGCCAGCAGCGGTTCGCCGCGAAACTCGTTGATCTCGCGTTGCAGCGTGAAGGTGCTGATCTTGTTGTTCAGGCCCAGCATGAACGCGGTGATCGCCTTGGGCGTGAGGTCCATGCTGCGCGCCTGCTCGGCACTCACGCGCCCCGCGCCCCTTGCGGGCATGCCGTTCTGCCAGTCGACGTGGATCGCCTCCATGCCGCCCAGACTGATGTGCAGGGTACGGTCCACCGGGGTGCCGGTACGTTGCAGAACGCCCACCACGGTGAACGGCTTGTCGTCATGCTTGACCAGGCTGATGGCCGCAACACCGTGCGCCAGCACCAGCTTGTCGCCCAGCGTGTAATGCAGCGCCTCGGCCACCTCGGCACCCAGCACCACCTCGAACGGGTCGCTGGCGAATGCGCGGCCGCTGGCCAGTTGCAGGTGCTGCTTGCGCCCGTACTGGTAGTGTTCGAAATAGGCCGTGGTGGTGCCCATTACCCGGTAGCCGCGGTGCGAGTCGCCCAGCGACATCGGGATCGCCCACTTCACCCGCGGGTTGCGGGCGTAGTGCTCGAAGCTGTCCCAGCGGATGTTGTTGGTCGCGTTGCCGATGCGGAACACCGAGTACAGCAGCAGGTTGACCGAGCCCGAGCGTGCACCGACGATCAGGTCGGTGCCGCTGATGGTGCTGGCAAAGCTGGCGCGCGCTTCGGTGCGCACCCGCTCCACGGCCAGCAGCAGGCACACCGACAGGGCGATGGCGAAAGCGGTGAGCACCGCGGTGAAACGGCGGTTGGCGAGGCTCGCCAGGGCAAGGCGCAGCAGGTACATCAGGCCTCCAGGTCGCTGGCGGGGCGCATGGCGCGGTTGAGTTCGGCCAGCGACAGCTGGCGGTCGAACAGGGGCGCCAGGCTCTGGTCATGGCTGACGAACAGCAGGCTCGAACCGGCTGCGCGGCATTCGGCGAACAGCAGGGCGATGAAGGCTTCGCGGGTGTCGGCATCCAGCGCCGAGGTCGGCTCGTCGGCGATCACCAGTTCCGGTTGGCCGATCAGCGCACGGGCGGCGGCGACCCGTTGCTGCTGGCCGATCGACAGGCTGTCGGCGCGACGGGCGAGCAGGGCAGGGTCGTGCAGGCCCAGGTGGGCCAGCAGTGCGGCGGCGGCCTGGTCGACACTGCCGTGGCGCTCGCTGGCGCGCTGGGCGCGGCTGCGCGAGAAACGGCAGGGCAGTTCGACGTTCTCGCGTACCGACAGAAACGGCAGTAGGTTGAACTGCTGGAAGATGTAGCCGGTATGGTCGACGCGAAAGCGGTCGCGGGCGCCTTGCTTGAGCTCGCCCAACTCCTGGCCCAGCAGGCGGATGCTGCCGCGGTCGGCTTTCTGCACGCCGCCGAGCAGGCCGAGCAGGGTGGTCTTGCCGCTGCCGCTGGGCCCTTTCAGAAACAGCGACTCGCCGGCCTCCAGGCGCAGCGACGCAATGTCCAGCAGTTCCGGCTGGCCGGGCCAGGCAAAGCCCAGTGCGGTCAGTTCGATCAGTGCCTGGCGCATCTCAGAAACTGATCGCGGCGTTGGTCGGGGTGAGTTCCACGCCCTTCTGGCCAGTGGGGCCGACCAGTTGCAGCTGGATTTTCTGCGTGGCCGGGAAGGCCTTGAACAGCGGCGTCAGGTCCAGGCGGGTGAGCTGGGCCGGGGTGGCGCACTCAAACTTGTAATGGGCATTGATGTCGCTGTGGTCGTGATCGTGTTCGTCGCCGTCTTCGTCGTGGGCCGGCTTGTCGCCAAACAGCGGGCTTTCCAGTTCCTGGTCGGTTTCGCTGCAACCGGCAGCCTCGGCCAGGCCGAACAGCGCCAGCGGTTGTTCCAGCTGCACGCGCACGGCTGCGACCTTGGCCTTGTCGGCGACGGAGGTGGCGGGGTGCTCGAAGCCCACCAGGTTCATGGCCGGGCTGTCTAGCTCCAGTTCCAGGGCATTGCCGTCGAGTGCCACGTTCAGGTGAGCGACGCCATGTTCATGGGCGCCCAGGCTGCCGTGCGCGTGGTCATGGTCATGATCGTCGTGGGCATAAGCCAGACTCAGGGGCAGCAGGGCGAACGGCAAGGCAAGCAGCAGGCGACGCATGGGCAGAGCTCCGGAAGGCGCTGAAAGAGTTTCGAAATGTTATAACAACTTGTCGGCTGCGCACCAGTGTCGCTGGATGAAACTTCGTGGGAGCATGGGCGCCTGATCGAGTGGAGGATGCGAACGTGCGTATTCGTGGACACATCGGCGAGTGGCCGGTGGATTTGAGCGTGGAACTGGAACCCCATGAGTGGGCCCAGTTGGGTGGGCAGTTGGCGCAGGCCCCGGCAGCGGCGGGGGTGAGTGCGACGCCGGTGGCGGCGTCAGCGCGGCCGGACGATGCGCTGTGGCAGGCGGCGCGCGAGGTGCTGCGCACGGCCGGGCAGCTCGACGGGCCTGCGTTGCTGGAGGCGCTGGAAGGGTTGGCGGGCAATACGGCAGCGGGTAAGCGTCTGCTGGTGCGCCTGCGCCATAGTGCGGATGTGAAGGTGGAAAGCGGGGCGGATGCGCCGGTGTATCACTGGGTCGGCTGAAACACCGCGTCGCGCCTTTCGCTGGCAAGCCAGCTCCCACAGGCACCAGGTTGCGCTTGAGGGCAGTGGAGAACACTGTGGGAGCTGGCTTGCCAGCGAAGGGCTGCAGGGCAGCCCGGCGATGTTCAATACAATGCGGCAAACAGCTTGCGACGGTACTCAAGCACCAGCGCATGGTCGTTGCCCAGCAGGTCGAATACCTGCAGCAAGGTCTTGTGCGGCAACCCGCCCTCGTAGCCACGATTGCGCTTGAACAGCTTCAGCAGGCCTTCGAGTGCGGCCTCGTACTGCTGGCGCGACAGCTGCTGTATCGCCAGCTGGTACGCCGCCTCGTCGTCCTCGGCGTTCTGCGCCAGGCGCGACTTCAGGTCGGCGACATCCGGCAGGCTGGCGGCCTGCCTGAGGAATGTGAGCTGCGCCTTGGCACCGGCCAGCGCCGCCTTGTGCTCATCACTCTTGACCGCATCCAGCACGGCCTGCGCTTCACCCAGCTCGCCACGCTCAGCCAGGCAGCGGGCATAAAGGATCAATGCAGCGGCGTTGCTGTTGTCTTCGCCCAGCAGCGCCTTGAGGGTGGCTTCGGCCTCGCTGAAGCGCCCTTCGCCAAACTGCCCCTGCGCCAGTACCAGTGGGTCGGCCGCTGCCGGTGGCGGCATCTGCACATGGGGTTCGAGCATCGCGCGGATTTCCGATTCCGGGCGTGCCTCGGCAAAGCCGTCCACCGGCTGGCCGTCCTTGAACAGCACCACGGTCGGCAGGCTGCGGATGCCGAAGCGCGCCACGATGTCCTGCTCGATATCACAATTGATCTTGGCCAGCAGCAGCTCGCCCTGATAGTCGGCGGTGATTTTCTCCAGCAGCGGCATCAGCACTTTGCACGGTGCGCACCAGTCGGCCCAGAAGTCGACGAGCACGGGCTTGACGAAGGAGTTCTGGATCACCGACTGATCGAAGTCGGTGCTGGTGGCGTTGAAGATGTACGGGGTTTCCTGGCTCATCGCGACTCTCGCAAATCCTTGAATGGCATCACTATAAAGCGCTGCGGCTGGCGTGGTACAGGCTCACCTGGCGGAATTCACGGGGTTCTGCCAGGTCGGGCAGGGTCAGCGCGTGCAAGGTGTCGAGCTGGCGGTACAGCGGGTGACGAAAATCACGTACCCGCGAGTCGGCTACCAGTGCCTGGCGCCCACGGCTGAGGAACGCATCGAGCAGTGGCAGGTTGGCACGGTCGTAGAGCACATCGGCCACCAGCACCAGGTCGAAGCGATCAGCCTCGGCAAAGAAATCACTCGAGTAGCTCAGTTGCACCTGGTTGAGCGCGGCATTCGCGCGGCAGGCCTGCAGCGCCAGCGGGTCGAGGTCGCACGCCACCACCTCAAGTGCCCCGGCACGCGCCGCGGCGATGCCGGCAATGCCTGACCCCGCGCCGAAGTCCAGCACGCGCTTGCCCGCCACCCAGTCGGGGCGTTCGGCCAGGTAGCGCGCCATGGCCAGGCCGCTGGCCCAGCAGAACCCCCAGTAGGGCGGTTCGTGCAGGATGCGTCGGGTTTCCTCGGGGCTGAAGGCGCGGTCCATGTTCTGTGCGTCGATCAGCCACAACTTCAGCGCGCAGGCCGGCAACTCGCTGACCACCAGCCGGGCATCGCCCAGCAGTTCGCTCAAGGCCTGCTGCAGGTGCGCAGGTGCGCTCACGGTGCCTTTTCGAAACGCAGCGGGCCGGTGTCCTGGGTTTGCGGGCCGGCCACGGCCAGCGGCGGCAGGTGCAGGATCAACTGCCCCGACTGGCTGGCGCGCCCACGCAACTCCACGCGGGCGCCGGCAGGGAACACTTCGGGGTTGAAACGCAGCTGGAACGGCAGGTCCTGGCCATTGGCGTTCAGGTTGCTGCTGGCCAGCAGGCGTTGCGGGCGACCGCGTTCGTCGATCACCAGCAGCGCCAGCTCGACCTGGGCGCCCGACGGGATGCCGAGCAGGGTGCCGCTGATTTCGCGCTGATAGGCCGGCAACGGCGCGGGTGCTGCCGGCTGCTTGGCCGCCACAGGGGCCTTGGGGGCCAGTACCGGCCTGGGTTCATCGCTGCTGCACGCCGCCAGCAACGCGGCGAAACTGAGCACAACGAGCGCTCTAAATGGCATGGTGAATTCCTTCGGGGGGATATTTCCTCACTGGATGGTAACCCCTTTGGCTTGTCTTGCCAGTGGGATGCGCTACCATGGCCCTCCCTTTTTTTGTTGCCTGCCACCATGCACTGTCCCTTCTGCGGTGCCAACGACACCAAGGTCATCGACTCGCGACTGGTTGCCGAGGGCGAGCAAGTGCGCCGCCGCCGCGAATGCGTGGCCTGCGGTGAGCGCTTCACCACCTTCGAGACCGCCGAACTGGTCCTGCCCCGGCTGATCAAGCAGGACGGCAGCCGTCAGCCCTTCGACGAAGAAAAACTGCGTGCCGGCATGCAGCGTGCGCTGGAGAAGCGCCCGGTGAGCGTCGAGCGCCTGGAAGCGGCGTTGGCCCATATCAAGCACAAACTGCGCGCCACCGGCGAGCGTGAGGTCAAGTCGCTGGTCGTCGGCGAACTGGTGATGGGCGAGCTGCAAAAGCTCGACGAAGTCGCCTATATTCGCTTCGCCTCGGTGTACCGACGTTTCCAGGACCTCGACGAGTTCCGCGAAGAGATCGACCGCCTGGCCCGCGAGCCGGCCAAGCCGTGAGCGGGCCCAGCGAACGCGCCGTGCTCGACGCCCACTACATGGCCCGCGCCCTGGAACTGGCGCGCCAGGGCCTGTACTCCACCCATCCCAACCCGCGGGTCGGCTGCGTGATCGTGCGCGACGGCCAGGTGGTCGGCGAAGGCTGGCACGTGCGCGCCGGTGAGCCGCATGCCGAGGTGCATGCGTTGCGCCAGGCCGGCGAGCTGGCGCGCGGCGCCTGTGCCTACGTCACCCTTGAACCCTGCAGCCACCACGGGCGCACGCCGCCGTGCGCCGAGGCGCTGGTGCAGGCGGGCGTGGCGCGGGTGGTCGCGGCCATGCAGGACCCCAATCCGCAAGTGGCCGGGCAGGGCCTCAAGCGCCTGGCCGATGTCGGCATCGAGGTCGCCAGCGGCGTGCTGGAGGCCGAAGCCCGTGCCCTCAACCCAGGCTTTCTCAAACGCATGGAACACGGCCTGCCGTACGTGCGGGTGAAGCTGGCGATGAGCCTGGACGGGCGTACGGCCATGGCCAGCGGCGAAAGCCAGTGGATCACCGGCCCGGCCGCGCGCTCGGCGGTGCAGCGCTTGCGCGCCCGTTCGAGCATCGTGCTCAGCAGTGCCGAAAGCGTAATGGCCGACAACGCACGCATGACCGTGCGCGCCGACGAACTGGGCCTGGATGCACACACCACCGCGCTGGCGCTGGCCCGCCCGCCGCTGCGCGTACTGATCGACGGGCGCCTGCGCCTGCCGCTGGACGCCGCCTTCTTCCAGGCCGGCCCGGCGCTGGTGGTCACTGCAGCGGCGCTCGACCCACGCTATGCGGCGGCCGGTCACGAGCTGCTGAGCCTGCCCGGCGCCGAGGGTCGGGTCGACCTGCCGGCGCTGCTGCGCGAGCTGGCCCGGCGCGGCGCCAGCGAAGTGCTGGTCGAAGCCGGGCCGCGCCTGGCCGGTGCATTCGCGCAACTGGGCCTGGTGGACGAATACCAGATCTTCATCGCCGGCAAGTTTCTCGGCTCCAGCGCCCGCCCGCTGCTCGACTGGCCTTTGGCCAGAATGAGCGAGGCGCAGGCGCTCCACATCACTGAAATGCGTGCGGTAGGCGATGACTGGCGGGTCACTGCCATCCCTGTGCCTGCGCCCGGCGTATAATTCGCGGCTTGCGCCTTGCGCGGCCTGTTCTCGAGGAGGACTCATGTTTACCGGCATTATCGAATCCATCGGCAGCATCCGTTCACTCACCCCCAAAGGCGGCGATGTGCGGGTGTATGTCGAAACCGGCAAGCTCGACCTGGATGATGTGAAGCTCGGCGACAGCATTGCCGTCAACGGCGTGTGCCTGACCGCAGTGGAACTGCCCGGCGACGGTTTCTGGGCTGATGTCAGCCGTGAAACCCTGGACTGCACTGCGTTCGCCGACTTCAAGGTGGGCAGCCGGGTCAACCTGGAAAAAGCCCTGACCCCCAGCAGCCGCCTCGGTGGCCACCTGGTCAGCGGCCACGTCGACGGTGTCGGCGAAGTCATCTCGCGCAGCGATAACGCACGCGCCATCCAGTTCCGCCTGCGCGCGCCGGCCGAGCTTGCCAAGTACATCGCCCACAAGGGCTCGATCACCGTCGACGGCACCAGCCTGACGGTCAATCAGGTCGATGGCGCCGAATTCGAGCTCACCATCGTGCCGCACACCCTCGCCGAAACCATCATGGCCGACTACCGCTCCGGGCGTCGGGTCAACCTTGAGGTCGACCTGCTGGCCCGCTACCTGGAGCGCCTGTTGCTGGGCGACAAGGCTGCCGAGTCGGGCAAGGGTGGCATCACCGAAAGTTTCCTGGCCGCCAATGGCTACCTGAAATCCTGATTTAGAAGGGGGTGCCGCGTGGCGCTCAACAGCATCGAAGAACTGGTCGAAGACATCCGCCAGGGCAAAATGGTCATCCTGATGGATGACGAAGACCGCGAGAACGAAGGCGACCTGATCATGGCCGCCGAGTGCTGCAAGCCCGAACACATCAACTTCATGGCCAAGCACGCCCGCGGGCTGATCTGCATGCCAATGTCGCGCGAGCGCTGCGAGCTGCTCAAGCTGCCATTGATGGCGCCACGCAACGGCTCCGGTTTCGGTACCAAGTTCACCGTTTCGATCGAAGCGGCCGAAGGCGTCACCACCGGCATCTCCGCCGCTGACCGTGCGCGCACCGTGCAAGCGGCCGCCGCCAAGGATGCCAAGGCCGAAGACATCGTCAGCCCCGGCCACATCTTCCCGCTGATGGCCCAGCCGGGCGGTACGCTGGCACGTGCCGGCCACACCGAGGCTGCCTGCGACCTGGCGCGCATGGCCGGTTTCGAACCGAGCGGGGTGATCTGCGAAGTGATGAACGACGACGGCACCATGTCGCGTCGCGCCGAGCTCGAAGTGTTCGCCGCCGAGCACAACATCAAGATCGGCACCATCGCCGACCTGATCCACTACCGCATGATCCACGAACGTACCATTCAGCGGATTTCCGAGCAGCCGCTGGACAGCGAACTGGGCCAGTTCAACCTGGTCACCTACCGCGATTCGGTTGAAGGCGACGTGCACATGGCACTGACCCTGGGCAAGATCTGCGCCGAAGAGCCGACCCTGGTACGGGTGCATAACATGGACCCGCTGCGCGACCTGCTGCTGGTCAAGCAGCCTGGCCGCTGGAGCCTGCGCGCCGCCATGAGCGCCGTGGCAGAGGCCGGCAGCGGTGTGGTGCTGCTGCTCGGTCACCCGCTGGACGGCGACGTGCTGCTGGCGCATATCCGCGAGAGCGCCGGCGACAATGTGCAGGCCAAGACGCCGACCACCTACAGCACGGTGGGCGCCGGTTCGCAGATCCTGCGTGACCTCGGCGTGCGCAAGATGCGCCTGATGAGTTCGCCAATGAAGTTCAATGCGATATCCGGATTCGATCTGGAAGTTGTAGAATACGTGCCCTCCGAATAAAGCAGGGGTTGTTTCCCGCTGTCGATTCGGAACAAAACTCCCACAGGCCGCACCGTTTGCGGCCTGGCTCTTTAAGATGAGAACCCCGCAATGTCCCTGAAGACCATCGAAGGTACCTTCATTGCCCCCAAAGGTCGCTACGCTTTGGTGGTTGGCCGCTTCAACAGCTTCGTCGTCGAAAGCCTGGTAAGCGGTGCCGTTGATGCCCTGGTTCGCCACGGCGTGAGCGAAAGCGACATCACCATCATCCGCGCTCCTGGCGCGTTCGAGATTCCGCTGGTGGCACAGAAGGTCGCCCAGCAGAGCGAGTACGCCGCGATCATCGCCCTGGGCGCCGTGATCCGTGGTGGTACCCCGCACTTCGAGTACGTGGCGGGCGAGTGCACCAAGGGCCTGGCCCAGGTGTCCATGGAGTTCGGCGTACCGGTTGCCTTCGGCGTGCTGACGGTCGATTCGATCGAGCAGGCCATCGAGCGCTCCGGCACCAAGGCCGGCAACAAGGGCGCCGAAGCTGCCCTGTCCGCCCTGGAAATGGTCAGCCTGCTGGCGCAGTTGGAGGCCAAGTGATTAGCGACGAAAGCGATCGTTTCAACCCGCGCGATCCAAAACCTGCGGACGCTGGCAAGCCATCCAAGAGCGCCAAGCGTCGCGAAGCCCGCAAGCTCGCGACCCAGGCCCTGTACCAATGGCACATGGCCAAGCACTCGCTGAACGAGATCGAGGCGCAGTTCCGGGTCGATAACGATTTCACCGATGTCGACGGTGCCTACTTCCGCGAGATCCTGCACGGCGTGCCGGCCATTCGCGACGAGATCGACAAGGCCCTGGCGCCTTGCCTGGACACCGTGCTCGAAGAGCTCGACCCGGTCGAGCTGTCGGTGCTGCGCCTGTCCACCTGGGAGCTGCTCAAGCGCGTCGACGTACCGTACCGCGTGGTCATCAACGAAGGTATCGAGCTGGCCAAGGTGTACGGCGCCACCGACGGGCACAAGTTCGTCAACGGTGTGCTCGACAAGCTGGCACCACGGCTGCGCGAAGCCGAAGTGAAGGCGTTCAAGCGCTGATTCCGGCGCTGCCTGCCCATGGGTGAATTCGAGCTGATCCGCCACTACTTCGCCGCCGCGCCCTGTGCGCAGGCCGGCGACGGGGTCGCCCTGGGGATCGGCGACGATTGCGCCTTGCTGGCCTTGCCGGCCGGCGAGCAGCTGGCCGTGTCCACCGATACGCTGGTGGCCGGGGTACACTTCCCGGCTGTCTGCGATCCGCTGTTGCTCGGCCAGCGCTCGCTGGCGGTGGCCGCCAGTGACCTGGCGGCCATGGGCGCCACCCCGATTGCCTTTACCCTTGCCCTGACCCTGCCCGAGGTGCGCGCCGACTGGCTGCAAGCCTATGCCCAGGGTTTGAGCCGCATGGCCCTGCACTGCGGCCTGAGCCTGGTGGGGGGCGATACCACGCGTGGCCCGCTGAGCCTGACCATGACCGTCTTCGGGCGGGTGCCCGCGGGCCAGGCCCTGACCCGCGCCGGTGCGCGCCCCGGTGACCTGCTGTGCGTGGGCGGCGAGTTGGGCAATGCCGCCGGTGCCCTGGCGCTGGTGCTGGGCGAGCGCCAGACCGACCCCGCGCAGGCCGAGCCCTTGCTGGCGCATTACTGGTCACCGTCGCCGCAACTGGCGCTGGGCCAGGCGCTGCGGGGCAAGGCCAGTGCGGCGCTGGATATTTCCGATGGCCTGCTGGCCGACTGCGGGCATATCGCCGCGGCGTCGGGCGTGGCGCTTGCCGTCGAACTCGAGCGCCTGCCGCTGAGCCCCGCGCTGGTGGGGTTCATGGGGCTGGCTGGTGCGCGCCAGGCGGCGCTGGCCGGTGGCGACGACTATGTGCTTGCCTTCACCTTGGCGCCCGCGCACCTGGCTGACCTGCAGGCTGCCGGCTGGCCGGTGCATGTGGTCGGTCGGGTCGAGGCCGGCAGCGGCGTCAGCCTGCATGACCGCACGGGCGCAGACATCACCCCGCAGTCGCGGGGCTACCAACATTTTAGGGAGACACCGTGACCGATCACCCCAACCAGGTGCCAGCGGAAAACGTGCCGCCTTCGGTTTGGCGCAACCCGTGGCATTTCCTGGCCTTCGGCTTCGGCTCCGGTACCTTGCCCAAGGCGCCCGGCACCTGGGGCTCGCTGGTGGCCGTGCCGTTCATCCCGCTGTGGCAGATGCTGCCCGACTGGGGCTACTGGCTGATGCTCGGGCTGACCATGCTGTTTGGCGTATGGTTGTGCGGCAAGGTGGCCGATGACCTGCGCGTGCATGATCACGAGGGTATCGTCTGGGACGAAATGGTCGGCATGTGGATAACCCTCTGGCTGGTGCCGGAAGGTTGGCTATGGTTGTTGGCGGGCTTCCTGATGTTCCGCTTCTTCGACATCCTCAAGCCGTGGCCGATCCGTTGGGTCGACCGGCATGTGCACGGCGGTTTCGGCATCATGCTCGACGATGTGCTGGCCGGCGTGTTCGCCTGGCTGGGCATGCAGGGATTGGTATGGTGTTTCACCTGACGGAGGGGTGGATGCGCGGATGGCGAGTGGTATTGCTGATGTGGCTGCTGGTTGCCGGCGCTGCCCGAGCGGCCGAGCCGGTAGCAGTGCCGACGACTGTGCGCCTGGCCAGTGAGGAGTGGCTGGACTACACCAATGCCGATGGCAGCGGGCTGGCCTGGGACGTGTTGCGCAAGGTGTTCGAGCCGGCCGGGGTCAAGGTGCAGGTGCTCAGCGTGCCGTATAGCCGTGCGGTAGGCCTGGTCAAGCGGGCCGAGGCGGATGCCTGGGTGGGGTCCTACCATGAGGAAAGCGACGATTACCTGTACCCGCGCCACGCGTTCGACAGCGACCACATCTATGCGCTGGGGCTGGCCAGCAGTCCGGTGCCCACGCTCGATACGCTGGGGCGCTACAAACTGTCGTGGGTGCGTGGCTACGACTATCAGCATTACCTGTCCAACGTGAAGGAGTTTCGCGAGGTGCAACGGCGCGAAGGCATCCTGCCGATGCTGGAGCGCAAGCGCGTGGACTTCTACATCGATGCGCAAACCGAAGTGAATTACGTGCACGCCCAGGCCAGTGACCCGGCGCGCTATCGTCGCACCCACCTTGGCGAACTGCCGCTGTACCTGGCGTTTGCCAGGACCGATCAGGCTGTGGCGATCATGGAACTGTTTGACCGACGCATGGACGAACTGATCGCCAGCGGCGCCCTGCGCGAGATTTTTGCGCGCTGGAAGCAGCCCTATCCGTTCGAGGCGGCCGGCACGGTGCGCTAGCAGTATCGAACTTCTCGATCTGTTGCTCCAAGAATTCAGCCTAAGCAGCGGCTACGCGCTGCTGGTACAATCGCCCCACGTCAAATTTCACGTTACTGATCAGGAGCACAAGGTGCCCGTCGTCTTTGTTGCCGCTTCCAAGCTGCCTACCCCTTTTGCCACCTTCACCATGCATGGTTTTCTCGATGAAGCCACCGGTCGCGAGCACGTCGTGCTCAGCCTGGGTGATGTTGCCGATGGTGAGCCGGTACTGGGGCGCCTGCATTCCGAATGCCTGACCGGCGATGCCTTGTTCAGCCAGCGTTGCGACTGCGGTTCGCAGCTTGAAGCGGCGCTGCAGGCGATTGCCCGCGAAGGCCGCGGCGTGCTGTTGTACCTGCGTCAGGAAGGGCGCGGTATCGGCCTGCTGAACAAGATCCGCGCCTATGAGCTGCAAGATGGCGGCGCCGACACGGTCGAGGCCAACGAGCGCCTGGGCTTCGCCGCCGACCAGCGTGACTACGCCATGTGCCAGCCGATGCTGGCGCACCTGGGCGTCACCGCGCTGCGTCTGATGACCAACAACCCGCGCAAGGTCAAGGCGCTGACCGCCATGGGTATTGCGGTGGCTGAGCGCGTGCCGCTGCACACCGGGCACAACCCGCACAACAAGCACTACCTGGCCACCAAGGCCGGCAAGCTCGGCCACATGATGGGCAATGAGCACCAGGGCGAGGCCGGTCGGGCGTGACCCGCGGCCAGGTCAAACGGCGCCTGGCATTCGCGTGGTGGCAGCACCTGGCCATTGCGCTGGTGCCCCTGGTGGTGCTCGGTTGGGCGTTTGGTTCAAGCATGACGCGCATTGCGTTGCTGGCGATGCCGGTGTTCCTGGCTGGCGTGGCGTCGATGTTCTTCAGCCTGCCGCGCTTCAGCGCTTACAAGCGGGCGTTGATCGCCACCGAAAAAGCACTGAACAGCGCCGAAGAGCCAGCCGCGTGGATCGAGCTGGCGCGAGTGCGCCGCCTGGCGATGCTGTTCGCCTGCCTGCCGGCGTGGGTCGCTGCATTGTCGGTGTTCGTGGGGCTGGAAGGGGTGCCGCAGATTTTGCTGGCGATCTCCAGCGTGGTCATCCTCTACCTGTACCGCGTGCCACGTCAGCTGGGCTGATGTGGCTTTCGCCAGCAAGGCTGGCTCCTGCAGGCAGGAGCCAGCCTTGCTGGCGAAAGGGGCCTAAAGCCCCAGCAGTTGCATCCGCTGACGCACCGAAGCGTCGATCCCGGCAGCATCCAGCCCGCACTCGGCCAGCATCTGCGCCGGCTTGGCGTGCTCCACATACATATCCGGCAAGCCCAGGTGCAACACCGGCTTGAGCATGCCCTCACGGGCCAGGAACTCGCTGACCGCAGCCCCTGCGCCACCCATGATGGCGTTCTCCTCGATTGTCACCAGCAGGTCGTGACTACCCGCCAGCTCACGTACCAGGGCCTCGTCCAGTGGCTTGACGAAGCGCATGTCGACCACGCTGGCGTTCAGCGTTTCGCCGACCTTCAGCGCCTCGGCCAACTGCACGCCGAACACCAGCAGGGCGACCTTGCTGCCCTGGCGGCGCACCACGCCCTTGCCGATGTCGAGCGGCGCCAGGTCGCTGTCGATGACTGCGTTCGGCCCGCTGCCGCGCGGGTAGCGCACCGCCGCAGGGCCGTTGTACAGGTGGCCGGTGCTGAGCATCTTGCGCAGTTCGTTCTCGTCGCTCGGGGTCATCACCAGCATGCCGGGGATGCAGCGCAGGAACGACAGGTCGAAGCTGCCGGCGTGGGTCGGGCCGTCTTCGCCGACCAGGCCGGCGCGGTCGATGGCAAACAGCACATCGAGGTTCTGTACGGCAACGTCGTGGATCAGTTGGTCGTAGGCACGCTGCAGGAAGGTCGAATAGATCGCCACTACCGGCTTGGCGCCTTCGCAGGCCATGCCGGCCGCCAGGGTCACGGCGTGCTGTTCGGCAATCGCAACGTCGAAGTAGCGGGCAGGATAGCGCTCGCTGAACGCCACCAGGTCCGAGCCTTCCTTCATCGCTGGCGTGATGCCCACCAGGCGCTCGTCGGCAGCCGCCATGTCGCACAGCCATTGGCCGAACACGGCAGAGTACTTCGGCCCACCTGCCTTTTTCGGGGCGGCAGCCGGGGCATCCAGCGGTTCGAGCTTGGTAATGGCGTGATAGCCGATCGGGTCGACCTCGGCCGGGGCGAAGCCCTTGCCCTTCTTGGTCACCACGTGCAGGAACTGCGGGCCCTTGAGGTCACGCATGTTGCGCAGGGTAGCGATCAGGGTCGGCAGGTCGTGGCCGTCGATCGGGCCGATATAGTTCCAGCCCAGCTCTTCGAACAGGGTGCCGGGTACCAGCATGCCCTTGGCGTACTCTTCGGTGCGACGGGCGATTTCCCAGGCGCCGGGCAGGCGCGACAGCACTTTCTTGCTGCCCTCGCGCATGCTCGCGTAGGTACGGCTGGAGAGGATCTTGGCCAGGTAGTTGGAGAGGCCCCCGACGTTGCGCGAAATCGACATGTCGTTGTCGTTGAGGATCACCAGCATGTCGGCGTTGACTTCCTGGGCGTGGTTCAGCGCCTCGAAAGCCATGCCGGCAGTGAGCGCGCCGTCGCCGATCACCGCGATGGACTTGCGGTCCTCGTTGTGCAGGCGGGCGGCGATGGCCATGCCCAGCGCAGCGCTGATCGAGGTGCTGGAGTGGCCGACGCCAAAGGTGTCGTACTCGCTCTCGGCGCGGCGCGGGAAGGCGGCCAGGCCGTCCTTCTGGCGCAGGCTGTGCATGCGCTCGCGCCGGCCGGTGAGGATCTTGTGCGGATAGGCCTGGTGCCCCACATCCCACACCAGCCGGTCGTCCGGGGTGTCGAAGACGTAGTGCAGGGCGATCGTCAGTTCGATGACGCCCAGGCCGGCACCGAAGTGCCCGCCGGTCTGGCCAACGCTATAGAGCAGCTCCTGGCGCAGTTCGTCGGCCAGTCGCTCCAGGTCGGCTTCGGCCAGACGACGCAGGCCGGCTGGCGTATCGGCACGGTCAAGCAGCGGCGTGACCGGGCGTTCGCGGGGGATCTCTTGAAACGTCGTGGGCATCAGGCGAATCGTTATAGGTGTGATGAGGCGGCAGTTTACCTTATTGCGGTGAAGGCTGCCCATTGAGGTAAATGTGACCCCCTTCGCTGGCAAGCCAGCGCCCACAAGACCGGTGCAGGGCCCTGCGGGAGCTGGCTTGCCAGCGAAGGGGTCGGAACAGGCGACTCAGCTCTTACGTTCGACGATATACCGCGCCAAGGCCCGCAACGGCTCTGCCTTGTCGTCGAACCCGTCCAGCGCAGCAAGCGCCAGGTCGCGCAGTTCCAGCGCATAGGCCTTGGCCGCGTCCAGCCCGAGCAGGGCCGGGTAGGTCGGTTTGTCGCGGGCAATGTCGGCACCCTGGCGTTTGCCCAGGGTCGCGGTGTCGCTCTCGACATCCAGAATGTCGTCCTGCACCTGGAACGCCAGGCCGATGGCCCGGGCGTATTGCTGCAGGGCCTCGAGCTGCTCGGCACTGGCGCGCGCACTGGCCAGCGCACCCAGCTTCACGCTGGCTTCGATCAGCGCGCCGGTCTTGTGCCGATGCATGAACTCAAGTGCAGTCTGGTCGAGCTTGAGGCCCACCGAGCCCAGGTCGATGGCCTGGCCGCCGACCATGCCGGCGGGGCCTGCGGCCAGTGCCAGCGCCTGCACCATGCTCAAGCGGATCGCATCATTGAGCGCGCTCAACTGCGCATCGAGCAGGGCACTGAAGGCCAGGCTCTGCAAGCCGTCGCCGGCCAGGATCGCACAGGCTTCGTCGAACGCCTTGTGGGTGGTCGGCTGGCCGCGGCGCAGGTCGTCGTCGTCCATCGCCGGCAGGTCGTCGTGCACCAGCGAATAGGCGTGGATCAGCTCCACTGCACAGGCCGCGCCGTTGGCCTGTTCGGCCGGGGCGCCCAGCGCCTCGCAGGCGGCATAGGCCAGCAGCGGGCGCACGCGCTTGCCACCGTTCATCACGCTGTAGCGCATGGCGGCGTACAGGCGTGTGAGCTCGCTCGAAGGGGGGGTGAAAAGGTGTTCCAGTGCGGCGTCCACCTGGGCCTGGCAGCGGGCCTGGTAGGCGGCGATCATTCCGGCTGTTCCGCGTCGAAGGGCTCGGCGCGCAGCTCGCCGTCGCGTTCCAGCAGTACCTGGACCTTCTGTTCGGCCTGGGTCAGGGCGCTCTGGCAATCGCGGGTCAGGCCGATGCCCTGCTCGAAGGCGGTCAGCGAGTCTTCCAGCGACAGTTCGCCGTTCTCCAGGCGCTCGACCAGGGCTTGGAGGTCGGCGAGGGATTGCTCGAAATCAATGGCGGCTTTTTTTTCGGGCCATGGCGGCTGTCTCTGGTGGCGGTTTGAACGGCGCGACACTAGCAGAGCAGGGCAGGGGGAGCAAATCAGCTGCCGAGATCTTTCGTCGCATTCTGTTGCATAAACGTTGTAGGAACAGACTTGATTTTCCTACATCCCTTGCATTGTGGAGGCTCGTGGCTGTCTGCCATAATCGCGCCCGCTCTGCGCTGCGGTTCATCCCCAGGCAAGCCTCCCCTTCCGATGTCGCGTAATGGACTACGTTGTGAGCTTTCTTTCGATCGAGTTCGGCCTCAGCTTCACACTGTTTTTCCTGGTCTACTGGAGCCTGTGCTGGAGTGTTCGGCTGCAGAACACCCTGTTGCTGGCCGGCAGTTATGCGCTGGTGGCAAGCTTCAGCTTCAATTCGCTGTACATCCTGCTGGGCTACACCCTGCTGGTGTACCTGCTGGGGCTGTTCAGTGCGCGTTATCCGGGGCGACGTTTCACTTACCTGATGGTGTTGCTGCTGGTGCTGGGCTGCTTTTATATCTTCAAGTACCAGGAATTCTTCGTCGGTGGCGTCCAGGCCGCGCTGGCGGACCTTGGGCTGGATGTCTCGTTGCCGGTGCTTGAAGTGCTGCTGCCGATCGGCCTGTCGTTCTACACCTTTCATTCGGTCAGCTACCTGGTGTCGATCAACCGCCGCGAGATGGCACCCGCCGCGCCGCTGGACCTGGCCCTTTACCTGGCCTTCTTTCCCAGCCTGGTCGCGGGCCCGGTCAATCGCGCCGCGCACATGCTGCCGCAGATTCGCCCGGCACAGATCCGTCAGGTGCTGGAGCCACAGCGGGCGCTGGGGTTGATCGCGCTGGCGGTGGTCAAGCTGTTCTTTTTCAGTGCCTGGCTAGGCAGCGAGTGGGTCGACCCGGTGTTCGAGACCCCCAGCGGGCACAGCGCCGAACAGGTGCTGCTGAGCGTGTATGGCTACAGCTTGCTGATCTACCTGAACTTCAGCGGCTACACCAACCTGGTGACCGGTGTCGCGTTGTTGCTGGGCTTCAAGCTGCCGGATAACTTCAATGCCCCTTACGCGGCGCGCAACCTCAAGGAGTTCTGGGGGCGCTGGCACATCAGCCTGTCGACCTTCATTCGCGATTACGTGTACATCCCGCTGGGGGGCAATCGCCAGGGCGTGTGGCGCGGCAACCTGAACATGCTGCTGGCCATGCTGGTGTCCGGGCTGTGGCACGGGGCGAGCCTGAACTTCATTATCTGGGGGGGCGCTGCACGGCGTGGGCCTGGCGCTGTACAAGGCCTCGACCTACGTGCTGCCACAGCCGATGCGCTGGCCGGGTGCCGATGTGCTGGCGCGTCTGCTGACGTTCCATTATGTGGCATTTGCCTGGATCTTCTTTCGCAGCGCGAGCCTGGACGATGCGCTGGACATGCTTGCCGGCATCGGCGCACTGAGCCTGGACGGGTTGTTCAGCCGTACGGGCATGATGCTGCTGGGGTGCGTGCTGTACATCGTGGTCTACCCGCAGGTGCTGGCGCTGTTGCGCCGGGGCTTGGCCGCAAGCAGCCGGCTGCCATGGCAGTTGTACCCGATCCCGTTGGGGTTGTTCGTTTCCTTGGTCATCTTTGCATCGCAATCAGGCGTACCGGGTTTTATCTATGCGAGCTTCTAGTTCCGGCGAGTTGTTCACTGTGCAGATAGGCGCCGCCAAGGCCTTGTACGCGATCCTGGTGACCACGCTGCTGCTGTTCTGGCTTAACCAGAACTCCATCAGCCTGTATTGCCAGCAGAAGTACCACCAGAGCTGCGAGTTGCCGGTGATCGGGCAGAGCCCGGCGTGGCGCCTGGGGGGCAACCTGACCCTGGCCCTGGGCGAGGCGCGCAGCACCTTCATCGACAGCCTCGAGCGCCAGACCCTGCTGGCCCAGGCTGACGGGGTGCCTACCGTGGCGTTGGCGCCCAACCTGCCGGTGGTCACGGTGGATGTGGCGCACCCGTTTGCGACGGTGCCGGCCGAGCCCGCCGTGGCACCCGTGCCGTCGCCTGAACAGTGGGTGCCGCAGCCGGTGAAGGTCGCCACGCCGCCGGCCCCGCCATCATTGGTGCCGGGCCAATTGCCCAAAGCGGTGAGCCTGGCCGCGGGGGACGAAGTGTTCCTGGTGGGCGACTCGCTGATGCAGGGCGTGGCGCCGCACCTGGCCAACACCTTGCTCAAGCGCTATCAGATCAAGAGCGTCAACCTCAGCCGGCAGAGCACCGGCCTGGCCTACCCTGGTTTTTTCAACTGGCCGCAAACGGTCGCCACGACCCTGCAGGGCCAGCCGAAGATTCGCCTGATGGTGGTGTTTTTGGGGCCCAACGATCCATGGGACATGCCTGAATCCAAGGGCAAGCCGTTCCTGCGCTTCAAGTCGCCGGAATGGGAAGCGCTGTACCGCAAGCGTATCGATCTGATCCTGGAAGAAGCGCGGGCACACAATGTGCAGGTGATCTGGGTTGGCCCGCCGAATATGCAAAAGCCCAGGCTGTCGACGGCCATGGCCTACCTCAGCGGCCTGTACCAACGCCAGACGCAGCTGTACCAGCAGCATTACGTGTCGGCCAACGGGGTGCTTGGTTACCAGGCCGACGAGTTCTCCTATACCCTGCAGAACAGCCAGGGCAAGCGGGTCAAGACCCGTGTCGACGACGGCATCCACTTCACCACAACGGGCCAGAAGCTGATCGCCGAGCAGGTACTGTCGATGATCGCCTTCCCGGGCCTGACTGTAACGGGACACTGAGATGCGCCGACCGCACCACCTCCTGGCGCTGGCTGCGCTGATCTGCCTGCTGCCAGGCTGCAGTCCGGTCGCGGCGGTCAACGCACCGGCCGCGCGCCCGATCAGCGCACCACAGAAAGCGGCGCCTGGTCGCGATGCCAACCTCGCAGTGCTGGCCGGCAAGCTGCGCACAGCCAGCCGTACCCCGGTCACTGTCGTCCAGTTCGGCGATTCGCACACGGCTGCGGACCTGTTCAGCGGCGAGATGCGCCGCCTGTTCCAGGCGCAGTATGGCGATGGCGGCATGGGCTTCGTGGCGGCCACGCCGGTGCCCGGCACGCGCTATGACAACGTGATCCTCAAGACCGCCAAGCGTCAGTGGGACCTGGTGTCGGCCCGCAACCAGCAGAGCGAGCAGTTCCCGTTGGGTGGCTACCTGTCGGTGCCGCTGGCGGCCACCCCCGGTGTGCGCATCGAGGCGCGCGAGCCCACTGCCCAGCGTTATCGGATTTCGGCGCTGTACCAGGCGCGCGAGAACAGCAGCCTGACTGCCCGTGGCGGGCAGAACGCGACGCGTCGCGTCATGCTGGCGGCGAGCAATGGCCAGTGGCGCTTCAGCCCGCTGCTCAACGGCATTGGCTTGCCGGTGGACCTGAGCCTCAACGCGCACCCGGGCACCGTGCTGGGCGGGTGGTACATCCAGGGCCAGAAGAACGCCGGGGTGACCTACTCGGCACTGGGCATCAACGGTGCGCGGCTGCAGGTGCAGGAGAAATGGCAGGCCGGCTGGCAGGAAAACCTCAAGGCCTTGCGCCCCGACCTGATCATCCTGGCCTACGGCACCAATGAGGCGTTCGACGATACCCTGGACATGGGCCAGTACCGCGACCAGCTGACCCGTACCGTGGCGCAGATACGCCGGCTGCAGCCGCGTGCGGTGATTGTGCTGGTGGGGCCGTCGGACTCGATCAAGCAGCGCGGTGCGCGGGCCTGCTCGGCGCGTCGGCCGCAGTCGTTGCCCCAGGTGGTGCAGATTCAGCGGCAGGTGGCCAGGCAGGCCAACGTGCTGTTCTGGGACTGGCAGGCGTACATGGGGGGGGAATGTTCGATTGCGCAATGGCAAGCGCAGGGGCTGGCGCGTGGCGACCTGGTGCACCTGACGGCCGATGGCTATCGCAAGAGTGCGGCGGGCCTGTATGACTATTTGCGCGCACAGCTGGGCTTGCGCTGAGGGGAGAAAAGGAGGGGCTGGATCGTCGAGCGGGATTGGCTTGCGGCGCCCCGGTCCGTCGATATCAGCCCCTCTAGGGTCGAGCCTTTCGGGCGTCGAACTCAGGGTGAAGCATAGATTGGTTTTTTCAGGTGTGCTGTAGGACTTTGGGATAGATCGCGTGGGCCCCTTCGCCTACTGGGAATCACCTTGCTGGCGAACGCCGCGCCGCGGTCTTGAGGTCACCCCGCCGGCTGCAACCCCAACGCGTAATCCAGGTACCCGCGATACGCGGTCTCCCAGTCGGCCTGGAACGCGTGCCCGCCCGCGTGCTCGTGGCTTTGTACCGTGTTGCTGCCCTCGAATGCCTTCTGCGTGGTGGCGGTCAGCTCCAGGTTGCTCGAATGCTCCTTGGCCCCGTGCACGATCACGATGCGTTTGTCCCTGGCCTTCTGCTCGGCGAACGGAATGCGGAAGCCGCCGGGCGACAACAGCACTGCGCCGCTGTAGTGCTGTGGGTACTCTGCCAGCAGGTGCGCCGCATGTTCGGCACCCTGCGAGAAACCGATCAGCGCGACTTTCGAGCGATCGATCCTGGTCTGCTTCTCCAGATTCTTCAGCGCCAGCGCCACGGCCTGCTCGGTAGGCGCCACCGAGTCCTGCTGCCACATGAACTGGCCCGCGTCACGCTTGAGCGTGCCGTTCAGGGCGACCAGCACGGCGCGCTCGCCCACCAGGTCCTCGCGCATGCGGATGCTCTTGCTGCCTTCGGTGCCGTAACCGGCCAGCCATACCACCACTGGCCAGCCGCCGGCCGGGGCCTTGCCTTCAGGGATGCTGAATGCGGCCAGCCCCGCATCCTTGGCCTGCCTGGCGTAGTTGGCCTCGGCGCTCTGCAGCAGCTTCTTGTAGGCCGGGGTCTCTTTCATGCCTGCCAGTTCGTCGTCCTCACGCAGGATCACCGCTTGCCAGAAACCGCGCTCACGGGCCTGCTCGAGCAGGTCGGCGGCCAGTTCGAACTTCTCCATCGAGGCCAATGCGGCGCCTGCCTGGTACGCAGCGTAGGCGTTTCTGGGGTCCAGGCGCGCGGCGCTCAGGTAATAGGCCAGGGCGCCGGCCATGTTGTCGTGCTCTTGCTTTTCCTTGTCGCCAGCGTCGATGAATTCCTGCGCGGTGGCGTCGTTCAGGTACAGGTTGGCCATGCCGGCCAGGCCCTGCCAGCGGCCCTTGGCAACCGCTTCGGCCTCGGCGTCGTCGGCGAAGCTGGCGGTGCTGGCGAGGCTCAGGGCGGTGAACAGGCTGAGGGTGGCAACGTGCAGACGAGCAGATGTCATGAACGACAAGGCCGAGAGTCCTTTTTCGGTGAAGGGGAGGGGATGCCCGGCGCAGGCAGCCGGGGTGCGGAGTCTAGCATGGCGGCTCAGCCGCGCACCTGCTGCCAGTCCAGTTCGAAGCGGGCGAGGTACTTGCGCAGGCGGTCGGCGTCGTTGGGTTTTTCCTTCTCCTGACGCGATACCGCGAACAGCTGGCGCCCGGCATCGGACAGTGAGCGGGCGTCGCGGCACACCCGCAGCACCGCTTCCAGTTGCAGGCGGTCGAACAGGTCCAGTTCGCGCCCGTCGAGCAACGGCTCGCCGCGCGACTCGCCCCCCCAGGTGTGCTGCAGGCGAGCCATTTCTTCGTTGACCAGCGCTTCGTCGATACGTCCGCTGTCGGCCAGGGTGGCCATGCGTGTGATCGAGGCCGACAGTTCACGGAAGTTGCCGGCCCAACGCGCCTGTGGCGAATGGGCGAACGCCAGGTACTGGCGCTTGGCTTCGAGATTGAAGCGCACGTTGCGGCCCTGTTCGCGGGCGTGACGCTGCAGCTCGAAATCGATGTTCGGTTCGATGTCTTCGCGCCGCCCGGCCAGCCCCGGCAATTCGAACGTCCACAGGTTGATGCGCGCATACAGATCTTCGCGAAACAGCCCTTGGGCGACATGGGCACGCAGGTCGCGGTGGGTGCCGGCAATCAGCTGGAAGTCGCTTTCCACTTCGCGGTCCGAGCCCAGCGGGAAGAAGCGCTTCTCTTCGATGGCCTTGAGCAGCATGGCCTGCTCGTCGGCACCCAGTTCGCCGACTTCATCGAGGAACAGCATGCCGCCGTGGGCCGCGCGCAGCAGGCCGTCGCGGGCATTCTGCGCGCCGGTGAACGCGCCTTTGATGTGGCCGAACAGCGTCGACATGGCGCCGTCGCCGCGCAAGGTGGCGCAGTTCACTTCGACGAAGCGGCCGTCCAGTTGATGGCGGGTACGCTTGAGCTCGTAGATGCGCCGGGCCAGGAACGACTTGCCGGCGCCGGTGGGGCCCACCAGCAGCATCGGCGCCGTGGAGCGCAGGGCCACGCGCTCGATCTGTTCGATGGAGTGGTTGAAGGCCGCGTTGCGTGTGGCAATGCCGGCCTTCAGAAACGCCAGGCTGTGGGCCTGCTCGCGCTGGAAGCGCGAAGCGATGTGGTCGTAGCGTGACAGGTCGAGGTCGATCAGGGTGCTGGTGCCGGCCGGGTCGCGGGTCGCTTCCTTGCCGCGTGCGGGTGCGGTCTGTACCAGTCGAGCCGGCAGGTAGCGTGCTTCGGTCAGCAGGAACCAGCAGATCTGCGCCACGTGGGTGCCAGTGGTGATATGGACCAGGTAGTCCTCGTGCTCGGTATCGAAGGTGTAGCCGCTGGCGAAGTCGTGCAGGGCGCCGTACATCTCCTCGAAGTCCCATGGGTCGTGCAGCGCCATGCAGTGCAGGCGTACCTCGGTGCGTGGCGAGACGCTGAGCACGTCCTCGCGCAGCCGCTGGGCCAGGCCCAGGTCGCGTTCGCTCTTGCCGTGTATCAGCTCGAGGCGGTCGATGGTCAGGTCTGGCTGCTGACACAGCGCGACGGTGGGGCGCCATTTCTGCCAGCGCGTCGCGCCCTTGCCGTTGCGGTCCAGGGTGGTGCCGATGAAGCCGATGACGACGTTGCGCTTGATCATGCGGTTTATCTTTTTGGATAAATTAGTAGATGAAAATATAGATTATTTGGCCTTTGCGCTCCACCTCGAAAACGCTTGTGCGGCGTTGATTTAAAATAAAATCCCTATAAATCAATTACTTGAAAAATAAACTCACCTGAAAATGAAAACCTGGCACGGCCCTCGCAATATCTCTTCCGACCGCATCGCCAAGCAGGCCAACGGGTAAGGGCTCACAGCCCCACCGGTGCACGAGCCCACCCCTGGTGTTGGTGTCGTGCATGCCGCCGCCGCAACGAGCGGTCGATGGCGCAACCCCGGACGGGGCCGCCAACGAGCCTAGAACTCGTTACATACCCTCCACGGTAGCTACACCCGTAACACCCGCCGGTGAGGCGAGGGCAACGCACACGCAGCCAGGATGGCTGACTTCTGCGACGGACGCCCCCGCCACCGCTGGTACGCCCGGCCTGCTGGCCGGGCCCGGGGCAAGGCGCAACGTCGGACCGAAGGACTCGGTCGGCACAGGACTCTGATGTCCCGACGTGTGCACCTCCCCCCGGGCCCCACTTGCAGCGCTCGGCGTATCGGCAGCACCGGCACCATGGAATTCATTGAAAGGGAAAGACAGAATGAAAATGCTCAAGCGCTTTATCGTGAAAAAGAACGAACGCGGCCTGCTGTTTTGCGAGGGCGACTTCGTGTCGATCCTGGAACCGGGCGTACACAAGCGCTTTGACCTGCACAACCGGCTGACGGTGGAAGCCTTCAGCCTCAATACTCCGCGTTTCGAGCACCGCCTGGCCGGCTACCTGCGCCAGAGCGAGCCGGCGCTGGTGGCGCAGTACTTCGACTGCATGGACCTGGCTGAAGACCAGGTCGGCCTGCGCTACGAAGATGGCGCGCTGGTGGAACTGTTGCCACCGGGCAGCCGCCAGCTGTACTGGAAGGGCCAGAGCGCGCAGACCCTGCAGCGCATCGACCTGAGCGAGACCTACCGCCTGGCGCCTGCCCTGCTGGCGCAGTTGGGCCAGCCCAAGTTGCGCGGCCGTACCCTGGCCGGGATCGATGCGGTGCTGCTGGCACCGGTGCCGACCTTCCATGTGGGGGTGCTCAAGGTCGATGGCGCGGTGATCGAGTTGCTGCCGGCGGGGCAGTACGGCTTCTGGCGCTTCAACCGGCAGGTGAGCGTCGACATGGTCGACATGCGCATCCAGTCGCTGGAAGTCAGCGGCCAGGAGATCCTCACCCGCGACAAGGTCAGCCTGCGCCTGAACCTGGCGGCCAACTGGCGCTACAGCGACGTACTGACAGCCTTCGCCAGCCTGAGCAAGCCGCTCGAGCATCTGTACCGCGAGGTGCAGTTCGGCCTGCGGGCGGCGGTGGGCACGCGTACCCTCGACGAGTTGCTGGAGAACAAGCAACTGATCGACGACACGGTCAGCCAGTACCTGGCCGAGAAGCTGGTGGGCAGCGGCATGGAAGTCAGCGGCCTGGGCGTGCGCGACATCATCCTCCCGGGGGAGATGAAGACCCTGCTGGCGCAGGTGGTGGAGGCGGAAAAGGCGGCCCAGGCCAACGTGATCCGTCGCCGCGAAGAAACCTCGGCCACCCGTTCGCTGCTCAACACCGCCAAGGTCATGGAAGACAACCCGACCGCCTTGCGCCTCAAGGAGCTGGAAACCCTGGAACGGGTAGCCGAGCGTATCGACCGGATTTCGGTATTCGGCGGGCTGGATCAGGTATTGAATGGGCTGGTGAGCCTGAAAACCGCATGACACCTGCCGGGCCTTCGGGCCTGGCGGGCAACAGAAAAACAGAGAGCAACGACATGAACATCCTCGAAGTGGCCAACGGCAAACCGATCAAGCTCTGGACCCAGGGCGTGCCGGTGGACGAGGGCGCCCGCCAGCAACTGATGAACACCGCACGCCTGCCGTTCATCTTCAAACACCTGGCCGTGATGCCGGACGTGCACCTGGGCAAGGGCTCTACCATCGGCAGCGTGATCCCGACCCTGGGCGCCATCGTGCCGGCGGCAGTGGGCGTGGATATCGGCTGCGGCATGATGGCGGCGTGCACCTCGCTCAGGGCGGTCGACCTGCCCGACAACCTGTTTGGGCTGCGCAGCGCGATCGAGAAAGCGGTACCGCACGGCAAGACCTTCGGGCGCCGTGACCAGGGCGCGTGGAATCACGTGCCGACCGTGGCCGACCAGGCCTGGAGCGCGTTGGCTGGCCGCTTCAAGGCGATCACCGACAAGTACCCGCAACTGGAGAAGACCAACAATCGCCAGCACCTCGGTACGCTGGGCGGGGGCAACCATTTCATCGAGGTGTGCCTGGATGAGGCCGACCGCGTGTGGTTCATGCTGCACAGCGGCTCGCGCGGGGTGGGCAATGCCATTGGCAACCTGTTCATCGAACTGGCCAAGGCGGATATGCGCCAGCACATCGCCAACTTGCCCGACAGGGAACTGGCGTATTTCGAGGAAGGCAGCCGGCATTTCGACGACTACGTCGAGGCGGTGGGATGGGCCCAGGATTTTGCCAGGCACAACCGTGCGCTGATGATGCACGCGGTGATCGAGGCGGCGCGCCAGGTCATTGGCAAACCGTTCGATGCCAGCCTGGAAGCGATCAACTGCCACCACAACTATGTGCAGAAAGAGCAGCACTTCGGCCAGGAGATCCTGGTGACGCGCAAAGGCGCGGTGTCGGCGCAGAAGGGCCAGTTGGGGATCATTCCGGGATCGATGGGGGCCAAGAGCTTCATCGTGCGCGGGCTGGGCAACGAAGAGTCGTTCTGCTCGTGCAGCCATGGCGCCGGGCGGATCATGAGCCGTGCGCGGGCCAGGCAGGCCTTCACCGTCGAGGACCAGGCACGTGCCACCGCGCATGTGGAATGCCGCAAGGACAAGGATGTGATCGACGAGATCCCGATGGCCTACAAGGACATCGATGCGGTGATGGCGGCGCAGCGCGAGCTGGTTGAAGTGGTGCACACGTTGCGCCAGGTGGTGTGTGTAAAAGGCTGAGGACTCTTCGCGGGTCAAGCGACGCGGTCTGTAGATGAAACGAGGAGTCGAACATGGACATGGAAGACCGTCACCCCCTGCCCACCGCCATGCGCGAGTGGGTGCTTGATGAACTGCAACGCATCGAGCGCGAACACGATGTCAGCGTACTGTATGCCTGCGAATCCGGCAGCCGCGCCTGGGGCTTTGCCTCCACCGACAGCGACTTCGACGTGCGCTTCATCTACGTACAGCACCAGGACTGGTACCTGCGCATCGACGAGCCGCGCGACGTGATCGAGCGCCCGCTGACCGATGAGCTGGACATCAGTGGCTGGGAGCTGCGCAAGACCCTGCGCCTGCTGCGCAATGCCAACCCGACGCTGCTCGAATGGCTCGACTCGCCGCTGGTGTACCGTGCCGAGCCCGGTGTGCTCGCAGACTTGCGTGGGTTGGCCAGGCAGTTCCATTCGCCACAGGCCGCGTTCCATCATTACCTGTCGATGGCCAGGAAGAACTTTCGTGGCTACCTGCAGGGCGAAGAGGTGCGTTTCAAGAAGTACCTCTACGTGCTGCGCCCCTTGCTGGCGGTACGCTGGATCGAGCAGGGGCGCGGCATGCCACCGACAGCGTTCGCCACGCTGGTGGACGCAACGCTGGACGACCCGCTGCTGCTGGCCGAACTCGATGAGCTGCTGCGCCTCAAGCGCGATGCCTGCGAAGCCGACTACGGACCGCGTCGGATGCTGCTGCATGCCTTCATCGAGGGTGAGCTTGCGCGTGCGGCCAATGCCCCGGCGTTGCCGCGCCCCAGGGGCGATGTCCACCTGCTGGACGCCTACTTGCGTGATACTGTGCACCGTTTTTCCTAGGAGCCGGTATGAACAGGGAGGTTGCAGCATGTTGAACCTGCGTTTGGCGCAGCGTTGGGAGCGCCTGGGGGATGTCGGCGCGGACATCGGCGGCATGCTGCTGTTTGGCCTGATGGCCGGGTTGTTGGTGTGGGGCGCCTACGCCATGGCCTACCCGGAATATGGCTGCGTACGCATGGGCAAGGGCAACAGCGGCCCGCTCGAATGCAACCCGCGCACACTGCGCAACAATGCGGTTGGCCTGCTGCTGCTCGCTGGGGTCTGCGTCTGGCCGATTGCCTACATCCTGTGGGGATGGATAAAAAACATGGCCCGCCCACTGACACTGGACGAGGAGTAGCCCATGGCCGACAGCAAGTACGAGCGCCTGCCCCATGCAGGCGACTTCGAGCGCGAAGGCGGCACCGAGATCCTCTACCTCTCGCCTCTGCCGATCCCCACCGGCGTGCCGGCCTTCAGCAGCCGCAACCTGCACCGCGAAGCCAACGCGGTGTACCTGGACTTCGCCGTCGGCCAGGGCAATTTCGAGTTCATGGCGCGCTGCGGCATCGCCGCAGTGATGGGCGTGATCACCACCTTCATGCTCGCCGCCTTGCTCGGCGCGTGGGCGCGCCGCCATGTGTACCCGTTCTGGGGAACCTTCACCGACTTCATGGGCAACTGGTTCATGTGGAGCTTCATTGGCTGCCTGGCGTTGCTGTATGCGGTGATGTTCTGGCGGTTGGTGCGCGAGGTGTCGATCTACCCACCGATACGCTTCAACCGCGAGCGCCGCGAGGTGGCGTTCGTGCCCACCCGTGGCGCGGCACCGATCTTCGTGCCGTGGGAGTCGGTGATCGCCTGTGTCAGTGCGGGACGCACCGTTACCGAGTACGCGGTGCTGCCCGCCTTCAACCTGATGTTCTGCCTGCGCGAAGCCGACACCGGCAACCTGCTGTGGATCAACGTGCCGTGCGGCCAGCTGGGCCTGGCGGTTGCCGAGTGGGAGGCGATCCGGGTGTACATGGAAGAGGGCCCGGCAAGCCTGCCTGTGCCCCCTGAGGAGCAGTTCGAGGAAGGCACCGTGGCGTTCTTCCACATGGCCCGCGTAGGCTACCGCGACACCTTCCCGTGGTGGCAGCACTGGCTGGGGTTCCTGGCCGTGCAGGCCTTTGGTGGCTGGACCCTGCCGTGCCACATCTCGCAATGGGCCAACAACCGACCCAAGGCCGGCATACCCCGCGAGGTCAAGGCGTGGTCCAGGCCCTTGCCGCTCGAGCAGCATGCCAGGCCCAGCCCAGAGCTGCTGGCACAGAGCGAAGAAGTGAGCAAGGCGCTGCGCAGCGGCAAGACCCTGCTCGACTACTTCAAGGTGAAGTTTGGCGAGCCGGCAGCAACCCCGGACGAGGCGGCTCCCGAGTCAGCGCCAGTACGCTGAGGGTGACCACCAGCGCGCCGACAATCACCCACGGTGATGGCTGTTCGCCGAGCATCACGGCCGCGATCAGCATGGCGAATGCCGGAATCAGGTACTGCGCCATGCTCACCCGGGTGACCTCGCAATGGCGCAGTACCCAGGCCCAGGCCAGGTACGCCAGGGCGCTGGGGAACACCCCGAGGACCAGCACCGCGACGTTGGCCTGCACGGGGGCCTGGTGCACCGCATCGGCCAGCCCCGGCAGGTACACCAGCAGCAAGGCCGTGCCCGACCACACCGTGTAGCAGGTCATGGTCAGCGGGTCGTAGCGATGGCCGTGATGTTTCTGCAGGGTGAAGTAGATGCTCCACGACAGCGCCGCCAGCAGCACCAGCAGGCCGCGGGCATCGATGTGACCAACGCCGCGGTCGCCCGCCACCACGATCGCCGATCCCGTCATGCCCAGTAGCAGGCAGCCCCAGTGCCAGGTGCTGGCCCGTTGCTTGAGCACGAAATGCGCGATCAGCAGGCTGAACAGCGGGGTCGACTGGGCCAGCACGCTGGAGGCCCCGGCACTCACGCCGCGCTGGCCGTAGTTGATCGCGATGTGGTGCAGGCTGACTGCGAACAGGCCGAGCAACAGCAGCATCGGTATGTCCCTGAGGCGCGGCAGGGCGATGCGTCGTATCAGCGCAATCACCAGCAGGAACACCGATGCCACGACAAACCGCGCCAGCGCCAGCTGGGTGGGCGTGTAGCCCTGCAGGCCCAGCCGGATACCCGTGGGCGAGTACGCCCAGCACAGCAGCACGAAGCCGATTGCACAGGCGATCCTGAATGAAGTCGGGCGGGTCATTGCACTGATTCCAAAGGGGGGTGCGCTCAGTATCCGAAGCGCTACTGCTCACCACAATCGACTTATACTGAAGCTATCGTTCACTTTGGGTGATGTATGGAGCTGATGCAGATCCGCATGTTCAAGACCGTCTGCGACACCGGCAGCATTGCCCGCGCCGCCGAGGTGCTGCACTACGTGCCGTCGAATATCACCGCGCGGATCAAGGCGTTGGAGGCCGAGCTGGGCGTGCCGCTGTTCCATCGCCAGGGGCGCGGGCTGATGATCAGTGCCGCCGGCGAAACCTTCCTGCCCTATGCCACGCAGATGCTGGCCCTGGCCGAGGCGTCCAGGCAGGCGCTCAATCCGGCGTCAGCCCCCAGCGGGCGCTTGCGCATCGGTGCGATCGAGTCGTCGGCGAGCGGTCGCCTGCCTCGGTTTCTGGCGCAGTACCACGCGCGCTTTCCCCAGGTAACCCTGGAGCTGACCACCGGCACCTGGTCGCAGATGCTCGATGATGTGCGCCATCATCGGCTCGACGGGGCGATCGTCGCCGTTGATGTGGAGCGCCCGCAGTTGGTGCGTACCCTGATGTACAAGGAGGACCTGGTGCTGATCGGTGCGCCTTCGCTCGGGCCGCTGCGCAGTGCCGAGGACCTGGTGGGCAAGGCGCTGTTCATGTGGCCCGAGGGCTGCCCGTACCGGGCGACGCTGGAGCACTGGCTGCAGGAGCAGGGGCAGAAGCTGCCGATCGTCAGTATCGCCAGCTATGGTGCGATCGTCAGTTGCGTGAGCGCCGGCACCGGGGTGGCACTGGTGCCGCGTGGCATCTACGAGCAGTACCGCCACGGGGCCGGCTGGGTCGGGCATGAGTTTGCCGAGCTGACGGCCATCAGCAACCTGTTCTATTGGCACGAGGGGGCAGGGCGCCATCCTGCGCGCGAGGCGTTCGTGCAGATGCTGCGCGAAGGGCTGGCCCAAGGCGCAGGCGCTGTGAGCCGGTGAAGCCGGCACCGGCGCGCGTGCACCGCTCAATCCCAGGATTGCTTGGTTATTGCGCTGGCAGCATGTCATGATGCCATTACTTTTTATGGTGGTATTCAACAGGGCGAGCGCCGATCCGTGTCAACGATGTCCTTGCTGGTCTGTGATGACTCCATGGTGGCGCGCAAGCAGGTGCTGCGCGCGCTGCCCGATGGCTGGCAGGTGTCTGTCACCGAGGCCGGTGATGGTCTCCAGGCGATGCAGGCGATACGCCAGGGGCTTGGTCAGGTGGTGCTGCTCGACCTGACCATGCCGCTGATGGACGGCTATCAGGTGCTGGGTGCGCTGCGTGACGAAGGGCTGGATGCACAGGTCATCGTGATCTCGGGGGATGTGCAGGACGAGGCGCTGCGCCGGGTTCGCGCGCTGGGCGCACTGGCGTTTCTGAAGAAGCCGTTCGATCGGGTTGAACTGCGCCAGGTGTTGCGCCAGGTCGGGTTGTTCGATGGCCCCGACGTGGCGCCGCAGCCGCGCTCGGCGACGGCGAGCGCGGCCATCGATTTTCGCGAGGTGTTCAGTGAAACGGTCAACGTTGCCATTGGCCAGGCGGCAGCCCTGATCGCCAAGGTGCTGGGTGTATTCGTGCAATTGCCGGTGCCCAGCGTGAACCTGTTCGAGGTCGGTGAACTGCACATGGCTCTGACTGACGCCAGCCATAGCCAGCGCCTTACGGCCATTTGCCAGGGTTTTATCGGCAGCGGTATCTCGGGCGAAGCCCTGCTGATGTTCCACGACTCGGAAATCGCCGACATGGCGAAACTGATACGCCACCAGAGCATCGAGTACTCGGACATGGAGATGCTGCTGGACTTCTCCAGTGTGCTGATCGGCGCCTGCCTGAGCAGCATCGCCAACCAGATCGACGTGGTGTTTTCCCAGGGCCATCCGCAGATCCTCGGCCAGCACGGCACCATCGACGAGCTGATCAAGGTGAATGCGCAGCGCTGGAAGAAGACCCTGGCGGTGGAGATCAGCTACAGCCTGGAAGGGCACGACATTCGTTTCGATCTGCTGCTGTTGTTCACTGAAGACTCGATCGAGCGCTTGACCCATAAACTCGTCTACCTGATGAACTGAGCCATGCGCGACCCGACCGACCTGAAGGAATTTCACTGGCTGTTGAGCATCGTGCAGAGCATCGACGTGGGTGTGGTGGTGCTTGATCGCGACTACCGCGTGCAGGTGTGGAATACCTTCATGGAAAACCGCTCCGGGGTGCAGCCCCGTGACGCCTGCAACCAGTGTTTTTTCAGCCTGTTTCCTGAGATAGACCGCGAGTGGTTCAGCCACAAGGTGGACAGCGTCGCGACGCTCGGCACGCCGGCGTTCACCATCTGGGAGCAACGGCCTTACCTGGTGCGGTTCAAGAACTACCAGCCGATCACCGGTCAGGCCGACTTCATGTACCAGAACACCACCTTGCTGGCACTGCGCTCGACCGACAGCGAGATTCGCCAGGTTTGCCTGGTGATCTATGACGTGACCGACGTTGCCACCAACCGGCATCAGTTGCAGGCGGCCAATGCGCAGTTGCAGTTGCTCTCCAGTACCGATGGCCTGACCGGGCTGTACAACCGCGGGCACTGGGAGCACAGCCTGCAGATGGCGCACGCACGCACCCTGCGTTACGGCAACCCCACCAGCCTGGTGATGCTCGACATCGACCACTTCAAACGGGTCAACGATAACTATGGCCACCAGGCGGGTGACGAGGTCATCAGGCAGGTCGCCAGGCTGGTGCGCGAGCAGGTGCGCGACAGTGATGTGGCCGGGCGTTACGGCGGTGAAGAGTTCGGCGTGGTGCTGCCGGACACCGACAGGGCGGGCGCGCGGGTATTTGCCGAGCGCTTGCGCCAGGCGGCCGAGGACCTGGACGTGGTGCATGAAGGGCAGCGTATCCGTTTCACCCTCAGCCTGGGAGTGGCCGACATGAGCCAGCCTCCGAGCACGCACGTCGAGCTGATCGCCTGGGCCGACCAGGCCCTGTATGCGTCCAAGCATGCCGGGCGCAATCGTGTGACACTGCATGAGCCTGCCCGGGACAGCGCCTAGTTCAACTGCAGGGTCGCGTTGAACTGGCCGATGGCCTCGATCATGTGCTGCGAGCCCTGCTGGATTTCCACGATCATCTCCCCGGCCTGGGTGGCCAGTGCCACGCCGTGTTGGGTACGGCTCAGGCTGGACTGCATGCTGGTGACGGCGCCCTGGGCCAGGGCCTGGTTTGTGCTCACCACGTCGGTGATCTGCAGGGTGGCCTGGCTGGTGCGTGCCGCCAGACTGCGCACTTCGTCGGCCACCACGGCGAAGCCGCGACCCTGCTCGCCGGCTCGCGCGGCTTCGATGGCGGCGTTGAGGGCCAGCAGGTTGGTCTGGTCGGCGATGGCGCGAATGGTCTGCACGATGGCGGCAATCACATCCGACTGTTCACTGACGGCATTGAGGTTGAGCGCCGCCTCGTTCAGGTCGGTGGAGATGGTCTCGATGATCTGCACGGCCTGCTGCACGACCTGCGAACCTTCCCGGGCACAGGCGTCGTTCTGCACCGAGGTGGCATGCGCCGACTCGGCGGCGCTGCGCATGGCGCTCACCTGGGCGCTGATATCGCTGGCGAACTTGACCACTTTGCACAGGCGGCCATGGGCATCGAAGATCGGGTTGTACGAGGCTTCGAGGTAGACCAGGCGGCCGTGCCGATCAACCCGCTCGAAGCGGCGTGAATGGTATTCGCCCCGGTTGAGCGAGGCCCAGAATGCCTTGTAGGCCGCCGACCGGGTTTCGCTGGGCAGGCAGAACAGGCTGTGATGCTGACCGACTATGTCGCTGAGGGAGTAGTGCAGGGTGTTGAGGAAATTCTCGTTGGCGGTGATCACCGTGCCGTCCAGGGAGAACTCGATCACCGCCATGGAGCGGCTCAGGGCATTCACCAGGCCTTCGATCGCGTGCTCCTTGTTCACGCGCGCGGTGATGTCGGTGGCGATCGTGATGACGCGGCGTACCTGCGTGTCCGGGTCGATGACCGGCACATAGCTGGCCTGTAGCCAGACCTCGTGCCCGTTGCTGGCGATACGCAGGAAGGTGCCGCTGTTGGGGATGCCGCGGCCGAGGTCGATCCAGAACTGCCGGTAGCCTTCGCTGTGGGCATGGTCTGGCGGGCACAGCAGGCGGTGATGCTGGCCCCGCAGTTGTTCGAGGGAGTAGCCGAACGCGCTGCACAAGTGCGGGTTGGCGTCGAGGATTATGCCGTGCTGGTCAAACTCGATCATGGCCATGCAATGATTGATGGCGGCGAGCTTGGCCTGAGCGTCGGCCAGAGATACACCCAGGGTGGATAGCTGGGCCAGAAGAGTTTTTTGGCGTCGTTTGAACATTGGAGGGTGCTACCGTCTGCGATATTTTTCGGTGGCCGGGCGTAGCTGCAGGTGCGTCGACCCGCTCCCGGCGACGATCGCGCGCAGCGTACTGCCGCGCCGGTTGTGGCGAGGGAGTTTAGGCAGGCCCAGGCGGGATTTACACAAACATTGGGTTCAGCCTTGGCCGGTAAAGCGCGACAGGTATTACAGGTCGTTCCTGTATCCAGTGTGCGAATTGTGTGTAGAGATGTCGGACGAGATGTTGATCTACACGGTAGTATTCGGGGTTTGTGAAACGGGCCGGCAGTGCTATGTCGGTTTGAAGAGGACGCGTGTGTGAACGACTCACAGTTTGTTGAAGACCTGGTGCGCCGCTACAAGGCGGGCGAAAAATTCAAGTACGTATTTTTCTGGGGGCATCAGGTCAGCAAGAAGGGGCTGACGGCCGCCTGTTTCAGCCAGTGGTACACGGCGCCGTTCGACGTGGACGGGCACCGGTACGTGTCGGCCGAGCATTACATGATGGCCGAGAAGGCGGCGCTGTTTGGCGACGCGCCGATGCGGGCGCGGATCATTGAGGCGCGTGCCCCTAATGCGGCCAAGGCGCTGGGCCGCCAGGTGCGTGGGTTTGATGAGGCGCGCTGGGCGCAGGAGCGGTTTGCGATCGTGATGAGGGCGAACCAGGCCAAGTTTGCGCAGAATGCCGAGCTGGGGGCGTTCTTGCGGGCGACGGGGGAGCGGGTGATTGTCGAGGCCAGCCCGGTGGACCGGGTGTGGGGGATCGGCTTGGCGCAGGATGACGAAAGGGCGAGCAGGCCGGATCGGTGGCGGGGCCTGAATCTGTTGGGGTTTGTCCTGATGCAGGTGCGCGCCGAGTGTCAGGCATGAGCAGCCCGAGCTGGGAGCAGTTGTGCGCACTGTTCGAACATCCTCGCAGTGCCAGGGTGCGTACGGCTCACGCCGAGCTGCTGGCCAGCTACCCGAGCGAGCTCAGCGGTTATGGCGTTGACGACGATTATCTGAGCGTCTTCCAGGCCGTGTTCCAGCTGCTTGTGGAGGGCCGGGAGGGTATTTTCTCGCTGTTGGAGAGCCTGGTTGAACGACTGGGCCCCGACATCCTGCAGGTCGAATTCGACGACGATTATGAAACGGCAATCGTTCGCTTCGACGGGCGTGAAGTCGTTTTTCATTGTCCAGGCCTTCATTACGAGACATTCAGCACCGACATGCAGACGTTGCAGGACCTCATGGCGGGCCGCTATGTGTTTCGCGTGTTCTACGATGGCGGCGTTGGCGATGCATGGCCGTTGCTCATGGTTCCTGCGAGCCTTTGGCTCAAGGCTGAACAGCGCTATGGCGACGCTCGGTTGTCCAGCTGCCTGATTGCGTTTGGCAGCGAGGTTGCACTGGATCAACCTTTTGATCCAGAGCGCCGCTGGCGAGCGCCTCGTCGCAGGTTTGACCTTTCGCGTCTGCGAATCCCCCTGGCGTTGACGTTTTTCATCGCAGTGGTGGCGGTGTTGGTCAATGGTTACATCGACCTGAGCGTGGCGAAGGCACCGTCCGTTCCTGCGTGCGAGCGCATGGGCAACGCGTTCGCGCAACTGCCGGCAGCGCAAGCGCAAGCCATGGCTGAGGACATGCGCCGCAGGGGGCTGTGCGAGTAGCCCTTTTGAATGAGTGCCGGTTGCCGGAGCGTTTCCAATGCCGTGCCGCCGAATAATCAAAGGCAGGGAGACCTGTCGCAGGAGCAGTGATGCGTCACCTCAGAAACTTGATCAGCCCCCTTTCCACGCAGTGCATCGAGGGCGTGACGTTTCACTTCGATCCGCAGTATCAGGATGAACTGGCTACCCTGGTGCAGCGCTTCATGCTTGCACCTGAAACTCACAAACCTCTGGACGTGCCGGAGCAGACCCGAGGGGTGTTCTTGCTTGAGGGCGAGCGCAAGTGGGTGCTCAAGCACAATCGACTGTTGCACTGGAAGAAGCAGCTGCAGAACTACCTGGGCATTAAACGGACCTTTGGCCTGCATGACCTCACGAACGAGTTCATCAACCTTGCGCATGTCTCGGCCAAGTCTGCAGCGGTGCCGCGTGTGGCTGCATTCGGTCATCGGTCGCGCTTTCCGTTTTTGACGCAGGAGTATCTGCTGGTGGGCTTCTTCGATGAGCACTGCAGTGTCGATGAGCGATTGAGTGCCCAGCCGTCAGACGCACGGGCGCTGCTGCCTCAGGTATTTCAACTGTTCGCGCAGATGCTGGACGATGGTTTTGTGCATATGGACCCTCATCCGAAAAATATCCTGATTGCGCCCGATGGGCGCCTGCGCCTGATTGATTTCGAGTGCTGTGCGCATTCGGTGATTGATCGCGACTTCAGCCTGGGCTTTCTGATGGGGTATTTCTATCACTACTGGATCCAGCGCTACGTGGCGCTGGACGATTACCGGGAGTACTGCGCGAGCTATCTGGCCAGTGAGCAGCCTGACCTGAACCGCGCGGTGTTTGAGCCGGTTTTCGAGCGTTTTATCGGCAGGAAGGTTTCGCGCACGACGCGTTACAGCATTTTCACCGATGCCAGGGCGCAGGCCGCGTTCAAGTTGGCGCCGCAGACGCATCGGTGAGTGGGGGCTGCAGAGGTTGGGGCTGGAGCGTTTTTGAAGCAGGCCGATCGTAACGTTTCGATGAGTCCGAGCGAGGGGCGTTACGTGGATGCGTGCAACATTGGCAGCCCAGCGCCTCAACCTTCACCAGGGGCTGAACATGACGCATGAACACCTGTTGCTGCTCGTGCTGATTCCCGAGCGTGTCGCGGCGCGGGTATTGATCGTGACCTCGCTTCGCCCAGCCCCCCAGCAGCGGCAACTCAAACAGACGGCGGTGCACGCTGTTGCCAACGTTTGGGGCAATGCATGGGGTGGCGACGGTGGACCAGGCGGGAGCCCCGTAAATCAAAGGTTGCAGGCATTAAAAAGCCGGCTTGTGGCCGGCTTCTCGGGGACAGTCTTGGCTGACTTTTGGTAAGCCGCAACCGCCTTCAAATCGTTGTCCGGCGCTGGGGCCGGGAGTGGCTGAGGCCGTGTGGTGCCTCGCCACGCCCACAGGATGCTGCTGCAACCCGGGCTAAATGTGCCGCGTAGCATACTGGGAATGGCTCGCAATGCCCAGCAAAAAATGCCCGGCGACGGCTCAACGCGGGCGGTCATCGCGTAAATGTGCCCACCAGAATACCCAGCCCAGTACCTCCAGGTGCTGGCTCTTGAGCTGTGACTGGCTAAAGGTTTCGCTCGGGTACTCATCACTGTCATGGCTGTGCAGGCGCAACGCACCATTCGGGCGCTCGCCCAACGTGTGCACGCGCAAGCGACCATTGTGCAGCAGGGCATACACCTCGCCATCCACCACGCGGGTCAGGCTGCGGTCGACCGCCAGGGTCGCACCGTACTGCAGCATCGGATTCATGTTGTAGTCCGGCATGCACAGGCAGAAGGCCTGCGTCGCATCCACCCCCAGTCGATCCAGCGCGCTGCGCGGCAAGCGCAGGTGGCGATCAGGGATCGCGGCGAACGGTAACGGCTGGGCCCGGTAGAACGGCAGCAGCACATCCTGCTCGCCATGCGCCGCCAATACGCTGTGGTCCGGCGCCTGCAGCGCCACGTCACCACGGCTTCGGCTGATCCGCGGCACCGGATTATGGTGCTTGGGCCCCTCGCCCGTGCGCAGCCAGCGCGAGCGCACGCACAGCAACTCGGCCAGCTCGTCCAGGCGGGCCATCGGCACACCCCGCTGGAACCAGTTGTTCACATGCTGCGGCGTCACACCGCGCTGGGCAGCAAAGTCGGACGCAGTCAGGTTGCATTCGCGCAGGAGCGCTTTCAAACGATCACCAGATGTATTCATGGTGATTGAGTTTAGTGAGGGAAATGAAGGGTTTATATAAACATTGGGTTGAAGTGTTTCGGCGTGGAGGAGGGTGGGATTACAGGTTGCTCCGTTGGGTTTGTAGGAAAATTCAGAGCTTGTGCGCTGAGGTCATGCGTTCGCCGGCAAGGCCGGCTCCAGCAGGGTGCCGTGCGGGTCTGCGTTTATTTCAGGCAACAAAAAGCCCCGCATGGCGGGGCTTCTCTTCAAGCGCAGTGTTTAGCCTTTGTAGGCGGCAACCGACTTGGTGATCTCGGCACGGGCCGCTTCAGCGTCACCCCAGCCTTCGATCTTGACCCACTTGCCTTTCTCCAGGTCCTTGTAGTTCTCGAAGAAGTGCTTGATCTGCTCCAGCAGCAGCGCCGGCAGGTCGGTGTACTCCTTGACGTCGACGTACAGCTGCGACAGCTTGTCGTGCGGTACCGCGATGACCTTGGCGTCGCCGCCGCCGTCGTCGGTCATGTGCAGGATGCCGACCGGGCGGGCGCGGATCACCGAGCCAGGTGCAACCGGGTACGGGGTCACAACCAGCACGTCCAGCGGATCACCATCATCGGCCAGGGTGTTGGGGATGAAGCCGTAGTTGGCCGGGTAGAACATCGGGGTGGCCATGAAACGGTCCACGAACAGGCAATCGCTGTCCTTGTCGATCTCGTACTTGATCGGCGCGTGGTTGGCTGGAATCTCGATGGCGACGTAGATGTCGTTCGGCAGGTCTTTGCCAGCCGGAATCTTGCTGTAGCTCATTGGGCATTGCCCCCATGTTTGGCCAAAAATTGGTCGCGATTATAGGCACATTCCGTAACGCTTGCCACGCCCGGCCAGATGCCCGGCGCTGGTCAATTGGTCGCGTCCTGATAGTGCGGATGGCTACGTTGCAGTTGTTGCAGGCGCGCCAGTGGGTCCTGGCGGTAAAACGCGCTCAGTTGCGCATACACCGCAGGGTAGGCCTGCACCAGCAGGTCGGGGGCGCTGAAGAAGTATTCGCTGGTGACGGCAAAGAACTCGGCCGGGTTTTCCGCTGCGTACGGGTCGATGGCGGTGTCGGCGTCGGGGTTGCGGTCGAGCTGGCGGTTGAGGTCGTCAAAAGCCTGCTGCATGGCGTGCGCCCAGTCGGCCACACGCATGCTGTCGTGCAGGGGCGGCAGGCCGTTGGCATCGCCGTTGAGCATGTCGAGCTTGTGCGCCAGCTCGTGGATCACCAGGTTGTAACCTTCCCAGCCACCACTGGCCAGCACCCCCGGCCAGGCCAGAATAACCGGGCCCTGCTGCCAGGCCTCGCCGCTGTGCTCGCCATCCCACTCGTGCTCCACGCCGCTGGCGTCGCGATGGCGCTGGGGGCTGACGAAATCGTCGGGGTACAGCACGATTTCGTGAAAGCCCTGATACCAGTTCAGCTCGCCCAGGTGCAGCAGTGGCAGTTGTGCCTGGGCCGCCAGGTGCAGGCGTTGTTCGGCATCGGGCTCGACACCGGGCAGGGCCGTGAGGTGCTTTTGCTGGAGGAACAGAATGCAGGCTTCACGCAGCCACTGCTCTTCGCCCTCGGTGATGCCATCGAGCATCGGCAACCCCTGGCGCACCCGTTGCCACAGCTCGGGCTCTATGGGATAGCGGGCGAGTGTGCGACGGCGACGCCAGGCGCTCAGGCTCCACATGGTGACGCTCAGTGCACCTTGGCCTGGCTGCGCCCCATGCGGCTGCGCACCAGGCCGATGATCATCGGCACCAGTGACAGCACGATGATCGCGACGATCATCAGCGACAGGTTGGACTTGATGAACGGCACGTTGCCGAAGAAATACCCCAGCGATACCAGGCCACATACCCACAGGATGGTGCCGGCGATGCTGAACGCCAGAAAGCGCGGGTAGACCATTTTCGCCAGGCCCGCGACGAACGGGGCGAAGGTACGCAGGATCGGCAGGAAGCGCGCCAGGGTCACGGTCTTGCCGCCATGGCGCTCGTAGAAGTCGTGGGTCTGCTTGAGGTAGTCGCGACGGAAGATTTTTGAATTGGGATCGCGGAACAATCGCTCGCCGGCCGTCCTGCCCACCACATAGTTGGTGCTGTCGCCCAGTATCGCGGCGGCCATCAGCAGCCCGCACAGCAGCACCGGGTCCATGCCGCCACCGGCCGCCACGGCGCCGGCGATGAACAGCAGCGAATCACCGGGCAGGAAGGGCATCACCACCAGGCCCGTCTCGCAGAAGATCACCAGAAACAGGATGGCGTAGATCCACGGACCGTAATTGTTGACCAGCAAATCGAGGTAGGTATCGAGATGCAGAATGAGGTCCAGCGGGTTGAAATCCATGTACGGCACCTTGTGTTCAAGACCCGCGGCTGCGGGCATGCGAGGACTGACAGTGCGAATGCGTGCAGCCGTTACCCGGGGCAGGGGTAAAATTTCACACAAATTGAAGGGCCGCATTATACGGGCATGGCGCGATTATGGCGGAGCAGTTTGTAGCGGCGGATTTCGGGGGGAGTGAAAGGGCGGGTGTGCAGCGTTCGCCGGCAAGGCTGGCTCCTGCACGAGGCCGCACGGCCTTGCAGGAGCCAACCTGCCGGCGAAGGGGCCGTCAGTCGGAATTGATCGGCAGGATGTAGTTCTTGAACTCGGTGTCTTCCCGAAACCCGATCGATTCGTAGGTGCGCATGGCCACCTCGTTGTCGGCACTGGTCGACACCCGCAGGCGCACGGCATTGGTTTCCTTGGCCAGCCGTTTGGCTTCGCGCATCAGGTGGTCGGCAACCAGCATGCGCCGCGAGTCTTCGGCCACGTAGATGTCGTTGAGGATCCATACGCGCTTGAGCGACAGCGAGGAAAAGCTCGGGTACAGCTGGCAGAAACCCATCAACTTGCTGTCGTCATCGTCCGGCAAGGCCAGGTAGATGATCGACTCGCCGCGCTCCAGGCGTTTTTCCAGGAACGAGCGGGTGGAATCCGGGTAGGGCAGTTGCCCATAGAATTCACGGTACTTGACGAACAGCGGAGCGAGCATGTCCAGATGCTCAAGGGTTGCTTTGATGATTCGCATAAGCAGGCCTCGGGGTCCATGGGAGTGGCGGCGAATCTCGGGCAGCCGTCACCCCAGATGCTGCCTAAAGCGCGTGGAAAGCGCAATCCGCTAAAAAGTAGTCCCTTCTCAGTCATTGCTGAGTAGGAAGTTTCCGCTTTTAGCGGTGTCTGCGTCTGAATCCAGCGTCTGCACCTGTGCTTCGTCCTTCAGGTTGACCCCTGACAACTGGCGGCGGCAGGCTTCGCGCATCAGGTACAGCAGCCGGTGGGCGGCCATGCCGTAGCTAAGACCTTCAAGGCGTACGTTGGAGATGCAGTTGCGGTAGGCGTCGGTGAGGCCCACCTTCGGGTTGTAGGTGAAGTACAGCCCCAGGCTGTCGGGTGAACTCAGCCCAGGGCGCTCGCCGATCAGAATCACGCTCATGCGCGCGCCCAGCAGTTGGCCCACTTCGTCGGCCACCGCCACGCGACCTTGCTCCACCAGCAGTACCGGCGCGGTGGACCAGCCCTCGGCGCCGATGTGTTCTTCCAGGCGGTTCAGAAAGGGCACGGCATGTCGGTGCACCGCCAGCGCCGAGAGGCCGTCGGCGACGATGATCGCCAGGTCCACGCCGCCCGGGTTGGCCTGGGCATGCTCGCGCAGTTGCTGCGCCGAATCCTCGTGCAGGCGACGGCCCAGGTCCGGGCGTTGCAGGTAGTTGTGGCGGTCGCTGGCGGCGCTGTGCAGCAACAGGCTGTCGCGCCCGCGTTCCCGCAGTTGCTCGCGCAGGCCGGTGTGGTCGAAGGCCAGGTGCACGGCATCGCGCGCCTGTGCATGGGCAGACTGGAAGTCCAGTTGCGCACGGGTCGGCAGGCTGGTACCGGTGCGCCCCAGGGCGATGCGCGCCGGGGTCAGGCGGCGCAGGTCGAGCCAGGGATTGTCGCTGTTGTCATACTGCGTCGGTTGCTTGTCCATGGTGTGGCTCGCTTATCCCAGTTGCGCCAAAGCCTGGCGAAAGGCCGGCGGCAGGTCGTTGCCGAAACGCACCCGGCCATCGGCCTGGGTGAAGATGCCCATGCGCGCCAGCCAGCCCTCGAACTCCGGCGCCGGCTTCAACCCCAGGGTCTGGCGCGCATACAGCGCGTCGTGGAACGAGGTGGTCTGGTAGTTGAGCATGATGTCGTCGGAGCCGGGGATGCCCATGATGAAGTTGATCCCGGCCACCCCGAGCAGGGTCAGCAGGGTGTCCATGTCGTCCTGGTCGGCTTCGGCATGGTTGGTGTAGCAGATGTCGCAGCCCATCGGCACGCCCAGCAGCTTGCCGCAGAAGTGGTCCTCGAGACCGGCGCGGATGATCTGCTTGCCGTTGTAGAGGTACTCCGGGCCGATGAAGCCGACCACGGTGTTGACCAGGAACGGCTTGAAGTGCCGGGCCACGGCGTAGGCGCGGGTTTCGCAGGTCTGCTGGTCGACGCCATGGTGGGCGTTGGCCGACAGCGCGCTGCCCTGGCCGGTCTCGAAGTACATCAGGTTCTGCCCCAGGGTGCCGCGGTTCAGGCTCAGGCCCGCGTCGTAGCCTTCCTGCAGCACGTTGAGGTTGATGCCGAAGCTGGCGTTGGCCGCCTCGGTGCCGGCAATCGACTGGAACACCAGGTCCAGCGGCACGCCGCGGTTGATCGCCTCGATCGAGGTGGTGACGTGGGTAAGCACGCAGGCCTGGGTGGGGATGTCGTAGCGCTGGATGATTGCGTCGAGCATCTCCAGCAGGGCGCAGATCGACGAGAGGCTGTCGGTGGCCGGGTTGATGCCGATCATCGCGTCGCCGTTGCCGTACAGCAGGCCGTCGAGAATGCTTGCGGCGATACCGGCCGGCTCGTCGGTGGGGTGGTTGGGTTGCAGGCGGGTCGACAGGCGCCCGCGCAGGCCCAGGGTGCCGCGAAAGCGGGTGACCACGCGAATCTTCTGCGCCACCAGCACCAGGTCCTGCACGCGCATGATCTTCGACACTGCCGCGGCCATCTCCGGCGTCAGGCCGGGGGCCAGGGCGCGCAGGCTGTGCTCGTCGGCCTGCTCGCTCAGCAGCCAGTCGCGAAAGCCGCCGACGGTCAGGTGGCTGACCGGGGCGAAGGCCTGTCTGTCGTGGGTATCGATGATCAGCCGGGTGACTTCATCGTCTTCGTAGGGGATCAACGCTTCGCTCAGAAAATGCGCGAGCGGGATATCCGCCAGCGCCATCTGCGCGGCCACCCGCTCGGCATCGTTGCTGGCAGCAACACCTGCGAGAAAATCCCCCGAGCGCGCCGGGCTGGCCTTGGCCATCACCTCTTTGAGGCTGTCGAAGCGGTAGGTCTGGGTGCCCACCGCGTGTACAAAACTGCTCATGTGCAATCTCCAGGGCGCCGCAGGCCTGGCCTGCGGCGCGGGGCGGTCAATGCAAGGCTTCTTCGGCCTTCTGGATCGCGGCAAACTCCTCCTCCGGGGTGCCGGCCACCAGGTGATGGCGGCTGTAGAACGCAAAGTACGCGATCAGCACGCCATAGATGATCGCGGCGCCCACCACCACCCGCGGGTCGACCAGAAAACCTGCAACCACTGCGATGCACGCCAGCACCAGGGCCACGCCCGAGGTGAAGATACCGCCCGGGGTACGGTACGGCCGCTCCATTTTGGGGCGTTTGATGCGCAGGGTGATGTGCGCGGCCATCATCAGTACATAAGACAGCGTAGCGCCGAATACCGCCACCAGGATCAGCAGGTCACCCTGGCCGGTCAGCGACAGCGCGAAACCGATGATGCCGGGGATGATCAGCGCCAGTACCGGGGCCTTGCTCTTGTTGGTCTGCGAGAGTTTGCGCGGCAGGTAGCCGGCGCGCGACAAGGCGAAGATCTGCCGCGAATAGGCGTAGATGATCGAGAAGAAGCTGGCGATCAGGCCGGCCAGGCCGACCAGGTTGACGAAACCGCCCATCCAGGTCGAGCCGCCATAGGCCTTGGCCAGCGCTTCGACCAGCGGGTTGCCCGAGCTTTTCAGGGCTTCGGCTCCCGCACCGCCCGGGCCCACCACCAGAATCAGCAGGGCGAACGCCAGCAGCACCAGCATTGCGCCGATCAGGCCGCGGGGCAGGTCGCGCTTGGGGTTCTTGGTTTCTTCGGCGGCCAGCGGTACGCCTTCGACCGCAAGGAAGAACCAGATTGCATAAGGGATCGCGGCCCACACGCCCACGTAGCCGAATGGCAGGAAGCTGCTGGCGCCGACCGCATCGGTCTTGGCGATGTCGAACAGGTTGTTCGAATCGAAGTGCGGCACCATCGCGATCAGGAACACCGCCAGGGCAATGGCGGCCACCGCGGTGATGATGAACATCAGCTTGAGCGCTTCGCCCACGCCGAAGATGTGGATGCCGATGAAGATGATGTAGAACGCGAGGTAGATCACCCAGCCGCCGATGCCGAACAGCGACTCGCAGTAGGCGCCGATGAACACCGCGATCGCGGCGGGCGCGATGGCGTATTCGATGAGGATCGCGGTGCCGGTCAGAAACCCGCCCCAGGGTCCGAACGCGCTGCGCGCGAAGCCGTAGCCACCGCCGGCGGTGGGGATCATCGAGGACAGTTCGGCCAGCGAGAAGCACATGCACAGGTACATCGTGGCCATCAGCAATGTGGCCAGGAACATGCCGCCCCAGCCGCCCTGGGCCAGGCCGAAGTTCCAGCCGGCGTAGTCACCGGAAATCACGTATGCAACGCCCAGCCCCACCAGCAGCACCCAGCCGGCCGCGCCCTTTTTCAGTTCGCGTTGCTGGAAGTACTCGGAGCCGACCTTTTCGAAATCAACGGAGTTGCCTGCCGGCGTGTTGCCGGAATGATCGCTTGGCATAGGGTTCACCTGTTCTTTTTCTAGTCACCGGCGGATGCCGGCCTGTGGTGATGGTCTTGCAGGAAGCGAGCCAGCGCGGTTCCCGGCCGG
>NZ_JAHTBI010000017.1 GCF_019168305.1 Pseudomonas aegrilactucae
ATGAACCTGGAGTGGGATGGCAGTGCGTTCGATGCCAAGGCCATCCGCGAATGGGCCGACGACGGCAGTTACGAGATCCGTCTGGAGTGGGACAAGAACATCCGCCTGACCTATGTCACCGACGCCCACGGGCAGGAGACCTGGTACTACTACGACATCCTTGGCCACCTGTACCGCATCCGTCACCCCGACGAACGTTCGGAGTGGCTGTTCCGTGATGAGCGCAAGAATCTTCTGCGTCACGTTCATCCGGATGGCAGCGAAGATCGTTACGACTACGACGAGCAGGGCAGTGTGGTGCGGCATATCCGTGCCGACCATAGCCAGGTGCACTTCGCCTATGACGACCGTCGCCATCTGATCAAGATCCGCGATGCTGAGGCGGGCCTGTGGACTCGGGACTACGACCTCAAGGGCAACCTCAGCGAAACGGTCGACCCGCTGGGCAACAAGACCGAGTTTGCCTACACGCCGTCCGGCCTGGTCAAGGCGATCAAGGACGCTAACGGCAACGAGAAAGCGCTTGCGTACAACGATGCCGGGCAACTGGTCGAGTACACCGACTGCTCGGGCAAGACCAGCAAGTGGGCGTATGACGATGCCGGGCAACTGGTGCAGTTCACCGATGCCACGGGTAACAAGACGAGCTACGACTACAAAGCCGGTCAGCTCGCCAAGGTCACTCACCCCGACAAGACCGAAGAGCGTTTCGAGCGCGATGCCGAAAGTCGCTTGTTGGCGCACGTCGATGCCCTCGACCGTTGCACCACCTGGACCTACTCGGCTGCCGGGTTGCTTGCCGAACGGGTCGACGCCGCCGAGAACACCCTGCGTTACCGCTGGGACAAACTGGGTCGCCTCACGGGCCTGGAAAACGAAAACGAAAGCCACGCCAACTTCCGCTACGACCCGGTCGGGCGGTTGCTGGAAGAATCCGGTTTCGACGGCTTGATCACGCGCTACCAGTACGACGCGAACACGGGCCGCCTCGCTAGTACGCACGTCGGGCAACGACGTATCGACGTTGTCTTTGACCCCGTCGGGCGCCTCACCTCCCGCGTGGCCAGCCAGGGCGATCAGCGCGAGGAGGAAACCTTTGCCTACGACGGCAACGGCAAGCTGATCCAGGCCATCAACGCGGCGAGCAAGCTGCAGTGGTTCCATGACGAGGCCGGCAACCTTACCCGCGAGCACCAGCACTACCTGGCCACCGGCACCCCGATGGTCGCGGTGTGGCAGCATGAGTACGACGCCCTCAACCACCGCACCTCGACTATCCGCCCGGATGGGCACAAGGTCAGTTGGCTGACCTACGGCAGCGGCCATCTGCTGGGCATGACCTTCGACCAGCATGAACTGCTGGCCTATGAGCGCGACGATCTGCACCGCGAGGTGATGCGGCATCAGGGCAACAGGCTGAGCCAGAGCCAGTCATGGGACCCGGCGGGGCGCTTGCAGGAACAATTGCTGGGCAGCCAGGACGGCAAGTCGACGCTGCTCAAGCGTGAGTACCAGTACGACGTGGTTGGCCAACTGACCGATATTAACGATACCCGTCGCGGCCAGTTGGCGTATCAGTACGACCCGATCGGCCGCCTGTTGCAGGCCACCAGCCGGCTGGGCGTGGAGACCTTCGCTTTCGACCCGGCCGGTAACCTGCTGGACGACAAGCACCACGAACCGACCCGGCCGCTGGAGCGCACGCCCAAGCGCAATCGGCTGATGGACAACCTGCTGCGTGAGTACGCGGGCACGCATTACACCTATGACGAGCGGGGCAACCTGAGCCATCGGTTGCACAACGGTGTGCATGCCACGTTCACCTGGGATCTGTTCGACCGCTTGCAGGCGTACAGCGACGACAAGCTGAAGGTCGAGTACAGCTACGACGCGCTCGGGCGGCGATTGCACAAGCACTCGACCGCGCATTACTGGAACAAGCCTCAGGCGGGGACCGGTTGGAACGAGTTGGAGCGGGCCAAGCGGCAGCGGGAACTGAACTGCGGTTTCACCCTGTTCGGTTGGGATGGCGACACCCTCGCCTGGGAAAGCTCTCCTGCGCAGGATGAGGGTGATACCGGAAAAACGGTGCACTACCTGTACGAGCCGGGCAGCTTCGTGCCCGTGGCACAGGCCCTGCGCAACGCCCCGATACGCCTGCACAAGCAGCCGGACTGGAGCGGGCGCAGCTACGATATCGACCAGGATCCGCTGTGGCAGGAAGCGAAAAAGCCACCGCCGTTGGATGCAATTGCCTGGTACCAGTGCGACCACCTGGGCACGCCGATGGAGCTGACCGACCACAACGGTGAGGTGGCGTGGTCGGCGCAGTACAAGGCATGGGGTGAGGTTAAACAAGAGCGTTCGGGCTGGGCGAAGCAGGTGGGGTTGAACAACCCGATTCGTTTTCAGGGGCAGTATCACGACCATGAGACGGGGCTGCACTACAACCGGTATCGGTACTATGATCCGGAGGTTGGGCGGTTTATCGGGCAGGATCCGATTGGTTATGCAGGTGGGTTGAACCTGTTCGCGTATACGCCGAATCCGATTTACTGGGTGGATACACTGGGGCTGACGCCAACGCCTCTAGATGCTCCTGGCTACGCTGTTTATGGGCTCTATAATCCAGGGGAAAAGAAACCTTTCTATGTGGGGCACACAGTTCAGAAAAAAGAAGTTCGCGAGCAGCAGCATAAACAAACAACTAGATTGGGGAGCGGTGAGCTGCGAGTGATTGAAAGCGATTTGACATATACTCAGGCGAAAGGTAAGGAGCAGTACTATGTTGAAGCCTACGATACTAAGAAAGGATTTCCAGGAAATGTGATTCAACCAATTGATAAAGCTCGTACAGATGAACGAGGCTTGTCTCATTTGGCTGAGTATGAGAAGGCAAAAAGTAATGCTGTCATTTGCGAAATATAGGGGTGTTATGAGGAAAATTGATAAAAACATCAGGCCGGGAGACCTGTTTTATATTCCGGCTATGAGCCCGGAGAATGAGGTGGGCGTTGTCGTTGCTAGATACATCGAGGACGTCCCGGGGAATGTTGGAGCATTAATTGAGGTTTTCAAGAAGTTCTACTTAAATTTCCCGGTCGGCAAAGATGAAGTTGATATGAGTGAGCGTTTATTTAGGCCAGTGTTATGCTCGTTTTATTTTTCAGAAGTGCCGAGGTGGCGAATATTTGCCCATGATAGAGATTATGATAGGTCGGCGTCTGCTTATAGTGAGATTGTGTTTGAATTTGTTCCGTATTTATGGGTTGGCGGAACCAAGGTTTGGAAGGGGGAGCTGAATGGTGGCGATGAGTTTGAAAAATCAATTTGTTGGAGGACGCTGCATCTTATATTTAGGGTGAATGCTCACTTGGCTGGCTATTTTAGTGCGAGTGATGCCTATGACTATCATAAGCTTCCGGTCTCCGAGCGTGTCGATAATAAGAAAGCAATCGCTAAAGTAATAGAGCTTGCTGAAACGGTAGAGGTAAAGCTTAAGTCAGTCTCCAGTGCTAAAATTAAAAAGAAGTAGAGTCGGTTTGAATAGCATGAATAGCGAACTGCAAGAATGGATGGCATGGGCTAATGATGGTTGGCTTTGGTAAGGCGGCATTCAGTGGTCGAAGAGTTATATGTACTAAATTCATATAGGGTGCGCAGTGCTCTGTTAGGGATTCTCCGATCAATCCCCAAATGTGCTGAAACTACGCCTGACCTCCTGATCCGAGCCACCCATGAGCCAGATGAGCTTTTCCGACTTCGAATATGCCGGCAAGCGCAAGCAGACACGCCGCGAACGCTTCCTCGCCCGAGATGGATC
>NZ_JAHTBI010000018.1 GCF_019168305.1 Pseudomonas aegrilactucae
CAGGTAGGGGTTTTGTCTTTATAGAGTAGAAGCATCAAGAATTCGCTGGCCCGTCGGCATCGACGCTCCGGCACACAGAATTTCTTGACGACCATAGAGCATTGGAACCACCTGATCCCATCCCGAACTCAGTAGTGAAACGATGCATCGCCGATGGTAGTGTGGGGTTTCCCCATGTGAGAGTAGGTCATCGTCAAGATTCAATTCCAGAACCCCTGTCAGCGTTGCTGACAGGGGTTTTGTCTTTTCAGGGGTAGGGTCGTGTTACCGCACCTTGCGTCGCCCCTTCGCGCTGCGCCGCGCCAGCAACTTGCGCCACCAGATATACACCCCCGTCACCGACAACACCGCCATCACCAACCCCAGCACCGCAATCATCACCTGGCCTGTGGTACCGATGATCCTGCCGCCATGTATGGGTAGCTGCAGCCGGTAGAAGCGTTCCCCCAGCGTGCCCTGCCCGGCGATCTCCTTGCCGAGCAAATGGCCGTCGGTGCCATGGAAGAATATCCATGACTTACCCTGTGCATCCGTATCGTGCTGCCCAAACCCCGCCCCGTAGAAGTTGTATTCGAAGCTGTAGTACAACTCACCGATCGGTGCCGTCAGGCCAAGGCGTTGACCCTCCTGCTGAGCCAGCTGATGCGCCTGGTGCCAGTTCAGCATCGTCTCCCCCAGTTCCTCCCTGGGCAGCCTGCCACGGGCCTCATAGACGCTAGGCTCCACCGTCGAGAACAACGACACGGTCGGCTTGAACACCTGGCTGGGCAGGTTCATCGCCACGCTGCTGATCGCCACCGGCAACAACAGCAGCCATAGCCACAAACCGCCTGCCCTGTGGATATCCATGTTGAGGCGATAGGCATGCCCGCCCTTGATCTTCCAGGCCGTGCTCCACTTGCGCCAGAACGGCCGCCCGCGAGGCAGGGTGAGCCACAGCGCAATGAAGCAGTCCAGCACCCACAGGATCGCCACCACGCCCATCAACAACAGCCCCCAGTTGCCGGGCAAGGTCAGGCTGTAATGCAGTTCGAGCATGAACGGCATGAAGTTCGCTCGCGAAAAGCAGCACTCGCCCCAGTAACGCTGGCCCAGGGTCTGGCCGCTGACCGGGTCGAGGTAGAACACGGTGTTCTTCTCGGCATACGGCTGCCCGGTGGCCGGGTCATTGCGCGGCACCATCGCCAGCAACGCCGAGTGGCCGGGTTCGTCGGGATACTCCATGTACCAGACCTGCAGGCGTGGATGTGCCGCCTGCAGTGTGTCCACCAGGTTGCCGGGATCCTGGCGCGGGCCCTGCGCAGGCGCTTGGTAGAACGACGGGTTCAGCCATTCGTCAATCTCGTGATTGAACGCCAGCACACTGCCTGTCAGCCCTGCCAGGGCGAGAAACAGTGCGGTGGCCAGGCCGATGTAACGGTGCAGCAGTACATACAGGGAGCGCATGGTGGAAGTTCCTGATCAGGTCGCCAGATGCGACAAAGCCAGTGCCTGGGGTCAGGCACTGGCTTCGCGGTTCACGGGGTGCGGTCAGAACTGGTAGCTGACCGTGGCGCTGACATTGCGCTCTTCACCCATGTAGCAGTAGTTGAGGCTCGCGCACGAGGCGACGTAGCGTTCATTGGTGAGGTTGTTGGCGTTGAGCCGCACATCCACGCCCTTGAGCCCTACCTTGCCCAGGTCGTAGCCCACCGACGCATCGAACAGGGTGTACGACGGCACCTTCATGGTGTTCTCCGCGTCTACCCAGCTGTAGCCCACGTAACGCACGCCGCCGCCGACGCGCACGCCATCCAGCACGCCTTGGCGCACGTCATAGTCGGCCCACAGCGAAGCCATCTGCCTGGGCGCCTGGGTCGGCGAGTTGCCTTGATTGTCGAGGGTGCTGCCAGCCAGGGTACTGGGCATCGTCTTGCTGTACTCGATATCGGTGAAGGTATAGCTGCCCAGCACCTTCAGGTTGTCGCTTACCTGCACGTGGGCTTCCAGCTCCAGGCCCTGGGAGCGTACTTGCCCGACCGGGTAGTAGAAGTTGTCCTGCGGCTGCTTGGTGGCCAGGTTCTCCTGCTCGATGCGAAACACCGAGGCGGTGAACAGGTTGTCCGTGCCTGGCGGCTGGTACTTGATCCCGGCTTCCCACTGGGTGCCCTCGGTGGGGGCCAGCGGGTTGCCGGCGGCGTCGGCATAGGAGTTGGGGTTGAACGACTCCGAGTAGCTCAGGTAAGGCGCTATGCCGTTGTCGAAGAGGTACAGCACGCCGGCGCGGCCTGTGAGCTTGGTGCGCTCATCGCTGATCTTGGTGCCCAGCGGGCGGGTAGGCTCGGCGATGCGATTTTCATCCGAGGTTTTCACCCAGTCCTGGCGCAGCCCGAGCGAGAAGCGCCAGTTGTCCAGTTCGATCAGGTCCTGGGCGTAGATGCCCGTCTGCTGCAGGCGACGCGTATAGCTGGTCGGCGCGTAATAGCTGACCTGCGAATTGCCGTACTGCGGGTTGAACGCATCGATCGACGCCACGCCACCACTGGTCCAGTCGACCACGGTCTTGCGCCGCTGGTAGTCCAGGCCCACCAGCGTGGTGTGCTTGGCCGACCCGGTGAAGTACTCGGCCTGCAGCATGTTGTCGATGATGTAGGAATGCAGCGTCTCGTCGGCACCGGTGTAGTAGCGGTTGAGCCTGTTGCTGGTGGGCGACTCGTAGCCCCAGGCATACACCTGGTCCATTTTCACCGTGGAGTCCAGGTAGCGGAAGTTCTGCCGCGCGGTGAACACGTCGTTGAAGCGATGCTCGAACTGGTAACCGAAGGACTGCTGGTTGCGCTCGTAGCTGTCGATGCCCGGTTCGCCCTCGAAGAAGTGCTCCGAAATGCGCTGGCCATTGCGCTTGTGCAGCGCGCCATCGGCAGGCACGCCGGCGTGGTAGCCGCCTTCCGGATCGTTTTGCAGGTAGGCCTGCAATGTCAGCGACGTGTCCTCGGTGAAGTCGATGCTCAGGGTCGGCGCCAGGGCAAAGCGCTTTTCTTCGTTATGGTCGAACTGGGTATCGGACTGATGGGTAAGGCCGGTCAGGCGATAGGCGATGCGCTTGTCGTCGTCCAGCGGGCCGCTGAAGTCGAAGCCCACGCCGCGCTGCCCCTGGTTGCCGACGGTGGCCTGTACCTGGCGAAAGGTCTCGTACAACGGCTTCTTGCTGGTCAGCGCGACCAGGCCGCCCGGCGAGCTGCGGCCATACAGCACCGAGGACGGGCCCTTGAGGATGTCCACGCGCTCGAGAAAATACGGGTCGACCTGCAGGGTACTGAAGGTACCGCTGTCACCCATCGACTTGAGGCCGTCGATGTAGATGTTGTCGACCGAACCGTCGTTGAAGCCGCGCATCGCCACATAGTCATAGCGGTGGGTCGCGCCATACGGGTTGGTCAGCACGCCCGGGGTGTAGCGCATGGTCTGCGAGACCGTCTGCGCGCCCTGGTCATCCATCTGCTGACGCGTGACCACCGACACCGACTGCGAAGTCTCCAGCAGCGCGGTACTGGTCTTGGTCGCGATCTGACTGTGGGTGGCGTTGTAGCCCTCCATGCTGCCCAGTGCATTGCCCAGGGCAAAGCCGCGCACATCAGTGCTGGGCAAGGCGAGAGCGGCGTCCTGCGCCACGGCATGCAGCACATAGCTGCTGCCATCCTGGCTGATGGCTTCCAGGCCCGAACCTTCGAGCAACTGGCGCAGCGCCTGGTCGGTGGCATAGCTGCCGTGCAGGCCCGGTGATCGTGCACCTTGGGTCATCTGCGGGGTGCTCGACAGGGTGATGCCGGCCTGGCGCGCGAACTGGTTCAGCACCTCGTCCAGCGACCCTGCGGGGATGTTGTATTGCTGGCTGACGCTGCTCGCCGGTTGTGCCAGGGCCGCCGCCGGGATGCAGGCCAGGCCCATGGCCGTACCCAACAGCGCAGCGCGCACGGCTTTGCCCAGGCGTGAATCTAAGAAAGGTTGAAACTCATTATTGTCGTGGGGCTGCAACAGGGGCAGTGCATCGCGCATGGGAAGCATCCGTGGAGTCGGTAAGGCAGAAGGGAGTCGCTTACTGTCCTAGCCGGACTTACCGCCAAAACCCGCCAAAAAGTCAGGCCCTCACGTCAGGCGCTCCAGGCGTACCCACCAGCGCGTGCGGTAGTTGACCTTCACTGGCAGCGTCTGTGGTAGCAGTTGCAACAGCTTGTCGGTGTCTTCCAGACGGAACACCCCCGACAGGCGCAGGGTGCTGATGTCCTCGGCGCAACTCAGGTAGCCGTGGCGGTAACGCGCGACCTCGGCCAGAAAATCCCCAAGGCGCATATTGCGCGTAACGATCAGCCCGTCGGCCCAGGCACCGGCATCCATGTCCTGCTGCTCAACGGGTGTCGCACCCTGTGCGTTTACCCGCAGCGCTTCGCCGGCGCGTATCCATTGCAGGCCTGCCGGGCGGTGCAGTGCCACGCGGCCCTGGCTGACGCTCACGCGGGTGCAGTCGCGCTCCTGGCGCACCACGAAACGCCCGTCGAAGCCTTCGAGCAGGGCATCGTCGGTCCGTACCAGCAGCGGGCGTCCAGCGGGGCCTGTGGGGTGTTCGGCACCGCTCAGCATCAGTTCGCCCTGCTTGAGCCTGATCAGGCGTTGGCGATCGTCGAAGGCGAGGTCCGCCGCCGTATGGGTGTTGAGGTTGAGCAGGCTGCCATCCGGCAGACGCACCGCACGCCGCTCACCCGTGGCGGTGGCAAAATCCGACGTCCAGGGGTCGAGCACGCCAAGGTCCTTGCTGATCCACGCCGCCGAGCCAAGCATTGCCAGGCCGCCGAGCAGCTTCAGTGCCTGGCGCCGGTGCAGGCGCTGCTGGCTCGTCTCCAGCGTCTGCAAGGCGACCACGCCTGCACCGGGCACGGCGCGCAGGTTCATCTCCTGCTGCAGGTTGTGCACCCGCTGCCAGGCTAGTTCGTGTTCATGGCTGGCGCTGCGCCATTGCTCGCACTGGGTCAGCAAGCGTGGGCTGTCGCCGCTTTCGCGCAGCCGCAGCATCCAGTGAATGGCCTGTTTGACCACGCGCGGGCTAGGGTTCATAGCGCAACAGGTAGCAGTGATACAGCGCATCGGCCACATGGCGCTCCACCGAACGCAGCGAGATCCCCATCTGCTCGGCGATCTGCCTGTGGCTCAGGCCTTCGCACTGGGCCAGCAGGAACGCGGTGCGTACCTTGGGCTTGAGCCCGTCGAGCAGGCGCGCGATACGCTCCAGCAGCTCAAGCAGCAGTTCACGGGTCTCGGGCGAGGGCACCTGGGCCTCAGGCACATGCGCCAAGGCTTCGAGGTAGGCGCGCTCCAGCTCTTCGCGGCGCCAATGGTCGATCACAAGGCCCTGGGCGATGGTGCGCAGGAACGCCCGGGGCGCACGCAGCTCCGGCTGTTCGTGGCGCTGCAGCAGGCGCACGAAGGTGTCCTGGGCCAGGTCCGCGGCATCGGCGGCATTGCCCAGGCGGCAGCGCAGCCAGGTGTTCAGCCAACTGTGGTGTTGCTGATAAAGCGTGTGCACAGAATCGTGAGGGGGCATGAAGGCGCGCTGCCGGGGTCATAAATGATAATTAGTCTCATTGTTATGGCGCCTCGAACAATTTGCAACCATTGAGCTGCCCAGCGGTGCCGTCAGCGCTGCGGTCGATGCGTCAGGTACTGACGGATGGCCTGCATGCCCTTGTTCAGATGCTGCTCCAGCAACTGCACGGCCTCATCCACGCGCTTGTGCTGCGCCGCGTCCACCAGGGCGATATGGTCATCCTGGGTCAGCTTGCCCAGCCCCATCGACGACAGGTGAAAACGCAGGAAGCGCGCCTCTTCGCACAACTCGCTGTCGATCAGGCGCAACAGCTTCTGGTTCGGTGCCTTGCAGTACAGGGTCATGTGGAACAGCCGGTTGAGCTGGCCCATCTCGGCGTGTCGGGTTTCGTTCTCCAGTTGCTCGATGTAACGGCGGGCCTGTGCGATGTCCTCGGCGCTCAACAACGGCACCGACAGGCGTAGCGCCTCGCTCTCCAGGATGACCCGCAAGCCATAGGAGTCGACGGCATCTTCGCTGATCAGCGGCGCCACCACCGCGCCCTTGTGCGCCACCACCTGCACCAGCGACTGCGCCTCGAGCTGGCGCAAGGCTTCACGCACCGGCATGCGGCTGACGCCAAACAGCGTGGCCAGTTCCTGTTGGCGCAAGGCCATGCCCGGCGCCAGTCGGCCGTCCAGGATGGCGCTGCGCAGGCGCTCTTCAATCACGCTGCGCGCCAGGTGGGCGGGCACCTGTTCGTCGCCCAGGATGCTCAGGAGTTTGATCTTTTCGGCCACGCTGACTGCCCTGCTAGCGATAGGTATTGGGTCCAGGGATGCCTGGTGATGACGTTTCAGCCGGTCAAATCCGGGCTGGTGGCGGCCCGCTGGCATACGTATCAACTATCGTGAATGAACTCGCAGCGCTTGGGAAGCTTGTCGCCGTGCACCATTGTCTTTTACCGGCCCAGCCTGCACCATCGCGATTCCACGTTCTGCATGGACCGCCGGCCTTGGCGATACGTTGGGCTTCCCCGCTGACCCTGCGCCAGGCTGGCCTGGCGCTGTTGCTCGGCTGCGTGTTGCTGGGCAACCTGCGCGCGGAGTGGGACTTCTCCCAGATCAGCCGCAAGGCCCAGGCCCTGTATGGCCCGCTCGGTGCCGGCCAGCAGCGTATCGATGCCTGGCAGCAGCTGCTGGCGAGCAGCAGGCAGCTCAGCGAAACCGAGCGCCTGCAGGTGGTCAACCAGTTCTTCAATGGCCAGTTGCGCTACGTCGAAGACCTCGACCTGTGGCGCGAGGTCGACTACTGGGCCACGCCCATCCAGTCGCTGATCAAAGGCGCCGGCGACTGCGAAGACTACGCCATCGCCAAGTATTTCAGCCTGCGCCGCCTCGGCATCCCCGGCGAAAAATTGCGCATCACCTATGTCAAGGCGTTGCGCCAGAACCGCGCGCACATGGTCCTGACCTACTATTCCACTCCAGAGGCCATGCCGTTGGTGCTCGACAGCCTGATCGACAGCATCGAGCCGGCCAGCCAGCGCACCGACCTGCTGCCGGTGTACGCCTTCAATGCCGAGGGCATGTGGCTGACCGGGGCGGGCGGCAACCGCAAGGTCGGCGACAGCAAGCGCCTGTCGCGCTGGCAGGATCTGTTGAAAAAGATGCAGGCCGAGGGTTTCCCCGCCGAGCCGGTCAAGTGAGGAGTCCAGATGTCACTGTTCAAGCAATTGCTGCTCGCCATCTGCCTGTTTCTGGTGGTTGCCTTCAGCGGCAGCTTCATGGTCAGCCTGGAGAGTTCGCGCAGCCAGTACGTGAACCAGCTGCGCTCGCACGCCCAGGATGGCGCCACTGCGCTGGCCTTGTCGCTCACGCCCAACATCGATGACCCGGCGATGGTCGAGCTGCTGGTCAGCTCGATGTTCGACAGTGGCTATTACGCCAGCATTCGTGTCGTCGACCTGGGTTCCACTGCTCTTCTGGTCGAGCGCCATGCAGAGCCCGACAGCGGCGGGGTGCCGCGCTGGTTCATCCGCCTGATCGGCCTGGAGGCGGCCGGCGGTGATGCCATCGTCAGTCGCGGCTGGCAACAGGCGGCGCGGGTCGAGGTGGTCAGCCACCCGATGTTCGCCCTGGCCAAGCTGTGGCGCAGCGCGCTGGGCAGCCTGGCCTGGTTGCTGCTGTGCGGCGTGCTCAGCGCCTTGCTCGGTGCGTTGCTGCTGCGCCGCCAGCTCAAGCCGCTGGACTACATGGTGGCGCAGTCCCAGGCGATTGCGCGGCGCGAGTTCCTCAGCCTGCCGCAGTTGCCGCGCACGCCCGAACTGCGCCGGGTGGTGCAGGCAATGAACCAGATGGTCGAGAAGCTCAAGGCACTGTTCCACGAGCAGGCCCAGCGCAGCGAGACGCTGCGTGCCGAGGCGTGGCAAGACAGCCTGACCGGGCTGGGCAACCGGCGTTACTTCGAGATGCAGCTGGCGGCACGCCTCAGCCCGCTGGACGAGGCGCGCCCCGGTTACCTGCTGGTGCTGCGTGTGCAGGACCTGGCCGGGCTCAACCAGCGCCTCGGCGGGCAACGCACCGACGCATTGCTGCAGGCGGTCGCGCAGCAGTTGCGACGGGTGTGTGCGCACTACCCCAAGACCCTCAACCTGATCGCGCGCAGCCGCGGGGGTGAATTTGCCGTGCTGGCGCCCGGCCTGGTGCAGGACGAAGCGCTGCACCTGGCCCAGGAGCTGGAGCAGACCCTGCACAGCCTGCACGATACTGGCGCTTCTGACCTCGACCCGGTGGCCTGGATCGGCCTGGCGCCGTACAGCCCCGGCGATGCGTCGGCGGCCCTGCTGGAGCGGGCCGATGAAGCGCTGGTGCAGGCGCAGAGCCAGGGCACGCCGTGCTGGGTGTGCCTGCCAGCGCAGGCTGCGGCGCGGGTGGACCGCCAGGACTGGCAGGCGTTGTTGCAGCAGGCATTTGAGCAGGGCCGCTTCGAGCTGTTCTACCAGCCGGTGGTAGCGGCCGATGACCCTGGCCAGGTACTGCACTACAAGGTGCTCTCGCGGCTGCCCGATGGTCACGGCCAGTTGCTCGCCGCCGGGCGTTTCCTGCCCTGGCTGGAGCGCTTAGGCTGGTCGAGCCGGCATGACCTGCTGATGCTCGAACGGGTGCTGGCACACTTGCCCGGCCACGACCAGGTGCTGGCGCTGAACCTCTCGGGGTCCACCCTGGCCGACCCGCAGGCGCTGCAACAGGTGTATGAGCTGCTGGGGCGTCATCCGGCGCTGGGCCGGCGCCTGGTACTGGAAATCGGCGAAGAGCAGCTGCCTGAACAGGCTGCGCTGGAACAGCTGGCACGGCGCCTGCGCACCCTGGGGTTCAGCCTGAGCCTGCAGCATTTCGGCGGGCGCTTCAGCATGATCGGCAACCTGGCGCACCTGGGGCTGGGGTATTTGAAGATCGACGGCAGTTTTATCCGCGCCATCGATCAGGAGCAGCACAAGCGCCTGTTCATCGAGGCGATACAGCGGGCGGCGCACAGCATCGACCTGCCGCTGATTGCCGAGCGGGTGGAGAGCGAAGGGGAGTTGCGGGTGCTGCGCGAGATGGGGATCGTCGGGGTACAGGGGCAGTTGATCGGTGAGCCGCGCCCCTGGGCCGTGTAGCGTCTGTGACGGCCCTTTCGCTGGCAAGCCAGCTCCCACAGGGTTTTGTGTGCGCCTCCAACCTCGTGAGAACCGGCTTGCCAGCGAAGGGGCCCCAGAACCCTAGATCAGCGGTCGGTCCTCGTTTTCGTCGATCAGCTTGTTCAACCCCCCCATCGTCTGGCGTGCACTGGAACGGCTGAGCAGCTTGGCCTGGGCGCTGGCCGGCAGGTCGGTAATGCTGATCACGCCCTTGCTGGTCAGCACCTCGATCAGGTCCTCCAGCACCCGGATCATGTCCAGGTCGCTCTGCTGCAGCTTCTTGGCAAACCAGGCCTGGGCCTCCGGCGAGTCGTTGGGCAGCGCCTCGTTTTCCTCGGCAAAAGGTGTCGACTCCAGCCGCACCAGCGCGCCCTGGGCATCACGTTGCACATAGAACATGGCGTATCCCTCGTGAAAGTCTGTCCGTAGTGGCCTCAGCAGCATAGGCCACCGGCGCGCAACAACCCTCTCTATACTTATTCCCTAAAGGTATTTAAATTATTTTTCTTATGCATTTATATTCAATTCCACGCGTAGTTACCGATCCAGCGGCGCACGCACAGCGTGGGAGTGAAGAGTTATGTCAGCGGCCTCTGGCGCCTTGTCGCACAACGACAGCGCCCAACCTCAACGTTTTGAAATTCGTCCGTTTGCCGGCGCCGTGGGGGCCGAGATCATCGGCCTGGACCTGACCCGTGCGGTCAACAATGCCGACTTTGCGCGCATCCATCGTGCGCACCTGGACCACCACGTGGTGGTGTTTCGCGACCAGCGCATCACGCCACAACAGCAGATCGACTTCAGCCGCCGTTTCGGCGTGCTGCAGATCCACGTGCTCAAGCAGTTCCTGCTCGCCGGCCACCCGCAAATCCTGATCGTTTCCAACATCGTCGAAAACGGCCAGAACATCGGCCTGGGCGATGCCGGCAAGTTCTGGCACTCGGACCTTTCGTACAAGGAACTGCCGAGCCTGGGCTCGATGCTGCACGCCCAGGAGCTGCCCAGCGAAGGCGGCGACACCTTGTTCGCCGACATGCACAAGGCCTGGGACGATCTGCCCGAGTACCTGCGCAAGGCGGTCGCAGGCCGCAGCGCCGCACACTCGTACACCGCGCGCTACAGCGAAACCAAATTCGAAGGCAACTGGCGCCCGACGCTCACCGCCGAGCAATTGGCCCAGGTGCAGGAAGTCATCCACCCGGTGGTACGCACCCACCCTGAGAATGGTCGCAAGGCGCTGTTCGTCAGCGAAGGTTTCACCACCCGCATCGTCGGCCTGCCCGAGGATGAAAGCCGCCAGCTCCTCACCGAGCTGTACGCCCACAGCGTGCTCGAACACAACATCTACCGTCACCGGTGGCAGCCCCATGACCTGGTGTTCTGGGACAACCGTTCACTGATCCACCTGGCCGCCGGCTGCCCCGCGCACCTGCGCCGCAAGCTGTACCGCACCACCATCCAGGGCGATGCCCCGTTCTGATTCGTCTCGAGGAGTACAGCATGCGCAACTCAATCAGCCGCCTGGCGGCCAGCATCGGCCTGGGCGTCAGCCTGCTTGCCGGCAGCCTCATCGCCCCCGCTGCGGCGCAGGCCGAAGGTGAAATCCGTATCGCCGAGCAGTTCGGCATTGTCTACCTGCTGCTCAACGTGGTGCGCGACCAGAGCCTGATCGAGAAGCACGGCAAGGAGCAGGGCATCGACATCAAGGTCGACTGGACCCAGCTCTCCGGGGGGTCGGCAGTCAACGACGCACTGTTGTCGGGCTCGATCGACATCGCCGGCGCCGGGGTTGGCCCGCTGCTGACCATCTGGGACCGCACCCATGGCCGACAGAACGTCAAGGCGGTCGCCTCGCTGGGCAACTTCCCGTACTACCTGGTCAGCAGCAACCCCAAGGTCAGGAGCATCGCCGACTTCACCGAGAACGACCGTATTGCCCTGCCGGCGGTAGGTGTCTCGGTGCAATCGCGCTTCCTGCAGTACGCCGCCGCCCAGCAGTGGGGCGACAAGGCGTTCGCGCGCCTGGACAAGTACACCCTTGCCGTTCCGCACCCTGACGCCACCGCCGCCTTGCTGGCCGGCGGCACCGAACTCAACGCGCACTTCTCCAACCCGCCGTTCCAGGACCAGGTGCTGGCCAACAAGGAGGTGCACGTGGTGCTCGACACCTACGAGCTGTTGGGCCCCAACTCGCCCACCGTGCTGTTCGCCACCGAGAAATTCCGCAAGGACAACCCCAAGACCTATCAGGCGTTCGTCGACGCCCTGGCCGAGGCGGCGGACTTCGCCCAGCACGACAAGGGCGCGGCGGCCGATACCTACATTCGCGTGACCAAGGCCAAGATCGACCGCGCGGCGCTGCTCAAGATCATCGACAACCCGCAGTACGAGTTCAGCATCACGCCGAAGAACACCTACAAACTGGCTGACTTCATGTACCGGGTCGGTGCGATCAAGAACAAACCCGAATCGTGGAAGGACTACTTCTTCCAGGATCAGAAGCCGCTGCAGGGGAGCTGATGCCATGAATGCCCGCTTGCAAGGCCACACGGCCAGCAACCTGAGCAGCGTTAGCGCGCCGCCTGTGTTGCAGGTGGACAACCTCAGCCTCGAATACCGCACCGCCCAGCGCGTGGTGCGGGCTACCCACCAGGTCAGCTTCGATGTCGACAAGGCGGACCGCTTCGTCCTGCTCGGGCCCTCCGGGTGCGGCAAGTCGACCTTGCTCAAGGCGGTGGCCGGCTTCATCGAACCGCGTGAAGGCGAGATCCGCCTGCAAGGCCAGCCGGTGCGCGGGCCGGGGCCCGACCGCATCGTGGTGTTCCAGGAATTCGACCAGTTGCCGCCGTGGAAAACCGTCAAGCAGAACGTGATGTTCCCGCTGCTGGCATCCGGCACCCTCAAGCGTGCCGAGGCCGAACAGCGCGCCCTGCATTATCTGGACAAGGTCGGCCTGGCGGCCTTCGCCGATGCCTATCCGCATACCCTGTCCGGCGGCATGAAAGCGCGTGTGGCGATCGCCCGGGCGTTGGCCATGCAGCCCAAGATCCTGCTGATGGACGAACCCTTCGCCGCGCTCGACGCCCTGACCCGGCGCAAGATGCAGGAAGAGCTGCTGCTGTTGTGGCAAGAGGTGCGCTTCACCCTGCTGTTCGTCACCCACTCCATCGAAGAGGCGCTGGTGGTGGGCAACCGCATCCTGCTGCTGTCGCCGCACCCGGGGCGTGTGCGCGCCGAGATCCACAGCCACCAGTACGACCTGCACAGCCTGGGCGCCGCCGACTTCCAGGCCAGTGCGCGACGCATCCATCGCCTGCTGTTCGAAGACGGCGCTGCGCCCGAGCAGGACGCCGCGCTCGACTTCACCGACATCCGCATCGCCTACTGACCGGGAGCCTTACCCATGACCCCCTCTGCACCGGCTCCACGCCAGGAGTACGAAGTCGCCCTCGAACCCTTGCTCAGCGTACCGCTGGAGCGCGAGCTGCCATTGGGCCAGCGCCTGTGGCAACACGCCTGGCTGCGCAAGAGCCTGATCCTGGTACTGCTGGCGCTGGCCTGGGAGGCCGTCGCGCGCTATCAGGGCAACGACCTGCTGCTGCCCAGCTTCCTGCAGACCGCCGCCGCGCTGTACGACGGGATGCTCAGCGGCGAGTTGCCGGCCAAGGTCGGCGTGTCGCTGGTGGTGCTGCTCAAGGGCTACCTGCTGGGCATCGTGCTGGCGTTCGGCTTGACCAGCCTTGCGGTGTCGACACAGATCGGCCGCGACCTGCTCAGCAGCCTGACCTCGATGTTCAACCCCTTGCCGGCGATTGCCCTGCTGCCGCTTGCGCTGCTGTGGTTTGGCCTGGGCGACAACAGCCTGATCTTCGTGCTGGTGCATTCGGTGCTGTGGGCGCTGGCGCTGAACACCTATGCCGGTTTCATGGGGGTCTCAGAAACCCTGCGCATGGCCGGGCGCAACTACGGCCTGCGCGGCTTGCGGCTGGTGGTCTACATCCTGATTCCGGCGGCGCTGCCCTCCATCCTGTCGGGCCTGAAGATCGGCTGGGCGTTCGCCTGGCGCACCCTGATCGCCGCCGAGCTGGTGTTTGGCGCCACCAGCGGCAAGGGCGGCCTGGGCTGGTACATCTTCCAGAACCGCAACGAGCTGTACACCGACAAGGTGTTCGCCGGCCTCGCGGTGGTGATCCTGATCGGCCTGCTGGTCGAGAGCCTGGTGTTCAACACCCTCGAGCGGGTCACCGTGCGCCGTTGGGGTATGCAGCGCTGATCAGCCGTCGCTGTACTGCGCCGCCGCCTCGCGCAGGCGCTGGGCGATCTGCCCACGCAGCAGCGGCGGTTGCTCGATGATCAGCGCTTCGCCCTGGCTCAGCAGCCAGCGGCGCAACTGCACACTGTCATTGAGGCTGGCGTGCAGGCGGTGGCCCTGCTCCAGAGCGGTCAGGCGCATATCGGCGCTCAGCGGCGCCTCGCGCACCTGGCGGGCCAGGTCATCACTGACCCATGCCTGCAGCCGGATTCGATCCGGGCTGTCGACTGACGCCACGTCACTGCACAGGTAACCGTGCAAATCGAAGTCCGCCAGGGCGTCACCCCCTGCCTCGCGCAGTTCCAGCTGACGCAGGCGCTGCACGGCCGGCGACCAGTGCCAGCCGAACGGGATGCTCTTGTCGTTGCGTTCCAGCGGGAAGATCAGCGACAGCTCGTTGAGGTCGCGTTCGATGGTGCGCTTGCTGATGCTGAAACCGGCATCGCGCAGGCGCATCGCCAGGGATGCACTGGTAATGCCGGGGGAACGGCTGGGCAGCTGGCGCAACAGCTCCCATTGACGGCTGAGCGTGGCGCGAGTGGTGGCGGAGGGCAAAAGATAACGTCCTTGTCTAGGCTTTGCCTGAATAGCATGGCGCCAGCGGTGCCGTATGGCAATTAGCCAGTGACGCATAACCTCAGGGACGAGCCCGTTGAATTGCCCGAATCGAATCGTGCGCGACAGGTTTTGTCGTGCCGTTGCGCACAATCACGCCTCATCGTCCCCACTCTCTGTACCTTGGGCGGTTCAATGAGGATGACCATGTCTGCTGCCAGCAATATCTACCCACTGCTTGCGCGGCTGTTGCCCGAGCGTGTCGTCCCGGATCCCTGCGGGCAGACCCCGCGCCATTTCGCCGGCGTAGGCATGCCGGTGCAGCGCGCGGCGCTGGGCGACAGCTTCAGCCTGGTCAATCGTCTGGACGAGGCCGTCGACCTGCAATCGGTCTACACCGACCTGCGCCGCCAGGCCCTGGACGGCAGCGTGGCGGCGCTCACCGACCTGGGCTGGATCTGGCTCAACGGCAAGTACTGGCCGGGCGAGCCGTCGCTGGCGGGCCACCTGTTGCGCATGGCCGCGCTGCAGGGCAGTGCGGTGGCCTGGTTCAATCTGGGCCAGCAGCACTACTTCGGCAAGGGCGTGCAGGTGGCCTACGCCAGCGCCGCGCACTGCTACCGGCACGCGTTCGAGCGCGGCCTGGACGAAGCCGCTGCCGCACTGGGCGATCTGTTCGAGGAAGAAATCTGCGATACCCACCTGCAGGCCTGGCAGGTCGACCTGCAACTGGCCTATGACTGGTTCATGCGCGGTGCCCAACGCGGCGATGCGCGCTGCCGCTTCGAGATCGGCTATCGCCTGCTGCATGGCCAGCAGGTGCAGGCCGACGACAAGGCCGCCGTGTACTGGCTGGAACTGGCGGCCGCAGCCGGGGTGATGCCGGCGGCCGAAGAGCTGGCGCTGCATTTCAGCGTGGCCGGCAACCCACTGCGCTACCTGTTCTGGCGTGACCAGGCGATCAGCCTGGGCAGCGCACGGGCACTGAACCTCAAGCGCGAAGACCAGCAGCAGCGCTGAGCGGCTATTGACGCCTCGGGGGCGGATCGAAGAACATTGATAGTTAGCAAACTATGAATTCTGATCCTTGCCCATGAATCTTGACGCACTGCAACTGAACACCAGCAGCGGCATGGTCGCGGCCAGCCGGCATTGGCGCCGCATCTGCCAGGCGACGCTGGCCGGCTATGGTATTTCCGAAGCCTGCGCGGTGCCGTTGCTGATGATCGTGCGCCTGGGCGATGGCGTGCACCAGGTGGCCGTGGCCCAGGCCGCGGGGCTGGAGAGCCCGTCGCTGGTGCGCCTGCTCGACCAGCTGTGCAACGCCGGGTTCGTCTGCCGCAGCGAGGCACCGGGCGACCGGCGTGCCAAGGCGCTGAGCCTGACCCCCAGTGGCCGGCGCCTGGCCGAAGCCATCGAGACCGAACTGGTGCGCCTGCGCCGCGACGTGCTGGCCGACATCCCGCCCGCCGACCTGGAAGCGGCCCTGCGCGTGATACGTGCCTTTGAAGACGCAGCGCAGCGCTCGCCGGGCGGGCCCGCGTGAAAGCCTTCTTCAGCTCCATGCCACCTGCGCGCGACTGGTTCTATGGCGTGCGCACCTTCGCCGCCTCCATGATCGCGCTGTACATCGCCCTGCTCATGCAACTGCCGCGTCCCTACTGGGCGATGGCCACGGTATACATCGTCTCCAGCCCGTTCGTCGGGCCAACCAGTTCCAAGGCCCTGTACCGTGCCCTGGGCACCCTGCTGGGCGCGGCGGGGGCGGTGTTCCTGGTGCCGCTGCTGGTGCAGACACCGGTATTGCTGACCTGCGCCATCGCCTTGTGGACCGGTACCTTGCTGTTCCTCTCGCTGCACCTGCGCACGGCCAACAGCTACGCCCTGATGCTGGCCGGCTACACCCTGCCGATGATCGCCCTGCCGGTGGTGGACAACCCGCTGGCGGTGTTCGACATCGCCTCCTCGCGGGCGCAGGAGATCTGCCTGGGCATCGTCTGCGCGGCGGTGGTCGGGGCGATCTTCTGGCCGCGCCGGTTGACCCCGGTGGTGGTCGGCGCCACCGGCAACTGGTTCGCCGAGGCGATCCGCTACTGCGACACCTTCCTCGCCCGGCACACTGCCCCCGATACCGTCGCCAGCCTGCGCGCCTCGATGGTCACCACGTTCAACTCGCTGGAAATGATGATTGGCCAGTTGTCCCACGAAGGCGCGCGCCCGCAGACGGTCAAGAACGCCCGCGAGTTGCGCGGGCGCATGATCCACCTGTTCCCGGTGATCGATGCGCTGGACGACGCCCTGCTTGCCCTCGAAGGCCGTGCACCGGCTCAGGCAGCGCAGCTCAAGGGCGTGCTGCACGAGGCCCGTGGCTGGTTGCAGGCCAGTGCCGAAGACGCCTCGGTGCAACGCTGGACGGCCCTGCGCGACCAGCTCGAACGCCTGCAGCCGAGCGTGGCCGAGCTCGACGAGCGGCCCGGCCTGCTGTTGTCCAACGCGCTGTACCGGCTGGGCGAATGGATCGACCTGTGGCAGGACTGCTGCAGCCTGCAGCACGCCATCCGCAGCGAAGACCTGTCGCCGTGGCGCGCCGTCTACCGGCACTGGCGTCTGGGCCGGCTGACGCCGTTCTTCGACCGTGGGCTGATGCTCTACTCGGTGTTCTCGACCTTTACCGCGATTCTCGCCGCCACGGCGCTGTGGATCCTGCTCGGCTGGCCCGACGGCGCCAGCGCGGTGATTCTGGCGGCGGTGGCGTGCAGCTTCTTCGCCGCCATGGACGACCCGGCGCCGCAGATCTACCGGTTCTTCTTCTGGACCACGCTGTCGGTGATCTTCGCCAGCCTCTACCTGTTCCTGGTGCTGCCCAACCTGCACGACTTCCCGATGCTGGTGCTGGCCTTCGCGCTGCCGTTCATCTGCGTCGGCACGCTCACGGTGCAGCCGCGCTTCTACCTGGGCACCTTGCTCACCATCGTCAACACCGCCTCGTTCATCAGCATCCAGGGCGCCTACGACGCGGACTTCCTGGCCTTTGCCAACGCCAACCTGGCCGGTCCCGTGGGCCTGCTGTTCGCGTTCATCTGGACCCTGGTGGTGCGCCCGTTCGGCGTGGAGCTGGCGGCCAAGCGCCTGACCCGCTTCAGCTGGCACGACATCGTCGGCATGACCCGCCCGGCGACGCTGGCCGAACACCGGCGCCTGGGCGTGCAGATGCTCGACCGCCTGATGCAGCACCTGCCGCGCCTGACCCAGACCGGCCAGGATACCGGCAGTGCGCTGCGTGACCTGCGCGTGGGGCTGAACCTGCTCGACCTGCTGGCCTACATGCCGCGTGCCACCGCGCCGGCGCGCGCGGCGCTGGAGCAGGTGACCGGCGAGGTCGGCGCGCACTTCCAGGCGTGCCTGCGCGCCCGCCAGCGCCTGCATGCACCGCCCGCACTGCTGAACGACATGGACCGTGCCCGCCGCGCCCTGAACCTGCAGGCCATGGCCGACTGCGGCGAAACCCGCCTGCACCTGCTGCACGCTTTGAGCGGCCTGCGCCTGGCGCTGCTGCCGGGGGTCGAAGTGGTGCTGGAGCCGTCCGATGATCAACCGCAACTGCCCTACGGCATCGATGGAGCCCCCCTGTGATCGGTGAAGTGGATATCAGCGGGGTGTTCCTGCCCACGCTGCTGGTGATGATGGTGTTCACCTACCTGCTGTTCCTGGGCGTGCACGCGCTGCTCACGCGGGTGCATTTCTATCGCCTGGTCTGGCACCGGGCGCTGTTCAACGTTGCGCTCTACGCCGTGCTGCTGGGCACGCTCGACCACTTTTGCCGAAGCCTGATGCTGCCATGAAAAAACCCTTGCTGACCCTGGGCCGCGTGGTCCTGACCCTGCTGGTCGTCACCCTGGCCACCGTGCTGGTGTGGCAGATGGTGCTGTACTACATGTTCGCCCCCTGGACCCGCGACGGGCACATCCGTGCCGATGTGATCCAGATCGCGCCCGACGTTTCCGGGCTGATCCAGCAGGTGGCGGTGCGCGACAACCAGGTGGTCAAGCGTGGCGATGTGCTGTTCAGCATCGACCAGGACCGCTTCCGTCTCGCCCTGCGCCAGGCCCAGGCAACCCTGGCCGAGCGCAGCGAAACCCTGGCCCAGGCCCAGCGCGAGGCGCGGCGCAACCGTGGCCTGGGCAACCTGGTGGCGCAGGAGCAGCTTGAGGAAAGCCAGTCGCGCCAGGCCCGTGCGCAGTCCGCGCTGGCCGAGGCGCAGGTGGCGGTGGATGCGGCACAGCTCAACCTGGACCGCTCGGTGGTGCGCAGCCCGGTCGACGGCTATCTCAACGACCGCGCCCCGCGTGCCCATGAGTTCGTCACTGCCGGGCGCCCGGTGCTGTCGGTGGTCGACAGCGACGCGTACCACGTCGATGGCTATTTCGAAGAGACCAAGCTGGCCGGCATCCACATCGGCCAGGCCGTGGACATCCGCGTGATGGGTGACAACACCCGCCTGCGTGGCCGGGTGCAGAGCATCGCGGCCGGCATCGAAGACCGTGACCGCAGCAGTGGCGCCAACCTGCTGCCCAACGTCAACCCGGCATTCAGCTGGGTGCGCCTGGCGCAGCGGATTCCGGTGCGCATTGCCTTCGACGAAGTGCCGGCCGACTTTCGCATGATCGCCGGGCGTACCGCCACGGTGTCGATCATCGAGGGTACGGCGCCATGAAACGCCTGGCGCTGGTAGGCGCGGGGTTGCTGCTGTCGGCGTGCCAGATGGTCGGGCCGGACTACAGCGTGCCCAAGGGTGCGGCAGTGAACCGCACCGACCTGCAGGGTGCACTGCGCAGCGACGCCGACAGCGTGGTCTCGGCGCCGGTGCCCGCCGACTGGTGGCACCTGTACCAGGATCCGCGGCTTGATGCGCTGGTGGCCCAGGCGCTGGCAGCCAATACCGAACTGCGCGTAGCGGCGGCGAACATTGCGCGGGCGCGGGCCCAGGTCGAGGAAGCCGAGGCCCAGGGGGGGTTCAATGGCGGGGTCAAGCTTGGCGCGCAGCGCTTGCAGGAGTCGGGCGAAGCCTTCCTGCAGCCGGACAAGGTGCCGGTGGCGAACATTGGCGAAGCGATTCTCAGCGCCTCGTACCAGTTCGACCTGTGGGGCACGCTCAAGCGTGGCGTCGAGGCCGCACAAGCGCATGCCGACGCCACCCAGGCCGCGGCGGACACTGCGCGCATCACCCTGGTGGCGGATGTGGTGCGAGCCTACACCCAGGTGTGCGCGGCCAACGAGGAATACCACATTGCGCGACAGTCGCTGGACCTGCAGGAGCAGAGCGTGACCCTCACCCAGCGCCTGCGCGATGCCGGGCGTGGCGATGAAACCCAGGTCACGCGCACGCAGACCCAGTTCAAATCGTTGCGCGCCGAGCTGCCGCGTTACCAGGCCATGCGCGAGGCGGGGTTGTACACCTTGTCGATGCTGTTGGCCAAGCCGCTCGAGCAGCTACCGGCGGGCACTGCGCAGTGCGCCGAGCTGCCGCACCTGGCGCAGTTGCTGCCGGTGGGTGATGGCGCGGCGCTGCTCAAGCGCCGGCCCGACATTCGCCAGGCCGAGCGCAGCCTGGCGGCGGCCACCGCGGGTATCGGCGTGGCCACGGGCCAGTTGTACCCGGACATCAGCATTGGCGCGCAGGTGGGCACCATTGGCATCCTGGAGAACCTTGGCAAGCCGGCGACCAATCGGTGGGGCTTTGGCCCGTTGCTGACCTGGACCGTGCCGACCAATGGTTCGCGCGCGCGCATTCGCGAGGCTGAGGCGTCGACCCAGGCGGCGCTGGCGCAGTTTGATGGTGTGGTGCTCAATGCCATCCGTGAAACCCAGACCAGCCTGGCGCAGTACAGTGCGTTGCTGGACCGGCGCGATGCGTTGGCCGAGGCTGAACGTTCGGCGCAGTTGGCGGCCGACCAGACGCATCGGTTCTTCAAGGCTGGGCGTGAATCGTTTCTGGCGGACCTGCAGGCCACGCGCACCTACACCGACATGAGGGCGCAGTTGGCGGCGGCCAACACCCAGGTGGCGGTGGGTCAGATCGGGTTGTTCCTGGCGTTGGGTGGGGGTTGGTAGAGTGCAGGGTGGGGTGCATCCTGCCCCACTGAGGTCTGCGGCCAGCCCAGGTGGCTCGGCGTCAGGCCCGCATGAAGTTTAGTCCGGCGCACACCCGCGCCACTGCCTAAACTTTAATCACCCGGACAACCACGCCGGGGAGGAGGCGCATCATGCGTATGGCAATCACCGTGCAGCGGCACCTGGACAAGGCCCACTGCGATTACGACATCGTTCCCCACCCGCATTCCCACACCAGCCTGGAGTCGGCCCGCTCGGCCGGCGTACCCGCCGAACGGGTGGCCAAGTCCGTGCTGCTCGACGACCGGCATGGCAACTACCTGATGGCAGTCTTGCCAGCCAACCGCCACCTGGACATGAGCAAGCTGCAGGCGACCGGGTTCTGGCAACTGACCCGCGAAAGCGGCTTGCCGCACCTGTTCGAGGACTGCGAGCGCGGGGCAATACCGGCAATGGGCGAAGCCTACAAAATAAAAATGCTGATCGATCCGACCTTGACCCGCCAGGACGATGTCTATGTGGAGGCAGGTAACCATGACTACCTGATCCACATGAGCATGGAGCACTACCTGAAACTGGTGCCTCACGCCGAAGTGCGCGAGGTCAGCTGACGATCATCAACCCGGCGTCCGGCCGGCATCGTGGATGCCCGGTCTGGCGCGAAGGAGCGACCCATGGAAGCAACCACCCACACATTTGCCGATCTGTTCAAGCAGCTTGGCCTGCCGGACGACGCCGTGAGCATCGACCAGTTCATTACCAGCCACTCGCCGCTCCAGGGCGATGTAAAGCTGGTGGATGCGCTGTTCTGGACAGATGCGCAGCGCCAGTTCCTGAAAGAGTCGATCCTGGAAGACGCCGACTGGGCAGTGCAGTTCGACCAACTCAACGAAGCCCTGAGAAGACCCCGCAAATAAACGCCGAGCGGCACCTGTACCGGCGGTTGGCGTTGCTATGCTCAGAAAAACAAGAAGGGGATGGCGCCAATGAAAGATCCCTATGCACCTGGCTTCTGGGCGGCCGTGACCGCACTGGGGCTGCTGACCGCCGGTTATTTCTATGGTGTGCGCCAGCTGTACCAGCTGGTGGAGGCCATGCATTTCATGTACGCGGCCGCCGCCGTGATCGGCGCGCTGGCCTTGACTGCGCTGGCCTGGAGCAGCTGGCAGCAGCTCAAGGTGCGCAAGCGCCAGCTCGAACAGGGCCGCACGCTGGTGGCGATCTGGAACGCCAAGGTCGCGCTGCGCCGCGTCGAAACCGTGTTCGACCGCTATTTCTGGGGCAGCTACTGGCAGCCAGGGCGTACCTTTCAGGAAGTCATGGGGGAACTCGAAGGCACACCGCTGGAGCAAAGCCTGGAGGCGCTCAAGCGCCAGTGCCAGCAGCTCGACCAGCAAACCCGTGGCCGCCACCGCTACTGGCTGAACAACGCCCGCGAGCTGTCCAGCGTGGCGACCGCCATGGCCCGCGAACGCTACCAGCTCGACCTGTGCGACTCGCAGCAGAGCGCCGGGCGCGGCAGCGCAGTGCTCAACCGCGACCTGGAGGTGCTGGTGTACACCTGGTCGGCGCGCCTGCGCAGCTTCGACCACCAGCTCGACGAGCTGGAGGGCGAATACCGCTGAAGGTCACTCCCCGCGAATGTATTGTTCCAGTTGCAGGATCAGGTTGGCCTGTTCGGCAATCGAGGCCTTGACCAGGTCACCGATCGACAGCAACCCGAGCAACTGGCCATTCTCTACCACCGGCAGGTGACGCAGGTGGCTGTTGGTCATCAGGTTCATGCACACCTCCACGCTCTGGTGCGGGTCCACCGTCACCACCGGTGCGCTCATGATGTCGCTGACCGGCGTGCCCACCGACGAGCGGCCCTTGAGCACCATCTTGCGTGCATAGTCACGCTCGCTGATGATCCCGACCACCTTGCCGTCATCGACCACCGGCAGCGCGCCGACATTCTTCTCGCCCATCACCATCAGCGCTTCGAGCACGGTCTGGTGCGACTTGATGGTGTGCACCTGGTGGTGTTTCTCGTCTTTGGAGCTCAGCAGTTCTTTCACGGTTTTCATGTGAAGCCTCGGCGGTGGATAAGCGGCGACGACAGATAGCTTAAGAATCGTGCACGCAGGCCCACTCGGCAAGGTTGAAAACGCCATCGGTCCGATTGAAAAACGTCATGTACCGTCAAAGCCGCGCAGCAGCATCAGCGCCACCCCCACCAGCAGCACGGCCGTGGCGCGTTGCAGCAGGCGCCGGCGCGCCGGCTGCTGCAGCACATGGCGAATACGCTGGCCGAAGTAGCAGTACAGGCAGCCGCTGGCGAACTGCAGCAGCAGGAAGGTCAGGCCGAGCACGGCGATGTCCGTCGTCTGGCTGGCGAACTGCGGGAACACCGCGCTGAACATCAGGATGCTCTTGGGGTTGGACAGGCCGGTCAGCAGGCCCTTGGCGAACAGTGCGCGAAAGCCCTCCAGCGCCGCCCCTGCGCCTTCATCCAGCGCCAGCCCCGTGCTGTTCCATTGCCGCCACGCCAGGTACAGCACATACGCCACCCCCAGCGCCTGGATCAACTGGCGCACCAGCGGGTAACCCTGGATCAGCGCCGAAAAGCCCAGTGCAAAAATCAGGATCGACAGCAGGTAGGCAACGCTTGCGCCCAGCTGCGCGGGCAGCGACTGGCGCAGCCCGGCCTTGAGCCCGAGGCTGAGCAACAGCAGCGTCATCGGCCCGGGGCTGAAGGTCATGCTGGCGCAAAACACCAGAAAGTAGCTGAAGGAGGAGGGTGTCAGGCCGATGCTCATGGCGGTGCTCACAGTTCAAAGGCCGCAGTCTAGGGGGCACACGTCAGTGCTGGCAGGCCAACCCGCGGCCAACTGGCCCACACTTTACTGGTAGGATTACCGGTAAACCTGTGGAGGTGTACATGCCGTTGCCCGCGATCGAATTTCGCCCTGGAACGCCCAAGGTCCAGCAGATCGCCGAGGCCTGGGCGCGTGCCATCGAGGCCGGCGACCTGCCAGCCGGCAGCCGCCTGCCGCCGGTGCGCGAACTGACGGTGCAACTGGGCGTGAGCAAGTTCACCGTGATCGAGGCGCTGGACCGCCTGCGGGCGCGCAACCTGATCACCTCCAGCCAGGGCCGCGGGCATTTCGTCGCCAACCGGCACGCACCCCGGCTGCCGGGCGCCGAGACCGATTGGCTGCCGCAAGACCTGGCCAGCGTACTGCGCCGCTCCTTGCTGGCCGACAGCAGCAGCCTGCGCCCGGGCAGCGGGCACCTGCCGCCAGACTGGCTGGACGACGCCAGCCTGCGCCAGGCGCTGCGCACGGTGGCACGCGCCACGCGCCTGCGCATCGCCGGCTACGGCGCGCCGGCCGGATACCTGCCGCTGCGCCAGACCCTGCAGGCGCGCTTGCACAGCCAGGGCATCGCCGCACCCCTGGAACAGATCGTCACCACCAGCAACACCGTGCAGGCGCTGGACATGCTGCTGCGCCTGCTGCTGCGCCCGGGTGATTGCGTGCTGCTCGACAGCCCGTGCTACTTCAACTTCCACGCCAACCTCGCGCTGCATGGGGCGCGCATCGTGACCCTGGAGCGCGGCGCCGAGGGCCTGGACCTGGCGCACCTGGAACAGTTAATGGTGCAACACCGGCCCAGGCTCTACCTGACCACCAGCGTGCTGCACAACCCGACCGGGCATTCGTTCAGCCCCGGCCAGGCGTTCTCGCTGTTGCAGCTGGCGCGCCAGCACGACTGCCACATCATCGAAGACGACCTGTATGCCGACCTGCACCCGCAGCCCCCGGCACGCCTGGCGGCGCTGGCGGGCCTGGAGCAGGTGACCTACGTGTCGGGTTTCTCCAAGACCTTCAGCGCCAATGCGCGGGCCAGCTTCGTGGTCGCTGCGCCGCAACTGGCCGCCGGCCTCACCCACATGAAGTTGATGAGCGGGGGCATCACCAGCGAGCTGCTCGAACAGGTGGTCGGCCAACTGCTTGCCGACGGCAGCTACGACAAGCACCGCAAGCGCCTGCAGTTGCGCTTGCAGGAGGCGGCCGGGCGCGTCGAACAGCGTTTGCGCGCGTTGGGCTGCGAGCCGCTGCAGGCGTATGCCGGCGGCCTGTTCATCTGGGTGCGGCTACCCGCCGGTTGCGACAGCGAAGCCCTGGCCCGTGCCGGTCTGGCGCGTGACATGCTGCTCAGCCCCGGCAGCCTGTTCGGCCCTGCCCCGGCGCTGCTGGGGTGTATGCGCTTCAACGTCGCCTACAGCGATGACCCGCAGGTGTGGTCGGTGCTGGCGGTACTTTTGGACAGTACTGCTACCCGGGCATCTGCGTTATAACGTCCCCTCACACGCGTTGGCGCCGGTGTGCAGCACCCGCGCCCTCTCTACAAGGATTCCCCATGTTGTCACGGCGGCCCTCCGTCCTCACCCTCCTGTTGCTCGGCTGCGGTTATGCGAGTGCTGACAGTGTCGACCTGGCACCGCTGGAAGTGACCTCCACGCGGGTCACCTCCGAATGGCTGCAGACCCCGGCCGCGGTCAGCTCGGTGAGTGTCGCCGACAAGCCCGGCGAGCAGATGCTGACCCTCGACAGCCTGCTCACGGCGGTGCCCGGCACCGTGGCGCAGAGCCGCTACAACATGGCCCAGGGCATGCGCCTGTCGATCCGCGGCTTTGGCGCGCGCTCCAGTTTCGGCATGCGCGGCATTCGCGTGCTGGTGGATGGTGTACCCCTGACCATGCCCGACGGCCAGACCGAAATGGACGGCGTCGACCTGGGCCTGGTGGAGAACATCGAAGTGATCCGCGGCTCGGCGTCGACCCTGTACGGCAACGGTGCGGGCGGTGTGCTGGCGATCAAGACCCGCGAGCCGTCGCTTGAACCGCGTTCGAGCGTGGACATCAGTGGCGGCGCCGACGGCTATCGCCGCGTGCGCGCCGAAACCAGCGGCACCTCGGGCAACCTGGGCGGCCTGCTGGCGCTGAACGTGACCAACCTGGACGGCTACCGCGAACACGCGGCCTCCGAGGCGCGCAACCTCACCGGCAAGCTGCGCTGGCAGGCTGACGCGGGCGAATTGGGGGTCACTTTCCAGGCCCTCGACAACCGTTCCGAAGACCCCGGCGCGCTGACCCTCGCCCAGGTGCGTGACCAGCGCAGCCAGGCGCGCCCGCAAAGCCTGCTGTTCAACGCCGATGAACAGATGAATCAGCAGCGCCTGGCCGTCAACTGGACCAGCGAACTGAGCGAAACCGACAGCTACCAGTTGCGCACGTGGGTGGGCCGTCGTGACTTCGGCAACCGCCTGCCGCTGCGTGCGGGTGGGCAGACCACCTACGAACGGCTGTTTGCCGGTGTGGGCGGGCAGTACACACACCGGGCCAACTGGTTCGGCCTGGGCCACCAGCTCACCACCGGCATCGACATCGAGCAGCAGCGTGACGACCGCGAGCGGCACAACAACGAAGTGGGCGGGCACACGGGCGACCTGACCTTGCGCCAGCGCGAAAAGGCCGGTGGCTACGGGCTGTACGTGCAAGACAGCATCGACCTCACCGAGCGCCTGCAACTGACCCTGGGCGGTCGCTATGACGCCACGCGCCAGTCGGTCGACGACCGCTTCTCCAGTGATGGCGATGCCTCCGACGCCCAGCGTTTCGAAGACTTCAACTACAGTGCCGGCCTGAGCTATCGCCTGACCGAGCACACCCAGGCGTATGCGCGCCTGGCCACCTCGTTCGAGACCCCGACGCTCAACGAGCTGAGCAACCCGACGGCGGGCGGTTTCAACACCGGCCTGCAACCGGCGCGCGCGCTGACCCGCGAGCTGGGGGTCAAAGGCGAGTGGGACGACCTGCGCCTGGAGGCGGTGGTGTACAGCATCCTGCTCAAGGACGAACTGGTGGCGCAGAGCAGCGACCGTGGCAACACCTACAGCAACGCCGGCAAATCCCGGCGTGACGGTTTCGAGCTGAGCGGCGAATACCGGCCTGTGGATAACTGGCGCCTGTCGATGGCCTACAGCTACAACGACTACCACTACACCCGCTTTGAAGGCCATGACGACAACCGCCTGCCGGGTATTCCCCGGCAGACCCTGTTCACCGAAGTGGGCTACGAGTCGGCTGCGTTCTATGCGCGGGTCAACATGAACGCCTATGGCCCGCAGTATGCGGACAACGCCAATGAGGCGCGGGTGGCCGGCAACGCCTTGTTCAACCTGCGGCTGGGCAAGGTGCTCACGTTGCAGGGGCAGGCGCTGGAACCCTATCTGGGCGTGGATAACCTCACCGATCGTCGTTACTACGACAACGTGCGTATCAACGATACAGGGGCGCGTTACTACGAGCCGGGTCCGGGTCGCACCTTGTACGCCGGCATACGCGCCAGTTTCTGAGGCCGCCACCCAAGCACCGGCTGGTGCCGGGTGGCCTGCCGGCGCTCTGCGATCAGCCAAGGCCCTTCTCATTCCGCCAAACCTTGAACCCCATCACGTTTCAACCGATTGGCACGCAACTTTATTCCGAAACCACCATCAGAGGGTTTCGGTAGGGGTTGTAGGACAATTCGTTGCTCGCTCCTTCGCGTTTACACGCCGTCGCTTGGCGACCCCTAGTCCGCATTTCTGAATTCTGGCCCCACAAGGATGTGCCATGCTGCCGATCGCCCGTTGCCGGGCGTTGATGATGAGTGTCGCCCACTGTTTCGTCAGCGCTTCGCGCCCCACCCCTGTTGCCGCTCTACTGCTGGCCATGTTTGCCAGTGCTGCAAGCGTGGGCAGTGTCGCGCAGGCAGCAGGCCCCGATGCCGAACTGCTGCGTCAGCGTGAGCGTGAACGGGTGCAGCGCGAGCAGCTCGAAGCCCGCCCCGACGTGCGCCTCGAAGCGCCCCTGGCCGACGAAGGCGATGGCCGCCTGCCCCTGCGTGAAACCCCCTGCTTCCCGATCCGCCAGGTACGTCTGGTGGGCGATGCCGCCGAGCGTTTCCAGTGGGCCCTGCGCGCCGCAAACCCCAAGGATGACCCGGCCGCCGGACGCTGCCTGGGCGCCGCCGGTATCAACCTGACGATGAAACGCATCCAGAACGCGATCATCGAAAAAGGCTACGTCACCACCCGCGTACTGGCCGAGGCCCAGGACCTCACCGGCGGTGAGCTGACCCTGACCCTGATACCCGGGCGCATCCGCGACATTCGCTTTGACGCTGGCACCAGCACCCGCGCCAATGCCTGGAACGCCCTGCCGGCGCATTCGGGTGACCTGCTCAACCTGCGCGACATCGAGCAGGCCCTGGAAAACTTCAAGCGTGTGCCCACCGCCGAAGCCGATATCCAGATCGCCCCGGCCCAGGCCAGCGACGCCGCCCCTGGCGAAAGCGACATCGTGATCGCCTGGCGGCAGGCCTTCCCGGCACGGCTCAGCCTGTCTGTGGATAACTCCGGCAGCAAGGAGACCGGCAAGTACCAGGGCAACCTGGCGCTGTCGCTGGACAACCCGCTCTCGCTCAACGACCTGTTCTACGTCAGTGCCACCCACGACCTGGGCGGCGGCGAGTCGGGCAATCGCGGCTCCAAAGGCAACACCCTGCACTACTCGGTGCCCTTCGGTTACTGGCTGCTGGGCTTTACCAGCAGCGAGTACGACTACCACCAGAGCGTGGCCGGCGAAAACGAGACCTACCAATACCGTGGCGAAACCCGCAACAACGAACTGCGCCTGTCGCGCCTGCTGTACCGCGATGCCGTGCGCAAGACCACCGCCTGGGGCAGCCTGTGGACCCGTACGTCGGAAAACTTCATCGACGACACCGAAATCGAATTGCAGCGTCGGCGCATGGCCGGGTGGGAAGCCGGCCTCAGCCACCGCGAATTCATCGGTGCCTCGACCCTCGACCTGAGCGCCGGCTACCGTCGTGGCACCGGTGCACATCGTGCGTTGCAGGCCCCGGAAGAGCTGACCGGCGAAGGCACCTCGCGCTCCAGGATCATCAGTGCCGATGCCCAGTTGCAGGTGCCTTTCGTCGCCTACAACCAGCGCCTGCGCTACATCGGTGGCTGGCGCGCGCAGTGGAACCGCTCGGCGCTGGTGCCGCAGGACCGCTTCTCCATCGGCGGGCGCTACACCGTGCGCGGCTTCGACGGCGAAAACATTCTTTCGGCCGAACGCGGCTGGACCCTGCGCAATGAAATCGGCCTGGCCCTGGGCGATACCGGCCAGGAGCTGTACACCGGCGTCGACTACGGCGAAGTCAGCGGCCACTCCAGCGACTACCTGGCGGGCAAGCGCCTGGCCGGTGCGGTGGTCGGTCTGCGCGGTGGCTACAAGGCACTGTCGTACGACTGGTCATGGGGCACGCCGCTGAAGAAACCCGACGGTTTCGAAACGGCCAACATCACCAGCGCCTTCACTGTTTCCCTGTCGTTCTGAGGCCCCGCCATGCGTTTTGATCGCTTCGACATCGTCGCCCCCGGGCTGTTTGACGAACCCTGGAACGAGGCCACCGTGCTGGGCTCGGCAACATGGCTGTGGATGCATTCCAGCGCGCACCGCGAGGCGCCCTTGCACAGCCTGGCAACCCTGTTGCTGCCGGCCCTCAAGCATCGCCAGTTCGTGCTGGGCAGCGAGGCCGGCAAGCCGGTGTTCTACCTGTCCTGGCTCAACCTCAGTGCCGCCGCCGAACAGCGTTACATCACGCAATCGCCGCTTGAGCTGGCCGATGCCGACTGGAACAGCGGCGAGCGCCTGTGGTTCAACGACTTCATCAGCCCGTTCGGCCACACCACCGACCTGGCGCGCCTGCTACAGCGCCAGCTGTTTCCCAACCGTTGCATGCGTTCGCTCGACCACCACGGTGAAGAACGCGGGCTGCGGGTCAAGACGCACATGGGGATCGGTGTGATCCCCGAGCAGGCCAACGCCTGGTTTGCCGCCCACCCGCTGGAACTCACAGCGTAATCCGACTGCCGGCGGTCTGGCACCGCAAATGGAATTGCAATGAACAAGCACCTCTACCGTATCGTTTTCAACAAGGCTCGCGGGCTGCTGATGGTGGTCGCCGAGAACGTCGCCAGCCAGGGCAAGGCACCGGGCGTGACCAGCGGCCCGGTGGCCGGGCCCACGGGCACCTCGGCCGAGCTGGGGCGCCTGCGCTTCGCGCTGATGCTCGCCCTCGGCCTGGTGACCCTGGACGTCGCACCGGCCTGGGCCGCCGGGGTCGTTGCCGATGGCCGTGCCCCCGCCGGGCAGCGCCCCAACGTGGGGCAGAGCGCCAACGGCACGCCGCAGGTGAACATCCGCGCGCCCAGCGCCGCCGGGGTGTCGCGCAATACCTACAGCCAGTTCGACGTCGACAAGCGCGGGGTCATCCTCAACAACGCGGCCAAGGCCAGCCAGACCCAGCTAGGCGGCTGGATCCAGGGCAACGGCAACCTGAGCAAGGGCAGCGCACGGGTAATCCTCAACGAGGTCAACGCGAGCAACCCCAGCCAGTTGCGTGGCTATGTCGAAGTCGCCGGGCAACGCGCCCAGGTGGTGATCGCCAACCCGGCCGGCGTCACCTGCAACGGTTGCGGGTTCATCAACGCCAACCGCGCCACGCTCACCACGGGCCAGGCGCAGCTGGAAAACGGCCGCATCACCGGCTATCAGGTCAAGGGCGGCACCCTGCGCATCGAAGGCAAAGGCCTGGACAGCGCCGATGCCGACTACACCGACCTGATCGCGCAGAGCGTGCAGGTCAACGCCGGCATCTGGGCCAAGGATCTCAAGGTCACGGCCGGGCGCAACCAGGTCAATGCCGACAACACGCGTGCGAGCAAGCTGGCGGGCAGTGACGAGGAGGCGCCCGCGATTGCCATCGACGTGGCCAAGCTTGGCGGCATGTATGCCGGCAAGATCATGCTGGTGGGCACCGAGGGCGGTGTGGGCGTACGCAACGCCGGCAAGATCGGCGCCGGGGCCGGCGAGGTGGTGATCAGCGCCGATGGCCAGTTGCTCAACAGCGGCAGCATCAGCAGTGCCGGGGCCACCCGTGTCACCGCCACCGGCGGGGTCGACAACAGTGGCACCGTCTATGCCAAGGGCGACCTGCGCCTGAGTAGCGCCGGCAACCTGCACAACAGCGGCACCCTGGCCAGCCAGGCCAATGTCCACCTCAAGGCCACTGGTGCCAAGGCAAGCATTACCAGCAGCCAGGGTTCGGCGCTGGCAGCCGGGCTGGACGACAAAGGCAAGCTTGGCAACACCGGCAACCTGACCCTCAGTGCAGCGAACGTGCAGGCCAGCGGCGAACACCTGGCCGGCGGCACCCTGCACGTCAGCGCCGGCCAGGTGGACCTGAGCGGCAGCCGCAACGTGGCCGGCAACATCACCCTCACCGGCAGCGACATCAACCTCGGCAACGCCAGCGTCGATGCCAGCCAGACGCTCACCGCCACCGCCCGGCAGGTACTGCGCAGCGACGCGGCCAAGGTGGTGGCCGGCAACCTGCAACTGCGCGCCGGCGAGCTGTCGAACGTCGGCGGCGCGTTGACCCAGAGCGGCCAGGGCACCACCTCGATCAAGGTCGACGGCACACTCGACAACCGCGGCGGCCGCATCGCCAGCAACGCAACCCATGCCGGCATCAGCGCCGCCACGCTGGTCAACGCCGACGGCCGCATCGAGCACGCGGGCCAGGGCACCCTGGACCTTGCCGCGGGCACGCTCGATGGCACACAGGGCATCCTGGTCAGCACCGCCACCTTGCAGGTAAAAGCCGGCCAGGTGCTGCTCGACGACAGCGTTGCCCAGGGCAAGCACGTGGTCATCGAGGCCGACACGCTGTCCAACCATGGCGGCAAGGTATTGGCCACCGAGGCGGGCGACCTCACCGTCACCACCCAGGGCCTGCTCGACAACACGGGGGGCACGCTCGCGGCCAGCGGCAACGGCGTGCTCCGCGCGGGCACCCTGGACAACCGCGGCGGCACCGTCAGCGCCGGCGGTACGCTGTATGCCGGCGCCGACGCATTGCTGAACACCGCGGGTACCTTCGCTGCGATCCGGCAGATGACACTCAATGCCGCCCACCTGGACAACAGCGGCGGTACGGTCGGTTCGGTGCAGGGCGGGCTGCTGCTGAGCGCCCGCGACAGCGTGTTGAACAACCAGGGCGGGCGCCTGGAAGCGGCCGGTGACATCGTCGTCACCGGGCAAGGCATCGACAACAGTGGCGGCGTCATCAGCGGCCTGGCACTGAGCCTGAACAGCAACGGCCAGCTGCTGCAGAACGCCCAGGGCACCCTGGATGCACGCACCACCCTGGACCTGCGCAGCGGGCGGCTGGAAAACGTGGGCGGGCTGATCCAGTCACAGGGCAAGCTCACCCTCCATACCGGCGACCAGGCGCTGGTCAATCTCGACGATGGCAGTGGCAGGGGCATCATCAGCCAGGGCGCACTGGAGATTCACAGCGCGTCGCTGAACAACGCCGGCGGCTTCATCTCGGCCAAGGGCGCCCTGCAACTGCTGGCGCCCGAAGTGGCCAATACCGGTGGGCGCATCGTCGGTTCCAGCAGCGTGCTGGTGCAGGGCAACCACCTGAACAACCAGGCAGGTCAGCTCCAGTCGCTGGGCACCATCGATGTGGTGTCGGCCGAGCGGCTGGACAACCAGGGCGGCCTGATACGCTCGGCCGGGCTGCTGCACGTCGAGGCCGGTACGCTCGACAACAGCGCCACCCAAGGTGACAACCAGGGCCTGCAAGGCCACGCGCTGCGGCTCAATGCCGACGTACTGGGCAACCAGGCCGGTGCCATTCGCGCCGACACCACGCTGCACATCGGCGTCAGCCAGGTGCTGGACAACACCGGCGGGCTGATCAGTTCCAGCCAGCACCTGAGCATCGCCGACCGTGACCCGAATGCGCGCCGCCAGAGCATCAGCAACCTCGACGGGCGCCTGCTGGCCGGCCAGTCGCTGAGCATGAACGCCGCCTATTACAACGGCAACGGCCAGGCCGTGAGCCTGGGCGACCTGACCCTGCGCCTGCTCGCCGGCCTCGAACTGAACGGCCTGCTGCAGGCCAACGGCACCCTCGACGTGCAGACCGATGGCGCCCTGAACAACAACGGCAAGCTGCTGGCCGGCACGTCGATGCTGCTCGACGCCAACACCGTGGACAACCGCGCCGACGGTGAAATCAGTGCCGACCAGGTGCGCATCAACGCCCATGAAAGCCTGACCAACCGCGGCCTGATCGACGGCCAGAAGGTGCGCCTGCAAGCCGGCACCCTGTACAACCTGGGCAGTGGGCGCATCTACGGCGACCAACTGGGCATTGCGGCCGGCACCCTGGTCAACGCCAACGAGGGTGACCGGTCCGGTGTCATCGCCGCCCGGGGTCGCCTGGACATCGGCGCCACGCAGATCGACAACCGCGAAGCGGCCCTGATCTTCAGTGCCGGCGACATGGCCATCGGCGGTGCACTGGATGGCGCCGATCACGCCAGCGGTCGCGCCACCCTGCTGACCAACGCCAGCGCCACCATCGAGTCGTTGGGCCACATGACGCTGGACGTGCAGACCCTGCACAACCTCAACAACCACTTCAGCACCCGCGAAGTGGAAATCAGCCGCCAGAGCTTCCAGGAATTTCAGCTCGCCGGCTCGCCCAATCGCTACCAGGCCAACCAGGTCGGGTTCCGCCACAACGAAGTGCAATACCTGATCACCCCCGAAGGCCAGCGGGACAACTGGAACCGCTACGACGTGACCCGCGTGGTGCGTGAAACCCAGATCGCCACCTCGGCGCCGGGGCAGATCCTGGCCGGCGGCAACCTCGTCATCAACGCCGACGAGGTGCTCAACGACAACAGCCATGTCATCGCCGGCGGCCTGTTGCAGGGGGCCATCGGCAAACTGGTCAACACCGAGTTCAAGGGCCAGCAGGTCACCGCCGACAGTGGTACGGTGACCAACTTCTACCGTATCCAGCGCAAGGGCCGTGACAGCCAGGGCGCCCGCGTGGCGAGGTATGTGCCGGCACCGTTGGTGCAGGAAATCACCCTGTACCCGACCGTCTGGCAGGAACTGGCCGCGATCACCGGCAGCGGCACCCAGGTCGATGGCCATGCCAGCCAGGTGAGTGACCAGCAGGCACTCGGCGCGGGCGCGGTGGATGCCGCGGCCGGCAACGCCTACCAGGTGGCCCCGATCATCGAGGTGGCGGCGCAGACCACCCTCAACACCCAGGGGGTCAGCGAACAGATTCGCAGCGGCGGCCCGGCACTCACGCTGCCGAGCAACAGCCTGTTCAACACCAACCCGCTGGCCATTCGCAACTACCTGGTCGAGACCGACCCGCGCTTTGCCGGCTATCGCAACTGGCTGTCGTCGGACTACATGCTGCAACAGTTGCACCTGGACCCGGGGCAGACCCTGCAGCGCCTGGGCGATGGCTTCTACGAACAGAAGCTGATCCGCGAACAGATCGCCCAACTGACCGGGCGTCGCTTCATCGACGGCTATGCCAGCGACGAAGAACAATACCGTGCGCTGCTCGACAATGCGGTGACCGTGGCCAGCACCTGGCAACTGGTGCCGGGCGTGGCGCTGACGGCCGGGCAGATGGCCCAGCTGACCAGCGACATCGTATGGCTGGTGGAAAAGCAGGTGACCCTGGCAGGCGGCGAAACCCGCAAGGTGCTGGTGCCGCAGGTGTACGTGCGGGTGCAGCAGGGTGACCTCAATGGCGCCGGTGCGCTGATGGCCGGGCAGCAGCTCAAGCTCGACGTGGCCAACAACCTGACCAACAGCGGTAGCCTCGGCGGGGGCAGCATACTGGCCCTGACCGCGCAGAACGTGGACAACCTCGGCGGGCGTATCCAGGCCGACAAGGTCTCGGTGCAGGCGCGGGACAACCTCGACAACCTCGGCGGCCTGATCGGCGCCGTGGACAGCCTGGCCGTGACGGCAGGCAACAACCTCAACGTCATCTCCAGCACGCATGACAGCAGCAGCGAGCAAGGCACGCGTACCAACCTGTCGCGCATGGCCGGGCTGTTCGTCAGCGGGGCTGGCGGCACGCTCAGCGCCTCGGCCGGCAACGACATCAACCTGGCCGGTGCGCAGGTGGTCAACGCCGGCGTCGGCGGCAGCACCCAGCTGGTGGCCGGCAACAACCTGAACATGACCACCGTGACCGAATCGCACCAGCAGTCGATCACCTGGGACAGCAGCAACTGGCGCAAGGATGCCAGCCGTACCGAGGTCGGCAGCAACGTGCAAGCGACCGGCGACGTCAGCTTCAAGGCCGGCCAGGACATCAACCTGCGCGCCGCCACGGTGTCCAGTACCCAGGGCGCGGTGCTGCTCGAGGCGCGGCGCGACATCAACCTGACCGCCGGGCAGGACGAGCGCTTCGCCGACGAAGCGCACAAGTCCAAGGGTGGCAACGGGATGTTCTCCAGCAAGACCACCACCACCCGTGACACGCTCAGCGAAACCCTCGCCCAGGGCTCCACGGTCAGCGCGGAACAAGCCTATCTGCAGGCCGGTCGCGACGTGACGCTGCGCGCCAGCAACGTGGTGTCGACCGACAGGACCGTCGTGCTGGCCGACAACGACATCAACATCGAAGCCGCCACCGATACCCAGCGCGAGCGCCACGACAAGTCGGTCAAGAAGAGCGGCCTGTTCAGCGGTGGCGGCATCGCCGTGACCCTCGGTACCCAGCAGCAGAGCGTCGAGGACCTCACCACCAGCACCACCGCAGTGGCCAGCACCGTCGGCTCCACCCAGGGCGATGTGCTGATCGCCGCCGGCAAGGACTACCGCCAGGTGGGCAGCCATGTGATGGCGCCCAAGGGGGATGTGGATATCTCGGCCGAGCGCATCGACATTCTGGAGGCGCGCAACCTGGTGCAGCGCCAGCACGAGACGCTGTTCAAGCAGACCGGGCTGTCGATCACCATCACCAACCCGGTGCTCACTGCCATCCAAACCGCGCAGCAGATGAAATCCGCCTCGGACAAGACCGAGGACGGGCGCATGAAGGTGCTGGCGGGTGCCACCACTGCCCTGGCCGCCAACAACGCGGCCACCGCCGTGGCGCAAAGCCCGGGTGCGATGGGCGGGGTCAACATCAGCCTGTCGATCGGTGCGCAGAAGAGCCAGAGCGAGTCCAGGCAGAGCGCCGATACCTCGGCCAGCTCCACCGTGGCCGCCGGCGGCAATGTCAGCCTGGTGGCCAGCGGCGCCGGTGCCGACAGCGACATCACCGTGCGCGGCAGCCAGATCAAGGCCGGCAACAATGCTCTGCTCGATGCCGAAGGCGATATCCACCTGCTGGCCGCGACCAACAAGGCCACCCAGCAGAGCGACAGCCGTGGCAGCAGTGCCAGCGTGGGCATCGGCTTTGCGTTTGGCGGCACACAGAACGGCTTCACCCTGAACCTGGGGGTGGCGGGCAACCGCGGCGAAGCAGACGGTGAGGACATCACCCACACCAACACCCGTGTCGACGCCGGCAACCTGCTGCTGGTGCGCTCCGGTGGCGACACCACGCTCAAGGGCGCCGTGGCCAGCGGCAAGCAGGTGGTGGCCGATATCGGCGGTGACCTGAACATCGAGAGCCTGCAGGACACCAGCACCTACACCGTCGACGAGAAAAGCATGAGTGCCGGCCTGAGCCTGTGCATCCCGCCGTTCTGCTGGGGCGTCAGCACGGCGGGCGGCAGCCTGGGGGCCGGCGCCACCGACATCGACTCCACGTACGCCAGCGTCACCGAACAGTCGGGCATCAAGGCCGGCGACGGTGGTTTTGACATCCGCGTTGGCGGCAACACCGACCTGGTCGGCGCGGTCATCACCAGCAGCGACAAGGCCGTGCAGGAAGGGCGCAACCAGCTGGTGACCGCCACCCTGACCACCCGCGACATCAAGAACGAAGCCGAGTACGACGCCAGCAGCGTAAGCCTGGGCGGCGGTTATGGCAGTGCCGTGGGCAAGGATCCTAACGGCACCGTGCAGGCCGGCCCGACCCAGACACCGGGCAGCACCTTGCCCAATGAAGGCGGTTTCAGCGCCACCCTGCCGGTGGCCCTGGGGGCCCGCGACAGTGCCAGCAGCGTCACCCGCAGCGGTATCAGTGGCGGGCTCATTCGCGTGACCGATGACGCCGGCCAGCAGGCCCTCACCGGCAACACCGCCGACATGACGGTGGCCAGCCTCAACCGTGACGTGTCCAGTGATCGCGACAGCAGCAACGCCCTCAAGCCGATCTTCGACGAGCAGCAGCTGCGTGCAGGTTTCGAGATTGCCGGGGCGTTCACCCGCGAAGTCGGCACCTACCTGGACAACAAGGCCAAGGAGTCCACCAGTGCCAAGCGCCTGCTCGACGAAGAGCGGCAGAAGCCGGCCGACCAGCAGGACCCGGCCCGCATGGCGGCGTTGGCGCAGACCCTCAAGGACAACCAGACCTGGGAATTCGGCGGTACCAGCCGCGCGGTGCTGATGGCCTTGACCGCCGCGGCCGGTGGCAATATTTCCGGCAGCGGCGCGAGCATGCTGCAGGCCACGGCGGTGAACTACATGCAGGGCCTGGCGGCCCAGGAAATCAAGCTGATTGCCGACAAGCTCGATTCGGATGTCGCGCGTACCGCCCTGCATACCCTGGCCGGTTGTGCCGGGGCTGCTGCGCAGAACGCCAGCTGTGGCAGTGGTGCACTGGGCGCGGCATCGAGCGTGGTGATCAACAACCTGGTCGAGCAGATTTCCGGTCAGGAAGGCGCCTCGCTCACGCCCGAGGAAAAAGAGGCTCGCAAGAACCTGGTGAGCTCGCTGATCACCGGCATCACCGTCGCCGCCGGCGGCGACGCTGCGATTGCCAACACGGCGGCGCAGATCGAGGCCGAGAACAATGCCTTCTGGATCCCGGTGATCATGGGCGGTGCCTGGCTGATCGACAAAGGCATGACCGCCTATGAAGCCTGGCAGGACATCAAGGCGCTGGAAGCCGGCACCACCACCCTCGAAGAGCTGGCGATCGCCAAGGGCGAGGACTACATCATGCAAGTGGTTGCCGGCAACATGGGCAAGTACGGCATGAAGGCGGTGAAGAAGGCGGGCGGCTGGGTGGCGGAAAAAGTCGGCCATCACAGTGACGATGTGGTCATCACCGCGCCGTCGCCGCTGGACCCCGGCAAGCTGACCACCCGCGCCGACGGCCTGCCGGTGGAGCGTGTGCAGGCCGGCAGCAAAGGCAACTGGGACAAGACCGTCAACGGCGACCTCAAGCCCAGGACCGCGTATGAACTCAACAACGGGCATACCTACGTCACCGATGCGTCGGGGCGGGTCAATTCGGTCGAGGGCCAACTGAGCCTGACGACCATGGATCGCAACCCCTATCAGCAATGCAAGGTTGGCCATTGCGGCAATGCAGGCGATGATGGCGGGCACCTGATCGCCTCGAGCCTGGGGGGCGCGGGTGACAAGATCAACATGGTGCCGCAGGCCGCCAAACTGAACCGTGGTGACTGGAAGCGCATGGAAAACGAAATGCGCAGCGCGCTGCAGGCCGGCCAGACGGTCAGTGTGAAGATTGATATCGGCTATCCGCCAACGGGCGGTGTGCGGCCGAACGAATTCACGGTGCTGGCGACCATCGACGGCAGGGTGGTGCCCTACCGGTTTACGCAATGACAAGGGGTTGGAATGAAGACTGTTGAAGAGGCTTACCAGAATCTTGGCCAGTACGTGCTGGCCTTCATCGGCAACCGCCCCTGGGATGCGGCGGGCTGCCGCATGAGCGTGTACGGCAAGATGGCGTCCGGTTACCAGTGGTTGAGCTGGCAGGGCCAGAAGGACGACAAGGGTGGCTTTGAAGGCAATACCGCCAGCATCTGGAAGGGGCTGGAGGCGGCGACATTCCTGCGTGACGACCTACTGCGCAACCAGGGGCAGCGGATCTGGGCGCTGGAGTTTCGCCTGGCGCCGGATGGCACGTTCAAGATCGAGTACGACTACAACAAACCGGACGATTACGAAGAAACCGACGAACTGGTCGGCGATGACGACAGCCTGCCGGGTAACCCCTAGCGCGGGCTGCTGACCCGGGTGCTGGGAAAGCGAAGGGCTGCATCAGCAGCCCTTGCGTTGGATCAGTTGATGCCTTTGGGGTTTGGACCGAAACGGTTGGTGCCCGGGTGGCTGTCCAGCAGCATGAAGATGAAGCCGACGATCGGCACGATCTGCCACCAGCCGCTGCGGTCGGTATCGTGCATGCGACGTGCGCCTACCGCGATGCTCGGGATCAGGATCGCCAGGTTGAACAGCAGCGAGAAGAAGCCCGGAATACCCACCAGGCCTTCGATGAAGCCGATGACCGCGCCGATCAGCACGTTGAACAGCAGGAACATCCAGAATTCCTTGCGGCTCGCGCGACCGGTGAAGGTGGCGTATTTCTTGAGTACGTCAACGTACCCAGTGCCAGGTGCCGCACCTTCCGAAGCCGCATAGGCCGGGGTGCTGGCCTGCGGGGCGCCGCAGCCTGGGCAAGCCAGGGCCGTGCTGTGGATTTCCTTGGCGCAGCCACGGCAAAAAACCATACTCATTTGTTTTCCCTCACGTTAATTAACTGATAGACCGATAAACACGAGCAGCGAAACGCTCGACAGCACAACACCGGCGATCGCCATGTTGTTGCCCGGTTTTTTCTGCACGATGCTGATGATTCCGAAGATGAGCCCCATCACCGCGAAGATCGACAGGCCCAGCAGGGTTTCGCTGTCCCATTCGCTGTCGTCGAACAGCGTCAAGCCGCACAGGATGCCGAGAATCAACGAGACGATGCCCATCCACGGCGAGGCCTGGGCGGCCTGCTGAGCGTGTGATGGCAGGTGTTGTACAGCGCCGCATTGCGGGCAGGAGGGCGCCGTTTCATGAATTTCCTTGGCGCAACCACGACAAAAAACCATTGCCATCACACATCCTTTTGTAAACGGTTGACCTACCCGGATTTACTATCGGGCCTGTCGCGCAGAACTTGACGCTCGCGGACAAATAATCACGCCACTGCACGCCTTCAGGGCGCAGTTTATGAGTGGCAGAATTGGGTAGGCGGCAGAGTTTACCAATTATTTCAGAGATGGTGGCATTTAGGACCGCTTGTCCGTGATATCTGCGAAACCGCCGGGAGGCCAAGGCTGCACCTCGCCTCTCGGCGCGTGTGCTCAGAACGAGGTGTTCAACGTGACTGACAGGTTGCGCGGGTCGCCGTAGATGGCGCCGGCGTAGAACCCGTAGCGGGTGTAGTAGTGCTTGTCGAACAGGTTGTTGGCATTGAGGCTGACACTGGTGTGCTCGTCGATGTCGTACCTGGCCATGGCATTCCAGATGGCATAACCGGACCAGTTGACGTCAGTCGCGCTGCGGCTGACACCGTTGGTGGGCACGCCGGCCGGGGTCGACGTGGCACGGATGTTGGTCTGTGCCGTCACCCCGGTGCCCAGCGTCAGGCGTTCCAGCGCACCGGGCAGCCGGTAGGTGGTCGAGGCCTTGAACAGGTGCGACGGGTCGCTGCGACCATCACTGTCCAGGCGTCGAAAGTGCAGGTAGGTGTAGCCGCCGTAGATGTTCCAGTTCGGTGTCAGCGCACCGGCAACCTCCAGGTCGATACCGTCGCTGTCCTGGCCGGTACCGGCGGTGTAGGCCTGGTCACCGGTGGGGGTCAGCGCGTCGCCATCGGTCACCGCCTTGTTCTCCTGGCGGGTACGGAAGTAGGCGGCCTGTGCGTTCAGCCGGCCGTCGAACCATTCGCCCTTGATACCGGTTTCATGGCTTTGCCCGCGAATCGGCTCGACCTTGCCGCCACGCCGGGTGGTTTCCGATTGCGGCGAGAAGATATCGGTGTAGCTGGCGTACAGCGAGTAGGTGTCATTGAGGTCATACACCGCGCCCAGGTAAGGGGTGACGATGCCGTTCTCTTCCTGGCGGGTGCGCCCGCCCGCGTTGCTGCGGCTGATGCTGGCGTAGTCGCTGACGCGCGCGCCGAGAATGACCGAAAACGGCTCGGTGATGCTCAGGCGCGTGGCGCCATACAGGCCCTGCAGGCGCGTGGTGGTCTTGCTGTGCAGGCCGGTCCTGGACGCGACCATGTTGAAGTCGTCATCCACCCCGTTGTGCCAGTTGCCCAGCTCGAAGCCGTTGCTGACGCGGAACTGGCAGCCCAGCGCGCTGGCGCTGGTGCGGTCGGCGCTGGTCATGCGGCAGCGGTATTGCGGCGACCAGGCCACGGTGCGGCTGTCGCTGTAACCGAACATCGCCTGGTGGGTGCGACCGAACAGCTGGAACGGGCCACTGAGGTCGAACTGCGCCGATTGCTGGGTGGTGTCGGTGGCGCTGTGCAGGCCGTTGAGCACCGCGCCGCTGCCGTCCTGGTCCCAGTAGCCACCGAAGTTGCCGCCACCGGCGGAGTTGACCTTGGCCAGGCCACGGTGGTTAAGCACCTCGGTGACGCTCTGGGCGGCCTTGACGTTCAGGCGCCAGTCATTCTCGAAGCGGTGCTCCAGCGAGGCGAAGCCGGTGCGCGTGGTGTACTCGCCAAAGCTCCAGCTGGGGGCCACGTTGGTGCTGCGCGGCAGGTCGGTCTTGCTGCCATCGGCGTACCAGATCGGGATGTTGGCACCCCAGCCGCCGCCGACCACCTTGTAATACTCGTACTGGTAACCGGCGCCCAGCGTGGTGGCATCGCTCAGGTCGAACTCGAAGTTGGCCAGCGCGGCGCGCGAGCGCTCCGATTGCTCGTCGCGGAACGAGTTGGCGTCCTGCTGCGTCATCACCAGGCGCGAGCGCAGGCGGCCGTCTTCGAACAGCGGCAGGTTGAGGTCGGCGCCCAGACGGCGCTTGTCCCAACTGCCGTACGTGGCGTAGGCGCTGCCACCGAATGCCTTGCCGGGGCGCTTGCGTATCAGGTTGATGGTGGCCGAAGGGTCGCCCGTGCCGCCCAGCAGGCCATTGGCACCGCGCACGATGTCGATGCGCTCGTACAGGTCCATGTTCAGTGCGCTGCCACCGCCACTGAAGCCCGAGTCACCCTGAAACTGCAGCCCGTCGACCTTCCAGTTGCTGATCGAATAGCCGCGCGCGCGATAGTCGGTACGCCCGCCCACCTCGGACTTGCTCATGCTCACGCCCGGCGTGGTTTCCAGCGCTTGCTCGAGGGTGGCGATCTGCCGGTCACTCATCTGCTCGCGGGTGATGGTGCTGACCGATTGCGGGGTCTGGCGCGGGGTTAGGCGCATGCCGGTCGAGCTGGTGGTGCTGGTGACGGTGTAGCCCAACTGCTCGGCCGCGTCGGGATCTGGCGCGTTGTCCTGCACGCTGGTGGCGCCCAGTTCGATGACCTGCTCGTTGGCCATGGCCAGCCCGCTGGCGCCGGCGGCAAGCATGCCGTTGAGGCTCATCGCGATGAGCCAGGTGGCACGCTTGAAGGGGAAAGGGGGTGTCAGAGAGAGGGGTTGATGGTTGCTCATGATGCCCTGCGTTATGATTGGTATTGCTTCGTATTTGCAGATGATTTTCGCTGCGATTTTAGTCATCCCGCCGCGGTGCGGTGTCGTGGGTTGTAGTGGGTACGTAATGGAATGTAATGAGCGCAAAGACGCCGGCGATCCAGGGGCGCTGACCAACGCCGGGACCTTGCTGGTGGTGGATGACGACGATGAGATTCGCGAACTGCTCTGCGACTACCTGAGCGAGGCGGGCTATCGCGTGCTGGCGGCCGCTGACGGGCCGCAGATGTGGGCCCTGTTACGCCAGCACAGCGTGCAACTGGTGGTACTCGACCTGATGCTGCCCGGTGAGGACGGCCTCAGCCTGTGCCGTCAACTGCAGGCGCAGGTCGGCCTGGCGGTGATCATGCTGTCGGCCAAGGGCTCGGCGTTCGATCGGATCATCGGCCTGGAGGTGGGGGCTGACGATTACCTGGCCAAGCCATTCGAACCGCGTGAACTGATTGCCCGCATCAAGGCGGTAATGCGCCGGCCCAGCCGCCTGCAGGTGCTGCCCGAGAAGCGTGCGCCGGTGATACAGGCCTTCGTCGGTTATCGCCTTGATCCGGTCAAGCGCTTGCTGACGCCGCCCGGTGGTACGCCGCTGAACCTGCCGCGCTCCGATTACCGGGTGCTGCGCGACCTGCTTGCCGCGCCCGACCAGGTGCTGTCCCGCGACCAGCTCACGCGCAGCGCGTTCGGGCGCGACTACCTGCCGGACGACCGCTCGGTGGACATGTGCATCAGCCGGCTTCGCCAGCATCTCAAGGCGCCGCTGGGCGGCACGCTGCACATCCTCACGATTCGCAACGAGGGCTACCTGCTGAGCATCACCGTCCTCGACGCAGAGGCCTGAAATGCGTGCACTTCTTGCCTGGAAAGGCTGGCGGCGGGTGTGGCCCAGGACCCTGTTTGGCCAACTGCTGCTGATCATGCTCAGTGGCACCCTGGCGATCCAGTTGCTGTCGAGCAGCATCTGGTTCGATGTGCGCTTTGCGCAGGTGCTCGAAGCGCCGATCCGGCTGGTGGCCAGCCGTACGGGCGAGTTGATCCGCACGACCTCCTGCGAGGTGCCGGGGCCGGTGCAGGCGCCGGCCCGTTATCAGGTGCGCTGCGTGGATGTCGCTCCCCGGGTGGATGAGCCTGAGGTCCGAGGGCTGCGGCGCAGCCAGTTGCTGCTGCAACAGGCGCTGGCCTATGAGCTGGGGCATGAGCAGCCCGTGAGGCTGCTCAAGGTTGGCCTGCGTGATCCGGATGGCCAGCCGCTGGTCTGGCGCAGCCTGTTTGGCTTGCAGGTCGCCCAGGCCCAGGTGCGTTTTGCCGTGGCGCGGGCAAACGGACGCTGGCTGGAAATCGAAGGGCAGGAGCTGCAGGGCTGGAGCGGCGAGTCGGCCGGGGTGCTGATTGCCGACTACCTGTTGCGGGTCTACGCGCTGCGCCTGCTGGCAGTGCTGGTGGTCTGCTGGCTGGCGGTGCGCCTGTGCCTGCGCCCGCTGCGCCGGCTTGGCGATGCGGCACGCGGCCTGGGTGACAACCTGGAGCAGCCGCCGCTGGTGGTGGAGGGCCCGGTCGAGGTGCGCGAGGCGGCGCAGGCGTTCAATGCCATGCAGGAGCGCCTGATTGCGATGGTCAACGACCAGTCGTACTTTCTCGCCGCGGTGTCCCATGACCTGCGCACGCCGTTGACCCGCATGCGCCTGCGCATCGAGCGCCTCGCCGACCTCCAGCAGCGCGAGCGCCTGCGCCAGAACATCGCGCAGATGGACGGCATGATCGGCCAGGTGCTCGACTACCTGCAGAGTGCCGAACACCATGACCTGCTGGCGGTGGATATCGACCCGTTGCTGGCGCAGGTCTGTGCCGAGCTTGCCACCGCGCAGGAGCCCCTGCCGATACAGGGCACGGCGGGCGTGGTGCGGGTCAATGCCGTGCTGTTGCAACGGTGTCTGCAGAACCTGTTGGTCAATGCCCTGCGCTACGCCTGCGACATCAGGGTGCAGGTACAGTCGCGTCCGGAGGGCGTTAGCATTCTGGTCGAGGACCGTGGCCCGGGCATTGCCGCGCCGTTGCTGGGTTCGATCACCGAGCCCTTCGTACGTGGCGAGGCGTCACGCAACCTGCGTTCGGGTGGCTACGGATTGGGGCTGAGCATCGCCCGGCGCATTGCCTTGAGCCATGAGGGCCACCTGAGCCTGGTCAATCGCGAGGGCGGCGGGCTACGGGTGACGGTGTGGTTGCCGCGCACCTGAGCGGCGCGCATGAAAAAGGGCCCTGGTTTTCACCAGGGCCCTTTTTCTGTGTATGGCGCACTCGGCGGGATTCGAACCCACGACCCCTGCCTTCGGAGGGCAGTACTCTATCCAGCTGAGCTACGAGTGCAACGCGGGCGCCATGATACCCATCTGCACCCGCCCCGTCCATCGCCCTGAAATGCTGTAGCCGATTCCGAACACTCCCCCGCACAAAAGTGACGTTGATCTGAAATTTCAGGGTCTGCTACGCTTTTTGTTCTTTTTTTCGAACACCCTATTGTCCTTTTTTCCGGTTGATCCTAGGATTCGTTTGAGATTTCAAACGCTCTCCTTTTTCTACAAATCAATAATTCGCTCCGTGCCCGCACGGTGCAGTTAAGGAAGCCCGACATGCAGCTCAAAGACGCCCAGTTGTTCCGCCAGCAAGCCTTCGTCAACGGAGAGTGGCTGGACGCGGACAACGGTCAGACGATCCAGGTGACCAACCCGGCCACCGGCGAAGTGCTCGGCACCGTGCCTAAAATGGGCGCCGCCGAAACCCGCCGTGCTATCGAAGCCGCCGACAAGGCCCTGCCGGCCTGGCGTGCACTGACCGCCAAGGAGCGTGCTGGCAAGCTGCGCCGCTGGTTCGAGCTGATGATCGAGCACCAGGACGACCTGGCCCGCCTGATGACCTGCGAGCAAGGCAAGCCACTGGCCGAGGCCAAGGGCGAGATCGCCTATGCCGCCTCGTTCATCGAGTGGTTTGCCGAGGAAGCCAAGCGCGTCTACGGCGACACCATCCCGGGCCACCAGCCCGACAAGCGCCTGATCGTGATCAAGCAGCCGATCGGTGTTACCGCGGCCATCACCCCGTGGAATTTCCCGGCCGCGATGATCACCCGCAAGGCCGGCCCGGCCCTGGCCGCTGGCTGCACCATGGTGCTCAAGCCCGCTTCGCAAACCCCGTACTCGGCCCTGGCCCTGGTTGAGCTGGCCACCCGCGCCGGTATCCCGGCTGGCGTGCTGAGCGTGGTCACCGGCAGCGCCGGCGACATTGGCAGCGAACTGACCGGCAACCCGATCGTGCGCAAGCTGTCGTTCACCGGCTCGACCGAAATCGGTCGCCAACTGATGGCCGAATGCGCCAAGGACATCAAGAAGGTTTCCCTGGAACTGGGCGGCAACGCGCCCTTCATCGTGTTCGACGACGCCGACCTGGACAAGGCCGTCGAAGGCGCGATCATCTCCAAGTACCGCAACAACGGCCAGACCTGCGTGTGCGCCAACCGCATCTATGTGCAGGACGGCGTCTACGACGCGTTCGCCGAGAAGCTCAAGGCCGCAGTCGCCAAGCTCAAGATCGGCAACGGCCTGGAAGACGGCACCACCACCGGCCCGCTGATCGACGCCAAGGCCGTGGCCAAGGTGCAGGAGCACATCGCTGACGCGGTGAGCAAAGGCGCCAAGGTACTGAGCGGTGGCAAGCTGATCGACGGCAACTTCTTCGAGCCGACCATCCTGGTCGACGTGCCGAAGACTGCCGCCGTGGCCAAGGAAGAAACCTTCGGCCCGCTGGCGCCGCTGTTCCGCTTCAAGGACGAGGCCGAAGTCATCGCCCTGTCCAACGACACCGAGTTCGGCCTGGCCTCGTACTTCTATGCCCGTGACATGAGCCGTGTGTTCCGTGTCGCCGAAGCGCTGGAATATGGCATGGTCGGCATCAACACCGGCCTGATCTCCAACGAGGTCGCGCCGTTCGGTGGCATCAAGGCCTCGGGCCTGGGCCGCGAAGGCTCCAAGTACGGCATCGAGGACTACCTGGAAATCAAATACCTGTGCATCAGCGTCTGATCGCAGCGTAAGGCTTTACCTCTGCCAGCGGGGCGCGAGAGCGCCGTCCCGCTGGCCTTTTTTACACCGTGACATCCGGCCGCCTGGGCCCCTGCAGCAGTCGATCAACGCATGCTGCTGCAGTCGAATACCGGCCGCCCCGATCGAATCGCGCCACCTGTGCGTGGCGAATTGAGGACACTATGAGCAAGACCAACGAATCTTTGATGCAACGTCGTGTAGCCGCCGTTCCACGCGGTGTCGGCCAGATCCACCCGATCTTCGCCGAGTCGGCGAAGAACGCCACCGTGACTGACGTTGAAGGCCGCGAGTTCATCGACTTCGCCGGCGGTATCGCGGTACTCAACACCGGTCACGTGCACCCGAAAATCATTGCTGCCGTTGAAGCCCAACTGCACAAGCTGACCCACACCTGCTTCCAGGTACTGGCCTATGAGCCGTACGTTGAAGTGTGCGAAAAGATCAACGCGCTGATCCCGGGTGATTTCGCCAAGAAAACCCTGCTGGTCACCACCGGTTCCGAAGCCGTTGAAAACGCCATCAAGATCGCCCGTGCCGCCACTGGCCGTGCCGGCGTGATCGCCTTCACCGGCGCCTACCACGGTCGCACCATGATGACCCTGGGCCTGACCGGCAAGGTCGTGCCGTACTCGGCCGGCATGGGCCTGATGCCAGGCGGCATCTTCCGCGCCATCTACCCGAACGAACTGCACGGCGTGAGCATCGACGATTCGATCGCGTCCATCGAGCGCATCTTCAAGAACGACGCCGAAGCCAAGGATATCGCTGCGATCATCCTGGAGCCGGTGCAGGGTGAAGGCGGTTTCTACGTCGCGCCTAAGGAATTCATGAAGCGCCTGCGTGCCCTGTGCGACCAGCACGGCATCCTGCTGATCGCCGACGAAGTGCAGACCGGCGCTGGCCGTACCGGCACCTTCTTCGCCATGGAACAGATGGGCGTTGCGCCTGACCTGACCACCTTCGCCAAATCCATCGCTGGCGGCTTCCCGCTGGCCGGTGTGTGCGGCAAGGCCGAGTACATGGACGCCATCGCGCCAGGCGGCCTGGGCGGCACCTATGCCGGTAGCCCGATCGCCTGCGCTGCGGCCCTGGCCGTGATGGAAGTGTTCGAGGAAGAAAAACTGCTGGACCGCAGCAAGGCCGTTGGCGAGCACCTGGTTGCCGGCCTGCGCAAGATCCAGGACAAGCACCCGATCATCGGTGACGTGCGTGCCCTGGGTTCGATGATTGCGGTCGAAGTGTTCGACAAGGCCGGTTCCCTCACCCCTAACCCGACGGCCGTTGCCGCGGTCGTGGCCAAGGCGCGTGACAAGGGCCTGATCCTGCTGTCGTGCGGCACTTACGGCAACGTGCTGCGCATCCTGGTGCCGCTGACCGCGCCTGACGCGCAGTTGGACCAGGGCCTGGCGATCATCGAAGCGTGCTTCGCCGAACTGGCGTAAGTGTGACGCGATAGAAAAAAACCCGCTTCGGCGGGTTTTTTTTCGCCCAAAGGCAGGCCGGGGCCGCTAAGGTTTGCACAGGCGCTACCTTGGAAGAAGCACTGGATGGCGTGCCTTGGATGCCAGGAGAAGCCCCATGACCGTTTCAGACCTACCCGCCGCACCGTGCGTACTGATCGCCGAGGGCGACCCGTGGGTGCGTGACATGCTTAAAGACATGCTGCTCAGCGTGCGCTGTGACGCACGCCTGCAGGTGTGTGCCGATGGCCACGAAGCCTTGGCGGCACTGGCCAGCCAACCCGACCTGATCATTGCCGCGCGCGAGTTGCCCGGTGTCGATGGCCTCGACCTGTTGCGCAACGTGCGCGCCAAGCGCCGCGCGCCGGCGTTGCCGTTCATCCTGATCAGCAGCCGCAGCGACGTGGCCAGCGTGCGCGAGGCCTTGCCGCTGGCGCCCACCGCGTACCTGAGCAAGCCGCTCAATGCCGACCTGCTGCGCCAGCGCCTCGAAGAACAGTTGCTGGGCGCAGGCGAGGCGGTGGCCTGCCCGGTGCCGGCGTTGCGCCCGGGGATCACCCTGTCGCGCTTTCTGGAAGACCACCGCGCCACGGCCGATGGCGGGCCGTTGCTGGCGGATGTGAAGCAGGCGATCAAGCGTGCGCTCAACCCTGAAGGCCTGAACCTGAAGGTGCTGGAAGAAGAGATCCGCAGCGACCCGCAGATCACCGCGGTGCTGATCGCCGCGGCCAACAGCGCGGCGCTGCACCGTGACGGCGCGGTGCAGACGCTGCTGCAGGCGCTGAACAAGCTGGGTACCACCCAGAGCATGAACCTGATCATGGGGCTGGCGCTCAAGCGCAGTGCCAAGCTCAGCGACCCGTTGCTGTCGCGCCATGCCGAGTACTTCTGGAACCTGTCGGTGCACACCGCCGAGTATGCCGCCCACCTGGCGCGCGGCATGGAGCTGGACCAGGAGCGCTGCTACTGTGCCGGCTTGCTGCACTGCCTGGGCGACCTGGCGTTGCTGCGTTGCCTGCAGGAGTGGAGCCTGGCCGGGGGCGAGCTGGACGAGGATGCGGTGCAGTTGTCGCTGAACGAGTTTGGCGCGGCGTATGGTTCGGCGTTGCGTACACGCTGGCGCTTGCCGCTGGAGCTGCGCGAACTGATCGCGGCGGTGTATCAGCTGGGGGGCGGGGTGTATTCGCGTGAAGACCTGGTGCTCAACCTGGCCGGGCAACTGGCGCGCCTGCCTGCCGAGCAGGGGCTTGAGCCGTTGGCCGAGGGCAAGACGGCACGGTTGCTCAAGGTGGGGCTGGCGCAGCTGGAGCGGTTGCGCAAGGCTTGAGACAGGTGCTGATCCCTTCGCTGGCAAGCCAGCTCCCACAGGTACAGCGCAGATCATGAGATCGCTGATTACCCTGTGGGAGCTGGCTTGCCAGCGAAGGGGCCTTGTCAGGCGCGGAAAATCTCAGCCGCTGACAATCTGGTTCTTGCCCTGGCGCTTGGCCTGGTACATCGCGGCATCCGCGCGCGCAAACAGGCTGTCGAGCAGCACATCGTCATCAAGGATCCCGGTCAGCCCCTGGCTCACCGTTACCCCGAACACCTCCTCGTCATGGCTGAAACTCAAGCGCTGTATCTCTCGCTGCAAGCGCTCTGCCACCTGCATTGCCATCTGCGGTGCACAGCCCGGAAACACCGCGGCAAACTCCTCGCCGCCAATACGCCCGAACAGGTCGCCGCGGCGTAGCACCGCCTTGCCCGCATCGGCAATGCGCTGCAGCACCAGGTCACCTTCCTGGTGCCCATAGGTGTCATTGATCTGCTTGAAGTCATCGATATCCAGCAACAGGAACGCCATCGGCGTCTGGTCCTGGCGCGCCTTCTCGAACGCGCGGTGCGCGCACTCGAAGAAGTGCCGACGGTTGCTGCTCTGGGTCAGCACGTCGGTGGTCGCCAGGCGCTGCAACTCGCCTTCGAGCTGCTTCTTCTCGGTGATGTCCTCGGCCATGCCGACCACGATCACCCGCTGCCCGCTGTCGGCCTGCTGGTTGATGAAGCACTTGTCGCTGAGCCAGCGTACCTGCCCGTCGGCGGCGATGATGCGGTACTCGCGGTCTTCCACCGCACCTTTGACCAGCACGTCGGCCAGGCTGCGCTCGGCGTACTCCAGGTCATCGGGGTAGATGCTGTCGCGCCATTCGTTGTAGTCGGCCAGCAACAGGCTGGCCGAGCGCCCGAAGATACGCTCGTAGGCGGGGCTTACATACAGCACCCGGCGGGTTTCCCAGTCGAAGGCCCAGAGCACCGCATTCACGCTGTCCAGCAGCGAACTGAAGAGCTGCTCGCGTTCACTCAGGCGCGCCACTTCGCCCTGGGCATGCATCAATGCCAGCAGGGTCTGTGTGGCGTGCGGGGGTGGGTTGAACGACTGGGGCGGCGGGTTCTTGTTGACCATGTGCACGAAGCATCTCGAAAAGCGGAATCGAAAGGCGAAGGCGTGCGGCCATGACCCGGCCCGCCACGCGGGCGATATGCCAGTCAGAGTGAGAAAAAGGCGGGAAAGTTCCGGTGGGCGCGCCCCGTAACGGGGCACGCCGATCAACGGTGTCAGGCCAGTGCAGGGCGCAGCGAGTAGGTCTTGAGTTGCGCGGCGAAGTCACGCAACGACTGGATGCCGCTGGCCTCGGCCTCGTGCACCCAGTCTTTGATGGCGGCCAGCATGTCGTGGCCGTTGGCGCTGGTACGGGCCCAGATCTGCTGCAGGGCCAGGCGTTTCTCGTAGATGGTCTTGAGGGCCTGGCTGTGCTCGAGCATCGACTGGATGCGCTGGTGATGGCGCTCGTCGAGCAGGCTGGTTTCGCGCGACAGCAGGCGCTTGGCGCGGTGGAACTGGTGGCGTACCGAGTCGTCGACACGCATCAGCTCCTGCTTGACCAGCGGCGCGATCACCAGCTTGCGGTACTGCGCCATGATCTGGAAGCGGTTGTTGAGGATCGCCATGGCGGTGTCCATGTCCAGCTGGCCCTTGCCTTCGACGCGGTGCGCAATCGGCGCCACGCGCTGCACCTTGGCCAGGCGCAGCCAGGTGAACAGCTTGATCCAGGCCCAGCCCATGTCGAACTCCCAGCGCTTGACCGAGAGCTTGGCCGAGTTGGGGTAGGTGTGGTGATTGTTGTGCAGCTCTTCGCCGCCGATGATGATGCCCCAGGGCATCAGGTTGGTGGCGGCGTCACGGCATTCGAAGTTGCGGTAGCCCACCGCGTGGCCCAGGCCGTTGACCACGCCGGCCGCCCAGAAGGGGATCCACATCATCTGCACGGCCCAGATGGTGATGCCGAGGGTGCCGAACAGCAGCACGTCGATCAGCGCCATCAGCGCGATGCCGCCCAGCTTGTAGCGCGAGTAGAGGTTGCGCTCGATCCAGTCTTCGGGGCAGTTCTTGCCGTAGATGCGCAGGGTCTCGGGGTTCTGCGCCTCTTCGCGGTACAGCTCGGCGCCCTTGCGCAGCACCGTGGACAAGCCCTTGATCACCGGGCTGTGGGGGTCGTCGGCGGTTTCGCACTTGGCGTGGTGCTTGCGGTGGATGGCCGTCCACTCGCGGGTGTTCTGCGCCGTGGTCAGCCACAGCCAGAAGCGAAAGAAGTGCTTGAGCCCGGCGTTCAGCTCCAGCGAGCGGTGCGCCGAATAGCGGTGCAGATAGACTGTGACCGCGACGATGGTCACGTGGGTCATCAGCAGGGTGACGGCCAGCAGTTGCCAGACTGACAGGTCGAGAAAACCGTTGTACCACATAGGCGGGTGGGCCCTCGTAGAGCGAATGAAACAGCAGCAGGTATTATCCCGACCCTACTGAATAAAACCAGCCGGCCTTTTAGATAGGAGGTCACGGAATGTTTCTGGCCGTATAATGGCCATCATTTTGCTGTGGACTTCAGCGACCCTATGTCTGCTTCCGTTCGAGATGCCCTGCGCATGGCCGCGCTGTATCTGCTGCTGTCGGTCCTGTGGCTGGTGTTGTCTGGTCAAATACTGAGCAATCTTTTCGATGATCCTGCCCAGCTGGCGCGCTGGGAGTTGATCAACGCCTACGCGTGGATGGGCTGCAGCGCGCTGCTGATCTTCGTCTCGCGCTGGCGGCTGCTCAGTTTCATCGGTGTCGGCGCGCGCCTGCGCCGCGAAGACCGTGAGCGCCTGCGCATGGCCGCGGCGGTGTTCGACAGCACCCTTGAAGGGGTGCTGGTGAGCGATCGCGACGGCGTGATCGTGCACGTCAACCGGGCGTTCATGCAGATCACCGGCTACCAGCAGGACGAAGTGCTCGGCCAGCGCCCTAACAAGTTCAAGTCCGGGCGCCACGACACCGCGTTCTACCGGCAGATGTTCGCCACCCTGGCCGAGAAGGGCGAGTGGAGCGGTGAAATCTGGAACCGGCGCAAGAACGGCGAGGTGTACCCGCAATGGCAGACCCTGCGCGCGATCCGTGATGACCACGGCCAGCTGACCCATTACGTGGCGGTGTTCAGCGACATCAGCGCGATCAAGCATACCGAGCGCGAGCTGGCCCACCTGGTGCACCACGACCCGCTCACCGACCTGCCCAACCGCCTGCTGTTCAATGACCGCGTCAAGCAGACCCTGGCCGCCGCGCAAGCCAACAAGCGAGGCTGCGCCCTGTTGCTGCTGGACCTGGACCACTTCCAGAGCATCAACGACAGCCTTGGCCACACCACGGGCGACCAGTTGCTCAAGGCCGTGGGCGAGCGCCTTGGCGCGCAGCTGGGCAGCGGCGTGACCCTGGCGCGCCTGGGCGGCGACGAATTTGCCGTGCTGTGCGAACACTGTACTCAGGTCGGGGAGGCCGCGGCGCTGGCGCAAAGCATCATCGATGGCCTCAAGGAACCGTTCGAGCTCGACCATCATCGCCTGTTCACCAGCGTCAGCATCGGCATCAGCCTGTTCCCCAGCGATGCCCTGAGCGCCGAGCAACTGCTGCGCAATGCCGACTCGGCGTTGTTCAAGGCCAAGAGCAACGGGCGTGCAGGCTATGCGCTGTACACCGAAGAATTGACCGCGCACGCCCAGCAGCGGGTGGAGACGGCCAGCGAGCTGCGCCGTGCGCTGGAGCAGCAAGAGCTGCGCGTGTACTACCAGCCGGTGCACGACCTGTTCAGCGGTGCGATGATCGGCGTCGAGGCACTGGTGCGCTGGCAGCACCCGGAGCGCGGGCTGGTGCCGCCGGGCGAGTTCATCCCGATTGCCGAGCGTACCGGGCTGATTGCCGACATCGACACCTGGGTGATGCGCCAGGCCTGCCGGCAGATGGTGCAATGGCAGGCCGAGGGCAAGGCGCTGGCGTTTGTCGCGGTCAACGTGTCGAGCCGCCTGTTCGCCCATCGCAACCTGTACCAGATGGTGGCCCAGGTGCTGCACGAGACCGGGCTGGACCCGGCGCGGCTGGAGGTCGAGGTGACCGAGAGCGCGGTGATGGACGACCCCGAGGTGGCGCTGGAGCAACTGCACCGGTTGCGCGAGCTGGGCTTGCAGCTGGCGATCGACGACTTCGGC
>NZ_JAHTBI010000019.1 GCF_019168305.1 Pseudomonas aegrilactucae
TGGGCGAAGCAGATTGGGCTGAGCAATCCGATACGGTTTCAGGGGCAGTATCACGACCGTGAGACTGGGCTGCATTACAACCGGTATCGGTACTATGATCCTGGGGTTGGGAGGTTTGTTGGGCAGGACCCGATTAGATATCTTGGGGGCGTAAACCTCTATCGATATGCCGCGAACTCAATAGGTTGGACGGACCCTTTAGGGCTGGCTAGAGTTAAAGGAGTTACGCCCAACAATAAAGGTGCAAAGACAGTAATTGATTCGGATAATCTGGAAGCGCCGATGAATAGCTATAGCGCCAATGCAGGAGGGAAAGGTATTCATCACCCTGTGGTAGAGGAATACTATGATGACGCTAAAAGGGATGGTGTTGCCTCGCTATTTCATGGGCAATGCGGAGAGGCTGATGGTTTGAGTAAGATAGCTCATGAGCATGATGTGCAAAGTAAAGAGCAATTGAAACGTATTGTGGGTGGTGGTGTTTCAATAACTACGAGGAATGACGGCAAGTCTATGCCATACTGCTCTTCATGTGCTCATGTTATGAACGCTCTCGGTGTAAGGGATGGGTGTCAAAAAAATGAATGAAAAAGATTCGGATAAAATTGATTGCCTAGAACACAGGCTTATTGAAAAAGGCTGCGATGTAACTGAGCTCGCTGTCGCATTTTCTGAATACTTATTTCTCCTCTTGAGGGATGGAAGGGTAAGAGTGGATGGTTCTGTGCGTGATGTCATTGAGTATTCCTTGACTCGATCGGCAAAGCTCCTGGATGTCACGGTGACGGATGAGGAAAAAAGGGAGCTGAGGCAGAAAATGTGGGATCTAGAACTACGTTTTAGACGTTTGGATGATTTGACGTCGAATTTTGCAAGGTGTGCTGGGAATTGTCTTTTTGATCAGGCTGATTGGCAGCAGAATAATGATGGTTCAGATACGCCGCTCTATCATTATCTTCACTTTCTTGAACTCGTTATTCCTGGTGTTACTTCTGAGTTTTTAAACTACTTCAAAGGGCGCTTTGGTATTTTGGATGAGGATTCATGTGTGTGAGCTATTTTGACGGTTTGTTGGCTAGGGAATTCTGAAAAAGACTTCCTGATTTGGCAAAGTCTCCGGATACCAGTCGCCGAGCTTTTCGATGATGAAATAGATGTCCTTCGCCGACGTCGAGTACGCCGGCAAGCGCAAGCAGACCCGCAAGGAGTTGTTCCTGATCGAGATGGATCAGGTGGTGCCCTGGAAGGGTTTGATTGCGCTGATTGAGCCGCATTACCCAAAGGGTGAAGGTGGTCGTCCGGCTTACCCATTGATGGCGATGCTGCGTGTACATCTGATGCAGAACTGGTTCGGCTACATGAAGGCGATACCGGGCGCACGGTGCATTACCTGTATGAGCCCGGCAGTTTCGTACCGGTGGCGCAGGCGCTGCGCAAAGGGCCGGTGCGGCTGCACAAGCAACCTGACTGGAGCCAGCGCAGCTACGACTTCGACCAGGATCCGTTGTGGCAAACGCAAATGGAACCGCAGGCGTTGGATGCGATTGCGTGGTACCAGTGCGATCATCTGGGCACGCCGATGGAGCTGACCGACCACAATGGCGAGGTGGCGTGGACGGCGCAGTACAAGGCGTGGGGTGAGGTAAGAGAAGAGCGGTCGGGCTGGGCGAAGCAGATTGGGCTGAGCAACCCGATACGATTTCAGGGGCAGTATCACGAGCGTGAGACTGGGCTGCACTACAACCGATTCCGATACTACGACCCGAAGACCTTTCGCTATATTTCGAAAGACCCTTCAGGTCTGCGGGGAGGAATTAATTTTTATAATTATGCCTCTGGAAACCCGCTTGGTTATGTTGACCCTCTGGGACTAAACCCTGTTGCAGGATGTGTGCTCGGATCTTGGGCGGGGCCTTTTGGATGTGGAGCTGGAGCTATTGTTGGGGCCGTTGCCGGAGGTGTCGCGGTTGGTGCAGTTCTAACGACTTCAGGCGACTCGGCCAAACAGAGTGGAGAGATACGTGATGATGCAAATTTGAAGGTAAGCCCATTATCAATTGGTATGCCATCGCCGGGAAATTGTACCCCTGGTGAGCGCCGAAATATGCAAGATGACGTTGATAGGGCATGTAAAGGGGAACGTCGTACTTGCAGAGGAGTTACCGACCCTGTGCAAGCTTCAGTTCTGCGTGAAAGGAATTTGGAGTGTGCATTAGCTCGCGACGCCATAAATAATCGATGTTTCGCTGGTGGGGATCAGACTCACCGAAATCAAGCAATCAAAGCGTGGGAGAGTGTAGCGCTATGCGAGAAGAAGATTCGATGAAAATGGAGCAACGCAGAATTCGAGAACAAATAAAGCTCGCTTTTAAGTGCACTGCACCGCCGGAGGCCTCTCAAATTGTGGCGTCTCCTTATCCTGAGCCCCTTCAGATCAGGGATTTTTTCAAGGGTCGAAATTGGTGGGATGTTACGCTTGATTTGCTGGTTGAAGAGTATGTTGGAGATGCGTCTGCATGTTTATCATTTATGACGATCGTCGGGATGAGTTATTATTTACCAGCCTACCTTCTGATCGCATGTGAGCAATATCATGAGGCTGATGTAATTTCCAAAGAGCTGCCGTCAAGTTTGTTGATGTATGCCAGGAATGATGATCTTTATAAAATAAAATCTATGGATGACGCGAAGCAGGCGGCGGTTGCGCAGGTGCTTGAGTTTCTGGTTCAGGCCTATGACGATGAGGATGCATACGAAGCGTTAGAGTTTTTTTGGGGTAAATTTCTATGATAGTTGAGCGTGCCGTTGGTGAAGGTTGGTGGTTTATGATTCTGTTTGTTGAGTTTGGTTAATAGAGAAAACTAATGTGGAGGTGTGCGTTGCTTTAGTTGATCTGGTAGGGTGGGGTGCTTGTATGCATTCTGCTTGGTGGTGTTAGAACGGTAACGTCTGCTGGACTGGGCAATATAAGGTGTGGGGTGAAGTGCGTGAAGAGCGCTCGTCCTGGGCGGCGCAGCATGGCGTGGGCAATCCGATTCGTTTCCAGGGGCAGTACCACGACCCTGAGACGGGATTGCATTACAACCGTTTCCGTTATTACGAACCGCGAATGGCGCGGTATATATCAAGAGACCCGATTGGGATGCTGGGTGGGTTGAATGTGTATAGCTATGTCAGTAATAGGCCCGTTATGCGGGTTGACCCTTTGGGCTTGTTCGGCACGATGCCAGGCCTTGTGAGTAGAGCTTCACAGGGGAGTTGGATGATGCAGAATGGTGCGACGGCTGATGAGGTTTCCAACGCAATGGCACCGCCGCCGCCCAAGGCTATTATGACTGGGGAATGTAGGGCTTCTGCAGCGTTGACAGCAGGAACGGGCGGGGCAATAAGTGTGAGTGCGAACGAAAGGGCAGGTTTGTCGGGACTGGCTTCCATGCCTGTGATGAGCGCCGGTGCCCGTGCAACGGCGAGTTGTGGATTCAAATTTGGCGACCCCGATTCAAAGTCTCTTCCGGCAGCAGCGGGCGTTGGCGTCACTTTAGGTGTTGTGCAAATTGATATCACACAGACATCTACTTGGCCAGAGCTCTATATTGGTCTTGGTGGTGGGGTTGGTCCGGAAATCGAACTTCCTGTAAGTCCTGCTGTATCAGTTCCATTATTCTAGGTGAGCTATGTGCGATACGATTCAGTTTTTCCGAATTTCTTTGTTTGTTTTTTGTGGGGTGTTCATGACGGCGGCGGTGCTCTACGCAAATCAATACTGCAAGAAAAAAGGTGTCAATATGAATACTTTTTCTGGCATGTTTGAAATGTGGGCAATGGTTTTTAAGTTTGAGGAGAAAAAATTCTCATTCATTATGTTGGCAGCTACTTATGGCGGGGCACTTATGGTCGTTGCTATTTTCGTGTTGACGCTTTGGGGGCAGGGCCAGGGGTGTGTATTCCCAATCAATGATCGGTCAATTCGTTGAGTGTCAGAAGGGGCCTGCTATATCAAGGCTGAGTGCACCGCTGTATTGATGAAGTACTGTTATGTGTGCGTGGCTTAGCGTCATCATTAAAATAATGTTCTGGTTCGCGTTTGCAATAAGAACTGTTCAGCGAAGGTCCACCCCCGCCGGCAAGCGCTGGCGGCGAATGTGCAGGCTGGCGACCAGGCCAGGATGGTTGTCCTCAAGACGTAGCTCACCACCATGCAGTTCGGCGATGGCACGCACCAGCGTCAGCCCCAGCCCATGCCCCGGGGTGTGGGTCGGCGCGCCCAGGCGCTGGAAGCGCTCCATGGCGCGCTCGCTGTGGGCCTGGGCAATGCCGCTGCCGTGGTCGCGTACCTGCAGCACGCCATGGCCCTGGCGACCCACCGCCATCAGGGTGATCGGCAGCCCCGGCGGGGCGTACTTGAGGGCGTTGTCGATGAGGTTGGCCAGCGCCTGGAACAGCAACGCGCGGTCGCCAAACAGCTGGCAGTCGGCTTCCACCTGCATGTCCAGCGGGCAGCCACGCTGCTCGGCCAGCGGCAGGTAGTACTCGATCACGTCCTCGAGCAGCGCGGGTATCGGGATCAGTTCGAAATGGCAGGTCATGCGACCCGTCTCCACCTCGGCAATGCGCATCACCGCGCGGAACAGGTTCTGGATGCGCTCGCTGTCCTGCACGGCAGCCAGCAGCTCATCGCGTGCGGGGCCCTCAAGCATTTCGCTGGCGGTGAGCAGGCGGCTTTGCAGGCGCGTGAGCGGGGTGCGCAGTTCGTGGGCGATGTGGCTGGTGATGTGCTTGACCTCTTCCATCAGCTTGTTGATGCGGCGCAGGCCGTGGTTGATCTCAAGACCGAGCTGGTCGAATTCGTCGCCGTGCTGCACGGCCGGCGCCATGGCCGTGTAGTCCCCCCCGGCATAGCGTGCCAGCGCATCGCGGATGCGGTTGATGCGGTACAGGTTGCGCAGGCCGAACGGCAGCGCCGTGGCCAGGATCGACAGCAGCAGCAACAGCAGCCCGGCGCCAGCGGCCAGCGGGATGATGCGCGTGCGTTCGAGCATCGGGCGCAGGTCGTAGGCGCTGAAGTACTGGCCACCGTCGGGCAGCGAAATCGACAGGCCGAGAATCTCGGCCTGGTAGCCGTTGCGGTCGGTGATGCTCAGGTGGCGCCAGCGCGTGGTGCAAGGCGCCAGGCACTCGGTAGGGGGCAGGTAGTCGCGGTTGCCGAACAGCAGGGCACCGGTCTTGTCCAGGACGATGGCATGGCGCTCCTTGCGCACCTCCAGCAGTTGGCGGTGCTGCAGCGTCCAACTCAGTTGCGCGGCGTTGTTGAAGCGCCCCTGCAACTGCTGGCCGCGCACGTCGGTGAGGATCATGTCGCGCACATGGCTGCGCATCACCACCTCGAGCAACTGGTTGCTCAGCACGATGGAGATCAGGGAAAACAACAGGCAAATGAACGCGATGGTAGTGGCTTGGCGCAGGCTGCTGGTATTCAGGAGAGGGCGCAGGCTAGCCCAGGACATAGCCGATCGCCCTGACGGTCTTGATCAGCGGGTGATCGAAGCCTTTTTCCAGTTTGGTGCGCAGCTTGGACAGGTGCACGTCGATGAGGTTGGTCTGCGGGTCGAAGTTGTAGCCCCAGACCTTCTCCAGCAGCATGCCGCGGGTGACAATCTGGCCGTGGTGTTCGGCCAGCACCTGCAGCAGCTTGAACTCCTTGTCGGTCAGGTCGATGCTGCGCGTGCCGCGGCGTACGCTGCGCTTGCCCAGGTCGATGAACAGGTCGTGCACCTGCAACTGGTCGCTGCTGGCCACGTTGTTGTGGCGGCGCGCCAGCAGTTCCAGGCGCAGCAGCAGTTCGGTGAAGTCGAACGGTTTGCCCAGGTAGTCGTCGGCGCCGGCGCGCAGGCCTTCGACGCGGTCGCTGCTCTGGTCGTTGGCAGAAAGGATGAGGATCGGCGGGCGGCTCTGGCCGTGCAGGCGCTGCAGAACTTCGATGCCATCCATCTTTGGCAGGATACGGTCCAGGATCACCACGTCGAAGACTTCGTCGCCGATCATCTGCAGGGCACATTCACCGTTGTCGGTCAGCCGGCAATTGTGCCCGCTGGCGTGCAGTTTGCTGCCAAGCCAATGACTCACCGATGGGTCGTCCTCTACTACAAGTACCCGCATCTGCCGCTCCTCCTGGGTCATGGCGCCTTTCTAACAGCCGTATCACTATTTGGTTAGTTAAGAATTATTAAGGTATGGCAAGTGATAATCATTACCATTCAGTGTGCCATCATTGGTGTACAGTTGTGAACTGTATTTTTTGTGTGGGATTAGGTGGGGAGGTATCTGGGAGGGTGTTTTTGGGGGGGGAGCCACCAGGTGGCAGTCCAATACCTGCCACTTGTCGCAAGGCAGGCGACACGCTGTCGATTGCGCACCGCACAGATCGACTACAGGGACATCCCCCCCACCCGGAGAGCCACCATGTCCTACGTAGATGGCTGTGTCATTGCCGTACCCACCGCTCAACGTGAAGCCTTCAAGAAACACGCCGAAACCGCCGCCGCCGTGTTCAAGGAACACGGTGCACTCAGTGTTGTGGACTGCTGGGGCGACGATGTGCCAGAAGGCAAGCTCACCTCGTTCCCCATGGCGGTAAAGCTCAAGGAGGACGAAACGGTGGTGTTCTCGTGGATCATCTGGCCGTCGCGCGAAATACGCGACGCCGGGATGCAAAAAGCCATGGAAGACCCCCGCCTCAAGCTCGAGACCAACCCGATGCCCTTCGACGGGCAACGGATGATCTATGGCGGCTTCCAGATGCTGGTCAACCGCTAGCGTCAGACCGTGAAGCGCTGCACCAGCGCCGACAACTGCGTAGCCAGGCCCGACAGTGCCTGGCTGGCTGCACGGGTCTGTTGTGCGCCGTCTGCCGAGCGGCTCGACAACTCACGAATGTTGAGCAGGTTGCGGTCGACCTCGCGCGCCACCTGCGCCTGCTCTTCGGCAGCGCTGGCAATCACCAGGTTGCGCTCGTTGATCTCGCCGATGGCGCTGTAGATACCTTCCAGCACCTGCCCCGAAGCCTGGGTGATGCCCAGTGTGGACTGCGCCCGGCTGGTGCTGGCCTGCATCGATTGCACCGCCGCCTGCGTGCCCTGTTGCACGCTGGTCATCATCTGCTCGATTTCCTGGGTCGACTGCTGGGTGCGATACGCCAGGGTACGCACCTCGTCGGCGACCACGGCAAAACCGCGCCCGGCCTCGCCCGCCCGCGCTGCTTCGATGGCCGCATTGAGCGCCAGCAGGTTGGTCTGCTCCGACACCGAGCGGATCACTTCCAGCACCTTGCCGATGTCACGAATCTGCACCGCCAGTTGCTGCAGGCGTTCGCCACTGACCTCGACTTCACGGGCCATGGCCTGGGTGCCGTCGATGTTGTCGTTGACCTGCTGGCGACTCTGTTCGGCCAGTTCGTTGGAGGCGCTGGCCGCTTGCGAGGTGGAGACGGCATTGCGCGCCACTTCTTCCACCGCCGTGGTCATTTCGGTGACGGCGGTGGCGGCCTGTTCCAGCTCCTGGTCCTGCTGGCGCAGGCTTTGGGTGCTCTGCTCGGTAACGCTGTCCAGTGCCAGGGCCGCGTCGGCCAACTGGGTCGCGCAGGCCGTGATCTGGCCAAGGGTGTCACGCTGGCTGTGCTGCATGCGTTGCAGTTCGGCAAACAGCTGGCCGATTTCATTGCTGCTGGCGACCGCCACCGGCAGGCTCAGGTCGCCAGCGGCGATGCGCCGAAAGTGCGCACCGGCCTCCTGCAATGGGCGCAGCACGCGGGCGGCGATAAAGCTCCAGCACAACACCGCCAGCAGCACGGTGATCAGGCCCAGCGCCACACTGAGCAGTTGTGCCGTGCCCAGGCGCTGATCGGAAGCGCTCATGATCTGCTGGCTGCGCTCGGCCAGCGCCGCTACCAGTTGCTGGCGTAGCGCCTGCAATTTGCCCATGGCCTGGCCGGCCTCCACGTTGACGGTGAAGTAGTCGTCCAGCGAGCGTGCAAGGGTGGCCGCGCGCTGCCCGGCGACCGCCTTGGCATAGGCCTCGAAGGTGCGCTGCAGCTCTTCGGCCAGGGCCTTGTGGGCGGGGGCCTGGGTGTGGGCGACGAACTCGGCGACCAGCGTATGGCTGTTGCCGATCAGTGTTTCAGAAAGGGCCAGGCGGGCCTTGGCGCTGTCGGTATGGCCGCCTTGCTGTTCGATAAAGCCCGACGACACGTTGGCGCTGGCGCGGATCGCCATCAGCAGGGCGTTGTTGAGCCGATCGGACTGGTGCGCGGTCTGGTCCAGTTCGCGGATCTGCTGGTCGCTGCCCACCGCAGCGCGCCAGGCACTGACGGTGGAGAACAGCAGGGTGGTGCTGAACAGCAGCAACACCCAGAACATACCGGTGCGAATCTTCAGGTCGGCGAACATGCGGGCAATACTCCAGGCAGCCATGGGCGATCCCACGCTGGGGTGGGTAGCCTGCTATCGGAGTGACTGGGTGGGGACTTGAGGGGGGAAGCGCGGTTGTGTTCGATTATCGAACGGGCTTTGCAGGCGCGGCACTCACTGCCCCGCACACGCCAGTCGATAGGCCCCCGGCGTCACCCCGTACGCCTGCTTGAACTGCCGGTTGAAATGGCTCTGGTCGGAATACCCCAGGGCAAATGCCACGTTGAACGGCAGGCAATCGCTTTTCAGCAACTCGCGCGCGCGGCTCAAACGGCGCTGCTTGAGCCAGGCATGGGGGGGCAGACCGGTGGCTTGACGAAATACCCGGGCAAAGTGGAACGGCGACAAGTTCACCGCCGTGGCCAGCTCTTCCAGCGACGGCGGATACGCCAGGCGGCTGTCCATCAGTTCCTTGGCGCGGGTCACGGCTCCCGGCTCCTGGCCCGGTGCGCGTGCCTCGCGACCACCGGCATGGCGTTGCACCAGCAGCAACACCGCCTCGCGCCAGGCCGTTTGCTGCTCCAGCGCACTGGCGCCGTTTTCCGCCAGGCAATGCAGCCCGCTGAACGCCCGCGCCAGCTGCGGATCGTGCAGCACGCTGGCACGGAACGACGGCACCCCGTGGTGCTTGAGTTCCAGTTCATCCAGCACGCCGGTGATACGCGCCTGCTCGGGGTAGTAGCCGCGATAGCGCCAGCCCTGTTCATGCGCCTTGGCGCCGGTATGCAACTCGTCCGGGTTGATCAGCACCATGCTGCCCACCGGCGCCAGGTGTTCGCTGCCACGGTGCCAGAAACGCTGGGCACCGGACTCGATGATGGTGATCACATAGCCTTCATGCACATGCGGGGCGAAGCGTTGCTGCACATAGCGCGCATGCAGCAGTTCGATATCGCCCAGCGCCGGGGCGTGCCACAGGCGCGTCTGTTCCCGGGGAGGGTTTTTCATGGGGTACCGTCGAGCCACCAGCGCAGCACGAAGAACAACGCCATGCTCGCCAGCATGCTGAACAGCACGCTGCGCGTCCACAGCACCAGCACGATGGCCACCAGCGAGCCCATCAGGTAAGGGTTGCTCAGGCTCAGGTCGAGCTGGTGCTCGGGCAGGAACACGATCGGCCCGCAGATCGCGGTGAGCATGCCCGGTACGGCAAAGCCCAGGAACTGGCGCGCATTCGAACTCAGGCGCAACGGCAGGCGCGGTTCCAGAAAGGCATAGCGGTTGAGAAACACCAGCAGGCCCATGCCCAGGATCAACACAAAGATCATGTCCGCGCCCCCGTCAGTTTCTGGCACACGAACCCTGCGCTCATGCCCAGCAGCCCGGCCAGCACCAGCGCGGTTTCCCACTGCCAGAAGCTGAACAGCACCGAACTGAACAGCGACACGGCCACGCACACCACGGTGGGCAGGTTGCGCACCAGTGGCGCGATCAGCGCGACGAAGGTGGCGACGATCGAGAAGTCCAGGCCCAACTGGTCCAGGTGCGGGATGTTGCGCCCCAGCACGATGCCGGCCAGGGTGAACAGGTTCCAGGCAATGTAGAAGGTCAGGCCCACGCCCAGGGCGTACCAGCGGTTGAACTGCTGGCGGTCGTATTGGCTGGTCAGGGCGAAGAACTCATCGGTCAGCAGAAACCCCAGGCCCAGGCGCCAGCGCAACGGCAGCTCGGAAATCACCGGGCGCATCGACAGGCCATACAGCAGGTGCTGCGAGGTCAGCAGCAGGGTGGTGAGCAGGATCGAGAACAGGTTGGCGCCGCCCTTGAGCATGCCGATCGCCACCAGTTGCGCGGCGCCGGCGAACACGATGGCGGACAGCCCCTGGCCTTCGAGCGCGGTCAGGTTGGCTTCGATGGCCATGGAACCGGCAAGCAGGCCCCACGGCGCGACGGCCAGCGAAAGCGGCAGGATAGCGATGGCGCCCTGGGTAAAGGCGGCGCGGGCAAGGGCAGGGCTGGACATGAACGACACACGCTTGGAATCGGAGCCACAGGATGCCAGAGCCGCTGTCGCTTGCCTTGTACGATCTTGCTGTGGGCGGGCAAATCAGCGCTGGCTGGTCAGGCGTCGCTGCGCGGGCAGGCAGCCATTGATATCGACCGCTTTCTGGTAATAGGCCTGGTCGTGGCTGGGGTCGATGGCGCCGAGCAGGCGGTAGACCTCGGCCTGGAAGTCACGCTGGCGGCCCCACTGCATGTTCAACCCCTGTGGACGCTGGCGGATGCACTCCAGGCGCACCGCCGGCTGCGGGTAGTAGGCCGCATACAGGGTGGTCATCAGCGGCACGCGCTCCATCCCCTGGCGGTAGGCGTTGCTGTTGCCAAAGTCGCTGCACCAGGGCGTGATGCCCAGGGCCGCCGGGGCAAAGCCCTGGCCAATGCTGGCCTCGAGCAGCGGGCAGGCCGCGGCGGCAATGTCTTTTTGCGGCAGGTAGGTGATGTAGAACAACGCCAGGCGGTACTGCGCCACCGGATGCTGGAGTTCGGCGGCCTTGCGCAGCAGCGCCACGGCAGGCTCCAGGGTACGCCCCAGCGCCTCGACCTCGACGATCAGCTCCTGGTCGCCCGGGTCGGGGGCCAGCGGCAAGGCCTGGCTTTGCGCATCGGCCTGCTCCAGGAACGGCAACGCCTGGCGGTACAGCAGGTCGGCATGCGGGTCGATGCGCACCTCGTCGGCCAGCGCCATCAGTGGCAACAGGCACAACAGGCCGAGCAGGCGGCGGTCAGCAGGCACGTTCACGATCCATACGGTTAAAAGGTTTGGCGCTGTTCATGGTGGCAGTGGGGCGATCCATCGGCGTTGAGGGCTCCTGAGCCGGCATTCTAGCGGTTGGTGGCAGTTGGGCAAACAGCCGTTGCTCCATAAAGTCGATGAACACCCGCAGCTTGGGTGACATCTGTCGCCCCGAGGGCCACAACAGGTACAGGCAGCCGCGGTTGTCGAGGTGCTCGTCCAGCACCGTCACCAGTTCGCCCCGCGCCAATTGCGGGAGGATGGTGAAGTCGGGCAGGCAGGCGATCCCGTGGCCGCGCACGGCGAAACAGATTCGGGTTTCCAGGTGGTTGCACACCATCGACACCGGAATTTCGTAGTCCGGCGCGCCTTCGGCGCGGCGCAACGGCCAGCGTTGCAGCTTGCCGGTGGTCAGGAAGCGATAGTGCAGGCCATTGTGGCCGGCCAATTGCCCCGGGTGGTGCGGAGTGCCATGGCGCTCGAAGTAGGCCGGCGAGCCCACCAGCACATGGCGAAAATCAACCAGGCGGCGTGCGTTCAGGCGCGAGTCGGCAGGCTCGCCGGCGCGCAGCACCACGTCGAAACCTTCGCCCACGATATCCACCATGCGGTCGCTGAAGTCCAGGTCCAGCTCGACCTGCGGGTACTGTCCGATGAAGTCGCTGAGCAGCGGCACGATCATGCTGCTGACTTGCGGCAGGCTTACGCGCAGTTTGCCGCGAGGCGCCTGGCTGGCCTGCGAGAGTTCCACTTCGGTGGCCTCGATTTCGGCCAGGATGCGCCGGCTGCGCTCCAGAAACAGCGTGCCCTCGGCGGTCAGGGTGATGCTGCGCGTGCTGCGGTGAAACAGGCGCACCCCAAGCTTGCTCTCCAGCCGCGCCACGCGCTTGCCGATCGCCGAGGCGCTGACACCCAGGGCCTTGCCGGCGGCGACGAAGCTGCGGGTGTCGGCCACTTTCACGAACACCACAAAGCCGCTGAGGCTATCCACTGCCTGATCTCCCATTGCGGACACCGTGGTCCGTAGTGAGCGGAATTCTACCCGTCTTTTTCCGCAGTAGGGCAAGGATTACCGTGCACCCACTTTCTTGCAATCAGGAGCCAGACCATGTCCCAGAGCAGTTGCCCGGCGCAACCCGCTGCCATTCACGATGCCGAGCCGGCCTTCCCCTTGTCCGGCTTGCTGGCGCTGTCGATGGCCGGCTTCATCGCCATTCTCACCGAAACCCTGCCGGCTGGCTTGCTCGGCCATATCGCCAGTGGCCTGCGCATCAGCGAGGCGATGGCCGGGCAACTGGTTACCGCCTATGCACTGGGTTCGTTTGTGGCGGCCATTCCGTTGGTGACCCTGACCCAGGGCTGGCGTCGGCGCACTGTGCTGATGTTGGCGATTGTCGGCTTTGGTGTGTTCAACACGGTCACCGCACTGTCCGAGCACTACACCCTGACCCTGTTGGCGCGCTTCATGTGCGGGGTGGCGGCGGGGCTGGCGTGGGGCGTGATTGCCGGTTACGCACGGCGCATGGTCAGCGTCAGCCAGCAGGGCCGGGCCATGGCCGTGGCGATGATCGGCGCGCCGCTGGCGCTGTCGCTGGGCGTGCCGGCCGGCACCTGGCTGGGTGACCTGCTGGGCTGGCGCAGCACCTTCGTGCTGGTGTCGCTGGCGACCCTGGTGCTGATGGGGTGGGTGCTGCTGAGGGTGCCGGACTTCGACGGTTTGCCCGCCGGCAAGCGCGCGACCATCGCCCAGGTGCTTGGCACGCCGGGGGTAGGTGCGGTGCTGGCAGTGATTTTCACCTGGGTGCTGGCGCACAACATTCTCTACACCTACATCGTGCCCTTCCTGCTGGCGGCGGGCGTGGCCGGCAGCACCGGGCAGGTACTGCTGCTGTTCGGTTGCGCCGGGTTGGGCGGGATCGCAGTGGTGGGTGCGCTGATCGACCGGCACCTGCGCCGGCTGGTGCTGGGCAGCCTGGCCGGCTTTGGCGTGGCGGCGGTGCTGCTGGGCCTGGCTGCCGGCCAGCCGTGGCTGATCTACGTCAGTGTCGCGCTGTGGGGGCTGACCTTCGGCGGGGCTGGCACCTTGCTGCAAACCGCCAGCGCGGATGCGGCGGGCGAGGGCGCGGATGTCGCGCAATCGATGATCGTCACCGTCTGGAACCTGGCCATTGCCGTGGCCGGGCTGGTGGGCGGCGTGTTGCTCAGCCAGGTCGGTGTGACCCGCTTCCCGTGGCTGTTGCTGGCACTGGTGGGCCTGGCGCTGGCCCTGACCTGGCAAGCGCGTGGTCACGGCTTCCCGGTCGGCAAGCGCAATCACGCCTGAGTGTCGCGGGTCAGGTAGAATCCGCCCATTCAGACGGGTTCGAGGTTGCAGCGGTGGAGGTTCAACAGGGCTTTGTGCTCACCCGGCACTGGCGGGATACGCCAGACGGCACGTGCGTGGAGTTCTGGCTGGCGACCGACCAGGGCCCGCGCCAGTTGCGCCTGCCGTTGCAGACCTCGGTGGCGTTCGTCGCCGCCACGCAGCGTGCCCAGGTCGAGGCGCTGATGCGCACCGAGCGTGGCATCGAGCTACGTGAACTGGCGTTGTGCGACTTCCAGCAGCGCCCGGTGCTGGGTGTGTATTGCCGCCATCACCGTCAGCTGATGCAACTGGACAAGCGCCTGCGCGCCGCCGGTGTCGAGTTGCTGGAGGCCGATATCCGCCCGCCGGAGCGCTACCTGATGGAACGTTTCATCACCGCCCCGGTGAGTTTCAGCGGTACACCCGATGCCGACGGCCTGCTGCTCGACGCCCAGCTCAAGCCCGCCCCGGACTATCGCCCGACGTTGCGCCTGGTATCGCTGGACATCGAGACCACCGAGCGTGGCGAGTTGTATTCGATCGCGCTTGAAGGGTGCGGCCAGCGCCAGGTGTACATGCTCGGCCCGGCCAACGGCGACGCCGGTAGCGTGGACTTCGACCTGGCGTATTGCGACAGCCGTGCGCAGTTGCTGGAGTGCCTGAATGACTGGATGGCGCGCCACGACCCCGACGCGATCATCGGCTGGAATCTGGTGCAGTTCGACCTGCGCGTGCTGCACGCGCACGCCCAGCAGTTGCAGGTGCCACTGCGCCTGGGGCGCGGCGGCGAGGTGATGGCGTGGCGCGAGCACGGCAGCCGCACGCATTTTTTCGCGGCGGCGGCGGGGCGCCTGATCATCGATGGCATCGAAGCGCTGCGCTCGGCGACCTGGAGTTTCCCCTCGTTCAGCCTGGAGAACGTCGCGCAGACCCTGCTCGGTGAAGGCAAGGCAATCGACACGCCGTACCAGCGCATGGACGAAATCAACCGCATGTTCGCCGAGGACAAGCCGGCCCTGGCCCGCTACAACCTCAAGGACTGCGAGCTGGTCACGCGCATCTTCGCCAGGACCGAGCTGTTGACGTTCCTGCTCGAGCGCGCCACGGTCACCGGCTTGCCGGCCGACCGCAGCGGCGGCTCGGTGGCGGCGTTCTGTCACCTGTACATTCCGCTGATGCACCGCCAGGGCTTTGTTGCGCCCAGCCTGGGCGGGCGACCGGACGAAGCCAGCCCGGGCGGTTTTGTGATGGACTCGCGGCCCGGCCTGTACGAGTCGGTGCTGGTACTGGACTACAAGAGCCTGTACCCCTCGATCATCCGCACCTTCCTGATCGACCCGATTGGCCTGGTCGAAGGCTTGCGCCAGCCCGACGACGTGCACTCGGTGCCGGGTTTTCGCGGGGCGCGCTTCTCACGCACGCGCCATTGCCTGCCGGCGATCGTGGAGCGCGTATGGCAGGGCCGCGAACAGGCCAAGCGCGAGCGCAACGCGCCGTTGTCGCAGGCGTTGAAAATCATCATGAATGCGTTCTATGGCGTGCTGGGTTCCAACGGCTGTCGATTCTTCGACCCGCGCCTGGCATCGTCGATCACGATGCGTGGGCACGAGATCATGCGCCGTACCCGTGAACTGATAGAGGCCCAGGGGTATGCGGTGATCTATGGCGATACCGACTCCACCTTCGTGTGGCTCAAGGGCCCGCACGATGAGGCGCAGGCCGGCGCCATCGGGCGTGCACTGGTGCAGCAGGTCAACCAGTGGTGGCGCGAGCATCTGCGCGAGGCGTACGGCCTGGACAGCGCGCTGGAGCTGCAGTACGAAACGCACTACAAGCGCTTCCTGATGCCGACCATTCGCGGCGCCGAGGAGGGCAGCAAGAAGCGCTACGCCGGGTTGGTGCAGCGTGCCGACGGCGAGCACGAAATGGTCTACAAGGGGCTGGAGACGGTGCGCACCGACTGGTCGCCGCTGGCCCAGCAGTTTCAGCAGGCGTTGTACCAGCGCATCTTCGAGCGCCAGCCGTATCAGGCGTACATCAAGGACTATGTGCGCCAGATGCTGGCGGGTGAACTGGATGAGCTGCTGGTGTACCGCAAGCGCCTGCGCCGGCCGCTGGGCGATTACCAGCGCAACGTGCCGCCGCATGTGCGTGCGGCGCGGCTGGCCGATGAGTACAACGACACCCAGGGCCGGCCACGGCAGTACCAGAATGGCGGCTGGATCAGTTACCTGATTACCCTGGGCGGGCCCGAGCCACTGGAAAACCTGCGCAGCGGGATCGACTACGACCACTACCTGACGCGGCAGTTGCAGCCGGTGGCGGATGCGATCCTGCCGTTCGTGGGGGATGATTTCAGCACGCTGATCGACCGGCAGATGGGGTTGTTCTAGCCAGTGCCGGCAAAGAGGCCCCTGCAATCACCACACCTGAACACTTCAGCTATCCTCACCCCATGCGCAGCTGTCGCTGAAACCGGAAGTTACTTTTTGTAGCCGCCATCAGCGCCAGCAGTCGTTTAGGCTCCGTCGGATCTTTCGCTTCGATCTGTAGTCTTTGGTGCATGGAAACAAGAAGGAGATGCACATGCTTGTCCGGTCACTGACCCTCGCCACCTTGCTGGCTGCTGCCAGCCCTCTGCTCGCCGACGACGCGCCCCTGGCCGTGGACCTGGGCAAGTCCCGCCCGTTGATCGTGATTGCGCCGAGTACGGCCGACCCGACCTTGCGCACGTTGAACAAGGCGCTGGACGACCCGGCCACCAGGTCCAAGTTCCAGGAACGCAACCTGGTGCTGTACAGCGTGGCGAACATGGTGGGCAAGCGGGAGGACAAGTTCCTTGAGCAGCAGACCACCATGGCGCTGATTCGCGAACTCAACCTGGGGGCGCGCAAGGGGACGCAGGTGGTGCTGGTGGGCAAGGATGGCGAAAAGCATGTCATCGAGCATCACGGCACGGTGGAGCCTGATCAGATTTTTGCGGCGGTCGACCAGTTGCCGGCCAGTGAAAAGGCCATTGTCGCGCCGGCCCCTGCCGAGGCTGCGGCGGCCGAACCTGCGGCACCGGGCAAGGCGGGCAAGCCTGCCAAACCGGTCAAGCCCGCCAAGCCGGCGGCGCCGCCCAAGCCACTGGAAGACTGAGGCGGCATTTCCTCAGATCTGAAGCCAAGCAAGCGGGGCTGACAACGCCTATGGATCAGGCCATGGCGCGTTGCAGCAAATGTGGGAGCAACGCGCCACGGTCTGATCGGTCGGTGTTGTCAGCCTTCGTCTGCTCGTCTGCAGGTCGCGTCGGCGCCAACCCTGTGGGCGCTGGCTTGCCAGCGAAGCTGTTCAGGCCGGCAACTGTTCCAGCAGGTACACCCGCAACCGTTCGATGCTCTCGCGCCACGCACTCCCCACCGGCCACACCAGGTAGTACCCGTCCCCCGTGGCCACCGCGTGCTCGAACGGCAAGGCCAGCCGCCCGGCGCGCACGTCCTCGATCACCAGCGCCAGGTCACCGATCGACACGCCATGCCCGGCCATCGCTGCCGCAATGCCTTGCTCCAGTGTGTCGAACAGCATGCCGCGCCCAAGGTCGACCTGGCCCAGCAGGCCCACGCCACGCAACCAGCGTTGCCAGTCACGCCGGTCGGTCGAAGGGTGCAGCAACGGCGCAGCCGCCAGGCGTGTCGCATCCCACTCGCCATCCCCCAGCAGGCCCGGTGCGCAGATAGGGATCAGCTGTTCATCGAACAACTTGCACGCCTCGACCTGCCTGCCGAACTGCCCGTTGCCCAGCAGTACCGCGCAGTCGTAGGGCTCGTGGGCAAAGTCCACGCTGTCGACGTCCATCCATACGCTCGCCAGTTGCACCGCATCCGCCGCTGTGTAGCGCTGGATACAGCCCAGCAGCCAGCGCATGGTCAGGGTCGAGGGCGCCTTGAGGCGCAACTGTCGCGAGGCGCTGCGAAACGGCTGGCAGGCCTGCTCGATCAACGCGAACCCCGCGCCCAGCTGTTCGGCCAGGCGCTGGCCGGCATCGGTCAGGCGCAGGCGCGGGCCGTGGCGTTCGAACAGACGGCAGCCAAACTGCGCTTCCAGGGTACGGATATGCCGGCTGATGGCGCTCTGGGTCAGTGCCAGCTCTTCCCCGGCGCGGGTAAAGGAGCAACTGCGCGCCGCCACTTCGAACGCGCGCAGGGCATACAGCGGGGGCAGTCGATCAACCATCGGGCGTTCATCCATGATGAGTATTTGTCGTAGTAGGTCAGAGCATTTTGCGTTTTTCAAGTGCGCCGTGGGTGAGCAGAATCCACAACTCACTGCAATCGACACCCGAGGGGACCGTCTTGAACACCGCACTGCTGTTTGCCTACCTGGGCACTGTACTCATATTGATCGCCACCCCGGGCCCGGTCGTGGCACTGGTGATCGGCACCAGCGGGCGCGCCGGCACCTGGGCGGCAGTACGCACCGCGCTGGGCGCCAATGCGGCGTCGCTGGTGCTGGTGGGGGCGGCCGCGCTGATCCTTGCCGGCAGCCTTGCGCTCAGCCCGCAGGTGCTCAATGGCGTGGCGCTGCTGGGCTGTGCATTCATGGCCTGGCTGGGCTGGGATACGCTGCGCGCACCGGTGCAGGCGCAGGCCACACCGGGCAGGGCCGGGGGCTGGTGGCACGGTTTCATGGTGGGTATCGCCAACCCCAAGGACATCCTGTTCTTTGTGGCGTTCTTCCCACAGTTCATCCACGTCACGGCGTCATTCGGCAGCAGCATCGGCGTGCTCGCGCTGGTGTGGGTGGTGGTCGACCTGGGGGTGCTGGCGCTGTACATCGGGCTGATTCGCGGCGCCGTGGCGCAGCGACACCGGGCGCTGGTGGCCCGGTTCTCGGGGGCGGTACTGCTGCTGGTGGCCGTGGCCGGCGCGGTGTATTCCACGCAGGCGCTATTGTCGGCCTAGGCGCTGAGGCGCTTGCCTGGCGCCTGCACCTGCTGCAACAGCAGGTTCAATTGCGCGACTTGCTGCTGCAGCTGGTCGCGCTCGTCCTTCAGGCGGCGCAGCTCATCGCGGCGTACGCTGACGTAAAGGGTCTGGGGAGGGCTGGCTGGCAGAAAGGTTCCCATTGCACACCTCGCAAATGGTTTGATACATGGTTTAAAGCGTAGACGCTCGATCGGCCGCGATTCTGAATTCTTTTTCCCCGCAAGGGAACTTTTTTGTTTATCGCTGTCGTGCCGTTGGTCGATGAAACCAACGCCGGCCGGTCTGGACTAACCTTGAAGGCCTGAGCAGGCTATTTACACTTTACGGAGCATCGGCACATGCAACTGGGAATCGTGGGGCTGGGCCGCATGGGCGGCAATATTGCACGGCGCCTGATGCGCGAAGGGCACCACACGGTGGTGCACGACCGCAACGGGCCGGCTATCGACACACTGGTGGCCGAAGGCGCCAAGGGTGCCAACGACCTGGCGGCGCTGGTGCAGCAGTTGGATAAGCCACGCGCGGTGTGGGTGATGCTGCCGGCCGGCGAGCCGACCGAGCAGACCATCGCGCAACTGGCCGACCTGCTGGAGCCCGACGATGTGATCATCGACGGCGGCAACACCTTCTACAAGGACGACATCCGCCGCGCCCAGCACCTGGCCGAGCGCCAGTTGCACTACGTCGACGTCGGCACCTCGGGTGGCGTATGGGGGCTGGAGCGCGGCTACTGCATGATGATCGGGGGCGAGCAGGCCATCTTCGAACGCCTTGAGCCGCTGTTCGCCACGCTGGCCCCGGGCGAGGGTGACATCCCGCGTACGCGTGGCCGCAGCGGCCCCAGCGAGCGCGCCGAGAAGGGCTACATTCACGCCGGGCCGCCTGGCGCCGGGCATTACGTGAAGATGGTGCACAACGGTATCGAGTACGGCCTCATGCAGGCCTACGCCGAAGGCTTCGATATCCTCAAGACCAAGGCCAGCGAAAGCCTGCCGGTCGATCAGCGCTTCGACCTCAACCTGACCGAGATCGCCGAGGTGTGGCGTCGCGGCAGTGTGGTCACCTCGTGGTTGCTGGACCTCACCGCCGACGCCCTGGTGGCCGATCCGCAACTGGGCAGCTACAGCGGCTCGGTGTCCGACAGCGGCGAAGGGCGCTGGACCATCGATGCGGCCGTGGAACAGGCCGTACCGGTACCGGTGCTGTCCAGCGCGCTGTTCGCCCGCTTTCGCTCGCGCCAGCAGCAGGGCACCTACGGTGACAAGCTGTTGTCGGCGATGCGTTTCGGTTTTGGTGGCCATGTCGAGAAGTCCGAATGAGTACACACGACGTAGAAGCGGCACCGGCCTGTACCCTGTTTCTGTTTGGCGCCAATGGCGACCTGGTCAAACGCCTGTTGATGCCCGCGCTGTACAACCTCAGTCGCGATGGCCTGCTGGACAAGGGCCTGCGCATTGTCGGGGTGGACCACAACCCGGCCACCGACAGCGAATTCGCCGAGCGCCTGGAAGCCTTCATGCGTGAGCGTGACAAGGGCGAGGGCGCCACCCGGCACCTGGATGACAAGGTGTGGAAGCGCCTGGCCAAGGGCATCGGCTACCTGACCGGGGATTTTCTGGAGCCGGCCACCTACCAGGCCATCGCCGAGCGCATCGAAAAGAACCGCACCGGCAATGCGATTTTCTACCTGGCCACCTCGCCGCGCTTTTTCAGCGGGGTGGTGCAGCAACTGGGGGCCGCCGGGCTGCTGGACGAGGCCAACGGGTTTCGCCGTGTGGTGGTGGAAAAGCCCTTCGGCTCGGACCTGGCCAGCGCCGAGGCGCTCAACGCCTGTCTGCTCAAGGTGATGAACGAAAAGCAGATCTATCGCATCGACCATTACCTGGGCAAGGAAACCGTGCAGAACATCCTGGTCAGCCGTTTCTCCAACGGGCTGTTCGAAGCGTTCTGGAACAACCACTACATCGACCATGTGCAGATCACCGCCGCCGAAACGGTGGGCGTGGAAACCCGCGGCGCGTTCTACGACACCACCGGCGCGCTGCGAGACATGGTGCCCAACCACCTGTTCCAGCTGTTGGCGATGGTGGCGATGGAGCCGCCGGCCGCCTTCGGCGCCGATGCGGTACGCAGCGAAAAGGCCAAGGTGATCGGCGCCATTCGGCCCTGGTCAAAAGCCATGGCGCTGAAGAACTCGGTGCGCGGGCAATACACGGCGGGCAAGCAGGGGCGCAAGAAGCTTGCAGGCTATCGTGAAGAGCCACGGGTCGATCCCGAGAGCCAGACCGAAACCTATGTGGCGCTCAAGGTGATGATCGACAACTGGCGTTGGGTCGGTGTGCCGTTCTACCTGCGCACCGGCAAGCGCATGAGCGTGCGCGACACCGAGATCGCCATCTGCTTCAAGCCGGCGCCCTACGCGCAGTTTCGCGACAGCGATGCCGAGCGGCCCAAGCCCAACTACCTGAAGATCCAGATCCAGCCCAATGAGGGCATGTGGTTCGATCTGCAGGCCAAGCGGCCGGGGCCCACGCTTGCAATGGAGAATGTCGAGCTGGGCTTCGCCTACAAGGACTTCTTCAAGATGCAGCCCTCCACGGGCTACGAAACCCTGATCTACGACTGCCTCACGGGCGACCAGACCCTGTTCCAGCGCGCCGACAATATCGAGAACGGCTGGCGTGCCGTACAGCCGTTCCTGGATGCCTGGGCGCAGGGTGGCGAGGTACAGCCCTATGCTGCCGGCGAAGATGGCCCGCAGGCGGCCGACGAACTGCTGGCCCGTGATCGGCGGGTCTGGCACAGCATTGGTTGAATGGGAGGTTCATGGCGGGCGCAATCGAAGACTACGCATTGTTGGGCAATTGTCGCAGCGCAGCGCTGGTGGGCCGGGACGGCTCGCTGGACTGGCTGTGTTTTCCACGGTTCGACTCGCCGGCCTGCTTTGCCGCGTTGCTGGGCGATGAAGAAAACGGTCGCTGGCAGATCGCACCGCAGGCACCGGTGCTGGAGGTGAGGCGCGAGTACCGCGAGGACACGCTGATCCTGCACACCACCTTTGTTACCGACGGGGGGCGTGCGCGCCTGATCGACTGCATGCCCCTCGACGATGCGCACCACAGTGTGGTGCGCATCGTCGAGGGGCTGGAGGGCGAAGTCGGGTTCGACATGGATCTGGTGATGCGTTTCGACTACGGCAGCAGCGTACCCTGGGTCGAGAAGATCGACCCGCTGACCCTCACAGCCGTGGCCGGGCCGGACCGCCTCACGCTGCGCAGCACGGTCGCGACCAAGGCGCGTGACCACCATACCGGCAGCAGCTTTACGGTGCGCCCAGGCGAGCGGCATACCTTCAGCCTGACCCACCAGCCGTCGCACTTGCCGCTGCGGCCGGCGTTCGACCCTGACGAGGCGGTGGGCGAAACGGTGCGACAGTGGCGTGAGTTCGCCGCGCGTTGCCCTGATGTCGGGACCAGCACCGCGCGGGTCAAACGTTCGCTGATCACCCTCAAGGCCCTGACCTATGCCCCCACGGGCGGCATCGTGGCGGCGCCGACCACCTCGTTGCCTGAACACCTGGGCGGTGAGCGCAACTGGGATTACCGCTACTGCTGGTTGCGCGATGCGACCATGACCCTGCTGGCGTTCATGAACCTGGGCTATTTCGAGGAAGCCCAGGCATGGCGCGAGTGGTTGCTGCGCTCGGTGGCCGGCAACCCGGAGCAGATGCAGATCATGTACGGCCTGGCCGGCGAGCGTCGCCTGCCCGAGTACGACCTGCCGTGGCTGGCGGGCTACGAGGGCTCGCAGCCGGTGCGGGTGGGCAATGCCGCTGCAGTGCAGCATCAGCTGGATATCTACGGCGAGGTGGCCGATGCGCTCTGCCAGGCCATGCGGGGGGGGGTTGCCACGCCTGCCGCGCAGTGCAGCGGTGGGGCGGGTGATCATGCCGTACCTGGAGACCATCTGGCGCAAACCGGACGAAGGCATCTGGGAGGTGCGCGGGCCGCAGCAGCACTTCACCCATTCCAAGGTCATGGCCTGGGTCGCGTTCGACCGGGCGGCCAGCCTCAGCGAGCCGACCGAGGAGGGCAAGGCGCAGGCGGCGCACTACCGTGAGGTGGCGGCCCAAATACATCGCGAGGTGTGCGAACAGGGCGTGGATGCGCAACTGGGCTGCTTTGTGCAGGCCTATGGCTCGCAGGAGATGGATGCGAGCCTGTTGCAGATTGCCCTGACCGGGTTTCTGCCGGCCGAGGATCCGCGCTTTCTGGCGACCCTGGCTCAGATCGAGAAGCGTCTGTTGCACGATGGGCTGGTGCGTCGCTATGACAGCGACAGCGGGTGCGATGGGTTGAGCCCGGGGGAGGGGACGTTTCTGGTGTGTTCGTTCTGGCTGGCGGACGTGTATGTGCTGCTGGGGCGTGAAGCGCAGGCGCAGGCGTTGTTCGAGCGCCTGTGCGGGTTGTGCAACGATGTCGGCCTGCTGGCCGAGCAGTACGACCCGCGCGGTGGGCGCATGCTGGGCAACTTCCCGCAGGCGTTCAGCCATATCGGCATCATCAATACGGCGTTGAACCTGCACCGGGCGCAGTGCCCGGTGCGCGACAGGGCCAATTGCGGCTGACCAGGACGGCCTCTTCGCTGGCAAGCCCAGCTCCCACAGGTACAGTGGTGATCCCGAGTGCACCGCGGTCCTTGTGGGAGCTGGCTTGCCAGCGAAGGGGGCATGCCTGCCAGCCCAGCCTTTGGCACAAGCGCCCTCTGCCGTCTGCGATATAGTCCCCCGACACCATCCCGCGTCAGCCCAAGGAGTGCCACCGTGACCGAGTACAGCGCGTTCAAGGTCGAACTGTCGAACAACATCGCCCATGTGCAGATCAACCGTCCGGAAAAGATCAACGCCATGAACGCCGCGTTCTGGAGCGAGATCATCGATATTTTCCAGTGGATCGACGAGACCGATGCCGTGCGCGTGGTGGTGCTCAGTGGCGCCGGCAAGCACTTTTCGTCTGGCATCGACCTGATGCTGCTGGCCTCGGTGGCCAGCGAGCTGGGCAAGGACGTTGGCCGCAATGCGCGCCTGCTGCGACGCAAGATCCTGCAGATGCAGGCTTCGTTCAATGCCGTCGACAACTGCCGCAAGCCGGTACTGGCCGCCATCCAGGGCTACTGCCTGGGCGGCGCGATCGACCTGATCGCCGCCTGTGACCTGCGCTACGCGGCCGCCGATGCGCAGTTCGCGATCAAGGAAATCGACATGGGCATGGCCGCCGATGTCGGCACCCTGCAGCGCCTGCCGCGCATCATCGGTGACGGTATCCTGCGTGAACTGGCCTACACCGGTCGCCCGGTAGGCGCCGAGGAGGCGCGTCAGATCGGCCTGGTCAACCGTACCTTCGACGACACCGCGGGCCTGCTCGACGGGGTCTTTGCGATTGCCGCCGACATTGCGGCAAAATCCCCGATTGCCGTGGCCGGCACCAAGCAAATGCTCGGCTACATGCGCGACCACCGTATCGACGACGGGCTGGAATACATTGCCACCTGGAATGCCGCCATGTTGCAATCGACCGACCTGCGGGTGGCCATGGCCGCCAGCATGAGCAAACAGAAACCGCAGTTCGACGACTGAGCCCGGTCGCGAACCTTCAAGGAACGCAACATGTCAGCGCGCTGGACCACCGCAGTACTGGACACCAACATCACTGGCGGCCTGGCCGTCGCCCGCTGTGCCGAGGGTTTTCTGGTGGACGCCAACGGCGCCCTGTTCCCGCGTGACTGGCTCAAGCGCCAGGGCCTGGAGGTGCTGTGCGAGCACGGCATCGGCCACTTCGATGGCCAACCGGTGTTCCTGCTGGAGCTGCGCGGCGTGCAGGCGGTGGACGGCTGCAGTTGGCGCGGCCTGCGCCAGTTCATGCTGGAAGGCGACTTCGATACCTACACGATGCTCGGCTATGCCGCGCAAATCGCCACCTGGGCCCGCGAGCACCGTTTCTGCGGCAGTTGCGGGCAGCCCATGACGCAGATCCACTGGGAGCGTGCGATGCACTGCGCGGCGTGCGAGCTGCGCAGCTACCCGCGCATTTCGCCAAGCATGATCGTGCTGATCACCCGTGGCGACGAGATGCTGCTGGCACGTTCGCCGCGCTTCGTGACCGGGGTGTACAGCACCCTGGCCGGCTTTGCCGAGCCGGGCGAGTCGGCCGAGGACTGCCTGGTGCGCGAGGTGCGCGAAGAGGTGGCGCTGCAGGTGAAGAACATCCAGTACGTGGGTAGCCAGTGCTGGCCGTTCCCGCATTCGATGATGCTGGGCTTCCATGCCGAGTACGCCGGTGGCGAGATCGTCATGCAGGCCGACGAGATCGAGGATGCGCAGTGGTTCAACGTCAATGCGCTACCGCCGTTGCCGGCGGGGCGCTCGATTGCACGCTACCTGATCGACCTGTATGTGGCGCGTCGCCTAGGCCTGGCCGAACCAGTGCTGCCACGCTAGGCGCACGGTCAGCGCCAGCACCACGGTGATGAACACCGGGCGGATGAACTTGCTGCCGCCGCTGATGGCGGTGCGTGCGCCGAAGAACGCGCCGACCATCAGTGCCGAGCCCATCGACAGGCCCACCAGCCAGTCGACCTGGCCGGAGAAGATGAACACCGACAGGGCCGCGGCGTTGCTGACGAAGTTCATGCTGCGCGCCACGCCGCTGGCCTTGACCAGGTCGATGGGGTAGATCAGCAGCGTACTCACGGTCCAGAACGCGCCGGTCCCCGGGCCGGCTACACCGTCGTAGAAGCCCAGGGTGAAGCCCTGCGGCCACTGCCATTTCTTCTTGATCGGCGCATCGGCGTCCAGCGGCGCCTTGGGCGTACCGCCGAACAGCAGGTACACGCCACAGGCGAATACCACGACCGGGAGCATCTTGTTCAGCCATTCGGCGGGCAGGTAGTGCGCCACGATCGCGCCGATGAAGGCGCCGACCAGGGTGCCGAGCAGGGCGTGGCGCCATTGCGCGGGGTGGAACAGCTTGCGTCGGTAGTAGGTGAAACCGGCGGTGGCCGAGCCGAAGGTGGAGCTGAGCTTGTTGGTGCCCAGCACCAGGTGCGGCGGCATGCCGGCGGTGAGCAGGGCGGGCGTGGTGAGCAGGCCGCCACCGCCGGCGATGGCGTCGATGAAACCGGCGACGAAGGCGACTGCCGCCAGGATGGCAAGGGTAGTGAGGTCTACGCTGAGTTCGAAGGGCATGGTGTTGGGCTTATTCGACTGGGGCGCAGAAGGTAGGGCTGCGCCTGAGGGGCGCTATGGTAATGGAGATGGTGCTTGCCTGTCAGGGCCTCTTCGCTGGCAAGCCAGCTCCCACAGTTGAGCAGCGGCCTTTCAGGCAGTGGGGTTCCAGTGGGAGCTGGCTTGCCAGCGAAAGAATTCAACACCGAGTCAGGAAAGGAACCCCCCATCCACATTCAACGCCGTACCGGTGGTATAGCTCGACGCATCGCTGGCCAGGTACAGCACCGCACCCGCCATCTCCTTGGGGTCGGCCACGCGCTTGAGCGGGATCTGTTGCAGCGCGGTGTTGAGGATCGCATCGTTCTTCACCAGCGCCGAGGCAAATCGGGTATCGGTCAGCCCCGGCAGCAACGCATTGCAGCGGATTGCGAACGGCGCGCATTCCTTGGCGAACACCTTGGTCATGTTGATCACCGCCGCCTTGGTCACCGAATAGATGCCCTGGAACACCCCCGGCGACACGCCATTGATCGACGCCACGTTGATGATGCTGCCGCCGCCGTTGTCGCGCATCAGCTTGCCGGCCTCGACCGACATGAAGAAGTAGCCGCGGATGTTGACGTCCACGGTCTTCTGGAACGCGCCCAGGTCGGTGTCCAGCACGTTGCAGAACTGCGGGTTGGTCGCCGCATTGTTGACCAGGATGTCCAGGCGCCCGAACTGCTCGCGAATGCCGGCGAACACTGCCCCGATCTGCTCCATCTCGCCGATATGGCACGCCACTGCGGTGGCCTTGCCGCCCGCGGCAATGATCGCGTCAGCCACCTGCTGGCAACCGTCGAGCTTGCGGCTGGAAACGATCACATGGGCACCCTGCTGGGCCAGCAGGTGCGCGATCGCCTCACCGATGCCACGGCTGGCACCGGAGACGAAGGCGATCTTGCCGTCGAGGTCGAACAACTGCGTCTTGGACATGGGGCGGTTTCCTTGTTGTTGTGGGGCGTCAGAGCGCGGATGTGCCGATGACTTGCAGGCTCATGCGCTCCAGCAGCGTGTTCATGTGGATGAACTGGGCAAAGCGCTTGTCCTGGGTCTGGCCGTGGAAGAAACGGTAGTAGATCTGCTGCACGATACCGGCCAGGCGGAACAGACCGTAGGTGTAATAGAAGTCGAAATTGTCGATGCGGATGCCGGCGCGTTCGGCGTAGTAGTCCACGAACTGGCGCCGGGTCAGCATGCCGGGTGCATTGCTCGGTTGGCGCCGCATCCGTTGCACCGGCGCCGGGTCGGCGGCTTCGATCCAGTACGCCAGGGTGTTGCCCAGGTCCATCAGCGGGTCGCCGATCGTGGTCATTTCCCAGTCGAGCACGCCGATGATGCGCATGGGGTTGTCGGCGTCGAGGATCACGTTGTCGAAACGGTAGTCGTTGTGCACGATGGCAGGCCGTGGATGATCGGCCGGCATTTTCTCGCGCAGCCATGCGATCACCGCTTCCCAGCGGGGCGCATCGGGTGTCAGGGCTTTTTCATAGCGTGCGCTCCAGCCTTCGACCTGGCGCTGCACATAGCCGTCGGGCCTGCCCAGGTCGGCCAGGCCGCAGGCGCTGTAGTCGACCTGGTGCAGCTCTACCAGGCGGTCGATGAAACTCTTGCACAGGGCTTCGGTGCGCGTGCTGTCCAGGCCCAGTTCGGGCGGCAGGTCCGAGCGCAGGATGATGCCCTCGACCCGCTCCATCACGTAGAACTCGCCACCGATCAGGGTGTCGTCGGTGCAGTGCACGTAGGCCTTGGGGCAGTAGGGGAAGCCGCTGTTGAGCTGGTTGAGGATGCGAAATTCACGGCCCATGTCATGCGCCGACCTGGCCTTGTGCCCGAAGGGCGGGCGGCGCAGCACCAGCTCGCGGTCCGGGTAGCTGAGCAGGTAGGTCAGGTTGGACGCACCGCCCGGGAACTGGCTGATCACCGGGGTGCCGCTCAGGCCGCGAATGTGGGCCTTGAGGTACGGATCGATGAGGGCGGCATCGAGTTCTTCGCCGGGGCGGACCTGGGTCGACTGATCGGTGAGGGTCATGCTTTTCCCTTATTCTGAATGCCGCTGATTATTGGTTAATCTAATTCTCGTCACAAAGCCGAACAAGTGTTTGACTGCCTTATAGGTCAGCGTGTTGCCGCACGATCACCCCCCCTGATGCCGGGCGAAAAAAAACCGAAGCACACAAGGGCTTCGGTTTTTTGTCGGCATCAGCGCAAGGCTCAGGCCGGGAACAGCTCGCTGAGCTTCATCGACAGCATCATGTCGCCCTCGACGCGCAGCTTGCCGCCCATGAAGGCCTGCATGCCGTCGGTTTCGCCGCTGACGATGCCCTTGAGGGTTTCGGTGTCCATCACCAGGGTGCAGTTGGCATCAGGGTTTTCGCCTTCCTGCAGTTCGCAGGTGCCATCCTTGACGATCAGGGCAAAGTTCTTGGTTTCATCGATACGGAAACCGAACACCAGGTCCAGGCCAGCGGCGGCGGCAGGATTGAATTTGGCTTTCATCGCTTCAACGGCTTTTGCTACGTCGGTCATGGTGCATTCCTTATTAAGTGATGTAAGCGACCCGAAGGTCGCAACAGGCCGGGTCTCATCGATAGGTGACGAGCTCCGGCGCCTTCAGCAGCTGCACATGGGCCTGGCTGTTGAAGGAAGCCAGCGTCACCTCGCTGCCCCTGAACTTCAGATGGCTGAGCGAGGTGTTGATGATCTGCCAGTTCAGCGTGAACGCCTGGCTGGGGGTGATGCCGGTAATCAGGTGAAGCAGGGCGGTGATGGTGCCGCCGGAGGTGAACAGGGCAATGTGGTCGCCTTGCGCGGCCTGTTGCAGCAGCCGCTGCAGGCCGGCGTTCACCTGCTCGACGAAGCCGCTCCAGCTTTGCAGGCCGTCGACCGGGTGCGCACCGCTGTGCCAACGCTGTACCAGCAGCGCGAACAGGCGCTGGAACTCATTGCGGTTGTCAGCCGCGTTGCGCAGTACGTGCAGGGCTTCGGGCTCATCGGGCAGCAGGCCCGGGAGCAGCGCGCGGATCACGCCGTCGGCATCGAATTCGTTGAACGCAGGGTCGGTTTCCAGTGCCGGCACATCACCGCCTGCGGCCTGCAGGCGTGTCAAGACCAGACGCCCGGTGTCCTGCTGACGGCGCAGGTCACCGGCCACGCACCGGTCAATGTGCAGGCCCAGGCTGGCCATATGGTCACCGAGCGCTTCGCTCTGGGCAATGCCGGTGGGCGACAACACATCGTAGTTGTCTGCACCAAAGGAGGCCTGGCCATGTCGAATCAGGTAGATGCTGCCCACGGGTTATGCCTGGGTAGAAGGTTGAGGCGAGGTTAGGTCGCCACCGGCAGCCTGTCAACGAAAAAACATACAAGCGTTTGAAAAGAGCGTTTGAACTGTATTGCCAGCGCTTTCCTGCGCTGGCAGGGGCGCACCGGCGCCGGTATGCTGGGGCATTGGTACGCGCCGCATGGGCGCAGGCATGTTAAGGAGTTACTGTGGAGTTTCTTGCTGAGTACGCAAGTTTTCTGGCCAAGACCGCGACCCTGGTGATCGCGTTCCTGGTGGTGCTGTCGGCGATTGCCGGGTTGCGTGGCAAGGGCCGACGCAAGGCCGGTGGGCAATTGCAGGTCACCCGCCTGAACGACTTCTACAAGGAGCTGCGCGAGCGCCTGGAGTCAGGCCTGCTCGACAAGGCCCAGCTCAAGGCCCTGCGCAAGCAGCAGGCCAAGAGCGACAAGCAACTGAAGAAAAAACCCGAAGACAAGCCGCGCGTGTTCGTGCTGGATTTCGACGGCGACATCAAAGCCTCGGCGACCGAGAGCCTGCGCCATGAGATCAGCGCGCTGCTGACCCTGGCCACGCCCCGTGACGAGGTGGTACTGCGCCTGGAAAGCGGCGGCGGCATGGTGCACAGCTACGGCCTGGCCGCCTCCCAGCTGGCGCGTATCCGCCAGGCCGGCGTGCCGCTGACGGTGTGCATCGACAAGGTCGCGGCCAGTGGCGGCTACATGATGGCCTGCATCGGAGAAAAAATCGTCAGTGCGCCGTTTGCCATCCTGGGCTCCATTGGCGTGGTGGCGCAGTTGCCCAACGTCAACCGCCTGTTGAAAAAGCACGATGTCGACTTCGAGGTGTTCACTGCCGGTGAATACAAGCGCACCGTGACCGTGTTCGGCGAAAACACCGAGAAGGGCCGCGAGAAATTTCAGGAAGACCTGGACGTGACCCATCAGTTGTTCAAGGATTTTGTCTCGCGTTATCGCCCGCAATTGCATATCGATGAAGTGGCCACTGGCGAAGTGTGGCTGGGGGTCGCGGCGTTGAACAAGCAACTGGTGGACGAGTTGCGCACCAGTGACGAGTACCTGAGCGAGCGCGCGCGCGATTCGAACCTGTATCACCTGCACTTTGCCGAACGCAAGAGCCTGCAGGAACGCGTAGGCCTGGCCGCCAGCGCGTCCATCGAGAACACGCTGGTGGGGTTGTGGAGCCGTCTGGGCCGCTGGCGCTGAGCAATATGTAGCACTTCACCCACGTCATGATGGGGTCTGCTTGGGGGCTCAACCCACCCCGAGTACCATCATGACCACATCCACCGATACCTACGTCACGCCGGGGCCGCATGGCCCCTTCATTCACCAGCGCCTGCCCGACTGGCTCAAGCACTCCACTCCTGAAAGCTTCGCGGCGCTCAGCCGGCCATGGGGCGCCGAACAGCACCAGGGCGGGGCGGATGTGCCGGCGCGCTGGTTCAGCAGTGCCCGCGACGATCAGCGCCAGGCCCTGCTTGCTTACCAGCAGCGCAGCCAGGCCTCTGCTGCGGTGCTGGCGCGCACGTTGACGCCACTCAGGGGTATCGTCGAGTTTGCCGAGCCTTTGCTCAAGGCCAGGCTCAAGCGTGAGTTGCAGTGCGATGACGAGGTCAATACTCACGAGTTCGTGCACGTTACCCATGACACCGAGCTGCTGGGTGCACTGGTGCGCGTGGTGCCACGGCGCCAGAGCCTGCTGCAGGCAGCCTTGCAGAACTTTGCCAAGGACGCCGAGTTCGATGCTGGCACGGCGTTGGCGGCCAAGGGCGCGTTCTCCATGGAGCTGGTACCTGGCAGCGAGAAGGCACCGCGTTATCGCTACGTCTACAGCAGCAAGCTGCAGGTGAGCCCGGGCGACTTTGCCCGCGTGTGCCATGAACTGGACCTGGGGCAGCAGTATCAGGACCATCTGGCTGCGGTGTACGAAGCGCCGGCCACCCGCGAAGCAGTACGGCGCCATTCCATTGCAGCCTACAAGGACCGCCTGCGCGTGCATACCCAGCTTGCGGTGATCAAGGGCGAGGTCGGCGACGCCGCGCGCAGTGCCCTGCTGGGCTGGCTCGATGGGGTTGACGTGCCGCTGTACCACGGCAAGCCGCTGGTGTTCAGCACCCTGGAAATGTTCGGCATTGGCCTGTCCGATATCTGGGTGGCCAGTGCCGACCGGCTGCTCAGCGAGCAGACCGAGCCGGTGCTGGTCTATGTGCCGGGGGCGCCGCTGTACCCGCTCAAGGAGTACCCGAGCATCGAGGCGTTCAAGCACGATCTGCGTGTCAACCTGATCTCGCCGACCTACCAGCAGGCCCTGCGTGGCTGCGTCGCCAGAGCCGATCAGGAACGCTTCTTCCGGCTGCTGGAAAGCAACCTGTTTCATCTGGCCGACAGCGCCTCTGGCCTGCTGGAGCGCCAGCCCAACCTGGACGCCGACCTGCACCTGCGTGAACACCGCGTGAATGAAGACCTGTTCGCGCTGCTGCATCGGCGCTTGATCGAGAAGGCCAAGGCCGACGCGCGGCACTTGGCAGTGCCCAGTGCCGATGCTGATGAAGCGGCCCGTGAGGCGCGCCTGGCCTATTGGGAAAGCATCGGCATGAATGTGCTCAACACGGCCGCATTCTTCGTGCCTGGGCTTGGCGAGGTGATGGCGGTGGTGGCGGCCCATCAACTGGTCGGGGAAGTGATCGAGGGGATCGAGGACTGGAAAGTGGGCGACCGCGAGCTGGCCATGGCTCACCTGCAGTCGGTGGCGCTGAACATCGCGTTTGCCGTAGGGCTTGGGCTGGTGCTCAAGCCGGGTGCCGTCGGGCCGGGCAGTGAACTGCTTGAGGGGACGATCCAGATCAAGCTGGCTAACGGGCATTACCGCCTGTGGAAGCCCGACCTCGAGCCCTATGCCGTGGATGTCGATCTGTCGGGTATCACGCCGGACACTCAGGGGCGCTACAGCGTCGCCGGCAAGACCTATATCCGCGTGCAGGGCCGTGCTCATGAACTGGTCAGCACCGAAGCAGGCCTGTACCAGCTCAGGCACCCGCGCGGCGGCGAAGCCTATCAGCCCCAGGTGGTGCATAACGGCGCTGGCGCCTGGCGGCTCGAGGCCGAAGACCCCCTGCAGTGGCAGGGTCTGACGCTGTGGCGGCGCCTGGGACATCTGGTGGACGGCATGGGCGACGAAGAGCTGCTGCAGATGGCGGCGATCACCGGCGTCGACGACGCCCGCCTGCGCCGACTGCACAGCAACAATGAGCCGTTGCCAGCGTTGCTGGGCGACAGCCTGGTGCGCTGGCAGATGAGCCGCAAGGTGGTCGATGTGATTGGTGCCATGCGCGAAGGGCAACCTCTCGCAGCCGGGCTCGACGCGCTGCCCCTGGCCTTGCTGACCCGCATGAACGCCTGGCCGAACGGCCTGCTGGTACGGGTGATGGAGGATGGACAGCTGCTCAAGGAGTACGGTACGCCGTTGCACGCCGACAACCGTACCCTGTCGATCACCCGTCAGGAGCTGGCCGACGGGCGCTTCCTGAACACGTTGCTGCAGGGGCTGACGGAACAGGAGGAGAAAGCACTGTTCGGCCCGTACCTGGCCAAGAGCGATGCGGGTCGCCTGAAGCAGTTGCGCGAGGTGTATGCCAATTACGCGAACGCCAACCGCAGCCAGGTGTTCGACAGCCTCTACCGGGCCGATCCGATCGAGCAGGTGGCAGGCATCGCCGTGCTGCGCAGACAGTTTGCCGGGCTGGCCTGGCGACAGGCCAGGGAGCTGGTCGAGAGCGCTAGCGTCAGCGAACACGCGCAGCTCCTCGCCACCCCGCCCAGGGTAGCGCTGCGCCTGGTCGAGCAGGCCCGCTGGCTGGTGGAGCAAGCGCGTGTGGTACGTGCCCGCGAAGGCCTGTACCTGGGTTACACCGGCCGCCTGGACAGCCTGAAGGTTGCACTGGACCAGTTGCAGGCCCTGCCAGGATGGTCTGGCGAGGTGGGGTTGCACGTGCGCGATGGCAGCCCGTGGGGGGAGGCACTGAAGATCACCAGCGACAATAAGGCAATCGGCACCAGGCGCATTCTCGTGCGTCTGGACGAGGGTTATCAGGCCTATGACAGCGAACACAATGTACTGGGAGGGGTAGAAACCTTGTGCGCCGCCCTATTGCATGCCCTGCCCGACAGTGAACGCGTGCTGCTGGGTCTGGACATCGATCAGGCCGAGGCGCTGCGCCTGATGTTGGCCGAGAATGCCGCCAAGGACCCGGCTGCCGTGCGTCGCAGCCTGGGCGTGCGCCCACGTACGCGCTGGTTCAAGCCGCCACTGCGCATGCCGGACGGGGAAATTGGCTATCCGCTCAGCGGTCGACGCCCGTTCGGCAGGCCGCAAACGCCCTTGCAAAGAGCCCGCTCGCTGTTTCCCGACCTCTCTGCAGAGCAGGCGCAGCGTTTTTTGCAGGAACTGGGCGAGGGGCTCAGCGAGGAAGAGCTGCTGGTCAGGCTGGAGACCCGGCGTCAGGAGCTGTACAGGTTGATCGATGATCTGGGCCGCTGGCGCAATGACCAGGCCGCCAGTGCCGAGGCGCGTATCCAGCGGGAGGTCGCGGCCGACCGTATCGAGCGTTGCTGGCGTCGCCAGACCAGCGAAGTGGTCACTGCCGAAGGGCGAGTCGTCGGTTACTCGCTGGACCTGTCGGGGGCGGTCGTGGAGGGGCTGCCAGCGCTCAGTGCCGATTTCAGTCATGTGGCCTCGCTGCTCATGCGTGACATGGCATTGGCTGAGTTGCCCGAACCGTTTATCGAGCTTTTCGACAATATTCGCTGGCTCAACCTGTCCAACAACCGATTCAGTAGCCTGCCTGCCAGGCTGGGAAACATGCCAAGGCTTACCCGGCTCATGTTGAGCCACAACCAGGTAGTGATCGACGCCGCCGCCAATGCCACGCTGGCCGGGCTGGTACGGTTGAGAATGCTCAGCCTGGATCACAATCCGCTCGGGGTGGCTCCCGACGTATCACCCCTGGCCGACCTGCGTATCCTCAGGCTCCAGCACAGTGGTATCAGCGGCTGGCCGAATGGCTTGATGGACCTGCCCTATCTCGTGGAGGTCGACCTGCGCGCCAACAATATCGAGGTGGTTGGGCAGGAGGTGCTGGCGCCTGACGTCGAACGTGCCGAGCGTGTATTGCGCATCAACCGAGTCACCCATCTGCATGGCAACCCGATCAATGCAGACAGCCAGGTCAGGCTGACGGTTTACCGTCAGCGCACGCGCATCAGTTTTGGCGTGACGCCGAACCTGCGCGTGCATTTTGCGCCCGAGCCGATGACCGCCGGCGCCACTGCCTGGCTGAGGGGGGGCTGATGCGCTGAAGACTGCCGAGCTCAACGGGCTGTGGGATGCGCTCAAGGCCGAACCGGGAACCGGCGAACTGTTCAGGTTGCTGGATGACCTGGGTGAGACGTCGGACTTTCGCGAAACCTATGACGACCTGAAGCGACGGGTATGGGAACTGATCAAGGCGATCAGCGCCAACACGGCGCTGCGTGAGCAGGTGCTGCAGACCCTGGACAGCGTACGCAACTGCGGCGATGCGGTGATCCTGGTGTTCAGCCAGCTTGAGGTGCAGGTGCTGATCAACCAGGCCCTGGCGCTGGGCACCCAACTGGGTGCCGAGTGGTCGCTGATGAAACTGGCGCGTGGGCTGTACCGCCTGGAGCAGGTTGAGCTGATTGCCGGGCGCGTGATCGATGCACGCCTCAAGGCCGGCAGGGAGGTAGACGACATCGAGGTGCGGTTGGCCTATCGTACCGGTCTGGCCGAGCCGCTCGAGCTGCCCGGGCAGCCCAACACCATGCGCTACCGAGCTAGCGCACAGGTCACCGACGCCGATATCCAGGCGGCACAAAAGGAGATCGAAAGCACTGAGACCCCAGCGGTGCTCAAGGCTTCGATTGCCCAGCGCGACTTTTGGGTCAGCTACTTGAAGGAGCAGTACGCCGAACGCTACCAGCAGGTTGCCAAGCCGTTGCACGCTCGCATGGAGGCCCTGCAGGCGGATGCGGACGCCGGCCATATCACTGAAGCGGCCTACCTGCGCCAGAGCCATGTGCTGCAGGGCCACCTGGCCAAGGAGCAGAAGCGGCTGCTGGAGGCGTTGACGGCAGAGATCTGGAACAGCGTGCCCGACCAGGTCACCCGGCTGTGATTGCAACCCGATAAAAAAAGGCCCTGTGACAGGGCCTTTTTCATGGGGCGGCGCTTAGCGGCGGCGGAACAGCGGCTGCGGCTCGTCGGTGGCTGCCTGGTAGGTCACCGAGAAGTCCTGCAGGCCTTCCAGCGCTTCGACCGGGTCCTTGTCGGCCCGTACGGCGAAGGCGTCGAACCCGCAGCGCTTCATGTAGAACAGCTGATCGCGCAGCACGTCGCCAATGGCGCGCAGCTCGCCGGTGAACTTGTAGCGGTCACGCAGCAGGCGCGCATTGGAGTAGTTGCGCCCGTCGGTGAAGGCCGGGAAGTTCAGTGCGATCACCTGGAAGCTGGCGACCTGGTCGCCGATTTCCTCGGCTTCCTCGTCGGCGTCCAGCCACACGCCCAGGCCACCGTCGCGGGCCTTGAGGGCATGGGCGTGCTCGCGCCACAGTTGCAGCGGCACGATGTAGTCGTCGCAGTTGGTCAACTCGTCGAGGGTCACGTCCTTGGGCAGCAGGTGCCAGGTTTCGTCGACGATCTGGTTGCCCTTAATGATTCGCTGCATACACGCGCTCCTTGAAAGGGTCGATGCCAATACGTTGGTAGGTGTCGATGAAGCGCTCGTCGGCATGACGTTGCTCCACGTACACCGTGATCAGCTTCTGGATCACATCCGGCATGGCGTCCTGGGCGAACGAAGGGCCGAGGATCTTGCCCAGGCTGGCGTCGCGGCTGGCGCTGCCACCCAGCGAAACCTGATAGAACTCTTCGCCTTTCTTGTCCACCCCGAGGATGCCGATGTGGCCGACGTGGTGGTGACCACAGGCGTTCATGCAGCCGGAGATGTTCAGGTCCAGTTCACCGATGTCGAACAGGTAGTCCAGGTCGTCGAAACGGCGCTGGATGGATTCGGCGATCGGGATCGACTTGGCGTTGGCCAGCGAGCAGAAGTCGCCACCCGGGCAGCAGATGATGTCGGTCAGCAGGCCGATGTTGGGCGTGGCAAAACCGTTTTCACGCAGCTCCAGCCACAGTGCGTGCAACTGGCGCTGCTCGACGTCGGCCAGGATGATGTTCTGTTCGTGGGAGGTGCGCAACTGGCCGAAGCTGTAGCGTTCGGCCAGGTCCGCCACGGCGTCCAGCTGCTTGTCGGTCAGGTCGCCTGGGGCGACGCCGGTGGGCTTGAGCGACAGGGTCACGGCCACGTAGCCCGGCTTCTTGTGCGCCAGGGTGTTGCGCGTGCGCCAGCGGGCAAAGCCCGGGTGCTGCTGCTCGAGCTCGGCCAGCTGGGCGTCGAGGTTGTCCAGTGCCAGGTAGTCGGGGTCGACGAAGTGCTTGGCCACACGGTGCACTTCGGCTTCGGTCAGCGTGGTGCTGCCGCCGCGCAGGTGTTCCATTTCGGCGTCGACCTTCTGGGCGAACACTTCAGGGGTCAGGGCCTTGACCAGGATCTTGATGCGCGCCTTGTACTTGTTGTCACGGCGACCGTAACGGTTGTACACGCGCAGGATCGCGTCCAGGTAGCTCAACAGGTCCTGCCATGGCAGGAACTCGTTGATGAAGGCGCCGACCACCGGGGTACGGCCCAGGCCGCCACCGACCAGCACACGGAAGCCCAGCTCGCCGGCCGCGTTGTGCACCGGCTCCAGGCCGATGTCGTGCACTTCGATGGCGGCGCGGTCGCTGGTGGAGCCGTTGATGGCGATCTTGAACTTGCGCGGCAGGTAGGCGAACTCGGGGTGGAAGGTGGTCCACTGGCGCACGATCTCGCACCAGGGGCGCGGGTCGATCAGCTCATCGGCGGCCACGCCGGCAAACTGGTCGGTGGTGACGTTGCGCAGGCAGTTGCCGCTGGTCTGGATCGCGTGCATCTGCACGGTGGCCAGCTCGGCCAGAATGTCCGGGATGTCTTCCAGGGCAGGCCAGTTGTACTGAACGTTCTGCCGGGTACTGATGTGCGCGTAGCCCTTGTCGTAGTCGCGAGCGATCCTGGCCAGCATCCGGGTCTGGCGCGACGTCAGCTGGCCGTACGGCACGGCTACCCGCAACATCGGGGCAAAACGTTGAATATAGAGGCCATTTTGCAGGCGCAGGGGGCGGAACTCTTCTTCGCTCAGCTCACCGGCCAGATAGCGTCGGGTCTGATCTCGGAACTGCTTGACGCGGTCCTCGATGATCCGCTGATCGTACTCGTCGTATACGTACATAGGGGTCCTGTTCTCAAGCTGCTTGCAGCTAATCGCGCGCACGGCCGCGCACTCCGGGGCGGAGCCGAGGAAAGATAGCAGTTTGCGGTTATGCGCAAAAGTGATGTTTTTGCATATGAAAAGAACCGTTTGGTCTAAGTGAGACTGGCTAGCGTTTAGCACGGGCTGGGCGCCGTTGTAAGCGGGTAGGGGTATACTCGGCGGTTTTTTACAGAAGGAGCGTACCCGCATGCTCAAGGCCTTGTGCCGATCGGTCTGTCTGAGTTTGCCGCTGGCGGCCAGCGCCCAGGCAGCCTCGGTGGTTTTCCTCAACCCGGGCAATGCCAACGAGACGTTCTGGATGAGCTATTCGCGGTTCATGCAGTCGGCTGCGCAGGACCTGGGCATGCAGTTGCGCATCGAGTACAGCGGGCGGGAGCCGACCCGTACCCTGCGTCAGGCGCGCCAGCTCCTGGAGGGACCGCAGCGTCCTGACTACCTGGTGTTCGTCAACGAGCAGTATGTGGCGCCGGAGATCATCCGGCTGTCGCGTGGCAGCGGGGTCAAGCTGTTCATGGTCAACAACGGCTTGACCGATGACCAGGCGCGCCAGGTCAGTGCCCACCCCGAGCGCTACCCGAGCGTGCTGGGCAGCTTGATCAGCAACGATGAAGAGGCGGGCTACCGCATGCTCAAGGCGCTGGTCGAGCAGTTGCCCGAGGGGGCGCTGGCGCAGGGTGTGGAGTTGCTGGCGTTTTCCGGGCTCAAGCACACGCCGGCGGCGCAGTTGCGCGAGCAGGGTCTGCACAGGGCTCTGGCCGAGACCCCGGGTGTGCGTTTGCGCCAGCTGGTGCAGGGTGGTTGGAGCCGGGAGCGTGCCTATGAGCAGGCGCAGCAGTTGCGTGAACGCTACCCGCAGGTGCAGTTGGTGTGGTCGGCCAATGACGAGATGGCGTTCGGTGCCATGCAGGCGTTCGAGCACGCGGGGCGCGTGCCGGGCAAGGACGTGTTGTTCAGTGCCGTGAACAGTTCGTCGCAGGCATTGCAGGCGCGCATCGACGGGCGCTTGAGCGTGCTGGTGGGTGGGCATTTCTCGTTGGGTGGGTGGGCCATGGTGCTGTTGCATGACGACGCGCTGGGGCTGCCGGTGAGGTTGCAGGAGGCGTCCCCGGTGCCGGTGTTGGAGTTGATCGATGTGGCCAAGGCGCGGCGGTGGTTGAAGCTTGCCCAGCAGCCGGACTACGGGTTGGATTTCAACCAGTTCAGTGCCGATGGCAAGAGGGCGGGTTATCGCTACCCGTTTCTGCAGGGGCCGGTGGCGTATTAACCGACGAGCTGCGTAAAAACCCTGCTTGAGCAAAGGGCATTGCTGAGCTTAACTGCAACGGGTGAAGTGCATTCCGACAATCACTACAAGAGGCAATGCAATGGGCAATTCAACCAAGGCAGGCAAGACCGATAGCAGTGTGGATGCGTGGGCGATACTTTGTTTGATTGTGTTGGTGGTTGTGACGGCGGTTTATTGGGTGAGTCATCAGTAGCGCGGAACTTCGCCGTGCAAACAAGGCCGACAACACATCGCGGTGGGGCTTTCAGGCTCACCGCGCCGTAAGGTGCATCGCCAACTGTACCAACCCCACCAGCACCAGGATGAACACCAACGTGAACGCCGTGCCCAGCGCAATGAAATGCGCCGGCTTGCCATGGGTGAAGTCACGTGCGCGGTTCTTGCCGCTCTGCACGCCAAACGCGGCAGCCAGCACGCTGTGCAGCATCTGCCAGAAGGTTGGGGGCTTGTGGTCGGCCGGGTCGTCCATGATCTGCTCCTGTAGAAGACTCGACCGTCAGTGTAGACCCTGACGCACCGGTTCACCGTCCCCCGGCACCTGGCTGCGAGCCTCCCACTTGGCAATCACCACCGGCGCCAACGCATTGCCCAGCACATTCAACGCAGTGGTCGGCATCTCCATCAGGCGATACACCCCAGCAATGAACGCAATGCCTTCCAACGGCAAACCCGCACTGGCCAGGGTCGCGGACAGAATCACGAACATGAACCCCGGCACCCCGGCCGCCCCCTTGGAGGTGAGCACCATGGTCACCACCAGCAGCGCCTGATCACCCAGGCTCAGCTCGATGCCATACAACTGCGCGACGAACAGCGTGCCGATCCCCAGGAACAGCGAAGCACCATCGAGGTTGAACGAATACCCCACCGGCACCACAAAGCTCACCAGCGGACGCGGCACACCATAGGTCTCCAGCTTCTTCATCAGTTGCGGCATCACCGCCGCCGAGCTGGCGCTGGAAAACGCCAGCACCAGTTCATCCTTGATATGACGCATCAGGCCGAACAGGTTGATGCCGGCAAAGCGCGCCACACCCCCCAGCACCACCAGGGTGAAGAAGATGATCGCCACATAGCTGACCATGATCAGTTTGGCCAGCGGCAGCAGCGAGCTGAAACCGAAGTTGGCCACCGTTACCGCGATCATGCCGAACACCCCGATCGGCGAGTAGGCCATGATCATCGAGGTCACCTTGAACATCGCCTCGGACACCGAACGCAGTACGTCGATGATCGGGGTACGCCGTTCTTCGCTCAGGCGAGATACCCCCAGGCCGAACATCACCGCAAAGAACAGCACCGACAGCAGGCTGCCCTGGGCCATGGCATTGACCACGTTGTCGGGGATGATGCCGACGATGATCTGGCCCAGGCTGTGGTTGCCGGCACCGGCCGTGGGCAGGGTGATGGCGGCGGCCTTGAGGCTGGCCAGGTCGGTGCCGGCACCCGGCTGCAGCAGGTTGCCGATCACCAGCCCGACGATGATCGCCGTGGTGGTGATGCAGAAGAAGTACAGCAGCGAGCGTACGCCGATGCGTCCCAGGGCCTTGCCGTCACCATGGCCGGCGATGCCCACCACCATGCACGAGAAGACGATGGGTACGACGATCATCTTCATCAGCTTGATGAAGATGTCGCCTGCCGGTTGCAGCACGTTGCTGACCATCCAGCCGCGCGAGTCGGGAAAGCTGTGCAGCAGGGCGCCGATCAGGATGCCGGCGACCAGCCCGAGCATGATTTGCCAGACCAGAGAAATACGGGGCGTATGCATGAAGTGCCTCATTTTGACGATTGTTATGGGTATTGGCAGTCAATGAGCAGCCGGTCCCTGGCTGTCGGGTGCAGCGGTATCGTCAGCGCAACGTCTCGCACGCTTTCTTCAGGCGACGACAGCCTTCTTCGATGATCTCCAGGGAACTGGCGAACGACAGGCGCACATACGGCGACATGCCGTAGGCGGCGCCGGCGACGGTGGCCAGCCCGTGCTCGCGCAGCAGGTACGCCACCAGGTCGCTGTCGCTATCAATGCGCGTGCCCTCTGCGCTGTGCTTGCCGATCAGGCCCTGCACATTGGCAAACACATAGAACGCACCAGCGGGCGGGGTGCAGCGTAGGCCGGGGACCGCCTGCAGCAACGCAAGCATGTGCCCGCGTCGCTGTTCGTAGACCTCGCGCATGCCGGCAATCGGCGCCTGGTCGCCGGCGAAGGCTGCCACTGCCGCCGCCTGGCTGATGGAACTGGGGCAGGTGGTGGTCTGCGACAGCAGCTTGCCGATGGCCAGTACCAGCCACTTGGGCCCGGCACCGAAGCCCAGCCGCCAGCCGGTCATGGCATAGCCCTTGGAGGCGCCGTTGACGATCAGCGTGCGTTGCTTGAGGTCTGGTGCCACGTTGAGCAACGAGACATGCCGGGCATCGGCATAGACGAATTGCTCGTAGATCTCGTCGGCCATCACCAGCACGTACGGGTGTCGGCGCAGTACTTCGGCGAGCGCTGACAGTTCCTGCGCGCTGTATACCGCGCCGCTGGGGTTGTTGGGGCTGTTGAGGATGACCCACTTGGTGCGCGCGGTGATGGCCTGTTCCAGCTCGGCCGCGCTCAGCTTGAAACCGCTGGCTTCGTTGCCCGGGATGATCACCGGCGTGGCATCGTTGAGCCGCGCGATATCCGGGTACGACACCCAGTAGGGCGTGTGCACGATCACCTCGTCGCCAGGGTTCAGCGTCGCGGCCAGGGCGTGGTAGATGATGTGCTTGCCGCCGCAGCCGGCCACCACTTCATCGGTGCTGTAGGCCAGGTCGTTGTCGCGCAGCAGCTTGGTGCAGATGGCCTGGCGCAGCGCAGGTGTACCCAGGGTGCCGGTGTAATGGGTGTCGCCACTGTGCATGGCCGCGCTGGCAGCCTGGAGGATGTGCGCCGGGGTATCGAAGTCCGGCTCGCCGACGGTGAAGTTGACGATATCGCGGCCCTGCGCGCGCAGCTCGCTGACCAGGGCGTTGGCGGCGATGCTGGGCGAAGGCTGGATGCTCAGTACCCGTTGCGAGAGAAAGACGTCGCTCATGTGGGGCTCCTCAGCCGGCCAGGCCGTGTTGTTGCAGCACGTTGTCCATCCAGCTCTGGCTGACTGCACCGGTGGCGATCTCGGCCTTGACCGCTTCTTCGTGGTCGGCGTGACGGGCGGCCAGGCGCAATACCTCGGGGGCATCGGCCTGGGCGAAGGCCACCAGGCCATCCTCGTCACCCACTACAAGGTCGCCTGGCTGGATCAGCATGCCGCCGATCGAGACCGGCACGTTGATCTCGCCCGGGCCGCTCTTGTACGGGCCGCAGTGCACCACGGCGCGGGCATAGCAGGGGGTGTCTTCGAAGCTTGCGACATCGCGGATCGCGCCGTCGATGACAAAGCCCACGCACCCGCGTTGCTGGGCATACAACTTGACCAGCTCGCCGATCACCGCGTTGTGGGTATCGCCCTGGGCGTCCACCACCAGCACATGGCCGGGCTGGAGCAGGGTCATGGCCTTGTAGATCAGCAGGTTGTCGCCGGGGCGCACCTTGACGGTAAGGGCGGTGCCTACCAGTTTGCCGGTGCGGTTGTAGCGCGTCAGGCCGCGAGCGCCGATGTGGCGGCCCAGGTTGTCGCTGATGTGCGGGGTGACCACGTGCTCAAAGGCGCGCAGCAGGTCGGCCGGGGCCAGGGGTGGGCAGGGGAGGATGCGCGAACCGGGCAAGGACATGGGAGTCTCCTGATGATCGGGGGTGGTCATGGCTCGATCTTAGGGCGACCAAACAAAGAGTTTTAGCGATATTAATGGATGCGATAGCATCGCTTTTTTTCATGTTGAAATGCTCATGATTACCTTCAAGCAGATCGAGGCGTTGTACTGGATTGCCGAGCTTGGCAGTTTCGAGGCGGCGGCCAGCAAGCTGAACATGTCGCAATCGGCGATTTCCAAGCGTATCCAGGAGCTGGAGGAGACCTTCGAGGTGGCGTTGTTCGACCGCAGCAAGCGCAATGCGCGGCTGACCGAGAAGGGCGGCGAGCTGCTCGATTACGCCAAGGACCTGCTCGAACGGCGTGACTACCTGCTGGAGCGGGTGAGCGCGCGGGAGGTGCTGGTGCGACGGTTTCGTCTCGGGGTGACCGAGCTGACGGCGTTGACCTGGTTGCCGGCGCTGGTCGAGGCGATGCGTCAGGCGTACCCCAAGGTGCAGATCGAGCCCTCGGTGGAGTTGAGCAGCGAGCTGTACCACAAGCTGGAGAACGACCAGCTGGACCTGATCGTGGTGCCGGACGTGTACAGCGATGCACGCTTTGTGGCAACGCCGCTCAAGAGCGTGGAGAACGCCTGGATGTGTGCTCCTGGGCTGGTGCCGGAGGCCGACCCGGTGAGCCTGGAACGATTGGCTGGGTGCACGGTGCTGACCCAGGGCTCGCAGTCGGGTACGGGGCTGATCTATGAGCGTTGGCTGGCCACGCACAATGTGCAGATGCCGCGCACCCTCACCAGCCACAACCTGCTGGTGCAGGTGGGGTTGACGTTGTCGGGGGTGGGGGTGAGCTATTTGCCCAAGGCGTGCCTGTCGCATTTGATCGAGCGCGGGGCATTGCGCGCGATCGTGACTACGCCGGGGTTGCCGCGTATTCGCTATGCGGCGTTGCACCGGGCTGATCGGCAGTTCGGGTTGAACCCGGATGTGGCTGCACTGGCGGTGCGCTGCTGCGATTTTTCGCGGTTGTTGCTTTAGAGGCGGTTGGCTGTGCTGGCCTCTTCGCTGGCAAGCCAGCTCCCACAGGTTCTGTGAACACCACTGAACCCTGTGGGAGCTGGCTCGCCAGCGAAGGCGTCACCGCCGCTTAGTTGTCGTACCCAAGGTTGGGCGCCAGCCAGCGCTCGGTCACCGCCAGGTCCTGCTTTTTACGTGCGGTGTAGCTCTGGATCTGGTCCTTGTCGACCTTGCCCACGGCAAAGTACTGCGCCTGCGGGTGCGCAAAATACCAGCCGCTGACTGCCGCTGCCGGGAACATCGCAAAGTGCTCGGTCAAGAACACGCCACTCGGTCCGGTCTCGCCAATCGCAGTGCCGTCGAGCAGGCGGAACAGGGTCTCCTTTTCGGTATGGTCCGGGCACGCCGGGTAGCCCGGGGCAGGGCGGATACCCGCGTACTGCTCCTTGATCAGCGCCTCGTTGTCCAGGTGCTCGTCCTTGGCATAACCCCAGTACTCTTTACGCACCTGCTCATGCAGCCACTCGGCACACGCCTCGGCCAGGCGGTCGGCCAGGGCCTTGACCATGATCGAGCTGTAGTCGTCGCCCTTGTCCTGGTAGGCCTTGGCCACTTCCTCGGCGCCGATGCCGGCAGTGGTGATGAAGCCGCCCACATAGTCGGTAATGCCGCTGTCCCTGGGCGCAACAAAGTCGGCCAGCGAGAAGTTCGGCTTGCTGTCCGGCTTGATCGTCTGCTGGCGCAGGTGGTGCAGCAGGGCCAGCGGCTCACCGTCCGCGCCGTACACCTCGATGTCGTCATGCGCCACCTGGTTGGCCGGCCAGAAGCCGAACACCGCACGGGCACTGATCAGCTTCTCGTCGATCAGCTTGGCCAGCATCTCCTGTGCATCGGCGAACAGCGCGGTGGCCGCTTCACCCACCACTTCGTCGGTGAGAATGCGCGGGTACTTGCCGGCCAGGTCCCAGGAGATGAAGAACGGGGTCCAGTCGATGTACTCGGCCAGCACCTTGAGGTCGATGTTCTCCAGCACCTTGGCACCGGTGAACGTCGGTACCACCGGCTGATAGCCGGCCCAGTCGTACTTGGGCTTGGCCTCGACCGACTGCGCATAGCTCAGGCGTTCGGTGCGTGCGCTGCGGTTGGCGGTGCGTTCGCGCACCTCGATGTAGTCCAGGCGGGTCTTCTCGACGAAGCCCGGCTTGAGTTCCTTGGACAGCAGCTGCGTGGCCACGCCCACCGCGCGCGAGGCGTCGGTCACGTAGATCACCGCATCGTTGCTGTACTTGGGCTCGATCTTCACCGCCGTGTGCGCCTTGGAGGTGGTCGCGCCGCCGATCATCAGCGGCAGGTGGAAGTCCTGGCGCTGCATCTCGCGGGCCACGTGCACCATCTCGTCCAGCGACGGGGTGATCAGCCCGGACAGGCCGATGATGTCGCACTTCTGCTCGCGTGCCACCTGCAGGATCTTCTCGGCCGGCACCATCACGCCCAGGTCGACGATGTCATAGCCGTTGCAGCCCAGTACCACGCCGACGATGTTCTTGCCGATGTCGTGCACATCGCCCTTGACCGTGGCCATCAGGATCTTGCCCTTGGCTTCGGGCTTGTCGCCTTTTTCCAGTTCGATGAACGGGATCAGGTGGGCTACCGCCTGCTTCATCACCCGCGCCGACTTGACCACCTGGGGCAGGAACATCTTGCCCGCGCCGAACAGGTCGCCAACGATGTTCATGCCGCTCATCAGCGGCCCCTCGATCACTTCGATCGGGCGTGCGCAGTGCTGGCGGCACTCCTCGGTGTCTTCGACGATGAAGGCGGTGATGCCCTTGACCAGCGCGTGTTCCAGGCGCTTGTCGACCGGCAGCGAACGCCATTCTTCGTTCTCGACTTCCTTGACCGCGCCGCCGCCCTTGTAGTCGTCGGCAATCGCCAGCAGGGCGTCGGTGCCCTCAGGGGTGCGGTTGAGCACCACGTCCTCGACCTTCTCGCGCAGCAGCGCCGGGATCTCGTCGTAGATCTCCAGCTGGCCGGCGTTGACGATACCCATGGTCAGGCCATTCTGGATCGCGTGGTAGAGGAACACCGAGTGGATCGCCTCGCGCACCGGGTTGTTGCCACGGAACGAGAACGACACGTTGGACACCCCGCCCGAGGTCAGCGCGTAGGGCAGGTGGTCGCGGATGTAGGCGCAGGCCTCGATGAAGTCGACCGCGTAGTTGTTGTGTTCTTCGATGCCGGTGGCCACGGCGAAGATGTTCGGGTCGAAAATGATGTCTTCGGGCGGGAAGCCCACTTCATCGACCAGGATGTCGTAGCTGCGCTTGCAGATCTCGCGCTTGCGCGCGGCGGTGTCGGCCTGGCCGACCTCGTCGAACGCCATCACCACCACGGCGGCGCCGTAGCGCTTGCACAGGCGTGCATGATGCTTGAAGGCCTCGACGCCTTCCTTCATCGAGATCGAGTTGACGATACCCTTGCCCTGGATGCACTTGAGGCCGGCTTCGATCACTTCCCACTTGGAGGAGTCGATCATGATCGGCACGCGGGAGATGTCCGGCTCGCCGGCGATCAGGTTGAGGAACTTGACCATGGCCGCCTGGGAATCGAGCATCCCCTCGTCCATGTTGATGTCGATCACCTGGGCGCCGGCCTCCACTTGCTGCAGGGCCACTTCAAGGGCTTCGGTGTAGTTCTCTTCACGGATCAGGCGGGCGAAGCGGGCAGAACCGGTAATGTTGGTACGCTCACCGACGTTGACGAACAGCGAGCTGCGGTCGATGGTGAACGGCTCAAGGCCCGACAGGCGACACGCCTTGGGAATCTCGGGGATCACGCGTGGCGGGTACTTGGCCACGGCTTCGGCAATCGCCTGGATATGCCCTGGGGTGGTACCGCAGCAACCGCCGATGATGTTGAGAAAGCCGCTGGCGGCGAACTCTTCGATCACGGCCGCGGTTTGGGCCGGGGTCTCGTCGTATTCACCAAAGGCGTTGGGCAGGCCGGCGTTGGGGTGCGCCGACACGTGGGTGCCGGCCTTGTTCGACAGCTCTTCGAGGTAGGGCCGCAGGTCGGCGGCGCCCAGTGCACAGTTCAGGCCCACCGAGATCGGGTTGGCGTGGCGCACCGAGTTCCAGAACGCTTCGGTGGTCTGCCCCGAGAGGGTACGCCCCGAGGCGTCGGTGATGGTGCCGGAAATCATGATCGGCAACTCGATGCCGTCATCCTCGAACACCTGCTGCACGGCGAAGATCGCCGCCTTGGCGTTGAGGGTGTCGAAGATGGTCTCGATCAGGATCAGGTCGGCGCCGCCCTCGATCAGGCCACGGGTCGCCTCGATGTAGTTCTCTACCAGCAGGTCGAAGGTGACGTTGCGATAGCCCGGGTCGTTGACGTCGGGGGAAATCGAGCAGGTGCGGCTGGTAGGGCCCAGCACGCCGGCGACGAAGCGCGGCTTGTCGGGGGTTTCGAGGGTCTTGGCGTCGGCGACCTGGCGGGCGATGCGCGCGCCCTCGACGTTGAGCTCGTACACCAGCGCTTCCATGCCGTAGTCGGCCTGGGACACCTGGGTGGCGTTGAAGGTGTTGGTCTCCAGAATGTCGGCGCCGGCATCCAGGTAGGCCTTCTCGATGGCAGCGATCACGTCGGGGCGCGACAGCAGCAACAGGTCGTTGTTGCCCTTGACGTCGCTTGGCCAGTCGGCGAAGCGCGTGCCACGATAGTCGTGTTCCTCCAGGCGGTAGCTCTGGATCATAGTACCCATGCCGCCATCGAGGATCAGTATGCGCTCTTTGAGGGCGTGCTGAAGTGCTTGGGAACGAGCGCTGCGGTCAGACATAGGACTACCTGGTCGGGCAAATACAAAAGTTGCGGAATAATAACAAACCTGCGCGGTTTTTAGGCGTGTCGCTGGTTTGCATGAATTTCATTCATGTTGGCGCGCTGCTGTCACCGGTAGAATCGTGAAGCTATCAATACCAGGACATTTGGCACATGGTGCATCGTTTACTTGCCGGCGTTCTTGCGCTGCTCATCAGCGGCGTTGCGTTCGGGCAAGCCCCCGCCACCGGCACGGCTATTTCGTATACCCGGGACATTCAACCGATCTTCACCGAGAAGTGCGTGGCCTGTCATGCCTGCAACGACGCGGCCTGCCAACTGAACCTGGGCAGCGCCGAAGGCGTCGAGCGCGGCGCCTCGAAGGTGCCTGTCTACCAGGGCGACCGCAGCACCGCCGTAGCACCGACACGGCTGTTCTATGACGCGCAGAGTGTCGAGGGGTGGCAGCGCAAGGGCTTCAGCTCGGTGCTCGACAACCAGGGCAGTCAGGCTGCGCTGATGGCGCGCATGCTCGAACTGGGCCACAGTGCGCCGCTGACGCCCAATGCCAAGCTGCCTGAAGAGATCGTGCTGGGCCTGAACCGCAACAACATGTGCCCGCTGCCCGGCGAGTTCGACGCCTATGCCGGCGCGCACCCCAAAGAGGGCATGCCGCTGGCGGTGACCGGCCTGACCGACGCCGAGTACCAGACCCTGCAGCGCTGGCTGGCTGCCGGTGCGCCGGTGGAGCACAACCCGATCCAGCCGAGCGCGACGGAAGCAGCGCAGATTGGCGAGTGGGAAGCACTACTCAACCGTCCAGGCTCCACCGAGGCTTTGGTGGGGCGCTGGCTGTACGAGCACCTGTTCCTGGCCCATGTGCACTTTGTCGGCGGTGAACCGGGCCACTTCTTCCAGTGGGTACGCTCACGCACGCCAAGCGGCCAGCCGATCGACCTGATCGCCACGCGTCGCCCCAACGACCCGCCGGGCACCGACTTCTATTACCGCCTGCTGCCGGTGCAGGGCGTGATCGTGCACAAGACCCACATCACCTACCCGATGGGGCCCAACAAGCTCAAGCGCGTGAAGCAGCTGTTCTACAGCGGTGACTGGCACGCCAACGCCTTGCCCGGCTATGGCCCGCGCCACCGTGCCAACCCGTTCGAGACCTTCGAGGCGATCCCGGCCGTGGCGCGCTACCAGTTCATGCTGGATAACGCCGAATACTTCGTGCGCACCTTCATTCGCGGGCCCGTATGCCGCGGGCAGATCGCCACCGATGTGATCCGCGACAACTTCTGGACCCTGTTCCAGGAGCCGGCCCACGACCGTTACCTGACCGACGCCGACTACCGCGGCAGGGCCACGCCGCTGCTGGCCATGCCCGGTCAGATCGATGACGTGGGCAGCATCCTGACCCTGTGGCATGCCTACCGCGACAAGCGCAACGACTACGAGAAGCTGCGCCGCGATGCCTATGCCGAAATGCCGCCGCCCAGCTGGTCGAGCCTGTGGGCCGGCAACGACAACGCGCTGCTGACCATCTTCCGCCACTTCGACAGTGCCTCGGTGACCAAGGGCCTGATCGGCGATGTGCCCAAGACGATGTGGCTGTTCGACTACCCGCTGTTCGAACGCACCTATTACCAGTTGGCAGTGAACTTCGACGTGTACGGCAACGTCTCGCACCAGGCGCAGACGCGGCTGTACTTCGACCTGATCCGCAACGGTGCCGAGGTCAACTTTCTGCGCCTGATGCCGGCCGAACAGCGGGGCGACATTCTCGGCGACTGGTACCAGAACAGCGGCAAGGTGAAGATGTGGATGGACTACGAGGACATCGACACCGACACCCCGAGCGCGCTCACGCTCGACCCCAAAGACCCCAAGCGTGACTTCGGCCTCAAGCTGGTGCAGCGCACCGGCAGCCTCAACGCCTCGCCCGACCCGATCAACCGGTGCCAGGGCGCGTACTGCTCGCTGCCCGGCAGCACCGAGCAGTTGCGTGACGTGGAGCAGGCCCTGAGCCGTCTGACCTCCCGCCCGGCAGCGGGCCTGAAAGTGATCGGCCAGTTGCCCGAAGCCACGATGCTGCGCATCGAAGGGCAGGGCGGCACGCGCAAGGTCTACAGCCTGCTGCGCAACCGTGCGCACAGCAACGTGGCGTTCATGCTCGGCGAGGCCTACCGCTATCAGCCGGGGCTGGACACCCTGACGATCTACCCCGGGGTGATGAGCAGCTACCCCAACTTCATCTTCAACATCCCCGCCGAGGATGTACCGGAGTGGGTCGAAGACATGGAAGCCGCCCGCGACGACCCGGCGAAATTCGAGCGCATCGTCATGCGCTGGGGCGTGCGGCGCAGCCATCCGCAGTTCTGGCAGTACTTCCATGACCTGAACAGCTACATCAAGGACACCGATCCGCTGGAGGCCGGGGTGCTGGACATGAACCGCTACGAGAACCTCTGAGACGACCGCCGGGCAGATCGGGCTGATCTTTCCCGGCCTTTCGTAGTCCCACCCGCAAGCGGTCCCGATTTGTCCGGGGCCAGGGTAGGGTAACGAGAGACAGGTATCCGGATGTTGTTTTCGCTTCAGGCACTGCGGGCGTTCGCCGCCTGGGTGGTGGTGTGTCACCACTTCATACAGATCTTTTTCGACTTCAACGCCGAGGGCCCGGTAGGCCAGTTGCTGGCGGACCGCGGCGCGGTAGGGGTCGATATCTTCTTCGTCATCAGCGGGTTGGTGATCTACCTGTCGACCCGTGACAAACCCATTGAGCCCACGCGCTTTCTGCTCAACCGGGTGCTGCGCATCGTGCCGGCCTACTGGTTCTATACGGGCTTGATGGCGTTGCTGCTGGTGGTGGCCAGCCAGTGGATGCCGCACCAGACCCTCAAGCTTCAGCACCTGCTGCTGTCGTTGCTGTTCATCCCGGCAGAGAACCCGGGTGGCTACGGGCTGTACCCGACGCTGAACGTGGGCTGGACGCTGAACTACGAGATGTTCTTCTACCTGCTGTTCTCGCTGGTATTCCTGGTGCGCCAGCGTCATCACCTGTGGCTGGTGGCGCTGGCGCTGTTCGTGGTCAGCGAAGTGCTGACCGGGCTGGGCGTGCTGGGGCGTTTCTACAGCAACAACATCATCTACGAGTTCCTGCTGGGGGTGGCCATCGGTGTGGTGTACCGGCGTGGCTGGATCGTCCAGGGCTTGTGGCTGCCGCTGCTGACCATCGCCGCCGCGGCCGTGGCGATCTACCGGCTCGATGCGTCGTCACGCCTGCTGCACTGGGGCCTGCCGAGCGCGTTGATCGTGCTGTCGTGCATCTCGCTGGAGCCCTATTTCCGGGGCAACCGCCTGCTCAAGGCGCTGGGTGACTGCTCCTATTCGGTGTACCTGATCCATGTGCTGGTGCTGTATGGCGGCTGGTTCGCCAGCGAGCGCCTGGGGTTGAGCCCGTACCTGGTCTTTGCGCTGTGCGTGCCGGTGATTGCCGCAGCCTCGTGGGCCAGTTACCAGTGGCTGGAAAAGCGCCTGTACCGGCGCATGCACGGCTGGTTCGAGGCGCGCCTGGGGCCGGCGGTGCCGGTTGCACATTCCTGACAGGTTTACTAGGACTTTGTTCGCAGGCCGTGTTGGCGTAAACTGCGGGCAAGTCTGTGAGGAACTTACATGAGCGCCATAACTATTACCGACGCCGCGCACGATTACCTGGCCGATCTGCTGGAAAAGCAGAATACCCCAGGCATTGGCATTCGCGTTTTCATTACCCAACCGGGTACGACCTACGCTGAAACCTGCATCGCCTACTGCAAGCCGGGCGAAGAAAAACAGGAGGATGAAGCCGTAGGCCTGAAGAGCTTCACCGCCTACCTGGACGCGGTGAGCATTCCCTTTCTCGAGGATGCAGTGGTCGACTACGCCACCGACCGCATGGGTGGCCAGCTGACCATCAAGGCGCCGAACGCCAAGGTGCCGATGGTCAACGCCGACAGTCCGATCAACGAGCGCATCAACTATTACCTGCAAACCGAGATCAACCCGGGGCTGGCCAGCCATGGCGGCCAGGTGAACCTGATCGAAGTGGTTGAAGACGGCATTGCCGTGCTGCAGTTCGGTGGTGGTTGCCAGGGCTGTGGCCAGGCCGACGTGACCCTGCGCGAAGGCATCGAGCGCACCTTGCTCGAGCGCATTCCGGAGCTCAAGGGCGTGCGTGACGTGACTGACCATACGCAGAAAGAGAACGCCTACTACTAAACCTTTCGGGCCCCTTCGCTGGCAAGCCAGCTCCCACAGGTACCGCGCAATGTTGAGATTACCCGTAACCCTGTGGGAGCTGGCTT
>NZ_JAHTBI010000020.1 GCF_019168305.1 Pseudomonas aegrilactucae
TACGCACCGCCGGCCTTGAGGATCGCCAGCAGGCCGACGACCATCTCCAGGCTGCGCTCGCAGGCCAGGCCGACCAGCACTTCCGGGCCGATGCCCTGGGCAATCAACGCGTGGGCCAGCTGGTTGGCTCGGCAGTTCAACTCGCCATAACCGAGCTGTGTGTCACCCAGTGTCAGCGCGATGGCATCCGGTGCCCGCGCGGCCTGGGCTTCGATCAGTTCATGGATGCATCGCGGGCTGGTGAACTGCGCGGGGGCCGGGTTCCATTCGGCCAGCACGTCACGCTGCTCGGCTGCACTCATCGAAGGCAACGCGCTCAACGGCTGCTCGGCCGACCTCGGCATGGCATCGAGCAACGTGCACAACTGCGCGCCGATACCCTCGACCGTGGCCTGGGAGAAATGCCCGAGGTCGTAGCTCATGTGCAACGACAGTACCTCGCCCAGGCCAACGGCCAGGGTCAGCGGGTAGTTGGTCTGTTCGTGCTGCTCCATCGCCCCGAACTGCAGGCCCTGGGGCGCAGCCTGTTCCAGCACTTCGGCAACCGGGTAGTTCTCGAACACCAGAATGTTGTCGAACAGCGCCTCGCCCCCCTTGCCGGCCCAGCGCTGCACCTCGAACAGCGGCGTATGTTCGTGTTCGCGCAAACTCAGGTTCTGCGCCTGAACCTGTTGCAACCATTGGCTCAACGCCTGCTCCGGACGTGGGCTGGCCACCACCGGCAAGGTGTTGATGAACAGGCCTATCTGCTGTTCCACGCCCTTGAGCTCGGCCGGGCGACCGGCCACGGTGGCGCCGAACGCCACGGTCGATTGCCCGGTGTAGCGCTGCAGCAACAGCAGCCAGGCGGCTTGCAGCAGCGTATTGACGGTGACCTTCTGCTGCCGTGCAAATTGATGCAGGCGCTGGGTCTGGGCGGCGTCCAGATCAAGGTAGTGATTGGCATAGCCATGCCCGGCCAACGCCGTCGACACCTGCGCCAGGCGCGTCGGCTCCTGCAGGTCGCGCAACTGCTCCCTCCAGAAGGCTTCACTGTGCTGGCGGTCCTGACGTTGCAGCCAGGCAATGTAGTCGCTGTAGCTGCCCGGCGCGCTGTGCGGGGGCTGGCCGCAATAGCGCTGCAGCACTTCACCCAGCAACTGCGAGTTGCTCCAGCCGTCCATCAGGATGTGGTGGTGGGTATAGATCAGGTGGTAGCGCTGCACATCGCTCTGCACCAGGTGCAGGCGCAGCAGCGGTGCCTGGTCCAGGGCAAAACCACGGGTACGCTCAGCGTCGGCAAGCGCCGCAATGGCCAGGTCCAGGTCGTCGCGGCCACGCCAGTCATGCATGTCGAACGCCAGCGTGGCGTGCTTGAACACCGCTTGCAACGGTTGCACCAGCGGCGGCTGCCAGAGGAAGCCCGTGCGCAGGATGTCGTGCGCGTCCACCGCATCCTGCCAGGCGCGGGCGAAGCGCGTCGGCTCCAGCCCGTCGATTTCAAGGCTCATCTGCGTGATGTAGTCGGCGCCATCCTGCTCATACAGGCTGTGGAACAGCATGCCCTGCTGCATCGGCGACAGTGGGTAGAGGTCCTTGAGCGCCTGCACGTCGACCGGCAACGCATCGAGCTGGCCCTGGTCGAGGGCGGCCAGCGGGAAGTCCGACGGTGTCACGCCACCGGCCTGGCCGCTGGTGCAATGCGCGATCAGCTGCGCCAGTTCAAGCGCGTACTCCTCGGCCAGGCGCTGCACGCTGGCCGGGGCGAACATGGCTCGGCTGAAGGTCCAGTTCAGTTCCAGCTCACCGTTGAACACCTGGCCGTTGATGCTCAGCCAGTTGTCCAGCGGCGCCTCGGCGCTCTGCGGGTTGCCGGCCGCGTCACCGCACGGGGCGAACAGCGCCGCGTCGTCAGCAAAACTGGCGTCGAACTGGCCCAGGTAGTTGAACGTCACGCGCGGCGCCGGCAATCCAGCCAGCGCGCTGCGCACCGTTTCGTCGCCCAGGTAGCGCAAGGCACCGAAGCCGATACCCTTGTTGGGGATGGCGCGCAGTTGCTCCTTGATGGCCTTGATCGACTCGCCAAGCGACGCGGCCGGGGTCAGCTTCACCGGGAATACACTGGTGAACCAGCCCACGGTGCGGGTCAGGTCCTGGTCCTCGAACAGCTCTTCACGGCCGTGGCCTTCCAGCTGCAGCGCCACCGCCGGGCTTTCGGTCCAGCGCACCAGCACCCGTGCCAGCGCCGTCAGCAGCAGGTCGTTGACCTGGGTGCGGTAGGCACCCGGCGCCTCCTGCAGCAGCGCTCGGGTCTGCCCCGCGTCCAAGCGCGTACTGACGCTGACACTCTGGCTGTTGCGCAGATCGCCGTGGGGGTGCTCGCAGGGCAGGTCCAGGGCCACGCCTTGCAGTTGCGCCTGCCAGTATCCGACTTCAGCTTGCACCGCAGCGCTGCTGGCATGTTCCTGCAGCCACTGCGCCCAGCGTTTGACCGAGGTGGTCTTGAGCGGCAGTTGCACAGGGGCATTCACGCTCAATGCCGTATAGGCCTGCTGCAGGTCCTCGAACAGAATGCGCCACGACACGCCATCCACTGCCAGGTGATGGATCGCCAGCAGCAAGCGCTGCTCTGCGTTCGGCAGGTTGACCAGCAGGCCGCGCAGCAGCGGGCCATGCTGCAGGTCGAGGCTGGCCTGTGCCGCCTCGCCCAAGGCATCGAGTTCACTCAGGTCAGCGCAATCGCGGTACCACACCAGCGGTGCGACGGGCTGTGCGGCAACACGCGCATGCCACGCCCCGTGCTGTGCCTCGAACTGCAGGCGCAAGGCATCGTGGTGCATCACCACCGCCTGCAAGGCACGTTCGAGCACCTGGGCATCGAGCGGTTGCGACGGCTTGAGCAGCACCGACTGGTTCCAGTGGTGGGGCTGCACGTGCACGTTGTCGAAGAACAACTGCTGCATCGGCAGCATCGGCACCGGGCCGACCAAGGGTGCCTGATCAGCGTGTGCCGCGTGTGTCCCCATCTGCGCCACCGTGGCCAGGCTCTGCACCGTCTGGTGCTGGAACAGGTCCTTGGGGCTGATGCGGATACCGGCCTGGCGAGCACGGCTGACGACCTGGATGGAAATGATCGAGTCGCCACCCAGTTCGAAGAAGTTGTCGGTGAGGCCGACCTGCTGCAGCTTCAGCACGTCCTGCCAGATCTGCGCCAGGTGCTGCTCCATCTCGCTCTGCGGGGCGACATAGGCGTGTTGCAGCACACTGGCATCCGGTTGCGGCAAGGCCTTGCGGTCGAGTTTGCCGTTGGTGGTCAGCGGCAGGTGCTCGAGGAACAACAGGTGCGCCGGCACCATATGTTCGGGCAGGTCGTCACGCAGCCGCGCCTTCAGCGTGTCACGCAGTTCGGCCTCGCTGCCAGTCGGCCCGTGCGCGACCACGTAGCCGACCAGTTGCGCACCATTGCTGCCCGCCTGCGCCAGCACCACCGCTTCACGCACCTGGGGCAGCGCCAGCAGCCTGGCCTCGATCTCGCCCAGCTCGATGCGAAAGCCACGGATCTTGACCTGATGGTCGATACGCCCGATGTACTCGATCACCCCGTCGGCGCGGTAGCGCGCCAGGTCGCCGGTGCGGTACAGGCGCTCGCCGGCCGCGCCGAACGGGTCGGGAATGAAGCGCGTGGCCGTGAGGTCGCCACGGTTCAGGTAACCACGCGCAAGACCCGCCTGGCCCACATACAGTTCACCGATGCAGCCCTTGGCCACCGGGTTCAGCGCAGCATCGAGCAGGTACCAGGACAGGTCCGGGATCACCTCGCCGATCGGGCTGCTGGCCTCCCCCCCCAGGTCCGCCAGGCTGATCGGCCGGTAGGTCACGTGCACCGTGGTTTCGGTGATGCCGTACATGTTGATCAGGCGCGGCTGCTGGTCGCCGAAGCGCTCGAACCACGGGCGCAGGCTCTTGACCTCCAGCGCCTCGCCGCCGAACACCACATGGCGCAAGGCGTTGCGAGTGCCGGCGTGTTCGGCCGAGCAGGCCACCTGCATCAGTTGCTTGAACGCCGACGGCGTCTGGTTGAGCACCGTCACGCCTTCGTTGACCAGCAAGGCGTGGAAGTCTTGCGGCGAGCGGCTGACATCGTAGGGCACCACCACCAGGCGCCCGCCATGCAGCAGCGCGCCGAACAGTTCCCACACCGAGAAATCGAAGGCATACGAGTGGAACAGGCTCCACACATCGCTCGGGCCGAAGTTGAACCAGTGCTCGGTGGCGGCGAACAGGCGCAGCACGTTGTGGTGCGCCAGCAAGGTGCCCTTGGGCTTGCCGGTGGAGCCGGAGGTATAGATCACATAGGCCAGGTTGGCCGGGTCCAGGGCCACATCGGGGTTGGCCTCGCTGCAGGTGCCCACCGCTTCATCCAGCAGCAACGGCTGCACCCCGGCCGGCAGCGGCAACTGCGCCAGCAGATGCGCCTGGGTCAGCAGCAGGTCGATGCCGCTGTCTTCGATCATGTAGGCCAGGCGCTCGGCCGGGTAGGCCGGGTCCAGTGGCACATAGGCGCCACCGGCCTTGAGAATCGCCAGCAGGCCGATCACCATCTCCAGGCTGCGTTCGGCCGCCAGGCCGACCCGTACATCGGGGCCCACGCCCTGTTCGATCAGGCGATGGGCCAGGCGATTGGCGCGCCGGTTGAGTTCGGCGTAGCTCAGGTGCGTGGTGCCCAGGCTCAAGGCAATCGCCTCGGGGGCACGCTCGACCTGGCGTTCGATCAGGTGGTGCAGGCAGTCCGTGCTGGGGAATGCCACGGGGTCGGCGTTCCACTGGCGCAGGCTGGCCTGCTGTTCGGCGGCGTCCTGCAGTGCCAGGTCGGCAATGCGCTGGGCGGGATCGGCAACCATCGCCTGCAGCAGGTTCACCCAGTGCCGGCCAAGGCGCTCGGCAGTGCTCGCGTCGAACAGGTCGGTCGCGTAGGTAAGTGCTGCGTCCAGCCCCTCGGGGTTGTCGTAGGTGTTGAGGGTGAGGTCGAATTGCGCCGTCGGGTTGTCCCAGTGCAGCGGGGCCAGGGTCAACCCGGGCAACTGGCCGCTGGCCGAGTTGCCCTGGGCCTCGCCCTGGTGGTTGTACATCACCTGGAACAGGGCGTTGTGACTCAGGTTGCGCTCGGGCTGCAAGGCGTCTACCAGCTGTTCGAACGGCAGGTCCTGATGGTCCTGGGCGCCAAGCACACGGGTACGCACCTGTTGCAGCAGCTGGCGCACCGACAGCGTGCCATCGAATTCGGCCTTGAGAATCTGCGTATTGACGAAAAAGCCGATCAGGCCCTCGGTCTCGACGCGGTTACGGTTGGCCACCGGTACGCCCACGCGAATGTCCGCCTGGCCGCTGTAGCGGTGCAACAGCGTCTGGAACGAGGCCAGCAACAGCATGAACAGGGTCACGCCCTCGGCCTGGGCCAGGCGCTTGAGGCCAGCGCCCAGCGCGTTCGGCAGGTGAATGCCCAACTGGGCACCCTTGAAACTCTGCTCGGCCGGGCGCGCCCGATCCAGCGGCAGTTCCAGCACCGGTTGCTCGCCACCCAACTGCGCGGTCCAGTACGCCAGCTGCCGGTCACGCTCCCCCGCCTCCATCCACTGACGCTGCCACAGCGCGTAGTCGGCATACTGGATCTTGAGCGGCGCCAGGGCCGGTTGCTGGCCCTGGCTGTACGCGGCGTAGAAACGCAGCAGCTCGTCGACCATGATCTGCATCGACCAGCCGTCAGAGACGATATGGTGCTGCACGATCACCAGCACATGCCGCCCCTCGCCGGCCTGCAGCAACGTGGCGCGCACCAGCGGGCCGTGCTGCAGGTCGAACAGGGTGCGGGTCTGCGCTTCGACGAACGCCTTGATCGCGGCCTCGCGTGCCGGCGCGTCGGCACAGGCCGTCAGCGTGGCGCGGCCAAGGCTGAACGGCAGGTGGTCGGCAATCTGCTGCAGGGTCTGCTCGTCGTGCTGGACGAAGGTGGTACGCAGCGCCTCGTGGCGTTGCAGCAGCGTGTCGAAACTGCGCTCGAGCGCCGCCATATCGAGGTTGCCGTCCAGCGACAGCGCGCTGGACAGGTGGTAGGCGGCGCTGCTGGGGTCCAGTTGCCACAGGAACCATTGGCGCTCCTGGGCGTAGGATAGCAACAGCGGCTCTTCGGGCTTTCGCTTGAACACCGGAGCAATGCCAAAAAGGTTGATGCCCTTCTGTTTGAGCATCACCGCCAAGGCTTTGCGTTCCCTGGGTGACAGCTCGCCCACCGCCCCGATCAATTCTTGCACGCCACTACTCCTGGTTATGAGATCAGCTTCTCGAGCTCTTCAGCAGATAAACGTTTGAGGGCCGCCAAAGATTTAGCCAATTCGTCCTCCACCGGCTGACTGCTTTGCTGCAACGCGGCCACGCTGGCACTGAAGGCCGCCAGGTCGTCAGCGACGAACAGCTCCCTGAGCGGCACCTCCAGGCCCAGTTGCTCGCGCAGGCGCACGATCACCTGGGTTGCCAGCAGTGAATGCCCGCCCAACTCGAAGAAGCTGTCGGCCAGGCCGACGCGCTCGCAGCCAAGCACCTGTTGCCAGATGCCAGCAATGCGCTGCTGCAGTTCGCTTTGCGGGGCCA
>NZ_JAHTBI010000021.1 GCF_019168305.1 Pseudomonas aegrilactucae
GAGTGATCGACATGACGAAGCCTGACTGCCTGCCTGGCGCCTTGCCTCATTGGCCTGCAAGAGCGCAATCGTGGGGGGCATCGCCCTCACCGCCGGTCGGGACTTGACCGCAGGGACGAGAATCGGGGTGCCGGCAGCCTGGTCAAAGCAGGCCAGGCGCTCCAGCGAAGAAACAATACGGGTGCAGTCCCGATCCGTCGCAGGCGTTGCCGCGACCTGTGCGCACCAGAGCAATGTGCCGGCGATCACACAGCCGATGTAGCTATTCATGAGACGCAGCCTCCAGGCTCCATTTCTGACATTTGCGGGCCAGCGTCCGCTTGGGTACGCCCAGACTCTCCGCCGCCCTCCTGCGCGAGCCGCCAAGCTGCTGCAAACGCGCATCGATCATCAGGCGCTCGAAGGCTTCCAGAGCCTGCGGAAGATCGTCGGTCGCCAACAGCGACTGGAGCGCTTCGCCACCTGCCGATGAAGGCACGCGCTTTTCAGGCGCTGACGCCAGCGAGTGATGCATGAGCTGCCTCAGCACCTCGTGCTCGATCGGCTGGCCGCAAGGTGTTCGCTCGCAGGCCGCCATCACAAGGTTGCGAAGCTCACGGATGTTTCCCGGAAACGAATGCGCATACAGCAACTGCAGGCTCGCGGCAGTAGCGCCGGCGACGAAGCGACGTTCCTGGCCGTTGTGCTCACGCACCAGGGCGGCAACCAACGGCCCCAGGTCCTCGCGCCGGGAGCGCAAGGTGGGCAGGTGAAGGCTCAGTTGGCAGATACGGAAATACAGGTCTTGCCGAAAACGCCCCTCGCGTACGCGTTGGGACAGCGGTTGATGGGTTGCGCAGAGCAGGCGGAAGTCAGAGTTCCGTTCCTCGACCGCTCCGACGGGTCGGTACTTTTTCTCGTTCAGCAATCGCAGCAAGGTGCCCTGAAGCGGCAACGGCATATCGCCAATCTCATCGAGGAACAGGGTTCCGCCATCGGCTGCGGCCACCAGGCCTTCGCGGGCCTCAGTGGCCCCGGTGTAAGCGCCTCGCGTACAACCGAACAGTTCAGCTTCGATCAGGTCCTTGGGTATGGCGGCGCAGTTGAGCGGAACAAACGCATGCCCACTGCGGCAGGAAGCCTGATGGATCAACCAGGCGGCGTGGTCCTTTCCAGCGCCGGTCTCGCCGGTGATCAATACGGCAAGCCTGGACTCGGCCAGCAGCAGGAGCTCGTCACGAAGCTGTCGCGCTATCGCGCTATCGCCCACGAATTCCCGCTTGATCAGCGTGCGTGCTTCAAGGCGCTGCGCCTGCATGGGCTCGTCGGGCGTACGTCTGCCGCATCCCATCTGATGCTCAGACAATGTGCCAAACAGGCATTGGTACACCGCCATGACGGCGGCCCAGGTTCGATCATTTCGCCATGCATGCAACGTACTTGCCTCGCCGCTGAGCAATAGCACCCCGCGCGACTGACCCTGATCATCGAGAATCGGCCATGCCAGCAGCGCCGCTCGCGCGCCCAACACGGTGCGCAATGCATCGAAATCCGCCCCTAGTCCGAGCAGACCGCAGGGTTGCTCAACCAGGCAAACCTCCTTGGTGTGCATGCAGTACCACAGGGGGCTATCAAGCCTCGCCCCGGAGATAGGCGGCAGCACCTCCAGGGCTACACCCTCACTGGCTACCGCATGCAACTGCTCGCCCAAGGCATCACGCAGGTAACAAAGCGCCGTTGCAACTTCACTGTACAGGCGCACGCCTTGCAATAAGCGCACGGCCAACTCGGTGACATGCCCAGCATTGGCTAACGCCTGAACAATCCCTGCCACCCCTACCGCATCCATGAAAAACCCTCGCACCACGTCAAACTATGCATATGAAAAAACATTATTCCCGTTGAGTTCCGGTACTCAAACTGGCCACATCTCCAACAACCGTTACAAATCAACGAGCACATTCAACCCAGAACGCGATCCGCTGCAACCCCCAACTCGCAAGCCGAAACTTAAGACCAACTTTATCAGTAGGGAATCGCCCAACCTCCTAGGGGCCGTGGACTCTAGCCTGCCAAGAAGCACATAGACAAACAAATATTAACTTACATTTTATGCGACTACTTTTTCTATTAATTTCGTAGCATTTATATCTGCCACGCACGGTCAGAAACAAACCAGGCGTAATCAGCCAACAACAAAAAGATAAATCCTACATTGCACAAAATAAAATCCTACTCAAAAAACAGAAATACAAGTAGGCCGCAATAAAGCAACTATTAAAGTAAAAGAGGGAATTTTTAATGTCGAAATCAATAGGCTCTGTTGCCCCCAAAGAACGCATCAATATCAAGTACGTGCCTGCAACAGGCGATCAACAGTCGGAGGTTGAGCTGCCGCTCAAGCTGCTCATCACTGGGGACTTCAAGGGCCAGCCGGAGGAAACCGCGCTGGAGGAACGCCAAGCAGTGCGCATCGACAAGGACACCTTCAACGACGTCCTCGCCAAAGCGGATATCCAGCTGGCGATGTCGGTGCCCTCAACGCTCAGCAAGGACCCAGAGGCGCAGTTGCCCGTGCACCTGAGCTTCAAATCGATCAACGACTTCGGTCCTGACTCGATTGCGCGCCAGGTGCCGGAGTTGAACAAGCTGCTAGAACTGCGCGAAGCGCTGGTTGCCCTCAAGGGCCCGCTGGGCAACGTCCCGGCATTTCGCAGACAGCTGCAGAGCCTGCTGGCAGACGAAGAGGCGCGCGCGCGCCTGGCCAGTGAACTCAACCTGGTGCTGGATACCCCGCAAGACTGATCCGTGATGCCTGAGCCGACTTCACGACTGGCTCCGTCGCTCAAGCACAGCCCTACTCTGCGCGTTCAAAAGGAAGATCTACATGCCAACACAAAGCGCCACTGCCACCCTGCTCGACACTCAGACACCACCCGGCCTGCTGGACCAGATCATGGCCGAAACCCTGATGCAGCCCTCCCAGGAGGGCTACCTGATCGCCAAACGCGGGGTCGCGGCGTTCATCACCGAGATCATCCAGAGCGACGAGCCGCAGCAGGCGGTCAACAAGCAGATGGTCGATCAGATGATCAGCGAAGTGGACCGGGCCCTGAGTACACAGATGGACCAGATTCTCCATCAACCAGAGTTCCAGCACCTGGAATCGGCCTGGCGCGGCCTGAAGCTGCTGGTGGACCGCACCGATTTTCGCGAGAACATCAAGCTGGAAGTCCTCCACGCTACCAAAGAAGAACTCCTCGAAGACTTCGAAAACGCCGGCGACATCACCCGCAGCGGTTTGTACAAGCACGTCTACACCGCTGGGTTCGGGCAGTTCGGCGGCGAGCCGGTGGCCAGCATGATCGGCAACTACACCTTCGGCCCTTCCTCCCCGGACATCAAGCTGCTCAGCTATGTCGCCTCGGTCGGCGCGATGTCGCACGCCCCGTTCGTCACCGCCGCCAGCCCCGAGTTCTTCAACATCGAGGGCTTTGAAGACCTGCCCAACCTGAAAGAGGTCAAGGATATCTTCGAGGGCCCGCGGCACGCCAAATGGCGGGGCCTGCGTGAGTCCGAAGACGCCCGCTACCTCGCGCTGACCATGCCACGCTTCCTGTTGCGCCAGCCTTACCACACCGTCGAGCAGCCGGTGTCGAGCTTCGCCTACGACGAGTCGGTCGATGCCAGGCACGACAACTACCTGTGGGGCAACACCGCCTACCTGATGGCCACGCGCATCAACGAGAGCTTCGCCCGTTACCGCTGGTGCCCGAACATCATCGGGCCGCAGTCTGGCGGCACGGTCGACGACCTGCCGGTGCACCTGTACGAATCCCTGGGCCAATTGCAGGCCAAGATTCCAACTGAGGTGCTGGTCTCGGACCGCAAGGAATACGAGTTGTCCGAAGAAGGCTTCATCCCGCTGACCATGCGCAAGGACAGCGACAACGCGGCGTTCTTCTCCGCCAACTCGATCCAGCGCCCGAAAAGCTTCCCCAAGACGCCTGAAGGTCAGGAAGCCCAGACCAACTACAAGCTGGGTACCCAACTGCCCTACCTGTTCATCGTCAACCGCCTGGCGCACTACCTGAAAGTGCTGCAACGCGAGCAGATCGGCAGCTGGAAGGAACGCCAGGACCTGGAAGCCGAACTCAACCGCTGGATCAAGCAGTACGTGGCCGACCAGGAGAACCCTTCAGCCGATGTGCGTAGCCGTCGCCCCCTGCGCGCCGCACGAATCGAAGTACAGGACGTGGCAGGCAACCCGGGCTGGTATCAGGTAGCCCTGTCGGTGCGCCCGCATTTCAAGTACATGGGCGCAAGCTTCGAGATTTCGCTGGTCGGGCGGCTGGACACCCAGTAACGGAGCACACCGATGCCTAGAAGCAGCGGTCGCGGCAGCCTGTTCGAGCGCCTGGCCCCGGATGCCAGGCCGTACCACAGCCTGTCACGCGCAGAGCAGACCACGCTGCGCATTGACGCCATCAAGTCGCACCTGGAACGCCTGTTCAACGCCCGTCAGGGCTGCTCGCAGAGCCGCCCTGATCTGGGCTTGAGCGACTTCAATGGCCATTGCGGCGGTACGGACCTGATGGCCCGCATCGGCGCCGACATCCGGCGCACGGTGGAAGCCTTCGAGCCCCGCCTGACGGTGCTCGGCCTGCACTTCCGCCCGAATCCCGGCGCGCCATTGGAGCTTAACTTCCGGCTCGACTGCCAAGTGCGCAGCCATTACCAGGATGAGTCCGTGCAGATCGACCTGGTCATCAATCATCGACACACCCAAGTCAAATGAGAACCCCATGCCCTTGAGACAAGGCTTTCGCGACGAATTGCACTACCTGCGCGAACTGGGCCGTGAGTTTGCCGAAGACAACCCCCAGCTGGCGCGCTTTCTCGGCGAACAGAGCGGCGATCCGGACGTGGAGCGGCTGTTGGAAGGCTTCGCCTTCCTCACCGCAAAGCTGCGCCTGAAGATCGATGACGATCTTCCCGAGCTGACCCACTCCATGCTGCAGATGCTCTGGCCCAACTACCTGCGCCCGCTGCCGAGCGCGACCATCATGCGCTTCGACCCGCTGCGTCAGGCGATCACCGAGCGCCAGGTGCTACCCAAGGGTACCCGCCTGTTCTCGGTACCGGTCGACGGCATCAGCTGCGAATTTCGCACCTGCACCGACGTCGTGCTGTTCCCGCTTGAAATGAACCTGATAAGCGATACCCACTCCCGCGACAAGTCCATTGTGCGCATCGACCTGGGGACAACCTGCGATCAAGCCCTGAACAGCATGGGCTGCGATCAACTGGACTTTCATCTCAGTGGTGACGACAGCAACGCACTGACGCTCTATCTGTGGCTGGCCAACTACCTCAAGGAGGTGCGGCTGATGTGCAATGGCGAGGTACGCTGCCTGCCATCGAGCGCCCTGCGGTTCCCCGGTTTCAGCCCCGATGAAGCGTTGCTGCCGTACCCGCGCAACGTGTTCGATGGCTACCGCATCCTGCAGGAATATTTCGTTTTCCCCCAACGCTTCCATTTCTTCAGCGTTGCTCAGTTGAGCACCCTGTGGCCGGCAGCGAGCGCCGACCAGGTACGCATCGAGTTTCATTTCGACCGACCAATGCCCGCCGGTACACGAATTGGCGATGGGGATATCAGCCTGTACTGCGCCCCTGCGATCAACCTGTTCGAGCACAGCGCCGAACCGATCGATCTGGACGGACGCGGGGAGCAGGTGCACCTGCAGCCCAGCGGACAACGCCCGTTCGCCTATGAAATCTTCAGCGTCGACGAGGTGGTCGGCTGGCGACGCAACAGCGAGGGCGACCAAGCGGACAAGCTGCGCGTGTTCCACCCCTTCGAATCCTTTGCCCACGAAATCGAGACAGCACAGGGTCGTACTGCCTTGTATTACCGCTGCCGTGTCGAAGAATCACTGCGCTACCGTGGCCTTCAGCACCGCATTGCCTTTGTTCGTGGGGACGAGAGCGCCTACATCGGCGAACGGGAAACGATTTCGGTTCAGCTGACCTGCACCAATCGCGACCTGCCACTGGCATTGGGCGTGGGCGACATCTGCCTGGCCACCGAAGCCACCCCCACCTTCGCCACCTACAGCAACATCACCTGCCCCACACGGCCCTATCGCCCGGTGCTCGACGGCAGCCTGCAGTGGACGTTGATCTCCAACCTCTCCCTGAACTATCTGTCGCTGCTGTCGGCAGAACCGCTCAAGGCCGTGATCCGCGCCTACGACTTTGCCGCGCTGCACGACATCCAGCAGGCCAGGGCCACACGCAAACGCCTGGATGGCATCGGGCAAGCGAAGACCGAGCCACTGGACTGGATGATGAAGGGCCTGCCCATCCGCGGCATGAGCACACAGCTGGAGATGGACCAGAGCGCCTTCCTCTGCGAAGGCGACCTGTACCTGTTCGCCACCGTGCTCTCCCACTTCTTCGCGCTGTACGCGAGCATCAACTCCTTTCACAAGCTGGACGTGATCAACACCAGCAATAACGAGCACTACACATGGCACCCGTTGACCGGCCGACAACCCGTGATCTAGCTGACACCCTGCTGGCGGATGCGCATAACTACTCGTTTTTCCAGTTGCTGGAACACCTGCACAAGCTGCACGGTGACAACCTGGAAAGCGCCGAGGCGTTCACCGCACCGCAGCGTCGGCTACGCCTGCAAAGCTCGCCCGGCCTGAACTTCCCCACCTCCGATGTCGCCGAGGCGGCGCGCGGGGAGCAAGAGGGCCGCTACCGGGTGCAGGCGAACTTCTTTGGCCTGCATGGCAGCGACTCCCCCCTGCCCGGCTACTATCTGGACGCCAGCGCGTACGAGTACGCCCAGGGCAACGGCATACGACCTGCCTTCCTGGACTACTTCAACCACTCGCTGCTGAATCTGTTGCACCAGGCGTGGCGCAAGTATCGCTACTACCGGCGCTTCCAGCAGCAGGCCACCGATGGCTTCTCACGCTACGTGTTCGCACTGATCGGCCTCAACGACCAGCAACTGCGCGGCACCACGCCGCTGCCCTGGAGCCGCCTGCTCAGCTACGCAGGCGTCATCGCCAGTCGCAGTCGTGCGCCTGCCACCGTTGCCGGCATCATCGCGCACTGCTTCGACCTTCATCAGGTCTCCATCCGGGAGTTCGAGGTACGCGAGGTCATCATCGCCAAGGCGCAGCGCAACGTGATCGGCACGCAGACCTGCGTACTGGGCCAGACATTTTTTGCCGGTGGCAAAACCCGCACCCGCAGCAGCAAGTTCACCCTGGTCATCGCCGGGCTGGATCAGGCGCGGTTTCGCGACTTCCTGCCCAGCGGCATCAACCATCAACGCCTGTGCAGGCTGATCGAGTTCCTGCTGCGCGATGCCACCGCCTACGACGTGGAGCTTCGCCTGAAGCAGGAAGAGGCGCCCCCCCTTCAGCCTGCGCCGAGAGCATGGCACCCACGTGGGCTGGACCAGCTTTATCGACCACAAGACACGTCAGCAACTACCTGTCGTACGTATCAAGGTGCGCTCATGAACCGACACACACCCTCCCCCGGCATTACTCTGGCCATCAGAAACCCGGGCATGCTGATGCACGGCTGCACGGCCTATCACCGCTTTACCCGCCAAGGCGGGACGCTGGGCAGCCAGCAATGCGACTGGCAATTGCTGGACCAAGCCCAACGCATTCACCCGCTGCACTGCGAAATTCGCTGGCGGGAAGAAGGCTTCTGCGTCATCGACCACAGCGGCGAAACCTACCTGAATGGCAACGACCTCAGCCTGCCGCCCGGCACCCACGTTCGGCTCAAGAACGAAGACCAGCTTCAGATCGGTGACTACGTGATCATTGCCTACATAGGTGAACCAAACGGCCCCACCGGCAAACGGCACCTGGGTGAGCACTCACTGACCGAGTTGATGAATGGTGACCAGTGCCCGTTGCAGGACCTGGTCCGCCCCTTGCCCGAGCGCGCAGCGCAATTCACCGACGCCTCAGACCTTGATCCCCTCATCGCTCTTGAAGCGGCCACTCAACGGTCTCAGGGCACCTGGCTATTCGGTGATCTGTTCACGCCGTCCAAGGGGTCGAAATGAACCCTGCCCCCCTGATGCTACTGGTCTGCCTGGCGCTGGGAGGGTGTACGGCACTCAGCAAGATGGGGCAGGTGATCATGGACCCATCAATCCAGTTAGGTGGAGCGGGAGACCAGCTCAGTCAGTTCTCGCTGAGCCTGTACGCCAGCCCCACCATCAACCTCAACCCCAGCAGCGCAGTTGACGAACCGCTTGTGCAGAACCACCTGCAGCTCACCCCGCTGGCGGTGAACCTGAGCGCGGGGGACCCATTGGAACTGACCCAGAAGCTGCAAGCCCTGCTCGATCACCTGTATCAGCAGCACCCGGCGATATCGCAAATAGAACAGGACGATCTCAACGAGCCTGTCATGTCGCCCGTGGATACCGATGTTGGCAGCTATGAAGATCCGCATATCCAGCTCGGCATCAGAACCGTTCGCGTCACGCCAGTTACCGAGGATGTGACCACACCGGTTGCGTTCAAGGTGCTCCAGCTCAAGGACGATTCGCTACTGCTCAATGCGGCTTACGAGCTGCTTGAAAAAGACCTTGAAAAGGCCTTGGGCAGCACGCTGGTGCAGGTGGACGACTATCGCCTGCTACCCGGTCAGTTCAAGTTCGTGGGCTTGGAGGAAATCAACGCGAACACACGCTACGTGGCGGTCATCGCGAACTATCACGACCGCGACAAGGCCGAGTGGAAACGTGCGCTGCGCATCGAACCACGCGGCCGACAGCACGCCCTGCTTGTTCAGTTCGAAGACGACGGCGTCGTGCTCAAGAACGATGGCTGAAGCGTCCTGCCCTACCTACTCAAATGACCAAGGAATCCCCCCTATGAGCTCGCGCAACCCGGTGTTGTGGAACGAGGGCTTGTTCGTCAAGCCGCAGCATTTTCAACAAATGGCCAACTCGACCGACGCCCTCATCCAGCAGCGCATCAGCAGCCTGAACGATGCCTTCTATGGCTTCAGCGAACTGGAGTTGAACCATGAGTACCTGAGCTTCGGCAAGATCGCTATCGTTCGCGCCCGCGGCATCATGCCCGACGGTACGATCTTCGATATCCCCGGCGATATGGACCCGCCACCACCACTGGAGATCGCGAACGGTTCGGCGGCAAACCAAGTCATCTACCTTTGCCTGCCTTTGCGTACCGCCGGCGTACTGGAAGTACGTTGGCCGGGGAGCGATGCCAATAGCCGCTACATCGCTCAAGCGGCGTTCATCAAAGACACCCACAGTGTGGACGGAGACGCCACAACCGTGGATCTCGCCATCCCAAACCTGCAGCTGAGGCTGGAGAAAGATGACCGCAGCGCCTACACCTGTCTCGCATTGGGCAAGATCCTCGACAAGCGGCCAGATGGCAGCCTGGTCATGGATGAGCACTTCTATCCCACCGCCGTCTCGCTGCAGGCCGTGCCAGCACTGCGTGGTTTTCTGGAGGAGATAGCAGGCTTGTTGCGCGAGCGTGCGCGCAACCTTGCCGGGCGTGTCTGCTCGCCCGGCCAATCCGGTGTCGCGGATGTCACCGACTTCAACCTGCTGCAGGTGATGAACCGGCTGCACCCGTATTTCCAACACCTGGCACGTCGACACAATGTACATCCCGAACAGCTCTACATCGCCTTCAGCCAGGCGTGCGGCGAGCTGGTCACCTTCACCGATGACGGGCGCCTGCCTCAGGACTACCCGGCCTACCAGCACGACAACCTGATCGAGTCGTTCAAGCTGCTGGAGGAGACACTTCGGCGCGCCCTCAGCACCATCTTGCAGCCACGCGCTGTGTCCCTGCCAATTATCGAGCAACAGTACGGTGTGCAGACCGCGACGCTCAGTGAGCAGCGCTTGCTCGACAACGCCGAGTTCATCCTGGCGGTTCGCGCCCGGCTGCCGGCGGACGAATTGCGCCAGCGCTTCCTGCTGCAGGCGAAGGTCACCTCAATTGAAGGCCTCACCGAACTGATTCGCTTGCAACTGCCCGGCATTCCCCTGGTACCGCTGCCCGTGGCACCGCGCCATCTGCCGTTCCATGCCGGCTTCAGCTACTTCGAACTCGACCGTCACCACGCGGCCTGGCACAGCCTGAAAGGCAGCAGCGGCTTCGGCTTCCATGTAGCAGGAGACTTCCCGGACCTGGAGCTTCAATTCTGGGCCATCAGAGGAGAATGAGATGAGCACAACCCCACCTAGGGTGGATGCCGGTTCGGCTCTGGAAAACCTGCTTCAGATGCAGCGAGCCTCTGTTGCGGGGGCTGCGATAGCCAGCAGTGAAAACACCGCCACTGAAATCGACCACTACCTGCATGACCCTGAGTTCCGCTTGCGTGGCGCGTTCAAGAACCCGATGCTCGACGCAGCGATGGCGCTGTTCGGCCTGTCGTTCCGGCTGGCCACCCTGGACCATCACGACAATGTAAAGAAGCTCTACGATGATGTGAGCAACCAGATCCGTACCATTCTTGAGGAGGTGCGTCAGCTGGAGTACGACGATGCCTCGTTCAAGGCCTACTCCTACTCGCTGTGCCTGTTCATGGACGAGACGGTGATGGGCCGCCCCTGGGGGGTGAGGTCCATATGGAGCCATCACCCCTTGCTCAGTGAATTTCACAAGGAAACCTGGGGGGGTGAGAAGTTTTTCACCCTGCTCGAACGCATGTCGACCGAAGCAGCCAGGTACCAGGATGTGGTCGAGTTCATGTACTTCTGCGTGTGCCTGGGGCTCAAGGGCAAGTACGCCGTACACGACAAGGGCGATGAAGAGATCCAGAAGCTCATCACCAGGCTTCAACGCATCATTCGTGAACTGCGAGGCCCCACGCCGCAGCAACTGACAGACCCACTGGCCAATGTCGCGCCACGCAACTTTCGCATCAGCCGACAGTGGCCGTGGTGGTCCCCCTGGCTCGCCGCCAGCATGCTGCTGGCGGGAATCTATGCAGTCTACTCGCTGCGGTTAAATACCATCACCCAGCAGGTGCTGCAGTCGCTGGATAACATTCTCAAGCTTTGATCTGTCACTTGCGCACGGGCTCTGGCACAGCCCGTTCCACCACACCCGGCTGTGCAGAAATCCGCACCACCTAACCCCGAACACCCTTGAAAAAGTGGCTTTTTGGCCATTAATGACCCGACCTTCCAGCAATCGAGCCACAAATGGCCCGATGCAATCCAATAAAATCAATCACTTACAACAATCGAGTCATTCATGACCCGCAAAAACAGCTAAAAATGAAAGAAAACAGTTACTTTATAACAAAACAAATGCTCGAGATTAGGTTATCAAAATCACTTATCAAATTGATTTAATTGAATTTAATTTTCTTGTTACACCTCTCGCATCGCATCTGGCATTGATCCTGCCCTGTCTCCTTCATCCATCAAACGATGGAAAAACCACCTCATGTGGTTTGTCTTTCAATGACAAAGGAGATTGTCATGCCAACACCCGCTTACATCAGCATGACCGGTGCTACCCAGGGCGCGATTACCAGCGGCGCATTCACGGCTGACTCGGTCGGCAACGTCTACGTCGAAGGCCATGAAGACGAAATCCTGATCCAGGAAATCCAGCACCGCATCGGCGTACCAACCGACCCGCAAAGCGGCCAGCCTTCCGGCCCACGCGTACACAAGCCGTTCGTGTTCACCAGCGCGCTGAACAAGGCCACCCCGCTGATGTATCAGGCCCTGGCCTCCGGCGAAAAACTCGAGAACGTGATGATCCGCTGGTTCCGCACCTCCACCGAGGGCAAGCAGGAGCACTTCTTCAGCACCGAGCTTGAGGACGCCACCATCGTCGATATCGACACCGTGCTGCCCCACGCCCAGATGGAGAGCAACAAGGATTTCACCCAGCTGATCAAGGTCAGCCTGGCTTATCGCAAGATCACCTGGACCCACGAAGTCTCCGGTACCGAAGGTTCCGACGACTGGCGCAAACCTATCGAAGCCTGACCGCGCTCGCCTGCATGCCAACACATGCGGGCGCTCGCTGTGACCTGGGCGACCCACGCCGCCCAGGCCTTCAAAGCAGTCACGGATAGGGACCCATGCCACGTCAATCAGATCTGCGCTTTACCTTTGAACCCGAGAGCAGCCCGGCACAGTTCGATGTGATCGAATTCAGTGTCGCTGACGATATACCTGCGTCGCTCACCTTGTGAGCCAAATCCACCTCAGTTAAGCGCCGTTTCAATCCAACTTGATACCTTTTCGATTTTACTTGCGCCGATTAAAACACTCTTCACTTCACCTTGCCTGACGAAAAACAGACTGGGCACTGCTTTTACGTGCAGAAGCGACACCAGCTCTCCATTAGACTCAGCGTCAATTTCATGGAACGTCACTCCCTTATACCTGCCCTCAAGTTCTTCAATCACACTGACCATAGCCTTCCCTGGAGAAGCCCATTTAGCGGTAAAAAGCAGTACCGTGGACTCATTGAAACCCGAGAGATCTGTGGCGGTAAATGTATTCATGACATTCTCACCCGAAGTCTGCTATTGGTAGAGTTACGACGCCATTATCAACCCCCACATTTCCGACACAACTGGCATAAATACCAGGTGGCTAGACCTGAAGTTAATTTCAGTCATCACTAAAAAACATAACCAGACACCGACTAAACGTCCGCCGCTTATTCATATGTACGCCTTGGCAGCTTAAGGATGCTCTGAAGAAACCTTCTAGATTTGGCAAAATGCCTGACTTCCACCGTCGAGCAGCCTGATGAAGACCGGTCGCTTGGTGACCTCTTTGACTCACGGCGCACTCTTCGGAATTGGTGCAATCCTTGCCGCCGACCTGGTTGCGCCAAACAAGCGTGTTCAGGCACAGCCGCACGCAACTCCCCTGTCCGCCCGCCCGCGAGCAACAACAAGCGAATTCCCAGTACGGCCCGGGGATGCCCGCCATAGCGACGCAGCTTGCGGAGAAAGTCCGGCAGCTGATCCATACGCAGATGCGGGTTGATGTCGAGATGCGCACCAGGATCGGTCCCTGCTTGAGGCAATCGCGCGGAAGGCCCGCCATTGGGCGTACAGTGGCAAACGAGTTCTCAGCGGCCTACAGCAGCTAGGCGGGCCTACCGGCGACTGGAACGCGGATCCGTACCTTGAGCCACCAGCACCCTGGCCTGATCCCGCGCTGTGCGCGCATCTTTCAGGCTGACCGCCGGATAACTGCCCAGCGGGATACCTGCCTGCCGGCACAACCCGTAAAAACGGAAATGCCACTGCCTGGCGCCCCTTGCACTGACAAACAATGCAAGGCCATCCAGATCTTTGATCGAGTAGTTCTTACCGGAGGGTTTCGCCTGGCGAACGGCGGTGTCGGTCAAGGTCATGATTGCATCTCCCGTCTCGTGGATAGAGGAGATGTCTAACGCTTCCAGACCGGGGGGACCCACCAACAAACCGCCGTGCTGCTTACCCCGATTTCGATGTACACATTGATGTACTTAAAATGCGTGGCTGGGGGTGGTTTTGGGTGGATGGCACTGGAACGAAAAAAGAGGCCGAAGCCTCTATTTTCATGATCTACAGCCTTCGCTGGAAATCTGTAGATCAACATTTGGAGCGGGAAACGAGACTCGAACTCGCGACCCCGACCTTGGCAAGGTCGTGCTCTACCAACTGAGCTATTCCCGCGTCGTGTTGATGGGTGCCATTCTAGCGAATTAAAAAACCCCGTCAACCCCTTGATTCAAAAAAGTTTATTTTATTTCCGAACCTTCACGCAGGTGCGGCCAGGCGGCCCGCAGGTAGTGCACCATCGACCACAGGGTCAACCCGGCAGCCACCAGCAGCAGCGCATAACCCAAGCCCACCCACACGCCCCACACCGGCGGGTTGCCCAGCAGGATCACCAGCGCCAGCATCTGCGCCGCCGTCTTCCACTTGCCCAGGTTGGACACCGCCACGTGGGCACGTGCGCCCATCTCGGCCATCCACTCGCGCAGCGCCGACACCACGATCTCACGACCGATGATGACCGCCGCCGGCAAGGTCAACCACAGGTTGGCATGCACCTGCACCAGCAGCACCAAGGCCACGGCGACCATCAGTTTGTCCGCGACCGGGTCGAGGAAGGCACCAAAGGGCGTGCTCTGCTGCCACCGCCTGGCCAGGTAGCCGTCCAGCCAGTCGGTGGCGGCGGCAACGGCAAACACACTGCTGGCGGCTATGTAGCTCCAGTGATACGGCACATAGAACAACAGTATGAAAATCGGAATGAGCAGAACACGTAGTACGGTAAGCAGATTAGGGATATTCATCGGCACAACTGGCTGCGAGGTGAGCGGGCATTCTACTCGCTATGCAGGCTGTCATAAATCGACTCGGCAAGCTTTTTACTAATTCCCGGCGCCTTGGCGATTTCTTCAACGCTCGCGCGGCTCAGTTCCTGCAAGCCACCGAAGTGCTTGAGCAGGTCACGACGACGCTTGGGCCCCACCCCGGCCACGCCCTCGAGGGTCGAAGTACGTCGCGTCTTGCCACGTCGGGCACGGTGCCCGGTGATGGCAAACCGGTGCGCCTCGTCACGGATCTGCTGGATCAGGTGCAAGGCCGGCGAATCACCCTTGAGGGTGAATTCATGGGCCACATCATTGAGGTACAGGGTCTCGAAACCCGCCTTGCGGGTGGTGCCCTTGGCCACACCCAGCAGGATCAGGTCAGGCACCGCCAGTTCCTGCATCACTTCGCGCGCCATGTTCAACTGGCCCTTGCCACCGTCCACCAGCAACACATCCGGCAGCTTGCCCTCCCCATCCTTGATGCGCGAGAAGCGCCGGGTGAGGGCCTGGTGCATGGCGGCATAGTCATCACCCGCCGTCACGCCCTCGATGTTGTAGCGCCGGTAGTCGGACTTGATCGGCCCCTCGGGGCCGAACACCACGCACGACGCCACGGTCGCCTCACCGCTGGAGTGGCTGATGTCGTAGCACTCAAGGCGCTGCGGCGTCTGCTCCAGGTCAAGTACCTGGGCCAGCGCATCGAAACGCGCCGCCATGTGCTGACGGTTGGCCAACCGCGCCATCAGCGCCTGTTCGGCATTGGTCACCGCCAACTGCTGCCAGCGCGCCCGCGTGCCACGCACGCGGTGGCTGATGCTGAGCTCGCGCCCGCGCAGGGCATGGATCGCGTCGCACAATGCCTCGAAGTCTTCATGCACCACGTTCACGATCAGCTCGGCCGGCAGTTCGCGCTCGGCGTTGCCCACGTAGTACTGGGCAAGAAACGCCGACATGACCTCGGCCACGTCTTCCTCGATACCTACCTGCGGAAAAAAGTTCTTGCTGCCCAGCACCCGTCCACCGCGCACGCTGATCAAGTGCACACACGCGCCGCCCGGGTTGATGAACGCCGCCACCACATCCACGTCACCGCTGCCGCCTTCCATGCTCTGCTGGTCCTGAACCCGGCGCAGCAGGGCGATCTGGTCACGCAACTCGGCAGCCCGCTCGAACTCCAGTGCCATGGCGGCACGCTCCATGTCAGCGTTCAGCTCGTTGGTCAACTGATGGCTGCGCCCTTCCAGGAACATCACCGAGTGACGTACGTCATCGGCGTATTCCTGGGGCTCGACCAGGCCGACACAGGGCGCCTTGCAGCGCTTGATCTGGTACTGCAGGCACGGCCGTGTGCGGTTGGCGTAGTAGCTGTCTTCGCACTGGCGCACAAAGAAGGTCTTCTGCAGCAGGCTCAGGCTTTCGCGGATCGCGCCGGCACTGGGGTAGGGCCCGAAATACTTGCCTTTGGCCTTCTTGGCACCGCGATGAATGCCCAGGCGCGGGTAATCGCCGTCACCGAGGAACACATACGGATAGGATTTGTCGTCGCGCAACAGGATGTTGTACGGCGGGCGCCATTCCTTGATCAGGGTCTGCTCGAGCAGCAGCGCCTCGGTCTCGTTGGCGGTAATGGTGGTTTCAACCTGTGCGATGCGCGCCACCAGGGCTGCGGTCTTGGGCGCCAGGCCGGCCTTGCGAAAGTAGCTCGCCAGGCGCTTTTTCAGGTTTTTGGCTTTACCCACGTACAGCAGGCGCGCGCCTTCATCGAACATCCGGTAAACACCCGGACGCCCGCTGCAGGTTGCCAGAAAGGCACTTGAATCAAACGCTGGGGTCATGATCAGAGGTTGGCGTCGACCATACCGTGGCGCACGGCCAGCAAGGTGAGTTCCACATCACTGGTAACGGAAAGTTTCTCGAAGATGCGGTAACGGTACGTATTAACCGTCTTGGGCGACAAGCACAGTTTGTCGGAAATGATCTGCACCTTCTGACAACCCACGATCATCAGGGCGATCTGGATCTCGCGCTCCGACAGGCTGTCGAATGGCGAGGCGTTTTGCGGCTCGAACGACTTGAGTGCCAACTGCTGGGCAATCTGCGGGCTGATGTAACGCTGGCCGGCAAATACCAGACGAATGGCCTGAACCATTTCACCCAGCCCTGCACCTTTGGTCAGATAGCCCGCCGCACCGGCCTGCAACAGGCGAGTGGGGAACGGGTCTTCTTCACACACGGTCACCGCCACCACCTTGATGTCGGGGTGGCTGCGCAGCAGCTTGCGGGTCGCCTCCAGGCCACCGATGCCAGGCATCTTGACGTCCATCAGGACCACGTCGGGCTTGAGGTCGCGGGTCGACTTGAGTGCCGCTTCGCCGGAATCGGCCTCCCCCACCACTTGCAAGCCGTCGATATCGGCCAGCATGCGGGTAATGCCCGTACGCACCAGATCGTGGTCATCGACCACCAGCACCCTAATCAAGCAAGCACCTCGCGTTACGGTGTGAAATTGGATCCGGCCACCTTAGCAAAAAAATTGCCGTGGGCACCTAACAGTAAACGTCATTGCAATGACGTCAATTTTCAGCCTGTGCCGCTGGGCGTGTGCCCCGCGCCTGCCAGACTGCACACGACCTGCGCGATGGCCTGCTGGTCGGCCAGCGAGAGCTGCCTGAAACAACCGAGCAACCGCGCTTCGGCGGCGCTCAAGCCTGCCGCTGCAAACTGCGTCGTCACCCCGTTCAACACATACAAGGCATCGACGCCGCGAGCAGCCACGGCCGCCAGGTAATCGGCCTTGGGGGTGCGCTCGCCGCTTTCATATTTGCCCTGCGCGTTGGCCTCGACGCCGCCGATGTCGCCGAACGCCCGCTGCGTCAATCCCAGCCGCTCCCGCTCTTCGCGCAGGCGCGCACCCATACCGTCCATTTGAATGATCAACCCTCTACGTTCAGCCACGCGACGTTGCGCAGCGCTTCTGAACAAGAACGAACACCGCGCAGAAAGGTTTAAGCGTGCAAAAAAGACAATGAGCCACCACTTGGAAAATGCCGGACCCTACCGAATCACTTCATTTTCTGACGCGATGGCGCACCCTGGGCTGCGTGGTACGGGTCAGCCGTGTGACGGTGTGTCTGCAGCGTTCGGGTCGATCGATCGCTGCATGCGCACAAAGCACTCGTCCTCGCCCTGGGCGACAAAGCCGTGGCGCAGGTACAGGGCCTGGGCCGGATTGCTCTTGAACACGGTCAGGCGCAACAGCGCCAGCCGGCGCCTGGCTGCCCAGGCCGGCAATTGCGCCAGTACCCAGCTGCCGACGCCGTGGCCGCGCGCGGCCTCGATCAGGTGCAGTTCGCGGATATACAGCGCACGGCTGTCCTGGCTCAGGCTGCAGAAGCCCAGCACGCGCTCGCCGTCGACGACCAGCCACTGTTCGCGCCAGCCCCAGGCCTGGTTGAAGGCTTCCTCCATCCACAGCAGGTCGAACTGGCGGTAATACGGCAGCATGGCGCGCCGCGTGAGGTCGCGGGCGAAGGTCAGATACTGGTCGGTGGCGGGGATGAGGGTTGGGGTCATTTCGGGCGCCCGTCAGGAGGCTTGCGGTGCGTCTATCGCTGATTCACAGCCTCACACTGTAGGCCCCAGCAGGTCCCCATAGCAAACCGGCGAGCTGCCCGGCCCGTGGCGCTCCAGCTCATCATCCAGCCACCCGGCCAGCACCTGCGCATTGTTGTGTCGTACATCCCTGGCCGCGTACACCAGCGTCAGCTCTCTCTTCTCGGCCTTTTATAAGCTTGGTCACTCAACCGCTGCTTTCGTTGACCGAAATCACTATGCCATCACCCAGGGTTTTTATGCTGACTGCGCCAGGCACGAATTCAACCTACCGGACCCGCCAGCATGACCATCCCGACCAGCGCCACCCTCGCCCCACCGGGTGTACGTGACGCCCTGCCTAAACCGGCCGCCCGCGCCGGCCGCACCACCATTGCCCTGTTCATCACCCTGCTGCTCGGCGGCCTGGTGTATACCGCCTGGAGCCTGTTTCGCGACATCGATGCGGCCGGCACCGTGGTCACCACCTGGACGCCCTTCGTGCTGCTGGGCTTAGCCCTGCTGATCGCACTGGGCTTCGAGTTCGTCAACGGCTTTCACGACACCGCCAACGCCGTGGCCACGGTGATCTACACCCACTCGCTGCCGGCACACTTCGCCGTGGTGTGGTCGGGCTGCTGGAATTTCATCGGGGTGTTGCTTTCCAGCGGCGCGGTGGCATTCGGCATCATTGCGTTGCTGCCGGTGGAGTTGATCCTGCAAGTGGGCTCTGCGGCAGGCTTTGCCATGGTCTTCGCCCTGCTGCTGGCCGCGATCATCTGGAACCTGGGCACCTGGTGGCTGGGGCTGCCGGCCTCGTCTTCGCACACCCTGATCGGCTCGATCATCGGCGTGGGCGTGGCCAACGCGCTGATGCACGGGCGCGACGGCAGCAGTGGTGTGGACTGGTCGCAGGCAGGCAAGGTCGGCTACTCGCTGCTGCTCTCGCCGCTGGTGGGCTTTGCCTGCGCGGCGCTGCTGCTGGTGGCCCTGCGCATGCTGGTCAAACGCCGCGAGCTGTACCAGGCGCCGGTGGGCGACACACCGCCGCCGTGGTGGATTCGCAGCCTGCTGATCCTGACGTGCACCGGCGTCTCCTTCGCCCACGGCTCCAACGATGGCCAGAAAGGCATGGGCCTGATCATGCTGATCCTGGTCGGCACCCTGCCCATGGCCTATGCCCTGAACCGCACCATGCCGGTCGAGCAGTCGCTGCAATTTGCCGAGGTGGCCCAGCTCACGCAGCAGGCGCTGCAACACCACACCGCGCACCCTGCCCCACAGGACCCGCGTGCCACCCTGACCCTGTACCTGCGAGAACAGCAGCCCAGTGCCGAACTGGTGCCAGCGCTCGGCGCACTGGCGGGGCTGATCGGTGACGAGGTACAAAGCTATGGCTCGCTGACACGGGTGCCGGCCCAAGCCATGGCCAACGTGCGCAACGACATGTACCTGACCAGCGAAGCCATCCGCCTGATGCAACGCCACCAGCACGGCGCGCTCGACGCGGCCACGGCCAGCCAGGTGCAGATGTTCAAGACGCGCATCGACGACGCCACGCGGTTCATCCCGCTGTGGGTCAAGATCGCCGTGGCCATCGCCCTGGGCCTGGGCACCATGGTGGGCTGGCGCCGCATCGTGGTGACCGTGGGCGAGAAGATCGGCAAGACCCACCTCACCTACGCCCAGGGTGCATCGGCAGAGTTGGTGGCAATGTGCACCATCGGTGCGGCGGACCTGTACGGGTTGCCGGTGTCGACCACCCATGTGCTTTCGTCCGGGGTGGCCGGGACCATGGTGGCCAACGGCTCGGGCCTGCAGATGCGGACCCTCGCCCACCTGGCGATGGCCTGGGTGTTGACCCTGCCCGCAGCCATGCTGCTGTCGGGCGGGCTGTACTGGTTGCTGAGCCAGTTGCTGTAGCCGTCAGCGGCCGCCGACAACACTGTCGCCGTGGGAGATGATGACTTCGACGCGGCGGTTGAGCTGGCGCGACGACGCGCTGGCATTGGAGGCCACCGGGTACGCCTTGCCATAGCCGGTGCTGATCACGCGCTGGGCCTGAATGCCTTGACGGCGCAGGGCATTGGCTACCGCAGCAGCGCGCTGCTCCGACAACTGCTGATTGAAGGCGTCGGCGCCTGTGGAGTCGGTAAAGCCTTCAACCCGCACCTTGCGCTCGGGGTTGGCCCGCAGGTAATCGGCCAGTTGCTCGATGTTGCGCTGGCTGCTGCCCTTGAGTTCAGCACGACCGGTATCGAACAGCACGTCACCGAAGGTGACCACGGTGCCGCGGTCGGTCTGCTTGGCCTTGAGTTGCTGCAGCGCCTTGAGCTGGGCGGTACGCACATCCAGACGGGCCTGGGTACGCTGCGCTTCGATGCCTTGCAGGCCGGCCTCGGCCTGACGCAGGGCGATGGTCTGCTCGGCCACCGCGATCTTCTGGTTGGCCAGGTAGCTCAGTTGATCGAGTTGCGGCGCCTTGCGGTCCTGGATTGACAGTAGCTCGGCCTTGCCCAGCGCAGTGAAAGCGTCCTTGGTTTCCAGCGCGGCCAGGCGGCTGGACGCCGGCTTGCTCTGCAGCACGCTGAAATGTTCACGAGCCTCGACCAGGCCAGGGTGTTCGGCCGTGTTGGTGCAACCGACGACAAACACCGCCAGCACGGACAGGACAGGCAACAGGGGGTTGATACGCATGACAGAAGTTCTCACGGAGTGATCGTGTTGATGAGGGTGTCGGGGGCCTGGAGCATTTCCTGCTTCAGCACTTCGATACCGTTGTTGGCGCTCTGCAACTGTTGCTGCGCCTTGACCGCACGGGCCTTGCGCTCGGCCAGGTTGGCATCGGCCTCGGCCTGCTCGGCCAGGGTGCGGGCCGCGGTGTAGTTCTTCTCGCCCAGAGCGCGCTCGACGCCATACAGCTTGTCCTGGGCAGACTTCATCTCGGCCGGCGCGTATTGGGTGGCATCGGCGGCCACCGCACGGCTGACCGCGTTACGGCTCAACTCGACCTGATCGGTGGGTGCCGGTACGCCAGCGCAACCAGCCAGCGCGGCCATCAGGGTGGCCACCAAAGCGCCAGCGGCCAGGGGTTTGACGGTGCGAATAGCAACCATGGGAAGACTCCAGAAACGTGGGAAAAAACATCCGGTGTTCAAGCGGTGTAAGACTATTCCCAGTGTCTAGGGCAACCCTATCGGAGCCCGCCTCACGCAAAGTCAGAAATTTCCGTTAACACACAACGAAAACGGTCTGACCGTTGTAATGAACCTGAGCGCCAAAAAACGGTCTGTGTGTTTCATTTTTTCCGTTTTCAAGAAGACCACCATGCCCCCATCTCTTGAGCTTTGCGCACGGCGCTCTCTTATCCCTGGTCTGCTCGGCGGCCTGATCCTGTTGTGCGGCCCGGCCCATGCCGAACAACCCAGCGGCAACGAACGCTGGGTCAGTGACAGCCTGAGCACCTATGTACGCAGCGGCCCCACCGACGGCCACCGCATCGTCGGCAACCTCAAATCCGGGCAGAAGGTCACCTTGCTCACCAGCCAGGGCAACTACAGCCAGGTGCGGGGCGAGTCGGGGGATACCGTGTGGATCAGCAACAGCGACCTGCAGGCGGTGCCTGGCCAGGCGGAGCGTGTGCCCCAGTTGACCGAGCAGGTGACACAGTTGAGCGAGCAGCTCAAGGGCATTGACGACACCTGGAAAACCCGCGTGCAGGGCATGCAGGAGACGCTGGATGCGCGCAAGGCGCTGATCGATGAACTGGAGTCGCGCAGCCAGGCGTTGAATGCCGAGCTGGGTGAGGCACAGTCGGAACTACGCGCGACCCAGGCGCGCCTGGGCGATGAGAACAAGCAGGTGCTGATGCGCTACATGGTGTACGGCGGCGGCATTGCCGGGGCCGGCCTGCTGGCGGGGCTGATCCTGCCGATGCTGAGCCGCGGGCGCAAGCGCAACGACCGCTGGTTCTGAGGCGTGGGGGCTGCTTTGCAGCCCATTCGCAGGCCAACCCTAATCCCCCCCCAGCGCATACGGCCCCTGCACCAGTTGCTCACGCAGGAACGCCACGCAGGTGCGCACCTTGGCCGAGCTCGAGGAGCGCGCCGCCGTCACCGCCCAGATGTCCGCCGGCTGGGAATACCCCGGCAGTACCTGCACCAGCGCCCCGCTGTTCAGGCTCGCTTGCACATCCCAGCGCGCAGCCATGATGATGCCGTGCCCGTCGTGTGCCCACTGGCGCACGATATCACTGTGGTTGGAAGCCATGGGCCCGGTGACCTTGACCGTCTCGGCGCCGTTGGGGCCCAGCAGGCGCCACACCCCGAAGCGATCGTCCCGGCTGCGAAACAACAGGCAGTCATGCTGGGCCAGGTCTGCCGGTACCCGCGGCTGACCGCGCTGCGCCAGGTAGTCGGGGGCCGCCGCCAGCACCCGCGAGCTGCTGGCAATACGGTGCGCGATCACGTGTTTCTCCTGCACCTCCCCCACCCGCACGTCGATATCGAAGTTGTCGGCGATCAGGTCGACACGTCGGTCCAGCAGCTCTACCCACACGTCCAGCGCCGGGTACTGGCGACGCAGCAATGACAGGATAGGCGCCACATGCTCACGCCCCAGGCGCAGGCTGGTGCACACACGCAAGGTGCCCTGCGGCTCGCTCTGCCCCCCCGACAGGGCATCGAGCATGGCGCCGACATCCTCCAGGATCTTCTGCGCCCAGACGAATGCCGCCTCGCCGTCGCTGGTGATGTTGACCCGGCGCGTGGTGCGGTTGAACAGCTTGACCCCCAGCATGGTTTCCAGGGTCGCGATGCGCTTGCTCACATGCGCCGGTGACAACCCGGTCTCGGTCGCCGCCGCGATGAAACTGGAACGGCGAGCCACTTCGCAAAACAACTGCAGGTCGCGCAGCAACGGCTCATTATTCGCTACCAGCGCATTCTGATTCTTCATTTGAGCTGATTATCTCCTGTCGCTTTTTTATTAGCCTCTCACAAACCTGCTTCGTCCAAGAACAAGAACGTGAGAACCATGACCTCAATCCGCCTTGCCGTCGCCGGTGCCGGCCTGATCGGCCGCCGCCATATCGAACTGATTCAGGCCAGCGCCGAATGCACCCTGGCCGCCATCGTCGACCCGTCTCGCGCCGCTGGCGAACTGGCGCAGGCCTGTGACGTGCCGCTGTACCCCGACCTCGCCAGCCTGTTCGTCGCCCAACGGCCTGACGGCGTGATTCTCGCCACCCCCAATCAACTGCATGTCGAGGGCGCGCTGGCCTGTGTCGAGCGAGGCGTGCCTGCGCTGATCGAAAAGCCGGTGGCGCACACCCTTGACGAAGGCAAGCGCCTGCTCGCCATCGCCGAACAACGCGGTGCACGCCTGCTGGTGGGCCACCACCGCGCCCACAGCGCGATCCTGCACAAGGCCCGCGAAGTGATCGCCGAGGGGGTGCTCGGCCAACTGGTGGCGGTGATGGGCAGCGCGTTGTTCTACAAACCCGACGACTACTTCGACGCCGCCCCCTGGCGCCGCGAAGCCGGGGGCGGCCCGGTATTGATCAACCTGATCCACGAGATCGGCAACCTGCGCTCGCTGTGCGGCGAGATCATCGCCGTGCAGGCCCAGAGCTCGAACGCCACCCGTGGCTTTGCGGTGGAAGACAGCATCGCCATCAGCCTGCGCTTTGCCAGTGGTGCACTGGGCACCTTCATGCTGTCCGACACGGCGGCCTGTGCCCGCAGCTGGGAGCAGACCTCCCGTGAAAACCTCGACTACCCAAGCTATGCCGACGAAGACTGCTACGTGCTGGCCGGCACCCAGGGCTCGCTGTCGATCCCGACCATGCGCCTGAAGTATTACGCTCGCCACGAGCAGCGCTCCTGGTGGCGGCCGTTCCAGTGCGCCACCGCCAGCCTCGGCGAGGCCGACCCGCTGGTGCGCCAGCTGGCGCACTTCTGCCAGGTCATCCGCGGCCAGGCCCAGCCACTGGTCAGCGTGCGCGACGGCCTGCGCAACCTGCAGATCATCGACGCCATCGGCCAAGCCGCGCGCAGCGGCCACACGGTCGACATCCAGCCGCTCTGAACCTCACCATCACTTGCTCAAGAGACACCACCGCATGCACAACACCCTGCTCGTACTCAACGGCCCCAACCTGAACATGCTCGGTCTGCGTCAGCCCGAGGTCTATGGGCGTGAAACCCTGGCCGATGTCGAAGCACTGTGCCGACGTACCGGCACCGACCTTGAACTGGCCATCGAATTCCAGCAGACCAACCACGAAGGCCAGATGATCGACTGGATCCACCAGGCCCGTGGCCGGGTGGCCGGCATCGTGATCAACCCCGGCGCCTGGACCCACACTTCGGTGGCGATCCACGATGCGCTGATCGCCGCCGAAGTGCCGGTGATCGAGGTGCACATTTCCAACGTGCACCGGCGCGAAGCGTTCCGCCATCACTCCTACGTATCGCTGGTGGCCAACGCGGTGCTGGCCGGTTTCGGCACCCATGGCTACGCGCTTGCCATCAGCCACTTCGCCCACCTGCAGCGCACCGCGCAAGGAAACCTGCCATGAAAACCGTAGCCAACCCCAGCCAGCGTCTGCGTCTGGGCTTTGTCGGCGGCGGCCTGGAGTCGTCGATCGGTGCCACCCACCGCTATGCCGCTCAACTGGACGGCCACTTCGAGCTGGTGGCGGGCGTGTTCGCCCGCGACCCGGCGCGCAACCGTGCGGCCGCCGAGGCTTACGGCGTGGCACCGGAGCGCGTGTATGCCGACTACCAGCCATGGCCGAGGCCGAGGCAAAGCGCCCGGACGGCGTACAGGCAGTCGCCATCATGGCACCCAATGCCGTGCACGTGCCGGCCAGCCTGGCGTTCCTCGACCAGGGCATCGACGTGATCTGCGACAAGCCGCTGGCCTCAAGCCTCGCCCAGGCGCAGCAGTTGCTGGAGCGGGCGCGCAAGGGCCCGGCACTGCACCTGCTGACCCACAACTACAGTGGCTACCCGCTGGTGCGCGAGGCCCGCGAGCTGATCGCCCGTGGCGCCATCGGCGAGGTGCGTCTGGTGCAGGTGGAACACGCCAGTGCGTTCGGTACCCACCCGCTGGAGCAGCAGGGAGCCAAGGCCCTGATGTGGCGCACCGACCCGGCACAGGCCGGCGCCTCGTCGGTACTGGCCGATGTGGGCGTGCATGCCCACCAACTGCTGCGTTTCGTCACCGGGCAGGAGGTCAGCCAGGTCTCGGCCGAGCTGAGCACGCTGGTGCCGGGGCGACAGTCCGATGACAACGCACACGTGAAACTGCGCCTGGCCAATGGCGCACGTGGCATGCTGTGGGCCAGTTTCGTCGCAGCCGGGCACCGGCATGGCTTGCAGTTGCGGGTATTCGGATCGACCGGCTCGATCTACTGGCATCAGGAAGAGCCCGACCGGCTCGAACTTCGCCACCAGGACCAGCCGCACCAGATCCTGCGGCGCGGCGAGGCCTGGCTGAGCGAATCGGCCAAGCGGTCGACGCGCATCAAGGCCGGGCAACCGGAGGGCCTGCTGGAGGCGTTCGCCAACATCTACAGCGAGGCGGCCGAGCGCATCATGGCGCGTCGCGAGCGGCGTGCCCCCAGCGCCCAGTCACTGCTGTGCCCCAGTGCCGAGGACGGCGTACGAGGCATGGCCTTCATCGAGGCGTGCGTGCGTTCGGATGCGGCGCAGGGACGCTGGACCGATGCCTGATCATCAGAAGCTGCGCTAATGCAGGCCAAGCAGGATTGATTTTTCTGATCACCGACCGGCTGCCAGACTGGCAGCCGAATTCTTTTGCGAGAGCACGATCATGTCGGGTGAAACGAGTCTGGCCACACTGTTGCGCAGCATGCGGCCGCGGTTGAATGAAGGCAGCTACGTGTTCTGCACGCTGGCCGACTGGTCGGGGCTGCAGCCTGACGAGGTGATCGGCAGTTTTCGCGAGCAGGAGGGGCTGACAGTGATCGTGCCGCGTGCGCGGGCCCAGGCGCTGCAACTGCCCTTCAGCTACGCGGCTGCGTGGATCACGCTGACAGTGCATTCGTCACTCGAGGCAGTGGGTTTGACAGCGGCGTTCGCCACGGCGCTGGGCCAGGCCGGGATCAGTTGCAACGTGGTGGCGGCGTTCTACCATGACCATATCTTTGTCGCACAGGCCGATGCGCAGCGCGCAATGGCGGTACTGGAAGAGCTGGCGGCAGGGGCCTGAAAAAGAGCGTGCGCCTCTTCGCTGGCAAGCCTGCACCCACAAGGATTGCAGCGCCGTTGAGCGCACTGCGTCAACGGTGGGAACTGGCTTGCCAGTGAAAGGGCCACCGGCCACGATGCACCTCCCCAGCCCCACACGGAACGTCGTCATGGCCCAGATCAAGATCTATGGAGTGCGCACCACCCTCGACCAGCACCGCCCTGCCCTTGCCGAGGCCATCCACAACGCCGTGGTGAGCGCCCTGCAATACCCGCCGGAAAAACGCTTCCAGCGCTACCTGGCCCTGGACCCCGCCGACTTTCTCTACCCCGACGACCGCAGCGAACACTACCTGATCATCGAGATCAGCCTGTTCGAAGGCCGCTCCACCGCGGCCAAGAAAGACCTGATCCGCCAGCTGTTCCAGCGCATCGGCGAGCACTCCGGCATCCGCGCCCAGGACATTGAAATCACCCTGTTCGAGACACCCCGCGAAAACTGGGGCATCCGCGGTGTACCCGGCGACGAGTTGGGCCTGAACTACACCGTGCAGGTCTGAGCGCGCGCGCCGACCGGTCGCGGCACCGGCGTATTCTTCTGCTTAACTGGAAGAACCCGGGCCACAGGCTGCCCGCCTTTTGCACAGGTGAACGACCATGGCGCGCACCACTCCCATCGAGCTGTACCGCAATATCGGCATTGTCGCCCACGTCGACGCGGGCAAGACCACCACCACCGAACGCATCCTGTTCTACACCGGGGTCAACCACAAGATGGGCGAAGTGCACGACGGTGCCGCGACCATGGACTGGATGGCCCAGGAGCAGGAACGCGGCATCACCATCACCTCCGCGGCGACCACTGCGTTCTGGCAAGGCTCGACCAAGCAGTTCCCCGACAAGTACCGCTTCAACATCATCGACACCCCCGGCCACGTCGATTTCACCATCGAGGTGGAACGCTCGCTGCGCGTGCTCGACGGGGCCGTGGTGGTGTTCAGCGGCGCCGACGGGGTCGAACCACAGTCCGAGACGGTGTGGCGCCAGGCCAACAAGTACCATGTGCCGCGCCTGGCCTACGTGAACAAGATGGACCGCCAGGGCGCGGATTTCCTGCGCGTGGTCAAGCAGATCGACAAGCGCCTGGGTCACCACCCGGTGCCCATCCAGTTGGCCATCGGCGCCGAGGAACACTTCATCGGGCAGATCGACCTGGTGAAGATGAAGGCCATCTACTGGAACGAGGACGACAACGGCACCAGTTACCGCGAAGAGGAGATCCCGGCAGACATGCAGGACCTCGCCAACGAGTGGCGTGCCCACATGATCGAGGCGGCCGCCGAGGCCAGCGACGAGTTCATGGAGCTGTACCTGAACGGCACCGAGCTGAACAATCAGCAGATCAAGGCCGGCCTGCGCAAGCGCACGCTCAACAACGAAATCGTCCCGGCCATCTGCGGTTCTTCGTTCAAGAACAAGGGCGTGCCGCTGATGCTCGACGCGGTGATCGACTACCTGCCCGCCCCGTCCGAGATTCCCGCGATCCACGGCACCGACCCGGACCATGAAGACAAGCACCTGGAACGCCATGCCGACGACAGCGAGCCGTTCTCGGCGCTGGCCTTCAAGATCGCCACCGACCCGTTCGTCGGCACCCTGACCTTTGCCCGTGTCTATTCGGGGGTGCTGAACTCTGGCGACGCCGTGCTCAACTCGGTCAAGGGCAAGAAGGAACGGGTCGGGCGCATGGTGCAGATGCATGCCAACCAGCGCGCCGAGATCAAGGCCGTGTGCGCCGGCGACATCGCCGCGCTGATCGGCATGAAGGACGTGACCACCGGCGACACCCTGTGCGACATCGGCAAGCCGATCATCCTCGAGCGCATGGACTTCCCCGACCCGGTGATCTCGGTGGCCGTGGAACCCAGGACCAAGGCCGACCAGGAGAAAATGGGCATCGCCCTGAGCAAGCTGGCCCAGGAAGACCCTTCGTTCCGGGTGCGCACCGATGAAGAGACCGCGCAGACCATCATCTCCGGCATGGGCGAGCTGCACCTGGACATCATCGTCGACCGCATGAAGCGCGAATTCGGCGTCGAGGCCAATGTCGGCAAGCCGCAGGTGGCCTACCGCGAGAAGATCCGCAATACCTGCGAGATCGAAGGCAAGTTCGTGCGTCAGTCGGGTGGGCGCGGGCAGTATGGGCATTGCTGGATCCGCTTCGCGCCGGGCGAGGAAGGCAAGGAAGGCCTGGAATTCGTCAACGAGGTGGTCGGTGGGGTGGTGCCACGCGAGTACATCCCGGCCATCCAGAAAGGCATCGAGGAGCAGATGAAGAACGGCGTGCTGGCCGGGTATCCGTTGATCGGCCTGAAGGCCACGGTATTCGATGGCTCGTACCACGACGTCGACTCCAACGAGATGGCCTTCAAGGTGGCGGCCTCGATGGCGACCAAGCAACTGGCGCAAAAAGGCGGGGCGGTGCTGCTGGAGCCGGTGATGAAGGTCGAGGTAGTGACGCCCGAGGAGTACCAGGGCGACATCCTCGGTGACCTCAGCCGGCGCCGCGGGCTGATCCAGGAAGGCGAGGACACGCCGGCCGGCAAGGTGATTCGCGCTGACGTGCCGTTGGGCGAGATGTTCGGCTATTCGACCCAGATGCGCTCGATGACCCAGGGCCGGGCCAGCTACACGATGGAGTTCACCAAGTATGCAGAGGCGCCGGGGAGCATCGCCGATGCGATCATCAAGAAGCAGGGCTGATCAGCCCTGCTGCACCCCCGCGCGCTTGAGCAGTTGCTTGCAGCGCTCGGTCAGGTGGACCACGCGCAGGTGCTTGCCCGCCTTGGCATAGCGCTCGCGCAGGGTCTTGATGGCGGCGATCGCCGAGTAGTCGACCACGCGCAGGTGCGCACAATCGAGCGTGACCTGCACGGGGTCCTGCGCCGGGCTGAACTGGTTCAGGAACGGAGTGACCGAGGCGAAGAACAGTGTGCCGTGAGCCCGGTACAGCTTGCTGCCGTCGGCCTGCATGGCACCGTCGGCATACAGCTCGCGGGCGTGCTGCCAGGCGAAATTGATCGCGGCGATGACAATGCCGCACAGCACGGCGCTAGCCAGGTCGGTGAATACCGTCACCAGGGTCACGGCGATGATCATCAGCACGTCGCTCCGGGGTACCTTGTGCAGCACGCGCAGGGAGGCCCAGGCAAAGGTCTGCTGCGACACCACGAACATCACCCCTACCAGTGCCGCCAGCGGGATGCGCTCGATCAAGGGGGCCAGGAACAGCACGAACATCAGGATCATCCCCCCGGCAACGACACCGGACACGCGCCCTCGCCCGCCCGAACTGAGGTTGATGACGGTTTGCCCGATCATCGCACAGCCGCCCATGCCGCCGCACAGCCCCGACACCATGTTGGCGGCCCCCAGAGCCACGCACTCGCGGTCAGGGTGGCCACGGGTTTCGGTAAATTCATCGGTAAGGTTGAGGGTGAGCAGGGTTTCCAGCAGGCCGACCATGGCCATCAGTGCCGCATAGGGGGCGATGATGCGCAGGGTCTCCAGGTTCCATGGCAACTGAGGCAGGGCCAGGCTCGGCAAGCCGCCGGCAATGTGCGCCATGTCGCCCAGGGTATGGGTGGGCAGGTCGAACAGATACACCAACAGGCCCACGCCGAGGATCGCCACCAGCGCCGGTGGCACGGCGCGGGTCAGGCGCGGCAGCACGTAGACGATCGCCATGGTCAGCGCCACCAGGCCAAGCATCAGGTACAGCGCAGGACCGCTGAGCCACACCTGGCCGGCCTTGAAGTGCTCCAGTTGAGCCAGCGCGATGACAATTGCCAGGCCGTTGACGAAGCCGAGCATCACCGGGTAGGGCACCAGGCGCACCAGCTTGCCCAGGCGCAGCAGGCCGAACAGGATCATGATCACCCCGCCCAGCAGCACGGTGGCCAGCAGGTACTGCACGCCGTGCTGCACCACCAGGGCCACGATCACCACCGCCATCGATCCGGCGGCGCCGGAAACCATGCCCGGACGTCCGCCGAACAGCGCGGTCAGGGTACAGATGATGAAGGCGCCGTACAGGCCCATCAGCGGGTTGAGGTGTGCGACCAATGCAAAGGCGATGCACTCGGGCACCAACGCGAAAGCGGTGGTCAGGCCAGCCAGTACATCGGCGCGCACGGGGGCGAATCGGTGAAGTTTGCGTGTGGGTTGCATCGGAATTCCAATCGGCAGGGCGTCGCCCGGTGGCGCAGGGCCAGGGCGTGGGGGAACACGGGTTGAGAACGGCTGGCCAGCTTAGCGCAATTCGCCTGTGCGAGCAGCCAGCGGTACAAGGCTTGACCCTGCCTTGGCTCGCCGCGCATGCTCCGGTTCCCCATGACTTTCAAGGAACGACTGCCCCATGAAGCTGGAAACCTTGGCGATCCACGCGGGCTTCAGCCCCGACCCTACCACCAAAGCGGTTGCGGTGCCGATCTACCAGACCACCTCGTTTGCCTTCGATGACACCCAGCATGGGGCCGACCTGTTCGACCTGAAGGTGGCGGGCAACATCTACAGCCGCATCATGAACCCGACCAACGATGTGCTGGAGCAGCGTATGGCCGCCCTCGAGGGCGGTGTCGGTGCGCTGGCGGTGGCCTCGGGCATGGCGGCCATCACCTACGCGATCCAGACCGTGGCCGAGGCCGGCGACAACATCGTCTCGGTGGCCAAGCTGTATGGCGGCACCTACAACCTGCTGGCGCATACCCTGCCGCGCTATGGCATCCAGACCCGCTTTGCCGCGCATGACGACATTGCAGCGCTTGAAGCGTTGATCGATGACAAGACCAAGGCGGTGTTCTGCGAGTCGATCGGCAACCCGGCCGGCAACATCGTCGACCTGCGTGCGCTGGCCGATGCTGCGCACCGCCATGGCGTGCCGCTGATCGTCGACAACACCGTGGCCACGCCGATCCTGTGCCGGCCGTTCGAGCATGGTGCCGACGTGGTGGTGCATTCGCTGACCAAGTACATCGGCGGGCACGGCACCAGCATCGGTGGCATCGTGATCGATTCGGGCACCTTCCCGTGGGCTGAGCACAAGCAGCGTTTTGCCCTGCTCAACACCCCCGACCCGTCCTACCACGGCGTGACCTACACCGAAGCGTTCGGCCCGGCGGCATTCATCGGGCGTTGCCGCGTGGTGCCGCTGCGCAACACCGGTGCGGCGCTGTCGCCGTTCAATGCATTCCTTATTCTGCAGGGGTTGGAAACCTTGGCCTTGCGCATGGAGCGCCATACCGAGAATGCCTTGAAGGTGGCGAACTACCTCAAGGGCCACGAACAGGTGGCGTGGGTGAAGTATGCCGGGCTGCCTGATCATCCCGAGCATGAGCTGGCGCTGCGTTACACAGAGGGCAAGCCGGCATCGATCCTGTCGTTCGGGATCAAGGGTGGGCAAGAAGCTGGGGCGCGCTTCATCGATGCGTTGAAGCTGGTGGTGCGCCTGGTGAACATTGGCGATGCCAAGTCGCTGGCCTGTCACCCGGCGTCTACCACCCATCGCCAGTTGAATGACGAAGAGCTGGAGAAGGCGGGTGTGCCGCGTGACATGGTACGTTTGTCGATCGGTATCGAGCACAGTGAAGATATTCTGGCTGATCTGGCGCAGGCGCTGGAGGCGTCGCGTGGTGCGTAACGGCACCCGAGCGATCTGAAGACACACGCCGCCTTGCCGGTCAAGCGCGGGCGGCGCTTGGCCGGCAAGGCCGGCGTGTGCAATGGCCTGCAGGATCGGCGTTGTCAGCCTTGTTTGTTCAGCGACAGCCCCCTGTTAAATCCCCCCATCAAAACCCGACCGTCGCCGACACCAGGTACGTACGCGGCGTAGCCAAGGTCAAACCCGGCTCGCTGTCATCCGGCGCCCCTGCCGAACTCCAGTAACGGTCATCCAGCACGTTCTCGACACTGGCACGCACGGTAACCTCCTTGCCCTCGACCTTGAACGCATAACGCGCGCCCACGTCATAGCGCTCCCAGCTGTCGACCTGCTTGCTGTTGGCCTGGTCCAGGTACTGCGAGCTGGAATGGATACCGCGCCCGGTCAAGGTCAGCCCCTGCATCCCCGGCACGTCCCATTCGGCACCCAGATTGACGTTGTACTCAGGCGTGGCCGGAGCACGGTTGCCGTCATAGACGCCACCGGTGGTGCCGGTCAGCTCGCTGTCGATGAACATCACGCCCCCCAGCAGGCGCACACCCTGCAATGGTTCGCCGAACATGCTCAACTCCACACCCCGGTTCTCGCGCTTGCCGTTGGGGCCGAACACCCGCGTGCCTGCATTGGTCTCGTAAGCCGGCTGCCTGATACGGAACGCGCTGGCGGTCAGGGCAAAGGTGCCCAGGTCATACTTGGCTCCCACCTCGACCTGGCGACTGACGAAAGGCGCAAATATCTGGTCTTCGTTGATCGAGGTCGACGGCGCGATCTTGCCCTGGCTCAAACCCTCCATATAGTTGGCATACACCGACAACTGATCGGTCACCTTGTACAGGATGCCACCCGACGGCGAGACCTTCTCTTCGTCGTAGGCGGTGGCGCCCTTGATGCCATCGCTCCAGTCATCGACCTCGACCCGCTGCCAGCGCGCCCCCAGGGTCAGCAGCAGGCGGTCATCGGCAAAGCCCAGGGTGTCGGACAACGCCACGCCGCTGAAGCGGTTCTCGGTGTAGTCCTTCCCATCATCACGCGTGGGCGCGCCTGGAGCCGGTATCCGTACCGGGTTGTACAGGTTGCTGAGCCCACTGGCGTAGCGCGCGCCGCCGTTTTCGAAGTCGAGGGAAAAGTAGCTGGCCGCCAGGTTGACCTCATGGCTGACCGGCCCGGTAGCAAACCAGCTGCGCACACCGGCGGCAGCGGTGCGCACATCCTCGTCACGGGTGAATACCCGCGGCTGTACGGTGAAGTCGCCCGCATCATTGGAGATCGAGACATTGTGGCGCAGGAAGTCATAGCTGCTTTTGCGCGCCCCCACCGCACCGTACAGCATGAGCGCGTCACTCACGTCGAACTCGCCCTTGAGCGCGCCAAAGGTATCGTGGGTGCGTGCCTTGCTCCACGGCTGGGCGTAGTTGTGGTGCACGCGCTCGGCGTCCGGCACCTTGGCGCTGGCGCCCACCAGTACGCGCTCCTGCGGCGCGTCGGTGTCGCGCTCGGTGTGCCCCATGTCAGCGGAAAGGCGCACCCGCTCACCGCGAAAATCCAGGCCCAGCACGGCCATCTCGCGCTCCACGCGCTGATGCTCCCACTCGGTATCACCGCCCTGCTTCGCACCGTTGAAACGCACGCCGAACTGGTTCTCGTCGCCAAATCGGCGGCCGATGTCCACCGCCCCACCCGCCTGGCCCGCCGAGGCATAGTTGGCGGTCAGCTCGGTGAGTGGCGTGTCGCCGGCGCGCTTGGGCACCACGTTGATACCACCACCCACGCTGCCGCGCGGCGAGATGCCGTTGATCAACTGGCCGGGCCCCTTGATCACATCCACTCGATCGGCCATTTCCATGTCGATCGAATAGGTCGGCAGGATGCCGAACAGGCCGTTGTACGACACATCGCTGTTGAACAGGCTGAAGCCGCGGATGGTGAACTGCTCGAAACGCCCGCCGGCCGGGTTGGTTGCGCGTACCGACGGGTCGCTGGCAATCAGGTCGCCCAGGGTGCGCGCCTGCTGGTTCTTGACCGCCGCACTGGTGTAGGTGGTCATGCTGAACGGGGTTTCCATGAAGTCACGCGAGCCGAGCAGGCCCTGCGAACCACGCCGCGCCACTTGCCCACCGGCGTAATGCTCGCTGTCGGCATCCAGCGGCGCGGTGCGCGCACCGGTGATGCTGGTGGGGGCGATTTCAAGGGTCGAGGCATCCTGCGGTGCCGGCACCAGGGTGTAGGCGCCATCGCCCACCGGCAACAGCTGCAGGCCACTGCCTTGCAGCAACCCGGTAAAACCACCTTCGACGCTGTAGCTGCCGGCAAGGCCCGGGCTGCGGCGGCCACTGACCAAGGCAGGGTCTACCGAAATGCTCACCCCGGCCTGGCCCGCGAAGCGCGTGAGGCTACTGCCCAGGTCACCGGCAGGCACGTTGTACAGGCGTTGCGCGGTTTCGGCGAAAACCACCACGGGCGTCAACGAGCCGGCCGCGAGCAACAGGCTCAGGCACAGGGTTGGGCGGGACAGCGAAGACGCCAGGCGGGTCCGCTGGCGGGTCAGTACGGGCATTGGTGCACTCTCTGTTAGGTTCACGTGTTCCTGATGACAAGCGAGCGGCAAAAAGGGGACAGGCTTTTTTCGCGTTTTCTTGCAGGGCACCCCGCCACGTCACATTTATCTGTATATCCATACAGATAAAACTTGCCTGCCTTGCGCTTCCTGCGCATGCTAGCGCCCATCCAAGCCTGATGAAGAAGCCCTCACGGCATGCGCCTGTACCTCTGCGAAAAACCCTCCCAGGCCAAGGACATCGCCAAGGTCCTCGGCGCCACCCGACGCGGCGATGGCTGCTGGGTCGGCACGGGCGTCACCGTCACCTGGTGCATCGGTCACCTGCTCGAGACCGCCCCGCCCGATGCCTACGATGCCCGCTACAAGCGCTGGGCACTGGCCGACCTGCCGATCATTCCGGCACAGTGGAAAATGCAGGTCAAACCCAGAACCGCCAGCCAGTTCAAGGCAGTCAAGCGCCTGCTGGGCGAAGCTGCCGAGCTGGTGATCGCCACCGACGCCGACCGCGAAGGCGAGATGATCGCACGCGAGCTGATGGAGCATTGCCGCTATCGCGGGCCTGTCCAGCGCCTGTGGCTGTCGGCGCTGGACGACGCCTCTATCCGCAAGGCACTGGCGGCACTGCGCCCGGGCGCCGACACCTTCAACCTGTACCACTCGGCGCTGGGGCGTTCGCGGGCCGACTGGCTGATCGGCATGAACATGAGCCGGCTGTTCACCCTGCTGGGCCGCCAGTCCGGCTATCAGGGCGTGCTGCCAGTGGGCCGCGTGCAAACCCCGACCCTGCGCCTGGTGGTGGATCGCGACCGCAGCATCGCCGACTTCGTGCCCGTGGCCTTCTGGGCCATCGAGGTGCAGCTGGGCAGTGCCGGCAGCCTGTTCACCGCGCAATGGCGCGCCCCGGACGAGCTGTGCGACGACCAGGGGCGCTGCCTGAACCAGCCCTTCGCCCAGCAGGCCGCGGCGGCCATGCAGGCCGCAGGCACGGCGCAGTTGCTGACCCTTGCCACCGACCGGGTACGTGAAGCGGCGCCATTGCCCTTCGACCTTGGCACCCTGCAGGAGCTGTGCTCGAAAAAGTACGGCCTGGGCGCACAGGAAACCCTCGACATCGCCCAGGCCCTGTATGAAACCCACAAGGTCATCACCTACCCGCGCAGCGACTGCGGTTATCTGCCCCTTAGCCAGCATGCCGAAGCGCCGGCCATTCTGGCCGCGCTGGGGCGCAGCGACCCGAGCCTGGCGCCGCTGCAGCCGCACCTGCAGGCGCAACGCCGTTCACGCGCCTGGAACGACGCCAAGGTCAGCGCCCACCACGGCATCATCCCCACCGCTGCCGCCGTCGACCCGTCGCGCCTGCCGCCCAAGCACAAGGCGGTGTACGTGCTGATCCGCGCCCGCTACCTGGCGCAGTTCCTGCCCAACCACGAATACGACCGCACACAGGCCGATTTCGACTGCGCCGGGCAGGCCCTGCGCGCGGTGGGCAAGCAGATCGTCGAGCCAGGCTGGCGGCGGGCACTGCCCGAGGCGCTGACACCGCCCAAGGGCCGTGAGGCCCCGGTGGCACAAGTGCTGCCGGCATTGCAGCAAGGGCAACGGTGCGAGGTGGCCGGGGTCAACCTGAAAGACCTGTGGACCCAGCCGCCCAAGCCCTTCACCGAGGGCGACCTGATCAAGGCCATGAAGAACGTGGCCAAGCTGGTGGACGACCCGCGCCTGAAGCAGAAGCTCAAGGACACCACCGGGATCGGCACCGAGGCGACCCGCGCCGGGATCATCCAGGGCCTGCTCGACCGGGGTTACCTGGTCAAGCAGGGCAAGGCGCTGTCGGCCACCCCCGCCGCGTTCAGCCTGATCGACGCGGTACCCCGGGCGATTGCCGACCCGGGCACCACGGCAATCTGGGAGCAGGCGCTGGACATGGTGCAGAGCGGCGAGATGAGCCTGGAAGACTTCGTTGCCAAGCAATCGGCCTGGATGAGCAAGCAGGTGCAACGCTGCTCGGGCATGAGCCTGAGTATTGCCGGGCCTGCGGCGCCTGCCGGGCGTGGCGGCGCACCGTGGAAGAAGAAGCGCAAGAGTACCGGGGCGGCCAAGCGGCCACGGGCGCCCAAGGCGAAAAAGGGTTAGCCTTCACACCTTTACCTACTGACAAAGGACTGTTCATGAAACTGGGCTACACGATCGTCTATGTACCCGATGTCGAGGCATCGCTGAGCTTTTTCGAGAACGCCTTCGGTTTGACCCGGCGCTTCTTGCACGAGTCCGGCGACTATGGCGAGCTGGACACCGGCCCGACGACCCTGGCGTTCGCCTCGCTGGAACTGGGCAACAGCAACTTCCCGGAGGGTTTTGTCGCGGCCAGCGACAGCCAGCGCCCACTGGGCATGGAAATCGCCCTGGTGACCGACACCGTGGCAGCCGCCCACGCCGAGGCACTGGTCAACGGTGCCACCGAACTCAAGGCACCCGAAACCAAGCCCTGGGGGCAGACCGTCTCCTACGTACGCTGCCCGGCCGGTGTGCTGGTGGAGCTGTGCTCGCCGATGAATTGATCTGGCGCTTCGCTCAAGCGCGGATCACGGCCTTGAGCACCGCCTTGAACGTCTCGATCTGCTCGTCACTGAAGGCTGCAAATACCGCGTCCTGCTGCTCGCGGGCAATCGTCCACAAGGCCTCGGTCTGGTCGATGCCCGCCACGCTCAGGCGCACATGCCCCGCCGCCTCGCTGTCACATACCAGGCCCTTGCGCTTGAGGTTGGCCACCGCCTCGTCGATCTCGCGCGCCGACATCGCCACCTCCCGCTGCAAATCGGCCAGGTTCAACCCTGCATCGTTCTCCAGCACCATCAGCATGCGTGCCTCGCTGGTGCGCAGGCCACTGGACAGTTGCCTGGGCTGATAGCTGGCCTGATAGGCACGCAACGCCTGGGTCATCAGGTAGTACAGGTTGTGGCTCAGGCGTCCCTGGAAGTGGCTGCTCGGCGCCTGGCCTTCTTCACGGCGGGTCATGCGGGTGTGCGGCAGCACCATGGAGTACGCACCCTGATGATAGAGCAAGGGCGAACGTCCACCGTCTTCGAAGGCAACCACCTTGCCCAGCAGGATCCAGTGGTCCCCCCCATCGATCAACTTGTGCGTCAGGCACTGGAAACTCGCCGAGCAATCGGCCAGCAGCGGCGCCCCGCCCTCACCCGCGCGGTACTCGATACCGACGAAGCGATCGTCCCTGGGTTTGGCGAAGTTGTTCGACAGCTCGATCTGGTCGGCCGCCAGTATGTTTACCGCAAAGTGGCTGGCCGCCTGGAACACCTCCAGGCTGCTGGAGCGTTTGTCCAGGCTCCAGAGAATCAACGGCGGGTCAAGCGAGACAGAGTTGAAACTGTTGGCCGTGACGCCGACCTTGTTGCCGGCCGCATCGGCGGCCGTGACCACGGTGACGCCGGTGGCGAAGTTGCCCAGGGCGCGACGAAACGCGCGACTGTCGAAGCCCGTCAGGGGTTGATCAGACATGCAAGACTCCCCGGCCGCCGCCAGGGCAGCCGTACGTTGTTGTTATGTGAGGACCGCGTGGTTCAGACCATGCTCGGGTCGGGTTCCAGGCCCATCAGCTCACGGCCGAGGATCTGGGTGCACACGTCGTAGTCGGTGTAGGCATGTGCGCCGGTCATGTGCGCATCACGCCACAGGCGCTGCATCTCGTTGGACTCGAACCAGGCGGTGCCGCCCGCGGCGTCGAACAGGCGGTCCACGGCCTGGATGCACATCTTTACCGCGTAGCCCTGGTTGGTGCGCCAGAACGCCAGGGTCTCGCGGCTCGGGTACTGGTGGCGTTCGCTGTGTTCGGCATGCTCCTGCCAGGTTTTCTCCAGGAAGGCGCGGGCAGCAGCCACCTGATGGGTCGATTCGGCCAGGCGCATCAGCGCCGGGGTGGCCGCCCCCACTGCGGCACCGGTATAGGCGCGCACGCGGGTGCGGGTCTTTTCGCGGAACGCCTCGAGCATGCGTTCGGCAATGCCCAGGCTGACCGTGGAGAAGCCGCTGGCAAAGTAGGGGCGGTAAGGCGAATAGAATACCTTGCTATCCGGGTACAGGCCGAAGCCGGCCGACTTGCCTTCCATCATGTCCTTGGCTTTCTGGATGCGGTACTCGGGCACGAAGGCGTTGTCGATGAGCAGGGTCTTGGTACCACTGCCCTTCATGCCGGCGGCGTGCCAGTCGTCACGGATCTGGTAGTCGCTGCGCGGCAGCACGGCGAAGCAATAGTCCTGGCCACCTTCGGCATTGGTGCGACGGCAGCCGACGATGGCCCATTCGGCATGGTCACTGCCGCTGCTCCAACCCATTTCGCCGCTGAACAGCAGGCCGCCTTCGACTTCCTCGACACGCCCGAAGGGGGCGATGCTGCTGCTGGCAGTGGCATTGCGGTCACGCCCCCAGATCTCTTCCTGCAAGCGCGCCGGGAACATCGCCAACTGATGGCTGTGGGTGCACAGCAGGCTCATGGCCCAGGCGGTGCTGGCGCAGGCGCCGGCCAGCAAGGCGATGCAATCGGCGAATGCGGGCAGCGGTATCTCCATGCCGCCGTAGGCCTGGGGCTGGAAGGCGCGGTGCAGGCCGATGCCCTTGAGCAGGGCGATATTCTCGGCGGGGACCTGGCGTTCCTGCTCGGCGCGGGCGGCGTTGGCGGCGATGATCGGCAACAGTGGCTTGAGGTCTTCAAGCAGCGGGTTTGGCTTTTTCATGGGTGGCCCTGCTTATTATTGGATGTCCGCGCCGGGCTGCGACAAAGGCAGTCAGCGCTGGATGCAGGGCCAGTATGGGAGGGGCAAGGCGACGGGAAAATGCACCTTCCAGAGGCAAGATTGTACTTTTCATGGGCCTTGAGGGCCTCTTCGCTGGCAAGCCAGCTCCCACAGGTCATGCAGTCTACACAAAGCACTGTGGGAGCGGGCTTGCCAGCGAAGGCGTCAGCGGGGCTGTACCTGAACGACCTCCTGCAACCGCGCCCACAGCCGTGCCACATGCTCGCGCTCGGTCGGCAATGCGCCCACCGACACCCGCACCATCCACTCACCGTTCAAGGTGGCCGGGGTCACATACGCCGCCCCCGAGGCATTCAAGCGATCCGCCCAGGCCCGCGTGTGCTGGTCCAGCGCATCACCTTCCAGCCCGCCCGGCTGATGACGAATGCACAAGGTCTGCAGGTGCACCGGCGCCAGCACCTCCCACTGCGCCGCACCACTCACCTGCTCGGCCAGCCAGCGTGCGTTGTCCAGGTCGCGCCGCAGACGCTGCTGCAAACCCTCCACCCCTTCGCTGCGCACCATGAACCACAGCTTCAGCGCACGGAACCGGCGCCCCAACGGGATGCCCCAGTCACGCAGGTTCTTCACCTCGCTGTCGACCGCCGACTGCAGGTAGCTGGGGTTGGTGCTCATCACGCGGATCAGGTGCTGCGGGTCGCGCACGAAATACAGCGAGCAGTCGAACGCCACGCCCAGCCACTTGTGCGCATTGACCACGATGGAGTCGGCCTGCTCGATGCCCTCCCACATCCAGCGGCACTCCGGCAGGATCATCGCCGAACCGGCCATGGCCGAGTCGACATGCAGCCACAGCCCATGGGCGCGGGCAATCCGCCCGATCGGCGCCAGCGGGTCCAGTGCCGTGGTGGTCGTGGTGCCGGTGGTGGCAACCACCGCACACGGCTGCAACCCGGCCGCCAGGTCCTGTTCGATCGCTGCGGCCAGGGCCTCGGGGCGCATGGCGAAGGCTTCGTCGACCTCGATGTAGCGAATGTTGTGCTTGCCGAAACCGGCCAGCAAGGCGGCCTTGTCCACCGAGCTGTGGGCCTGGGCGCTGGTGTAGATCATCAGCGGTTTGGCCAGGCCCTGCAGGCCACCCTTGACCAGCGCATAGTCGCTGGCGCGCTCGCGGGCACAGATCAGCGCTACCAGGGTGCTGCTCGACGCGGTGTCCTGGATCACGCCGCTCCAGGCGCCGGACAGGCCGACCATCTGGCGCAGCCAGTCCACCGTGGTCTCTTCCAGTTCGCTCAACGCCGGGCTCGACTGCCAGGACAAGCCCAGCACGCCCAGGCCGGTACTGAGAAAATCACCCAGCACCGAGGACAGGGTACCGTTGGAGGGGAAGTAGCCGAAAAAATCCGGGTGCTGCCAATGTGACAGGCCCGGCATCACCAACTGGTCGACATCTGCCAGGATCTGCTCGAACGCTTCGCCCTGCTGCGGCGCTGCCGGCGGCAAGGCGTTCTTCAGGTAGCCCGGTGCGACCTGCGCCATCACCGGCCGGCTGGCGACACTGCTGCGGTAGTCGGCGATACGGTCGATCAGTCGATGACCCTGCTGGCGAAATTCTTCTGGGCTCACGCGCTTGCTCCTGTGGTGGTTGCACTGCCACCGAGTCTAGGCGCTGCTTGAACCGTGAAATACGCCACGCGGCGCATAGCTGCTATGGCGAATCCACATAGTTGCCGGTCACACCGAACTGCGACTGCTGCCACAGCTCGAACACCAGCGCGCGAAACCAGCGATGCTCGGCCGACGCCTGCAAACGTTGGTGCCACACCACCCAGTAGCGCTGGGTGCGCTCGACAAACCCCAGCGGGCGCCATACCACCGGGTGCAGGCGGCTGAGCTGGCGGGCGATATGTTCCGGCACTGTCACCAGCGCCTGACTGGCGCAGACCACCTGCACCGCCGCCGCAAAGAACGGCACCTGCAGGGTGATGCGCCGGCTCAGCCCCTGGGCACGCAAGTGCTGGTCGATGAAGCTGTCCTTGTCGCCGCCACCGGAAATGCGCACATGCCCCCAGGCGCGATAATCGTCCTGGCTCAGTTCGGCGCACTGCGCCAGCGGGTGGTCACGGTGCATCAGGCACACCGCACGGTCCTCGCCGAGCATGCGCCCGTGCAGGTTGGCCGGGGCGTGGTCGAACAGGGTCGTGGCCAGGTCGATTTCGCCACTGGCCAGGCGCTCGAACTGGTCGGGCGACCAACTGCGGTACTCCAGCGAAACGCCCGGTGCCAACTCGGCCAGGCGGCTCACCAGCAGCGGCAGCATGTGCTCGGCGATATAGTCGGAAGCCGCCAGGCAGAAGCGCCGCTCGCAGCGTTGCGGGCTGAAGGTGCCCGGTTGGCGCAATGCCTCCAGGTCCTCCAGCACCTGGCGCAATGGCCCCACCAGCGCCTGGGCCTGCTCACTCAATACATAGCCACGGCCCTGACGCACCAGCAACGGGTCGCCGAAGGCCTGACGCATGTGCGCCAGTTGCCGACTGAGTACCGACTGGCTGCTGCCCAGCCGCTGGGCGGCATGGCTGAGGTTCTTCAACTGCAGCAGCGTATCGAGGGCGTGCAGGTGCGCCAGGCTCAACGAGGCAAAGGTGGGGTTCACGGCGGGCTCCGGCACGGATGAAGGCCCAAGGCTAAGGGGTTTTTCCAGGTTTTTACAGCGCCGCCACCGCACGCTGCGCCCTGCCCCGGGTGCGCTGGTAGGCAATGGCCAGGCCGACGAACCACAACGGCATCACGCACAAGGCCAACCGGGTGTCCGGCCTGAGCGCCAGCAGCGACAGCACGAACGCCAGGAACCCCAGGGTCGCCCAGGCCATCGCCACACCGCCCGGCATCTTGTAGCGCGACTGCGCATGCAGGTCAGGTCGCGCCTTGCGGTAGCAGATATACGACACCAGTATCGTCGACCAGGTGAAGATCACCAGGATGGCCGAAATGGTCGAGACGATGGTGAACACCGTCATCACTTCCGGGAAGATGAACAGCAGCAACACCCCCAGCAACATCAGCACGGTCGAAAATGCCAGGCTCGCCACCGGCACGCTGTGGCGCGACAGGCGGCCCAGGCGCGCGGGGGCATTGCCCTGGCGGGCCAGGCCGAACAGCATGCGGCTGGTGGAGAACACCCCGCTGTTGGCCGACGATGCGGCCGAGGTCAGCACGACGAAGTTGACGATACCTGCCGCCGCTGGAAAGCCGGCCACCAGAAACAGCTCCACGAATGGGCTCTTGCTGGGCGACACCTGCTGCCACGACGTCACCGCGATGATGCACGCCAGCGACACCACGTAGAACAGGATGATGCGCAGCGGGATCGCATTGATCGCCTTGGGCAGGACCTTTTCGGGCGAGCGGGTTTCGGCGGCCGTGGTGCCCACCAGCTCAGTGCCGGCGAACGAGAAGATCGCGATCTGAAAGCCCGCGAAGAACCCCATCAGGCCATTCGGGAACGCCGCCTTGGCTTCGAACAGGTGCCCCAGCGAGGCCGTGACCCCGGTAGGTGAAACGAACGAAGTCGCGATCAGTACACCACTCACCGCAATCAACGCCAGCACGGCGATGATCTTGACGATGGCAAACCAGAACTCCACTTCGCCAAACAGGCGCACCGTGAGCACGTTCAGGGCGAACAAGGTGATCATCATGCCGATCGCCGGCCCCCAGGCCGGCAGGTCGGGATACCAGTGCTGGAAGAAGCCGCCCACCACCACGGCGTCCCCCACCACCGCCACGCACCAGCTCAGCCAGTACGACCAGCCCAGGAAAAATGCGGCGCGCGGGCCGATGTAGGCACCCGCAAAGTCTGCGAATGACTTGAACTGCAGGTTGGACAGCAACAGTTCACCCATGGCCCGCATGACGAAATACAGGAAGAAACCGATGATCATGTAGATCAGCAGGATCGAGGTACCGGACAGGGCGATGATCTTGCCCGAGCCCATGAACAGCCCTGTACCGATGGCACCGCCAATCGAGATCAACTGGATGTGGCGGTTGCTCAGGGTACGTTGCAACTGAGGCGATGACGCGGCGTCACGCACGGAAGAATTCATAACTCAACCTCTTGGTTTTTGTGTTCTGGAGTTGAGGCAGCAATGGGAAGAACGATCTTGTCATGTGGGGTACGGCTGGCCTGCAGCCAGCCGTGGGTTCAGCGGGTTTTGCCTTCGAAGCCCTGCAGCACGTTGACCGCGTTGATGCCGATCTCGTCGACCATGTAGCCGCCCTCCATCACGAACAGGGTCGGGACGCCAACGGCCGCTATCGCCTCGCCGATACCGAAATAGTCATCACTCTCGAGCAGGAAGTGGCTGATCGGGTCGTCCTTGAAGGTGTCCACCCCAAGCGAAATCACCAGCACCTCTGGCCCGAACGCGCGCAGACGCTGGCAGGCATCCACCAGGGCGGCCTGGTACTGGGCCCAGCGCGTGTGCTTGGGCAGTGGGTAATTGAGGTTCATGCCCTCCCCGGCGCCGGCGCCGCGCTCATCGGCAAAGCCGCTGAAATACGGGTAGGACACTGCCGGCTCGCCATGCAGGGACACGAACAGCACATCGGCGCGGTCGTAGAAGATGTTCTGGGTGCCGTTGCCGTGATGGAAATCCACATCCAGCACCGCCACGCGCCTGGCACCCTGGGTAATCGCCTGCTGCGCGGCGATCGCGGCATTGTTCAGGTAGCAATAGCCGCCCATGTATTCACGCGCGGCGTGGTGCCCCGGTGGCCGGCACAGGGCGAACGCGCTGTGCTGGCCTTCGTCGAGCAGGGCCAGGCCGGTCAGGGCGATGTCGGCGCTGGTCTTCACCGCCTGCCAGGTGCTGGCGGTGATCGGTGCGCCGGCATCCATGGCGAAAAAGCCCAGCTTGCCGTCGATGAAGTCGGGCACCTGGTCATTGGCCAGGTCGCGCACCGGCCACACCAGCGGCAGCGCGTCGTGGCTGCGGCCAATGGCGCTCCACTGGTCCCAGGCCGACTCCAGGAAGGCGACGTAGCGCTCGCTGTGCGCGTTGACGTAGCAGGCACGGTCGAAGCGGCGCGGCGCGATGATGTCGCCCAACCCTTCGCTCATGACCCGCCGGCAGACGGTGTCAGCGCGGCTGGGCTGCTCGAAGGACGGCTTGAGTACGCCGTCCTTCAACTCGGTGCCGTGATGCAAACGGTGGGACTCGCTAAAGATGGTCAGCATGGAAAGGCTCGTCTTTGCACAGTGTGGGTGTGCAAATAGCCTATTCCGGAGCTCGTGATCTTTTTTTGCTATTTCTTCTGTCCGTGATAGCTTTTTGAGTCAGTTTTACCCCGAGATATCAGCATGTCGAAAAAAATATCCAAACGCATTGTTCTCGACGATACCGACCGCGCCATCCTTGCGCTGCTGCAGGCCGACGCCAGCATCTCCAATGCCGAACTCAGCGAGCGGCTGTCGCTGAGCCTTACGCCGTGCTGGCGCAGGCGCCGGCGCCTGGAAGAGGCAGGCGTGATCCAGGACTACCAGGCCAACCTCGACCGACGCCTGCTGGGGCTGAACATCATGGCCTTCGTGCATATCCGCTTCTCGACCCACACCGACCATACCCCCGAGGCGTTCGAGGCGGTGATCAACACCCTGCCCGAGGTAATTGCCTGCCACAAGATCACCGGCGACGCCGACTACCTGCTGCAGGTGCTGGCGCAGGACCTGGACAGCTACAGCGATTTTGTCGAGGGGGTATTGCGCCGCCAACTGGGCATCGCCTCGATCCAGTCGAGCCTGGCCCTGCGCGAGGTCAAGGCCACCCACCGTATCGCAATACCTGCGCCAAGCCGGCACGAACACGACTGATCGGCCAGCGCGCAGACGACGAAAGCTCTAGAATGAGCGCTTGTTGAACACGAGGCCCCCATGGATATCGACCTGGCGCGTACCTTTATCGAAATCGTGCGCAGCGGCAGCCTGGTCGCCGCCGCCGAACGCCTGCACGTGACCCAGACCGCCATCAGCGCGCGGGTGCAGAAACTCGAGCAGTTGCTCGGCTGCCAGCTGTTCGTGCGCAGCCGCAGCGGCGCCAGCCTGACCGCCGACGGCGAAGGGTTCGTGGCCTATGCCAACCAGCTGGTGCACACCTGGGAGGCGGCGCGTCGTGACCTGCCCTTGCCGGAGGGGTGTCATCAGGTGCTGCACATCGGCGGCGAGGTCAGCCTGTGCAACCCGCTGGTGCTGGACTGGGTAAGGGTGCTGCACCAGGAGGTGCCCAGCCATGCGATCCGCAGCGAAGTGGGTGACAGCGAGACGTTGCTGCGCAAGCTGGAGATGGGTGTGCTGGATGCGGTGCTGGTGTACCAGCCGGCCTATGGCCCGGGGCTTCAGGTAGAGCAACTGCTGGAAGAGAAGCTGGTGCGGGTACGCCGCGTGAGCCAGCCCGAACCCTACATCTACATCGACTGGGGTGAAGCCTTCCGCCGCCAGCATGACATCGCGCTACCCGAGTGCGCCCGCCCGGCGCTGAGTTTCAACCTCGGCCCGCTGGCCCTGCAGTACATCCTCGAACATGGCGGCAGCGGCTATTTCCGCACACGTGTGGTGCAGAGCTACCTGGACAACGGCGTGCTCGAACGGGTGCCACATGCCCCCGAGTTCACCTACCCGACCTACCTGGTGTATGCCCGCGAGCGCGACTCGGCGGCGTTGCAGCAGGCCTTCAGCCTGCTACGCGGCGTGGTCGCGGGGGAATGCGACTGGTCCCAGCGCTGGGACCCGCTCATCTAGGCCGGCCTGTTCGCGTTGCAGCAATTGCCGGTGCAGGGCACCGATCAGGTCGGTCTGGGTGATCACGCCCACCAACGCGCCAGCCTCCAGTACAGGCAGGCAATGCAGGCCCTGATCGCACAGCAGCGGGATCAGCGCCACGGCAGGTTCATCGCTGTCGACACTGCGTACCGGGTGGGTCATGACCTGCTCAAGCAGTACCGGGCGGCGTTTGCCGAACAGCGACCGCCAGCTGAAACGGCGTGCTGCCATGGCCGGGGCCATCAGGTCGCTGAGGCTGACGATGCCCACCAGCTTGCGTGCCTGGTCCACGACCGGCAAGGCCTTGAGCCGATGGTTGGCCAACAGCGCCCACGCCTGCTCAAGGGTGGTGGCAGTGCTTGCGAGCTGCACATCGCGCGACATCACCCGCGCAGCGGTCATGCCGCCCAGGCTGCGTTGCAAGGCATGCCGCTCGGTGGCCAGGATGATGCGTTCCAGGTCGTCGCGGGTGACGTCGACGAACTCACCCAGTTCGTCCAGGGCCATGTCCAGGTCACCGGCGCTGACGCCTATCCGTTCGCTGACGGGTGCGTCCTGGGTGTGATGCAGGTCTTTGCGCGGTGCCACGATCTTCGGGTAGCGCACGCCGGTCAGGCGGTTGTACACCACCGCGACCAGCAGCAGGCAGAGTGCGTTGAGCAGTACGGGCTCGATCACCTGCATGCCCATGCTGGCCAGCGACGGGTCGGCCAGTGCCAGGCTCACGGCCAGTGCCGCGCCTGGCGGGTGCAGGCAGCGCAGCAGACACATCAGCAGCACCACCAGCACCAGTGCCATGCACACCACGGCCAGGCTGGCCCCGAGCCAATGGTGCAGGCCCAGCCCGACCAGCATGGCGCAGCCGTAGCTGCCCAGCAGCGGCCAGGGTTGAGAGAGTGCGCCGGAGGACACACCGAACAGCAGCACGGCCGAGGCGGCCAGTGGCGCCATCAGGTGCAGCGTCACTGCGTTGCCGAACGCCAGGCTGCACAGCCCGCCGGCCAGCAGCAGACCGAGTACCGCCCCGAGGCCGGCACGCAGCCATTCCTTGGGTGGGATATGCAATGCGGCGGGGATGAAGCGGTCGAGCCAGGTATTCAGACTACGGGTAGGCATGGGAAAACCGGTTACCTGTGGAAAGAAAATAAGCCCGTTCAAGACGAAGGGGCTTTGTATCGCGAGGGGGCAATACGCAAAGGGCTCCGTCCCTGGAGATGGAAACCGGCAGGGTTTGCGGATGCGCGCAGTCTGAACAAAAGCGTGGCGTGACTCCAATGCAAAAAAATGCAGCCTGACTGCAATAATTTTGCTGGTTGGATGCCTTGGCGAGAGTTGAAGTGGGTCAAACAAGGCTAGCGGCGCTCGATCTTGAGGTCGCAGGAGATGTATTGACTGGCGCCTGGTGGCCACGCCGGGATCTGTCGCCGGGCCACCAAGGCTGACAACTCGAATCTCACAGGCCATGGTGCGTTTAAGCAAATGTGGGAGCTGGCTTGCCAGCGAAGCGCCGC
>NZ_JAHTBI010000022.1 GCF_019168305.1 Pseudomonas aegrilactucae
GCAAGCCAGCTCCCACAGTGTTTTGCGGCGCACACAAAACCCTGTGGGAGCTGGCTTGCCAGCGAAAGGGGCGGCGCGGTCAGTCCTGCGGGCGCAACCGGTACTGCGGCGGCAACTGCTCAAAGCCGCTGATGGTGGTGTTCAGGCTTTTCCACAGGCCATCCTTGATACCGTAGATGCAGCCATGGATCGACAGGCTCTGCCCACGGTGCCAGGCGTTCTGCACGATGCTGGTATGCCCCACGTTCGCCACCTGCTGGATCACGTTCAGCTCGCACAGGCGGTCGACCTGCTCTTCCTCGGTCGCCAGCTTGGCCAGCTCGACGCGGTTCTCGTAGTACACGTCGCGAATCGCACGCAACCAGCCATCGATCAGGCCCAGCTGACGGTCCTGCATCGAGGCACGCACACCGCCACAGCCATAATGCCCGGTCACCAGGATGTGCTTGACCTTCAGCACATCCACCGCGTACTGGATCACCGACAGGCAGTTCAGGTCAGTGTGCAGCACCACGTTGGCCACGTTGCGGTGCACGAACAGATCACCCGGCAGCATGCCGACGATCTCGTTGGCCGGCACCCGCGCATCCGAACAGCCGATCCACAGAAACTCCGGGGTCTGCTGACGCGCCAGCTTGGCGAAGAAGTCCGGATCTTCCTGTTTGATCGCATCGGCCCAGCGTGCGTTGTTATCAATCAGTTCCTGTAGATCGTGCATGTTCAAGCCTCATTGGGGTGCGCATGTGTGACTGGCGCGACCCTGTTCGGGTCACGCCTTTGAATCTTCCCGCCCATGGCCGGTCCACCGCTTACATGCCACCTGCAGGAGAATAGCCATGACCGAATCACGCCGCCCGCCGCACGCCCCGCAACCTACCCCGATCGACACGATCGAAGACCAGATGGGCTCGGTCGAACCGCTGGACTTCGACACGGAACACCCAGTCACCGATCCCCATTTCGACCCCAGCGACGATGACCTTGAGCCCGAAACCCTGATCCCCGAAGACGGTGCACGCTCTGCCAACGAAGCCGGTGAGGACCACCCGGCCGACTGGGACCTGAGCGTGGTCGATGAAGAGGATATCGGCGGTGGCAACGGCCTGGACGAAGCCGAGCTGGCACGACGCGACCCGCTGGACGGCAAGCGCGAACGCTGAGCCTTACTCGAACAGGGTGCAGGCCATGACCAGCGCGTCTTCGCGCCCACCCGCCACCGGGTAGTAATCGCGCCGTCGGCCGATCTCGTTGAAGCCGAAACGTTCGTACAGGCGATACGCCGACTGGTTGCTGGCACGCACTTCCAGAAAGCATTCGCGGCCATTGCTGTCGTAGGCGCGCTTCATCAGCTCTTCGAGCAGCCGCAGGCCCAGGCCACGGCCCTGGCTCTCGGGCTTGACGGTGATGTTGAGCAGGTGCGCCTCGTCGATGATCACGTTGATCACGCCATGGCCTACCTGCTGCTCGCCCTCGAACATCAGCCAGATCTCGTAGCTCTTGAGGCCGTCGAGAAAGATGCCGCGGGTCCAGGGGTGGCTGAACGCCGCGTATTCGATCTTCAGTACCGCATCCAGGTCCGCCTCGGTCATGCGGCGAAAACTGATCGTGTCACTCATTGCGTGGTTTCCAGCGCGCCATCAGCCGGCGCATGGCTTGCCAGACGTGCGCCTTGCGGCTCGGCTCGTCCATCAACACTTCAAGGCCGGGCAAGGCCCAGCAATTGCCCAGGCCCTCCACCGGCAGTTCGCGGTAGAACGCCTGCTCGTCGGCTTCGCCGGCAAACCGCACCGCCGGCAGGCCGATCAGCCACAGGCTACTGCAGGGCGCCTCTTCAAGCCGTGCCTGGATAAAGCCCTGCACAAAATCACGCGCCGCCAGGGGCCCCTGGTCCAGCGTGCCACGTACCAGCAACGGCCAGCGCACCGGCTCGCCGATGATCTGCGGGCTGTCGGGCAGGCCGGCGGCGCGCAGCATGTCCTTGAGCAGCAGGTACGAAGGGTCTCGGCTCTGGAACGGCTGACCGGTGGCCAGCTCGACCAGGATCAGGCAGTCGCCGGCGCGCAGCAGCTGCAAGGCAAACCGCGGCGGTGGTACCACCACCGGCTTGACCACCGCCGGCGCGGCGTCGGTTTCGGCAGCAGGCTTGCTGGCCAGCCTGGAACTGACCGTCGGTCGCGGGATCTCGATTTTCGGCCGTTCCGCCGGCTTGGCGGCAGGCGCCGCCACCTTGGCCGGCACAGCCGCGTGTACCACAGGCGCCTCGACCAGCGGTTCGGGTACCCGCAGCAGCTCGGGGCGCGAGGGCGCGGCGAACGGCAGTTCGGCACGCGGCAGCCAGTGCACCACTTGCATGGCGTTCAGGTAAGCGCGGCGGCGGGACTCGATAAGCAAGGGGCGGTCATCTGTGGATAAGTCAGGGCGAGCATTCTACCGCCGTTGCGCCGCCGTTGCAGAGCAGAAAACCGAACGGCAACACCAGCAAACGATCAGGGGGTGAATCGCACCCCTCCTGATGCAGTACAATCGGCGCTTTTATTTGGCAACGAGTCGACCCGCCAATGATCGAACCCAAGCGCGTCCTGCGCGCCCTAGCCGAACACTGGGCCCTGCTCGAGCCGTTGTGCGAGCGCTTCGACGGGGGCACCCTGAGCCTGGCCGAGCTGCGCGGGCAACTGGCCGCACAACAGCTCGACAGCACCCCCCAGGACATCACCAGCCTGCTGGATGTGTGGATTCGCCTGGACATCCTGGTCCCGGTGGCCAAGAGCCCGAACCGCTTCGAGCTCAATGCGCAGATCCACGACTTCCTGGCCTACCTGCGCCGCGAGCACCGCCTGGGCCTGTGCCTGGAGATCGAAGCGTACCTGCGTCACCTGGAGCGCCTGGCCGGGCACATTCAGGATGCCTTCGACATTCGCGACGGCAACGACCTGGCCCGCCAGCTGCGCCTGCTCGACATGCGCGTGCGCGACGTGCTGAAAAAGCTCGACAACGACGAACAGGCGCTGGTCGGCGTGGCCGAACGGGCCAAGACCAGCGACCGCCAGATCCCGCTGCGCCAGCGCTACGCCGAAGTGCTGGCGACCTGGGACGAGTACGTCGAGCCGATGATCCAGCTGGTGAACGCCGATGGCGCCTTCGAACAGGGCGTGCGCAAGGTCGAGACCGTGCTGCTGCGCCTGCTGGGCGAGCAGGCGCGCCTGGGCCATCTGGTCGACGACGACATGCTGCTGCGCACCCACGCACGTATCCTGGAGATGCAGACCAGCGCCCAGCTGACCCTGCGCCATGCGCGCGAGCTGCTGCTGCCGCTGCGTGAAGAAGCGCGCCGGCACAACGCCGTGACCCGTGGCGCCGCGCTGGCGCTGTCGGTGATCCGGCGCAAGGGCATCGATGCGGTCCCCCAGGCCGCCATGCCGCTGTTCACCCGCCCGCAAAGCACCTTCCTCGGCAGCGCCAGCCAGGTCGAGGCGTACGTATATGCGCTGGCCCGCTTCGAAGCCAAGCCGGCGCAGTTCCCCAAGGCGCACAAGAGCCACAAGGGCGACGCCCCGCGTGCACCGCGCACGGTCAAGGAGATGCTCGAACGCTGCGAAGACGCCCTGCCGCTGCCCGACCTGATGGTATGGCTGCTGGAGCAGGAGCCCGAAGGCGCCACCGACGAACTGCTGTACTGGTTCTCGCGCCTGTCGCGGGAAAAACGCTTTACCCGTGCACGCCTGGAGCGGCGCGAGTACACCACTCAGGAACACCTGGTCAGCCTGCGCTCGTTCGCCCTGACTTCAAGCCGCGAACCGTCGCCCGAGCCTACTGCGAGCCCTACCCATGCATCTTGATCTTTCCGAACTGTCCCAGCTCGCACCGATCTTCCGCGAGCTGTTCAAGGGCTTCCACATCAGCCGGCGCGACCCCGAGCTGTACGCCCAGCTGTCGAACTTCCAGGACCAGTACCGCGGCCTGTTCAAGGCCCTGGGCTTCGAACTGGTGTGCGACACCCGCGGCTTCTACTATTTCGTGCCGGAACTGGCTGCCGCGCAGGTCAACAAGACCGCGCAGCGCCTGTCGCTGTTCACCTTCATCCTGGTCGAGCACCTGGCCGACCAGGGCCGCGACCCGATGGCCGTGCTCGACGGCGGCAGCCTGGGCCGCGACGAGTTGCCTTCGTTGCTGGAAAAATACCGCGACCTGTTCGTGCAGGCCGAAGTGCAGACGCCGGACGAGCTGGAAGAGAAGATCATGCGCCGCATGACCCAGCTCGGCTTTGCCAGCGAAGACAACGGCATCTACCGCTTCCTGCCGCCGATGCACCGGTTCCTCGACGTGTGCCTGTCGGTGCAGCAGGACCGCGACCTGGCCGCCAGCCTGCACAGCGTCCTGCCGCTGCCCACCCCGGTGCTGGTGGTGGAAGAAACCCCCGAAGAGCTGAACAAGACCGACGACCCGCTCGACCTGAGCCCGTTCGAGGAAAGCGAAGAAGACGCCCTGGCCCGCGCCATTGCGCAAGAGCAACAGGAGATTGACGCATGAGCCAGGAACGCTACGGCATTCGCCGCTTTGCACTGCTCAACACGGCCGGCTACAGCCTGGGCCTGTTCCCGCTGGAAAACCCGCTGTCGGTGTACGGCGCCAACAACCTGGGCAAGAGTGCGTCGATCAACGCCCTGCAGTTCCCGATCCTGGCGCGCATGTCGGACATGAGCTTCGGCAAGTACAGCCTGGAACAGTCGCGCCGCTTCTACTTCGCCAGCGACACCAGCTACATCCTCTGCGAGGTCAACCTGCCCCACGGCCCGCACGTGATCGGCGTGGTCGGGCGCGGCCCGGGCGGCGGCTTCGGCCACCAGTTCTTCGCCTACGCCGGCGAGCTGGACCTGGGCCACTACCAGAAGAACGACACCTGCCTGCGCCAGAAGGAGCTGTTCAGCAACCTTGAGCGCAACGGCCTCAAAGCCTACGAACTCAAGCCCGACGAACTGCGCCGCCTGCTGGTGGGCGGGCACACCTCGGTGCCGCTGGACCTGACCCTGATTCCGCTGCGCTCCACCAGCGAACAGAGCCTGAAGACCTTCCGCGCGCTGTTCATCAACCTGCTGCACATGCGCGAGATCACCGCGGCCAAGCTCAAGCAGCTGTTTCTCGATGCGTTCGAGCACAGCCTGCGTTCGGGCAGCGTCGACTATATCGCCGCTTGCGAAGAGGCCTTCCGCGACGTGCGCCGCATGGAACAGGACTACCACTCGCTGGTGGCCGCCGGCCCGCTGGTCGAGGCCCTGGCCAACGGCGTGACCCAGCGCGACATCCTGCGCGGCAAGCTGCATCGCCTGTCGCCGCTGCTCGACCAGTTGCTCGGCACCTGGCAGGACTACGCCGGGGCGCGCAAGGAAGAACTGGTGCTGCAGGCCGAGCACTACAGCCACGAGCAGGACGCGCTGCAGAACAACCAGCGTGGCGGCACCCAGGAGCTGATGCGCCTGGAGCGCGAGATGACCGGCATCCAGCGCTGGCTGGGCGAGCTGTCGGTGCTCAAGCACCGCTTTGCGCTGGTGGATGACGTGAAGGTGCTGGAGCAGCAACTGCTGGCCGCCAAGGACGCCCACGATGAACTGGCCGGCGCCCTGGCGCAATCACGCCAGTTCAGCGCCGAAGACCTCGAAGAGCGCCTGCGCGACCTGGAAAAACGCCTCAAGTCGGTCAAGCAGCAACTCGACCATGCCGACAACAACAGCTATGCACGCCTGCGCGAGGAGTTCTCGCAACAGGACGTCGAGCGCCTGATGCGCCTGTTCAACGGCGCGCTGTTCAGCCTGCCGCTGGGCGAGCGTGGCATCGAGCTGGACGACAGCGACGTGTGGGTCAAATCCCTGGAAGCGGTACTCGATGGCTTCAAGGGCGAGCGCTTCGAAGCGCCTGGCCTGTCCATCGACCTGAGCACCATCGAGCCGCCGGCCTTGCAGGCCCTGGCCGACCGCGCCGCGTTGCGCGACCAGAAGGAGCGCCTGGAAAAGGAGCTCAAGCAACTCAAGACCCAGCAGGCCGTGGCTGCCGACCGCGCCGCGAGCAAGACCCAGACCGAAGCGCTGTACCAGCAGGTGCTGGATGCGCAGAAGGCCCTGGAAGACTACCGCCGCGCCCAGACGCTGTCGGCCGAGGAAGGCGACAAGCTGGAACAGTTGGCGCAGATGGAAGCGGCCCAGGACGAACTCAAGCGCTCCAGCGATGCGTTCACCGAGCGCGTCCAGCAACTGTCGGCCAAGCTGCAACTGGTCGGCCGCCAGATCGCCGACATGGAAGCCAAGCAGCGCACCCTGGACGACGCCCTGCGCCGTCGCCAACTGCTGCCGGCCGACCTGCCGTTCGGCACGCCGTTCATGGACCCGGTCGACGATTCCATGGACAACCTGCTGCCGCTGCTCAACGACTACCAGGACAGCTGGCAGGGCCTGCTGCGGGTCGACGGCCAGATCGAGGCGCTGTACGCCCAGGTGCGCCTCAAGGGCGTGGCCAAGTTCGACAGCGAAGACGACATGGAGCGCCGCCTGCAACTGCTGATCAACGCCTACGCGCACCGTACCGACGAAGCCCTGACCCTGGGCAAGGCGCGGCGTGCGGCGGTGACCGACATTGCGCGTACCCTGCGCAACATCCGCAGCGACTACGACAGCCTCGAGCACCAGCTGGCGCTGTTCAACCGCGAGATCAACAAGCGCCAGGTCTCCAACCTGCAGAGCTTTCGCATCGTGCTGGCGCCGAACAAGGAGGCGCTCAAGCACATCGACCAGATCATCCACAGTGCCGGGCAGTACGAAGAAGGCGAGACGCTGTCGGTGTTCGACCTGAGCCAGAGCGCCGAGCAGGACAACAAGAACGAAGAGGCCAAGGAATACCTGGCACGGCTGGTGGCGGCCAACCACAACCAGCTGGGCTTGAAGGACCTGTTCGAGCTGGCGTTCGAGATCACCAAGGTGGGTGGGCAGCCGGTGATTCATACCGACATCGACGGTGCGGCGTCCAACGGCACCACCATGACCATCAAGGCGCTGACCAACATGTACCTGCTGCTGCACCTGATGGACCGCGACCAGGCCGGGCGCGTGCGCTTGCCGTACTACCTGGACGAGGCGGCGGACATCGACGAACGCAACCAGGCGGCATTGCTGGAGACCAGCCTGCAGTTGGGCTTCGTGCCGATTCTGGCGAGCGTGAAGCCGCAGGTGTCGGCGCACGTGGCGATCGACCTGGAAGGCGGCAGCGGGCCGAACGGGATCTACATCGACGAGGCGGACTGGAAGTACATCAGCCGTCGCGATCAGGTGAAGGTCGAGGTGCGGGAAGTAGACGTGGAGCCGGCGTCGATCTGACGCCTGTACAGGGGCCTTGATGGCCCCTTCGCCGGCAAGCCGGCTCCCACAGGGTTATCAGTGCTCTGGAGACAGGCACTGTCACCTGTGGGAGCTGGCTTGCCAGCGAAGAAGGCAACGCGGTGCTAGATCATTCTGCCCAAGGCAGGATCGGAATCGCCGTCACCGCGTTCTGCGGGCTGCCTTCGATCAACCGGTCGCTGTACACCAGGTACACCAGCGTGTTGCGCTTCTTGTCCAGGAAGCGCACCACCTGCATGGTCTTGAACACCAGCGAAGTGCGCTCCTTGAACACTTCGTCGCCATCCTTGAGCTCGCCCTTGAAGCGGATCGGGCCCACCTGACGGCAGGCGATCGAAGCCTCCGCACGGTCCTCGGCCAACCCCAGCCCACCCTTCACGCCGCCGGTCTTGGCCCGCGACAGATAACAGGTCACGCCCTCCACCTTGGGGTCGTCAAACGCCTCGACCACGATGCGGTCGTTCGGCCCGACGAACTTGAACACGGTCGACACCTGGCCGATTTCCTCGGCCCCGGCCACCATCGGCAGCGCCAGCAAGGCGGCTGCAAAAATCCCTTTGATCACGCTCACCTCCTCATACCAGAATCAGGTTGTCGCGGTGCACCAGCTCAGGCTCGGCGCTGTAGCCCAGCACGCTTTCGATCGCCTCGGACGACTGGCCGATGATCTTCTGTGCTTCCAGCGCACTGTAGTTGGCCAGGCCGCGTGCCACTTCAACGCCGTCAGGCCCCACGCACACGACCATCTCGCCACGGCGGAAACTGCCCTGCACGGTCTTCACGCCTACTGGCAACAGGCTCTTGTTGGCCTGGCGCAACGCCTGCACCGCACCGGCATCCAGCACCAGCGTGCCGCGGGTCTGCAGGTGCCCGGCCAGCCACTGCTTGCGCGCCGCCAGCATGCCGCGCTCGGGCGACAGCAAGGTGCCCAGGCGCTCGCCGGCCTTCAGGCGGTCGAGCACGCGCTCGATACGCCCGCCGACGATGATGGTGTGAGCGCCGGAACGCGCCGCCAGGCGCGCGGCACGCAGCTTGGTCTGCATGCCGCCACGCCCCAGCGCACCACCGGTACCGCCGGCCACCGCGTCCAGCGCCGGGTCATCGGCACGGGCTTCGTAGATCAGCTGGGCTTCAGGGTTGTGGCGCGGGTCGGCATCGAACATGCCGTCGCGGTCGGTGAGGATCACCAGCAGGTCGGCTTCCACCAGGTTGGCCACCAGCGCGGCCAGGGTGTCGTTGTCGCCAAAACGGATTTCGTCGGTGACCACCGTGTCGTTCTCGTTGATCACCGGCACCACGCCCAGCTCCACCAGGGTGCGCAGGGTGCTGCGGGCGTTCAGGTAACGCTTGCGGTCGGACAGGTCGTCGTGGGTCAGCAGGATCTGCGCGGTATGCCGGCCATGCTCGGCAAAGCTCGACTCCCAGGCCTGCACCAGGCCCATCTGGCCGATGGAGGCAGCAGCCTGCAACTCGTTCATCGCGCTCGGCCGTTTGCTCCAGCCCAGGCGGCTCATGCCGGCGGCCACGGCCCCCGAAGACACCAGCACCAACTCGACACCTGCGTCATGCAGGGCCACCATCTGCTCGACCCATACACCCATGGCTGCGCGGTCCAGGCCCTTGCCATCCGCCGTCAGCAATGCGCTGCCGATCTTCACCACCCAGCGCTGCGCACCCGTCACCTTGCTCCGCATCTTCTTCCAACCTTTAGAGATCTTTAGATACCAAAACGCCGCTTGAAAAAGCGGCGTTTAGTGTACTGCAACGAATCAGTCGCGCACGTAAATGATTTCCGCGCCGTCTTCGTCGTCCTCGTCCCAGTCGTCATCATCGTCGCCGATGTCGTGCACGCTCTTGACGCCGGTGCGGCGCAGGGCACGCGCATCGTCCAGGGCCTGCAACTGGGCACGGGCTTCGTCTTCGATGCGCTGGTCAAGGTCGGCCAACTCGTCACGGTAGGCCGGGTCGGCCGCCAGGCGGTCGGCGCGGTCTTCGAGGTAGCGCATGATGTCGCGGCTGAGCTGCTCGGTGCCTTGCTTGGAGATGGCCGAGATCACGTAGACCGGGCCTTCCCACTGCAGACGCTCGACCACGTCCTTGACCCGCTCGTCACGCTCGTCGTCCATCAGCATGTCGGTCTTGTTCAGCACCAGCCAGCGGTCACGCTCGGCCAGCGACGGGCTGAAGCGCACCAGCTCGTTGACGATCACTTCGGCGGCATCGGCGCTGCTGCTTTCATCCAGCGGTGCCAGGTCGACGAGGTGCAGCAACAGGCGGGTACGCGCCAGGTGCTTGAGGAAGCGGATACCCAGGCCGGCACCTTCGGAGGCGCCTTCGATCAGGCCGGGAATGTCGGCCACCACGAAGCTCTTCCAGCGGTCGACGCTGACCACACCCAGGTTTGGCACCAGGGTGGTGAACGGGTAGTCGGCGACTTTCGGCTTGGCGGCCGAGACCGAACGGATGAAGGTGGATTTGCCGGCATTCGGCAAGCCCAGCAGGCCGACGTCGGCCAGCACTTTCATTTCCAGTTTCAGGTCACGCTGCTCGCCCGGCTTGCCCGGGGTGGTCTGGCGTGGCGCACGGTTGGTACTGGACTTGAAACGGGTGTTACCCAGGCCGTGCCAGCCGCCCTGTACCACCATCAGTTTCTGCCCGGCCTTGACCAGGTCGCCGATGACTTCCTGGGTACCGGCGTCGATCACCGTGGTGCCGACCGGCACACGCAGGATCAGGTCTTCGCCCTTCTTGCCGGTGCAGTCGGTGCTGCCGCCGTTGGAGCCGCGCTGGGCTTCGAAATGGCGGGTGTAGCGGTAGTCGACCAGGGTGTTGAGGTTTTCGTCGGCAACCATGTACACCGAACCACCATCACCACCGTCGCCGCCGTTGGGGCCACCGTTCTCGATGAACTTCTCGCGACGGAAGCTCATGCAACCGTTACCGCCGTCACCGGCTTTGACCTTGATCGATACTTCGTCAACAAACTTCATAAAAACCGCCTCTCGTCAGCTGGACGAGCTGAGTGACACAAAGACATAAGGCTCTTGCAAAAGTGAGCGCGGCGGCCCCCGTCAACGACCGAAACACCAGCGCCGGCAGCCCATACAAACAGCTTTGCAAGAGACTCACCCCACAAACGAAAAAGCCCCGTCGCAAGACAGGGCTTTTCCAGCGATCGCGCGATTACTCGGCGATGACGCTTACGTAACGACGACCGAAGGCGCCTTTTACTTCGAACTTGATCTTACCCGCGATCTTGGCGAACAGGGTGTGATCCTTGCCCATGCCAACGCCGTAGCCAGCGTGGAATTGGGTGCCGCGCTGACGCACGATGATGTTGCCCGGGATGATAGCCTGGCCGCCATACATCTTCACGCCAAGGCGTTTGGCTTCTGAGTCGCGACCGTTACGGGTACTACCACCAGCTTTTTTGTGTGCCATGAGTTCAATTCTCCTAGTGAGGAATTAGGCTGAAGTTAAGCCTGAATACCGGTGATTTTGATCTCGGTGAACCACTGGCGGTGGCCCATACGCTTCATGTGGTGCTTACGGCGACGGAACTTGATGATACGCACTTTGTCGTGACGACCTTGCGAGATCACTTCAGCCACGACAGTGGCACCAGCAACAACTGGAGCGCCGATGTTCACGTCGTCGCCATTGGCAACCAACAGAACGCGGTCGAAGGTCACGGATTCGCCAGTGGCGACTTCCAGTTTTTCGATTTTCAGGTATTCACCTGGGGCGACTTTGTACTGCTTGCCACCGGTAACAATTACTGCGTACATGGGTATTTCTCCGATAATCCTGCTCACCCAGCTCTTTATAGGAAGAGTATTGGCTGGCATGGCTGCATAGGGCTGGAACGGCCCAGTGCAATTGCGTAAGGCAGGTGCTGCCCAGGAAGTTCAGGGTGCGCGATTGTACGCAAGCCAGCTTTGCCTTGCAAGTAGGCCCATTGCCCCCATGGCCAGTGCGCCTTGACACGCCGGGACCCGCAACCTAGCATGCCGCGCAACCCTTATGGAGCACCTGTGGCCGATGCAACCCCAAGCTTTCTACCGTGCGGTAGCGGACGACTTCAGCGCCGTTGACGAGATCATCAAGAAACAGCTGACTTCGCGTGTGCCGCTGGTATCGAAAATCGGCGACTATATTACCTCGGCCGGGGGCAAGCGTCTGCGCCCGCTGCTGGTGTTGCTGTGCGGCAAGGCACTGGGCCGCGAAGGCGACGACCTGCGCCTGCTGGCCGCCACCATCGAGTTCCTGCACACCGCCACCCTGCTGCATGACGACGTGGTCGACATGTCCGGCATGCGCCGTGGCCGCTCCACCGCCAATGCCCTGTGGGGCAACGCACCCAGCGTGCTGGTGGGCGACTTCCTGTATTCGCGCTCGTTCGAGATGATGGTAGAGCTGGGCTCGATGCCGGTCATGCAGATCCTCTCCAAGGCCACCCGGGTGATTGCCGAGGGTGAAGTGCTGCAGCTGTCGCGCATTCGCGATGCCAGCACCAGCGAAGAGGTCTACATGGAGGTCATCCGCGGCAAGACCGCGATGCTGTTCGAGGCCTCCACCCACAGCGCTGCAGCGCTGGCCGGTGCGACCCCGGAGCAGAGCGAAGCCCTGCGTACCTTTGGCGACCACCTGGGCGTGGCCTTCCAGCTGGTCGACGACCTGCTCGACTACAAGGGCGATGCCGAAACCCTGGGCAAGAACGTCGGTGACGACCTGGCCGAAGGCAAGCCGACCCTGCCGCTGATCTACACCATGCGCGAAGGCACGGCCGAACAGGCCGCCCTGGTGCGCCAGGCGATCCAGAAAGGCGGCCTGGAAGACCTCGAGAGCATCCGCAACGCGGTGGAAGCAGCCGGTGCACTGGACTACACCGCACAGATGGCCCGCGACTACGTGGCCCGTGCCATCGCCTGCCTGGACGTGCTGCCGGCCAGCGAATACCGCGAGGCACTGATCGAACTCAGCGAATTCGCCGTGGCCCGCACGCACTGATCCCCTCCCCGGCCCATCGTTCGATGGGCCTGCTTTTCCTCTGGTCGGCAAAACCCTATACAATGTGGGCTTTATACGCATGCCCTGAGGAACCGTAGTGAGCACTTTGCCACCCTGCCCCAAATGCAATTCCGAATACACCTACGAAGACGCCAGCCAGCTGATCTGCCCCGAGTGCGCCCACGAGTGGTCCGCCAGCGGTGACGCCGAAGCGGCCAATGACGAAGCGGTGAAGAAGGATTCGGTGGGCAACGTCCTGCAGGACGGCGATACCATCACCGTGATCAAGGACCTCAAGGTCAAGGGCACCTCGCTGGTGGTCAAGGTCGGCACCAAGGTCAAGAACATCCGCCTGTGCGACGGCGACCACGACATCGACTGCAAGATCGACGGCATCGGCCCGATGAAGCTGAAATCCGAGTTCGTGCGCAAGGTCTGAGACCTTGCCAATCCGGGGCTGCGCTCGCAGCCTCGACCTTACCGCCGAGCGGTAATCGCAAGAAAAATCCAATAGTCACTTGCTATTTTGATAATAAGAATTATTCTCATTGAACGCTTTCAAGGAGAATAGCCATGACTTATCTGATCGACGCCTGGCTTGACCGCCCCCATCCCTACCTGCGCATCCTGCACCGCGAAACGGGCGAAGTGTGCGCCGTGCTTGAAGAAGACGCGCTTGGCGAGCTGCGTGACCAGGGTGACCTGGACCTGAGTGGTTTGAATTCGAGTGAGCCGGTGGTGCTCAAGGAGCTGGTACGCAACCTGTTTCTGTTCTGCTATGCCCGGGCGTTGCGCCCTGGAGGTGGAACCGAGTGGAACTGAAAAAGCTTCGCCGGCAAGGCCGGCTCCTACACGGATACACGCTGTATCTGTAGGAGCCGGCCTTGCCAGCGAAGAGGGCCTTACAGTACGTCCAGCAGCTCGACGTCGAACACCAGTACGCTGTGCGGCGGGATGCTGCCAACGCCCTGGGCGCCGTAAGCCAGCTCGCTCGGCACGTACAGGCGCCATTTGCTGCCGGCGTTCATCAGTTGCAGGGCCTCGGTCCAGCCAGCGATCACGCCGCCCACCGGGAATTCGGCAGGCTGGCCGCGCTCGTAGGAGCTGTCGAACACAGTGCCGTCGATCAGGGTGCCGTGGTAGTGGGTACGTACGCTGTCTTCACGGCTTGGCTTGGCGCCTTCACCGGCAGTCAACACTTCGAACTGCAGGCCCGATGCCAGGGTGGTGATGCCGTCACGCTTGGCGTTTTCAACCAGGAAGGCCTTGCCTTCGCCGGCAGCCGCTTCAGCCTTGGCTGCAGCTTCGGCCTGCATGATGTCACGGATGACCTTGAAGCTGGCCGACAGGTCTTCTTCGCTGACGCGGCTGGCCTGGCCATTGAAAGCGTCGGTCAGACCGGCCAGGATCGCTTCCAGGTTGACGCCTGGTGGCGGGTTGTCACGCAGCTGGCCACCCAGCTGACGGCCGATGCCGTAGCTGACGCGGGTTTCGTCGGTGGACAGGTTGAGTTCGGACATGGTTCTGCTCCGCTACAGGGCGCACTGAGGCCGCGCCCTTGGTGAAAAGGGCCAGCAGCCTAGCACACTGCAGTCGAGCAGTTCAGCTACCAGGCAGAACGTCGCGGCATCGGCACCTTGAGGTCTTCCTCCACGGTACTTTCCATGCCGCACATCTCGTCCTGTACCGACCAGTGCACCAGGTGCAGCGGCACAGCCGGCAAACCATTGAGCAGGCGCTGGGCGTCCACCACCGAATGCACTTTCAAGCGCTGGCCGTGCGCGTCCGACAACGGATGCGCCCTGCCCTTGACCCGCGCCTCCAGCACGAAGTCGCCGCCTTCGATGGCAATCAGGTTGAGTTCATCGACATGGCCGGCCTTGGCCTCACTGTTCAGTTGATACAGGTTCATTGCGATACCTCGCTACTGGAACATTCGACAGACCGTTCATTTTTTGTACAGCCCCAGCCAAAGCACAAGGCACAAACGCAACCGCCCGTCCGTTTTGCAACGGACGGGCGGCGCGAACAGCGTCAGTGCCTGGGTGATCAGTGCTTGGTCATCTTGTCCAGGTAGCCCATGGCGAACGCCGAGACCACGAAGGTCATGTGGATGATCACGTACCACATCAGGTACTGGGTCTCGATATTGCGCGCGTCCATGAACACGCGCAGCAGGTGGATCGAGGAAATGGCCACGATCGAGGCGGCGACTTTCATCTTCAGCGACGAAGAGTCCATCTTGCCCAGCCAGTTGAGTTTTTCCGTGCCCTCGTCGATGTCCAGTTGCGACACGAAGTTCTCGTAGCCGGAGATCATCACCATCACCAGCAGGCCACCGACCAGGGCCATGTCGATCAGCGACAGCAAGACCAGGATCAGGTCGGCCTCGGCCAGCGAGAAGATGTTGGGCAGCACATGGAAGATCTCCTGAAAGAACTTCAGCGCCAGCGCCAGCAGGCCCAACGACAGACCAAAGTAGATCGGTGCGAGCAGCCAGCGCGAGGCGTACATCGCATTTTCGATAAAGCGTTCCATTGAGCAAATCACCAGGTGGCGGGAAAAACGAGCGCGAGTATACCAGCCGCCTGTGCCAGAAAAAGCCCGCGACACGCTGCCGCAGGCGGCGTGTGGGGTGAACCCGGGCGCTTCAGGTGTCGGGGTTGGACTGCAGGTCGCCCACGTGATGCACCCGCTCGCCGTTGATGCGGCGCAACTGGGCCTGCAGGTGCACGCACCAGATCTGCGGGTCGTCGGCCACCTGATAACCGTGCAGGGTGAGGCTGTCGACGATCGCGCTGAGCACCGACTCGGCCACGAACGGCCCGTGAAACGGCCCTTGAGCCTTGATGGCGGAAGGTTGCTCGCCAGCCATGCCGGCGGCGAACAGCAGTGTCCACATGCCGGTATCTCCGGCCAGTGGGCGGATACGGCATTCAATGCGGGTCACCAGGCCCAGGCACTGACGGGTGAGGCTGAGGGTACGCGGCATGGCGACGGTCCTCGGTGAAACGTTGCGCAGCCTGTGGCAAGGCTGTTTCGATCCTTTACCTACGACTGTCCTTGCCTTGAGGATAGAAGAAATCCACCGGCGACAAGCGGTCGGCGCCGAGTGGTCATGTCATTCAAAAGGCGACTGTGGCTGACAGACCGCTTTCGCTGGCAAGCCAGCTCCCACAGGGATCACCGCAGCCCTTGTGGGAGCTGGCTTGCCAGCGAAGGGGCCACCACGGTCTCAGGAAGGCTTGACCTGCGCCAGCGCCTCTTCGGCCAACGCCTTCTCGGCCTCCTTCAGGTCCTCTTCACTGATCATCTCGGCAATCACCCGCAGCCGCTCGACCACCCGTGCATTGATGCTGCCTTCGGGGAACTCGCCCTCCTCGTTCGGCTGCCCGGCCGGTTCGCCCACCAGCAGGCTCAATGCCTCGTCGGCCTGGCTGACCGCATACACGTGGAACTGCCCGGCGCGCACCGCCTGCAACACCCGCTCATCGAGCATCAGCGTGGCCACGTTGGCCCGCGGGATGATCGCGCCCTGCTCGCCGGTCAGGCCACGGGCCTCACACAGGCGGAAGAAGCCTTCGATCTTCTCGTTGACCCCACCCACCGCCTGCACTTCACCGAACTGGTTGATCGAGCCGGTAATCGCAAAGCATTGCTTGAGCGGGGTCCTGGACAAGGCCGAGATCAGCGTGCAGGCCTCGCCCAGCGAGGCGCTGTCGCCGTCCACATAACCGTAGGACTGCTCCAGCGCGATACTGGCGGAGATCGCCAGCGGGAACTCCTGTGCATACCGGCTGCCCAGGTAGCCGGTGAGGATCATCACGCCCTTGGAGTGAATCGGCTGGCCCAGGTTGACCTCGCGCTCGATGTCGACGATGCCGCTGCCGCCGGGGTACACCGTGGCGGAAATACGCGCCGGCACACCGAAGGCCGAATCCCCCACCTCCAGCACCGTCAGCCCATTGCACTTGCCCACCGCCGCACCTTCGGTGTCGATCAGGATGATGCCGGCCAGCATGTCGTCGAGAATCCGCGCCGACACCCTGCCGGTGCGCGTGGCCTTGGCCTTGAGTGCACGCTCGATGTGGCCGGCGTCGGTCATCTCGTCGTTGGCCAGGTGGCGGATGAAGTCCGCCTCGCTGACCAGTTGGAACAGATCACCGATACGCGCCGACAAACGCCCCTGATGCTCGGCCAGGCGCGCACTGTAGGTGGCCAGGCGCGCCACCGCATCGGCGGTCAGCGGGGCCATGCCCTCCTCGCTGGTGCGGGTCTTGAGCAACTGGGCGAACTGCTCCAGGCTCTCGTCGACCATCGGGATGTCTTCGTCGAAGTCCACCAGCACCCGGAACATCTCCTGGAAGTCCGGGTCATGGTCCTGCAGTGCGTAGTACAGCTGGCGCGCGCCGATGATCACCACCTTGACCTGCAACGGGATCATCTGCGGGGTGAGCGTCACGGTGGCCAGCCGGCCGTATTCGCCCAGCGGCGACTCCATCTTCAGCTTGCGCGATTGCAGGGCGCGCTTGAGCGCGTCCCACACGAACGGTTCACCGAGCATCTTCTCGGCTTCCAGGATCAGGAAGCCGCCGTTGGCACGGTGCAGCGCACCGGGGCGCAACTGCCGGTAGGTGGTGTACAGCGAGCCCTGGTCGTTGCCGTACTCGATGCGGCCGAACAGGTTGTCGTAGGTCGGGTGCGGCTCGAACACCACCGGCGCGCCGCCGCTGGCGTGATGGCCCACCACCAGGCTCGGCGCGTACTGTTCTTCGAGCATCTTGCGCGCCAGTGCATCGGTCTTGCTGTCGTCGACCAGTTGCTCGACCACGGTGCGCAACAGGTTGACCTGCATGGCCTGCAGGTAGGCGCATACCGCAGCGTTCTCGGCGTACTTCTGCGACAACGGCGCCAGCAGCGGCTGCAGGGCCAGGGTGATGGTCTCTTCGTTGAGCTGGCGCAGTTGATTGTTGGACTCGCGCTTCCATTGCGGCAGGCTGGCGAGCTCTTCGTTGAGGCGCTCTTCAAGGGCGCTGATGTCTTCGTGGAAACGCTCTCGCTCGGCCTCCGGCAACTGGGCGAACTCGGCCTCGTCCAACGCCTTGCCGTCGGCCATCGGGGTGAAGGCGACGTTGCTGCTGTCGCGGTACAGGGCCACGTCCTTTTCCAGCGACAGGCGCTCGATCACGTCCAGGGCGCGGTCGTAGCGCTGGTTGAAGGCGCGGTCGATGGCGCTTTTCTTCTGCTGGTAGGACGGGTGCTCGAACACCGCCGGAAAGGTCGCCAGCAGGTTGTCGATCAACCCGCCGATGTCAGCGATGAACGCGCCGGCACTGCCCGAGGGCAGCTCGAAGGCCTTGGGCTCGCGGGGCTCGTCGAAGTTGTTGACGTACAGCCAGTCGGACGGGGTCTGCAGGCGCTTGCCTTCGGCCTTCAGGTAACGCTTGACGAACGAGAAGCGGCCGGTGCCCGGCTCGCCCATGACGAATACGTTGTAACCGGGACGTGGCATGGCGACGCCGAACTGCAAGGCTTCGACGGCACGTTCCTGGCCTAGCACACCGCGAAAGGGCTCCAGATCATTGGTGGTGGAAAAAGCGAACTGTTCAGCGGAAAACGGCCGGGTCAGGGCTTCGGGCGCAAGACGCAGGCTCGCAGCAACAGAATCGGGCATCGGGCTTCCTTACTTCGGCGGGGCGGATGACGGCATTCTGGCGCCGCCCGCGCCCGGCTTGCAAGGCTCTTCAACGCTTTCTGCAGCAGGGTCGAAAAGCTGCCCCACGTCAATTATTTCAAGCAATCTTTTGCAATTAATCACGGAACCCTTAGAACATGCCTAAACTCCAAACTGCGCGGCTGGGTAAACAACCGACCCGTCCTGGCAGCTGAACCTACAGACATGCCAGATAACCCTGACCTTTGGTTTGAACATCAGAAAGAGAACAATGCTATGAAACGGATTCTTCTGGGTACTCTGTTCACCGCAGTTTCGCTCAACGCCATGGCCCAGGCGCCAGGCGGCCCGGACTGCGGCTGGGGCAACATGCTGTTCGAGGGCCAACGCGGTACACCGGCTCACTTCCTCGCGTCCACCACCAACGGTACCTCCGGTAACGCCACCTTCGGCATGACCTCGGGCACCAACGGCTGTTCCACCAATGCGGCACTGACCTACGGCGGCAAGTCGTGGTTTGCCATGAATGGCATGATGAACGAGCTGTCCGAAGACATGGCGCAAGGCCAGGGCGAAGCACTGACCACCTACGCGGTGGTACTGGGCGTCGCGCCGCAAGACCGTGCGCACTTCGCCGCCGTGACCCACCAGCACTTCCAGGAAATCTTCACCACAGCAGACGCTACCGCTGAAGATGTTCACGCCAACACCCTCGCCGTCCTGAAAAGCGACGCCCGCCTGGCCAAATACGCAACCCCGACTTAAGCTCGGCCCACCCGCCCCCTGAGGGGGCGGGTTGTTTGCCCGCCTCTATCGGCATCATTCAGACGTAGTTGCCCGACATGCTCAAACGCCTTGCCTCCCTGGTGCTGTGTGCCTGCACCCCGCTGCACGCTGTTGCCGCACTCGATGATTCACGCCTGCACACGCTGGCCAACGATCGCTACTGGATCTCGCTGGGCCACTACGAAACCGCCAAGCTCGGCGGCTGGCGCAGCTATGTGGACGATGCGCGCTTCTTTCTGGCCAAGGACGGTGCACACCACCCCGAGCAGGAACTACGCGCCACCTACGAGGCGCTGTATGCCCCGGCCAGCCTGGGCGACAAGCACGCCCAATGCGTATTCCCCGCACGCACCCGCTGGCTGCGCGAACAGTTGCAACTGAACGACCTGCCGACACCGGACTGCAAGGACTACACCCAGTGGTTCAAGGATGTGTCGCCGCACAGTGCGGTGATGATCTTTCCGGCCGCCTACCTCAACAGCCCCTCGTCGATGTTCGGGCATACGCTGCTGCGTATCGACCAGGCCGACGTGCAAAGCGACAACACCGCGCTGCTGAGCTACGCGATCAACTTCGGTGCCTACATCGAAGGCAACGACAACAGCATCCTGTACGCCTGGAAAGGCCTGATGGGCGGCTACCCCGGCCTGTTCGCGCTGGTGCCCTACCAGGAAAAGCTGTCCGAATACCGCAGCCTGGAAAACCGCGACCTGTGGGAGTACCGGCTGAACCTGACCCCGGAAGAAACCGGGCGCATGGTCGAGCACATCTGGGAACTCAAGCAGATCCAGTTCGACTACTTCTTCTTCGACGAAAACTGCTCGTACCGCCTGCTGGAACTGCTGCAGGTGGCGCGACCGAGCCTTGACCTGACCTCGCAGTTCCCGCTCACGGCGATCCCCACCGACACGGTCAAGGCGGTGAAGCAGGCCGGGCTGGTGGCACGCACCGACTACCGCCCTTCACGCGAGCGCGAGCTGCTCGAGCGTGCCAAGCCGCTGGACGATGCCGAGCAGCAGCAGGTACTGGCCGTGAGCGCCGACACCGCGCAACTGCAAAGCCCCGCGTTTGCCGCCCTGCCCCGCGCGCGCCAGGCCCTGGTGCAGGACGCCGCCTACCGCCTGGAGCGCTACCGTGCCAACGGCCAGGAACGCGACCCGGCGCGGGCCCGGCGCAGCTTCGAACTGCTGCGCGCGATCAACCGCAACCCGCCGCCGCCCTTGCAGATCGAACGCCCGGGCTTGCCCGAAGACGGCCACGAGTCGCGCACCTGGCAACTGGGTGTGGGTACCCGCGAAGACCGGGCGTTTGCCGAGTACGGGCTGCGCATGGCGTACCACGACCTCAACGACAATGCCTATGGCTTCCCGCTGGGCGCGCAGATCGAGATCCTGCAGCTCAAGGTGCGCCAGTACGAAGGCAACGACTGGCAGGTGCAGCGCCTGGACCTGGCGACGATCCGCTCGCTGACCCCGCGCAACGACCTGCTCAAGCCGTGGTCGTGGCAGGTGACGGGAGGCCTTGAGCGGGTGCTGGGCAAACACGAGAACGAAGTGCTGGTCAGCCATGTGAATGGCGGCGCCGGTGGCACCTGGCAGTTGGGCGAGGACATGCTCGGGTTTGCCCTGGGCACGGTGCGGGTGGAGCACAACAATGACTTTGCCGCGTTTGTCGCACCGGCGGCGGGGTTCAATACCGGGGTGCTGTGGCGCAACGGGCTGGGCAACCTGAGCCTGGAAGCCAAGGGCGATTACTTCACCAATGGCGAAGTGCGCCGCAGCCTGAGCCTGAACCAGCAGTGGGAACTGTCGCGCAACCTGGGTGTGCGCCTGAGTGCCAAGCGCGAGTTCAGCCAGCTGGCGGCGGCGCAGAACGAGGTGATGCTGGAAGTGAAGTGGTACAACTACTGACGCTTCGCCTGTAAGGCCGCCTTCGCTGGCAAGCCAGCTCCCACAGGGTTTTGTGGCGCATGCAACACCCTGTGGGAGCTGGCTTGCCAGCGAAGCTGTTGAAGTGCTTCACACCGTTTTGACGCCCCTGCAACAATCCACCGCCTAGACTTCACGCAACAGGTGGAGAGTCTGAACATGCGGTGGCATTGGGTGCTGGTGTCGGTACTGTTGGGCGGGTGCGCAAGCACCCATGACCAACTGATCAACCAAGGCTACCCGCCGCCCTACGCCGACGGGTTCCAGGACGGCTGCAGCAGTGGCCACCAGGCCGCCGCGAGCATGGCCGGCGACTTTCGCAAGGACGTGCCGCGCTACCTGCACAACCGCCAGTACGAAACCGGCTGGGATGACGGCTTTCGCCAGTGCCAGGCCATGCAGCAGAACCAGGACCGACAGGACTATCGCGCCCGCCACTGGGACGCGCGCGAAGAACAATGGCAGCAGGAAAAGGACCGCGACGCCGCCCGCGCCTATCGACGCAGATAGACGGCGGCGCCCTTCGGACCTGAAGGTTTACACCACGCCTTGCGCCAGCATGGCATCGGCCACCTTGACGAAGCCGGCGATATTGGCGCCCTTCACGTAGTTGATGCGGCCGTTCTCTTCGCCATAGTGCACACAGGCATGGTGGATCGACTGCATGATGTTGTGCAGCTTGCTGTCCACTTCACCGGCGGTCCACAGCAGACGCATGGCGTTCTGCGACATTTCCAGGCCGCTGACGGCCACGCCGCCGGCGTTGGACGCCTTGCCCGGGGCGAACAGGGTGCCGGCCTCGATGAAGATATCCACAGCCTCCAGCGTGGTCGGCATGTTCGCGCCTTCGGCCACGCAGATGCAGCCATTGCGCAACAGGGTGCGGGCGTCTTCGGCGTCCAGTTCGTTTTGCGTGGCGCACGGCAGGGCGATGTCGCAGGCCAGGCTCCAGGGACGCTGGCCGGCACGGAACTCCAGGCCGAACTGGCCGCTGAGCTCGCTCAGGCGACCGCGCTTGACGTTCTTGAGCGCCATCAGCGCGTCCCACTGTTCGTCGTTGAGGCCGGCTTCGCAGTACAGCGTGCCTTCGGAGTCCGACAGCGAGATGACCTTGCCGCCCAGGTCCATGACCTTGCGCGCAGCGTATTGCGCGACGTTGCCGGAGCCGGAGATGGCCACGCGGCGACCGTCGATGCGCAGGCCGTCACGCTTGAGCATTTCTTCGGCGAAGTACACGCAGCCGTAGCCGGTGGCTTCCGGGCGGATCAGGCTGCCGCCGTAGTTCATGCCCTTGCCGGTGAGCACCGAGGTGAACTGGTTGGCCAGGCGCTTGTACTGGCCGAACAGGAAACCGATCTCGCGACCGCCCACGCCGATGTCACCGGCCGGCACGTCGAGGTCGGCGCCGATGTGGCGATACAGCTCGCTCATGAAGGCCTGGCAGAAGCGCATGACTTCGGCATCGCTCTTGCCCTTGGGGTCGAAGTCCGAGCCGCCCTTGCCGCCGCCCATGGGCAGCGAAGTGAGCGAGTTCTTCAACACCTGCTCGAAGGCCAGGAACTTGAGCACACCGAGGTTCACCGACGGGTGGAAACGCAGGCCGCCCTTGTACGGGCCGATGGCGCTGCTCATCTGGATGCGGTAGCCGCGGTTGACCTGCACCTTGCCGTGGTCATCGACCCACGACACGCGGAACAGAATGGCTCGCTCTGGCTCGACCATGCGCTCGAGAATGCCGGCCTGCAGGTAGTGCGGGTTGGCTTCGAGGAAGGGCCACAGGCTGCGCAGCACCTCTTCCACCGCCTGGTGGAACTCGGGCTGGGCCGGGTCGCGTTGCTTGAGACGCGCGAGGAAATCTTCGACGGATTCGATCATGTAGACATTCACCAGAGAGAGTTGGACTTATTGGTTTTTTCAGGACTTTACCAAGAACCACTCGCACCGCAACAGGGCAAAATGTCGTTTTTATGAAATTAAATGGTGCATTTCTATAAGTGTATACACGTATGGGCCTCTTCGCTGGCAAGCCAAGAAACGAGACCAGGCCTGTCGTAGAGCA
>NZ_JAHTBI010000023.1 GCF_019168305.1 Pseudomonas aegrilactucae
CTTGCCAGCGAAGCGCCGCGCGGGCGGCGCACGGTCTTGAGCGCGCCGGTGGATCCAAGGCATGCACCTTCAAGCCCTGATGTAACTTAATGTCAGGTGATTGCCCAACCCCCCGGCACATGCTAGAAACCTGCACACCCATTCAAAAATCGAATCCCACCATGACCCTCAGTCTGAAACCGAATAGATCACTGTTCGACCTCGACCTGCTGCGCGCCATCGTGGTGGTGGCCGACTGCGGCAGCTTCACCACCGCCGCCACCCGCCTGCATTCCACCCAGTCGACCATCAGCCAGAAGGTCCGGCGCCTTGAGGACATGGTCGGCCACCGCCTGCTCGAGCGCGGCAACCGCGAAGTGCTACCCACCGACGCCGGCCAGACCCTGCTCGGCTACGCCCGCCACATGCTCGCGCTCAACGACCAGATGCTTGAAGCCCTGGCCGGCGCCACGGTCGGTGTGACCCTGCGCCTGGGCGTGCCCGAAGACTTCGTTGGCGGGCGCACCACCAACGCGCTGTCGGCATTCAACCGCAAGCACCCGCAGGTCAAGCTCGAAGTCACCAGCGGCCTGTGCCGCGACCTCAGCCAGAGCTACGACAATGGCGAACTCGACCTGGTGCTGCTCAAGCAGCGCCGCAACGGCCGCGAAGGTGTGGCCAGCTGGCCGGAGCAGTTGCGCTGGATCGACAGCGCGAGCAATCCCGCCCTGGCCCTGGACCCGATCCCGCTGGTGACCTTTCCGCCACGCGGGCTGTACCGCGACGAAATCATCAGCGCGGTGGAAAGCCTGGGCCGACGCTGGCGCATCGCATTCACCAGCTCCAGCCTCAGCGGCATCCAGGCGGCCGTGGCGGACGGCATGGGCATCAGCCTGCTGCCGCCACGCGCCGTCACCGCCGAGCACCGCGTGCTCGACGAAAGCGACGGCCTGCCGGTGATCGACAGCTACGAGATCCTGATCCTGCACCGCCAGACCGCGGACCCGATGGTCAAGCAACTCTGTGCAGTGCTGTCCAGGCTGTTGGACCAGTAAACGAAAAAGCCCGCCATCAAGGCGGGCTCTTCTATGCCGTTACAACCTCAACGCTTGGGGTTCAGCGTCAGGTTCACGTTGCGGTTCACATCCTTGTACAGCAGGTAGCGGAACGGGCCAGGGCCGCCCGAGTAGCAAGCCTGCGGGCAGAAGGCGCGCAGCCACATGAAGTCGCCGGCTTCCACTTCGACCCAGTCCTGGTTCAGGCGGTACACCGCCTTGCCTTCCAGCACGTACAGGCCGTGCTCCATCACGTGGGTTTCAGCAAACGGAATGGTGCCGCCCGGCTGGAAGGTCACGATGTTGACGTGCATGTCGTGGCGCATGTCGGCCATGTCGACGAAGCGCGTGGTGACCCAGGCGCCATCGGTGCCCGGCATCGGGATCGGGGTCACGTCCTGCTCGTTGGTGACGAACGCCTGCGGGTGTTCCAGGCCTTCGACTTCCTGGTAGTGCTTGCGAATCCAGTGGAAGGTCACGTTGGCCGCGCTGGTGTTGCGCAGGCTCCACTCGGCGCCCGGCGGAATGAACGCGTAGCCGCCTGGCTTGAGGGTGTACGGCTTGCCCTGCAGGGTGATGTCGACCTGGCCTTCGACCACGAACAGCACCGCTTCAGCGTTCTTGTCCTGCTCGGGGCGCTCGCTGCCGCCTTCAGGGGCGACTTCGACGATGTACTGCGAGAAGGTCTCGGCAAAACCGGACAGCGGGCGGGCGATGACCCACATGCGCATCTTGTCCCAGAAGGGCAGGTGGCTGGTGACGATGTCACGCATCACACCCTTGGGGATCACCGCGTAGGCTTCGGTGAACATGGCACGGTCTGTCAGCATCTCGGTTTGAGCCGGGTGCCCGCCGTGGGGGGCGAAGTAAGTGGTTTTAGACATGGACAGTCTCGATGTTTGTTGTTGTGTCCCCCGGGCCAGCCTGCGGCGGGCGGCCCTGTTCAGGGATTGCACCGCTACGTTATGATCAACCGGCTGCATCCACAAATTAAATGTTGAAATTCATGTCATTCGGTTTGTGAATGGGGTGTCCCCGTCGCTGGCAAGCCAGCGAAGAGGCCAGTTCAGTTACTGGAAGGCGGGGACTACCTGCTCGATGAACAGCTTCAACGACGTCTTCTTCTCTTCATGCGACAACCCGTTGTCACACCAGAAGCTGAATTCGTCCACGCCCAGTTCCTGGTAGTACTTGATCCGCGCAATGATCTGCTCGGGCGTGCCGATCATGGTGTTCTTGTGGATGTTCTCCAGTTCGAACTCCGGCCGCTCGGCGAACTTGGACTCAGGGCTCGGCTCCAGGAAACCATTCACCGGCGTGGTCTTGTTGCCGAACCAGGCATCGAAGGTGCGGTAGAAGCGCGAGATCGCCCTGGCGCCGACCTGCCAGCCTTCAGGGTCATCCTCGGCATGCACGTGGGTGTGACGCAGTACCATCAGTTGCGGGCGCGGCACGTCTGGGTTGTTGTCCAGCGCGGCCTGGAACTTGTTTTTCAGGTCCAGCACCTCTTCATCGCCCTTCATCAGCGGCGTCACCATCACGTTGCAGCCATTGGCCACGGCGAAGTTGTGCGAGTCCGGGTCGCGTGCGGCAATCCACATCGGCGGGTTGGGCTGCTGGATCGGCTTGGGCACGCTGGTGGAGGTGGGGAATTTCCAGATGTCGCCGTCATGCGCATAGTCGCCTTTCCACAGCGCACGCACCACCGGCACCATCTCACGCAACGCCTGGCCGCCGCTGGAAGCGGGCATGCCACCGGCCATGCGGTCGAACTCGACCTGATACGCGCCACGCGCCAGGCCCACTTCCATGCGCCCGTTGCTGATCACGTCCAGCAACGCACACTCGCCGGCTACCCGCAGCGGGTGCCAGAACGGCGCGATGATGGTGCCCGCGCCCAGGTGAATGGTAGTGGTCTTGGCCGCCAGGTACGCCAGCAGCGGCATCGGGCTGGGCGAGATGGTGTATTCCATGGCGTGGTGTTCGCCGATCCACACGGTGCTGAAACCGCCGGCTTCGGCCATGAGGGTCAGTTCGGTCAGGTCTTCGAACAACTGGCGATGGCTGACGCTCTCGTCCCAGCGTTCCATATGCACGAACAACGAAAATTTCATGGCGACTTACCTCGGATCTTTTGTTATCAGCCCCGCCGTGTGCTGGGCGCTACTGGTTTATTGGTATACCATAATATGGAATATCCGCAAACACTTTGTGACAAGGATGCGTGCTAGATGACCATAAAACAAAAACTCACCCTAGCCTTTGCAGTGATCGCAAGCCTGCCGGTGATCCTGGTGGCGGCGTTGATCATTCTCAACGTGCGCGACGAAGCGCGGGCGACGTTCGTCGACAGCAGCGGGCGCGAGATCCGCCAGGTCGACAACGCCATGCAACTGTTCTTCGAAGGTATCAGCCAGAACGTCGCGTACCTGGCCGATCACCCGCAGCTCAAGGGTATCGATGCCAGCCTCAAGCGTTACCTGGCAAGCGACGCGGCCAGTCAGCCGATGGGGGCGCAGGACCAGCAGTTGTTCACGCTGTTCGCCGGCCTTGCCAACAGCCACCGGGCCTACACCTATGTGTCGCTGGGCACCGAGCAGGGCGGTTACGTGTTCTGGCCCGGCGACCCCAACCTTAGCAACTACGACCCGCGCCCCCGGCCCTATTCACGGGGATGCGCAGCGAGTGGCTGACCTGGCGGACTCGACGCGGGGCGATGCGCAGAACCTGACGCAGTTGTCGCAGACGTTGAATCAGCTGGTGAGTCGGTTCAGGACCTGATCGGCCAGCCGGGCAGGCCTCTTCGCTGGCAAGCCAGCTCCCACAGGGCAATCACTGGCCTCAGGGGCAGTGGGGTACCTGTGGCAGCGGGCTTGCCAGCGAATGCAACACTGCAGGATTCGGATCAGGCCACAGCGGGCAACGCCCCCATCTTCCCATTGCAATACACCAGCGGCCCGGTCTCACGCTGCGGCACGATCAGGTTCTTCACCGCTCCCACCATGATCGCGTGATCACCACCTTCATACTCGCGCCACAGCTCGCACTCGATGATCGCCGTGGCATTGGCCAGCAGCGGGTTGCCCAGCTCACTCAGCGTCCACTCGATGCCTTCGGCCTTGTCCTTGCCCTTGCGCGCAAACGCATAGGCCTCCTTCTGCTGCACACCCGACAGCACATGAATCGCAAAGCGCTTGTTCTTGATCAGCACCGGGTACGAATCCGAACTGTAGTTGGGGCAGAACAGCACCAGCGCCGGCTCCATCGACAGCGAACTGAAGGCACTGGCCGTCAGCCCCACCACCTGCCCGTCGTCATCGAGCGTGGTGATCACCGTGACACCGGACGGGAACGAGCCCATGACTTGTTTGTAGACGGCTGCATCGATCATTGGACGATCCTCGAAGTGCGCTGAAGCGGTTTTTATCAGGTTTGTAGGTCTGATGGTATACCGTAATACATTCTTTGCAAGGCCTTTTCGGCCATCTGCGACCAACGCCCTGATTGCCCTGAAAGGCCCGTTCTAACTGGAGGTTAACCGTTTAAGTCGATTATTTGGCTCGAGCAAAAATCGGATCAGCTGCGCATGAAATCACCGGATCAGCCTTGTCAAAGTTTTGGAATACCATAATATGGTCCGCACTTAAGGGCTGCCGCAGAGCGCCCTGGTTTGGCTTCATACAACGATAAAAACAGACAAACTCGAGTTGATGACTATGTCCCAGACGTCACGGCAAGACCCGTTGATCGAGAACCATACGGTCGATTACGTACCGTTGGCGGAGCGCCATGGGAAGGCGCGCGATCTGTTCACCCTGTGGTTCAGTACCAACATCGCGCCACTGCCCATCGTCACCGGTGCGATGGTGGTGCAGGTGTTCCACCTCGACCTGCTGTGGGGGCTGATCGCGATCGTGCTCGGGCACATGCTCGGCGGTATCGTCATCGCCCTGGCGTCGGCCCAGGGCCCGCGCATGGGCATCCCGCAGATGGTGCAGAGCCGTGGCCAGTTCGGCCGCTATGGCGCCCTGCTGATCGTGTTCTTCGCCGCGATCATCTACATCGGCTTCTTCATCTCCAATATCGTGCTGGCGGGCAAGTCGATCGTTGGCGTCGCGCCCTCGGTACCGGTGCCCACCAGCATCCTGATCGGCGCACTGGCGGCCACCGCCATCGGCGTGATCGGCTACCGCTTCATCCATACCCTCAACCGTATCGGTACCTGGGTCATGGGCGGCGCACTGCTGGCGGGCTTTGCCTACATCTTCGCCCACGAGTTGCCGGTGGACTTCTTCACCCGTGGCGGCTTCAACCTGTCGGGCTGGCTGGCCACCGTGTCGCTGGGGATCATCTGGCAGATCAGCTTCTCGCCGTACACGTCCGACTACTCGCGCTACCTGCCGGCCGATATCGGCATTGCACGGCCGTTCCTGGCCACCTACCTGGGTGCGACGCTGGGCACCATCCTGTCATTCGTGTTCGGTGCGGTTGCCGCGCTGGCAACACCGGAAGGCACCGAGGCGATGGCCGCGGTCAAGCAGTCCACCGGCTGGCTGGGGCCGATCCTGATGGTGCTGTTCCTGCTCAACATCATCAGCCACAACGCGTTGAACCTGTATGGCGCGGTGCTCTCGATCATCACCTCGATCCAGACCTTTGCCAGCCAGTGGGTGCCGAGCATCAAGGTGCGCGTGGTGCTGTCGAGCGTGGTGCTGGTGGGGTGCTGCCTGGTGGCGCTGGCGGCCTCGGCCGACTTCATCTCGCAGTTCATCGGCCTGGTGCTGGCGTTTTTGCTGGTGCTGGTGCCGTGGGCGTCGATCAACCTGATCGACTTCTACCTGATCAAGCGCGGCGAGTACGACATCACCTCGATCTTCGCGGCGGATGGCGGGATCTACGGTCGCTTCAATATGCATGCGATCGTGGCCTACTTCATCGGCATCCTGGTGCAGTTGCCGTTCGCCAATACCTCGCTGTATGTGGGCCCGTACGCCAACCTGGTGGAAGGCGCCGACCTGTCGTGGCTGTTCGGGTTGCTGGTGACGTGCCCGCTGTATTACTGCCTGGCCACGCGCAGCAAGCAGCAGGCGCGTGCTGCGGCCAGGCTGGGTTACACCGACTGATCAGTGATCGATTGATTATTGTGCACTATCGCCGTCGGCCGTCGCAGGGTGCATGCCTTGCCGTTCGGCCACGGCGCGCAGGGTCCTGAGCGTCACCACCGGCGCATCGATCACGAACCGATTCGCCAGCCACGCTGGAATATCCCCTGCCGGCTCCGCCTGGAGCTGGTACGTCACTTCGGTGACCCTCTCGCCTTTTGGCACCATGCGCCATTCCCCTTCCAGCTGACGTACACGGATCTGTCCGGGTACGTGCTGCACCATGCCCGGCACGGCGCGCAGGTGGCGCAGCAGCGTGCCGTCGTCCAGGCGTTCGGTCTGTACCTGCAGCACGATATCGCGGGTAGTGGCGGGCCAGGGCAGGGCGGTGCTCAGGTAGACCCAGGTGCTGTCGCCCTCGACCTTTAGCAGGCGCATGTCCGCGCAGGCGTACAGCCATTTGCAGGCCACGCGCAGGTTCTCCTGCAGGTCGACCAGGGTGCGGACATCGGCGTTGATCGTGGCTACGCCGCGAAAGCGCTGGTAGGTGGAGCCGGGCACGTCATCGAGGTAGACCTGGATGCCGTCTTCGTCGTGGGCCAGGTGCCAGGTATCGGCGAGGGTGGGGGTGCAGAGCAGGGCCAGAGAAAGGCAGAGGAATTTCATGAGGGGAAGCTCTGCGGTGAGGGTCCACAGAGCATAGGTGATTTAAGCGCTTCGCCGGCAATGCCGGCGAAGGGGCCCGAACGGCTAGCGCATCAATGCGCTCCAGCCGCCTTGTTCAAGTCACTCTCGGCCCACTCGGTGTACAAGCACGCATCGGCCGTGGCCCAGCGCACCCGTACCTCGTCACCCGCCTTGAGCGGCATGCCCGCCGCCGACAGCGCCTTCACGGTCATCGCCGTACCGCCACTGGTCACCACGCTGCAGGTCTGGCTCTCGCCCAGGAACAACACTTCGGCCACCTTGGCCGATACCTCGTTCCAGCCCGCCGCCAACGGCTCGGCCTGTGCCTGGGCAACACTCAACGCCAAGGCCTTTTCCGGGCGCACCATCAACAGCACGTCCTGATCGTTCTGCAATCCCGAGGTCAGCCGAATCGACAACGTCTGCCCTTCGAATATCGCCACCGCATTGCCCACAGCGCGCAAGCGCAGGAAGTTGGAGTTGCCCAGGAACGAGGCCACGAATGCATTCGGCGGGTTCTGGTACAGGTCATAACCACTGCCCAGCCCGACGATCTTGCCATGGCTGAAGATCGCAATGCGCTGCGACAGGCGCATCGCCTCTTCCTGGTCATGGGTCACGTAGACGATGGTGATGCCCAGGCGCCGGTGCAGCTGGCGCAGTTCGTCCTGCAGGTCTTCACGCAGTTTCTTGTCCAGCGCCCCCAGCGGTTCGTCCATCAGCAGGATGCGCGGCTCGTACACCAGCGCACGGGCAATCGCCACGCGCTGCTGCTGGCCACCGGACAACTGCGAAGGGCGACGATGGGCGAACGACTCCAGTTGCACCAGCTTGAGCATCGCCTCCACCCGGCGAGCACGCTCGGCCGCCGCCAGCTTGCGAATGGCCAGCGGGAAGGCGATGTTGTCGCGCACCGACAGGTGCGGGAACAGCGAGTAACGCTGGAACACCATGCCGATGTCACGCTTGTGCGGTGGCACGTTGACCAGCGACTGGCCATTGACCAGGATCTCGCCGCTGCTGGGGGTTTCGAACCCGGCCAGCATCGACAGCGTGGTGCTCTTGCCCGAGCCGCTGGAGCCCAGGAAGGTCAGGAACTCGCCGTCCTGGATGTCCAGCGAGATGTTGTCCACGGCAGCAAAGTCGCCGTAGTGCTTGTTCAGGTTGCGCAGGCTCACCAGGGGCGGGTTGCCTGGTTGCTGCGCTGGGTCTTTGATCACGGCACTCATGTCGTATTCCTCGGCGCTCAGGCGCTGGTTTCAGTGCGCCGGCGCAGGGCAGCGGCAATAATCATCACCAGCACCGACAGGCCGATCAGCAACGTCGACGCGACGGCGATCACCGGGGTCAGGTCCTGGCGCAGGGTGGTCCACATCTTTACCGGCAGGGTCTGCAGCGTCGGGCTGGCCATCATCACGCTCAGCACCACCTCGTCCCACGACACCAGGAACGCAAACAGCGCACCGGCCACCATCCCCGGGCGTATCGCCGGGAAGGTCACCTTGAACACTGCCTGCAAACGCGAGGCACCGCAGATCACCGCCGCATCCTCGATCGACTGGTCGAACAGCTTGAGCGAGTTGATGATCGAGATGATGGTGAAGGGCAGGGCGACGATCACGTGGCTGACCACGAAAGCGAACATCGTGCCGGTGTAGCCGAGCTTGAGAAACAGTGCGTACACCGCTACCGCGATGATCACCAGTGGCACGATCATCGGCAGGGTGAACAGCCCGTAGAGCATCTCGCGCCCCGGGAAGCGCCCGCGCACCAGCGCGAAGGCAGTCGGCAGGCCCAGCGCCACCGCACACACGGTGGTCAGCACGGCGACCTTGAGGCTGGCCATGGCCGCGCTCATCCAGTCGGGGTTGGAGAAGAACTGCCCGTACCATTTGAGCGTCCAGCCCGGTGGCGGGAACACCAGCCACTGGGACGAACCGAACGACAGCAGCACGATGAACACGATCGGCAGCAGCAGGAAAAGGCCGATCAACCCGGTGGTGGCGTACAGGCCGAAACGCATGCGCCGGCTCATCGCATTGGGAGTCAGGAGCATGAGCGCTTACCTCGCGTTACTGGCGCCAACCGGGGATTCCGGTTGAAGCTTCAGGTAGAAGTAGAACAGCACCAGGGTGATCACGATCAGCAACGCGGCGCCGGCACTGGCCAGGCCCCAGTTGAGGAACGATTGCACCTGCTGGATGATGAACTCCGGCAGCATCATGTTCTGCGCCCCGCCCAGCAGCGCCGGGGTGACGTAGTAACCGAGCGACATCACGAACACCATCAGCCCGCCCGAGAACAGCCCCGGCCGGCACAGCGGCAGGAACACCCGGAAGAAGTTGGTCCACGGGCTGGCGCCACAGATGGAGCCGGCCTGCAGGATCATCGGGTCGATGGCCTGCATGGTCGCCTGCAGCGGCAGCACGATGAACGGGATCATGATGTAGCTCATGCCGATCACCACGCCCGTGAGGTTGTGCACCATCTCCAGCGGCTGGTCGATGATGCCCATGGCCATCAGCGCCTTGTTGATCACCCCGGAAGCCTGCAGCAGTACCAGCCAGGAGTAGGTGCGCGCCAGCAGGCTGGTCCACATCGACAGCAGCACGATGTTGAGGATCCAGCGGCCCCAGCCACGCGGTACCAGGGTGATCGCCCAGGCCAGCGGGAAGCCCAGCAGCAGGCTGAACAGGGTCACCAGGCCGGCCACCGAGAAGGTGTTGAGCAGCACCCGCGCATACGCCGAGTTGGCGAACAGCTGTTCGTAGTTGCCCAGCCCCGGCACCGGTTCCAGCACGCCGCGCAGCAGCAGGCCGATCAGCGGGGCGAGGAAGAACAGGCCGAGGAACAGCAGCGCCGGCAGCAGGTTGCCGGCGCCGCGCCAGCGCTGCGCCAGGGACGGTGTGGTAGGGGCGGCCGGGCCGGCAGTGCCAGCGGCGCTCCCGGTCGGGCCTGGGTGACGGGATGGGGTCGCCGCCATTTTTATTTGACCAGCCATTCGTTCCACCGTGTCGCGATGGCCGGACCGTTCTTGGCCCAGTACGCGAAGTCGAGAGTGATCTGATCCTTGGCGTAAGCCGTTGGCAGGTTAGGCGCCAGCACCGAGTCCAGGCGCGCCACGCTGTCGAGGTTGACCGGGGCGTAGGCGGTCAGGTTGGAGAAGTCGGCCTGACCCTTGGCACTGCTGGCATTGGCCAGGAACTTCATCGCCGCGTCCTTGTTTTTCGCGCCCTTGGGGATGACCAGGAAATCGGCCATGACCAGGTTCTGCTTCCAGCTCACGCCCACCGGCGCGCCGTCCTGTTGCAGGGCGTAGATGCGACCGTTCCAGAACTGCCCAAGGCTGGCTTCACCCGAGGCCAGCAGTTGCTGGGATTGCGCGCCGCCGCCCCACCACACGATGTCTTTCTTGATGGTGTCGAGCTTCTTGAAGGCGCGGTCCAGGTCCAGCGGGTAGAGCTTGTCGGCGGCTACGCCGTCGGCCAGCAGGGCCAGTTCCAGCACGCCCGGGCTGGGCCATTTGTACAGCGCACGCTTGCCAGGGAAGGTCTTGGTGTCGAACAGCGCGCTCCAGTCCACCGGCTTGCTGGCGCCCAGCTTGCCTTCGTTGTAGCCGAGCACGAAGGAGAAGAAGAACGAGCCCACGCCGTGGTCGGAGACGAAACGCGGGTCGAGCTTGTCGCGTTGGATGGTGTTGAAGTCCAGGGGTTCGAGCAGGCCTTCGGCGGCGGCGCGCAAGGCAAAGTCTGCCTCCACGTCGACCACGTCCCACTGCACGTTGCCGCTCTCGACCATGGCCTTGAGCTTGCCGTAGTCGGTGGGGCCGTCCTGCACCACGGTGATACCGCTGCTCTTCGTGAACGGATCGGCCCAGGCCTGCTTCTGCGCATCCTGGGTGCTGCCGCCCCAGCTGACGAAGTTGACGCTCTCGGCTGCCGACACGACGGTGCTGGCTGCCGTGAGCAGGCCGGCGACCAGTAATGCCGTTGCACGTTTTTTCAACACCATGTTCACGCCCTCATTTGTTGTGTTTTTGAGCGGGCTGTTGTCGCCCGCCTATCGGGAGCAGTAGGTCCTAACGGCGACCGTGCCAGGGGCTGTTGTTGTGCCGTCCCTGGCGGGCGCCGCTGGTAAAAATGTTCGGTCTACGGAATATCATATTATGGTATTCCAAGCATTGTGCAAGCACTTTGCCGTACCGGTTATCCGGCCAGTCAAGTGTCAGCCTGGCGCGGTTTTACCGGATCAGGCAGAAAACGGAATACTTTCAACCACCTCCAGGTTGTAGCCGGTCAGGCCAGCGTATTTGAGCGGCGGGCCCAGGTGGCGCAGCTTGCCTACGCCCAGGTCTTGCAGTATCTGTGCCCCGGTGCCCACCTCCGAATAGATGCGCGACTGCGAGCGGCTGTACTGGCGCGGTGGCTGGGTAAGCTGCGGTACGCGCTCAAGCAGCGCCTGGGAGGATTCATGGTTGGCCAGCACCACCACCACGCCATGGCCGTGCTCGGCGACTTTCTGCAGCGCCGCCCACAGCGTCCAGTTGCTGGGGCCGTTGTACTCGGCGCCGACCAGGTCGCGCAGCGGGTCGATCACGTGCACGCGTACCAGGGTGGGCTCTTCGGGGCGCAGGGTGCCCATTACCATGGCCATGTGCACGCCGCCTTCGATGCGGTCTTCATAGGTGACCAGGCGGAAAGTGCCGTGCACCGTCGGCAGTTCGCGTTCGCCGATGCGCGCCACGGTGTGCTCGGTGCTCAGGCGGTAATGGATGAGGTCGGCGATGGTGCCGATCTTGATGCCATGGCGGCGCGCGAACACTTCCAGGTCCGGGCGCCGGGCCATGGTGCCGTCATCGTTCATCACTTCGACGATCACCGAGGCCGGGGTGAAGCCGGCCAGGCGTGCCAGGTCGCAGCCGGCCTCGGTGTGCCCGGCGCGGGTCAGTACGCCGCCTTCCTTGGCCCGCAGCGGGAAGATATGCCCCGGTTGCACCAGGTCATCCGAGCCGGCATCGGCGGCTACCGCGGCGGCCACGGTGCGCGCACGGTCGGCGGCTGAAATGCCGGTGGTGACACCGCTGGCTGCTTCGATAGATACCGTGAAGGCGGTGCTGAACACGCTGCCGTTGCTGGGTACCATCTGCTCCAGGCCCAGGCGCTGGCAGTGCTCGTCGGTCAGGGTCAGGCAGATCAGCCCACGCGCCTCGCGGGCCATGAAGCTGATGGCCTGGGCATCGCAACAGTCGGCGGCCAGCAGCAGGTCGCCCTCGTTTTCGCGGTCCTCGTCGTCGACCAGCAAGACCATCTTGCCCTGGCGGTAGTCTTCAATGATTTCTTCGATGCTGTTGAAGGCCATGGTGCAGTGCTCGTGTTGGAAAAATTATGGTATACCATAATACATAACAACTGAGGAGGTGCGAATGAAGGCTTACTGGATTGCCCACGTAGACGTCAGCGATGCCGATGCCTACAGCCAATACACATCGCGTGCGCCAGCGGCGTTCGTCAAATACGGCGGGCGCTTTCTGGCCCGTGGCGGCAAGAGCCAGGCGCTGGAAGGGCGCGACACCCCGCAGCGCAGCGTGGTCATCGAGTTCGATTCGTACGACCAGGCCGTGGCCTGCTACCACTCGCCCGAGTACCAGCACGCCAAGAGCCACCGCGCAGGCGTGGCACGCGCTGAGGTCATTATCGTCGAGGGTTTCGACGCGTGAGGGCGGCGGCGATCAGCGGATGAAGTGGATCTTGCCGGTGTCGTCGCTGCCGATGTAGATGCCGTACACCCCGGCCTGGCGTTCCTCGATGTAGCGCTCGAGGATCTGCCGGATCGCCGGGTAGTAGATGGTGTCCCACGGGATGTCTTCAGGGGCGAAGAATTGGTAGGCGAGGGTTTCCGGGCCGAACAGGCCGGTGACTTCCAGCGCGGTGGCGCGGTAGATGATGTACACCTCGCTGATCGCCGGCACGCTGAAGATCGAGTAGGGCGAGTGGATCTCGGCGCGCACGCCGCTCTCTTCCCACACCTCGCGCAGGGCCGCCTGCTCGGTGGTCTCGTTGGCTTCCATGAAGCCGGCCGGCAGGGTCCAGGTGCCGGGGCGCGGCGGGATGGCGCGCTGGCACAAAAGGTACTTGCCGTCCTGCTCGATGATGCAGCCGGCAATGATCTTGGGGTTGATGTAGTGGATGTAGCCGCAGCCGCCGCACATCAGGCGCTCATGGGTATCGCCCGGCGGTTGGCGGCGATCGAGGTCGCTGCCGCCGCAGCTGGGGCAAAAGCGCGGGGCGGCCATGGTCAGCGGCCTATGCGCGGTTCTTTGAGGGCGATGGGGGCGGTGATCTCGGGGATCTGGCCGGCGTCTTCCTGCTTGCGCTTGAGGTACTCCAGGGCCACCTTGGCGGCGGCGCGTACGTGGTCGACCGACGCCTGGTGCGCGGCCAGCGGGTCGCCGCTCTTGATCGCGGCGACGATGCGTTCCATTTCCTGGTTGCTGGTGCCGCGGCGGTTCTCCTGCGAGACCGAGGTGGCGCGCAGGTAGCTGATGCGCGCCTGCAACTGGCGCAGCTGGGTGGCTGCCACGTGGTTGCCGGAGCCTTCGAGCAGCACGTCGTAGAAGCCCTGTACCGAGTCGATCACCTGCTGCAGCTCGCCTTCGGTGAGCGCCTTGCGGTTCTCTTCCAGGGCTTTTTCCAGGGCCTTGATGTCCTTGGCCTTGGCGCGCAGGGTGAACAGCTGCACGATCAGGCCTTCGAGCACACAGCGCAGCTCGTAGATATCGCCGGCGTCTTCGAGCGTGATGATGGCCACCCGTGGGCCCTTGGCATCGGCGAACTCCACCAGGCCTTCGGACTCCAGGTGACGCAGCGCTTCACGCACCGAGGTGCGGCTTACGCCAAGACGGTCGCACAGGTCGCGTTCAACCAGGCGATCGCCTGGCAGGAGCTGGAAATTCATGATGGCGCTTCGCAGTTTATCCAGCACGATTTCGCGCAGGGTAACGGGGTTGCGGTTGACCTTGAAGCTGTCGTCGAGTGGCAGGCGTTTCATGGGTTCTGCTCTGAGTGGGCTGTCCTGGCGACAAGAGCAGCCCAGGTTTAACTGGAGGCCTCTGCATCGGCTTCGGCGAAGGCTTCGCGGGCAAGCCGGAAGCTGTCTACGGCGGCGGGTACACCGCAGTAAATGCCGACCTGAAGCAGAATTTCGCGTATTTGTTCACGGCTGAGCCCATTACGCAATGCGCCACGTACGTGCAGCTTGAGTTCATGGGGCCGATTGAGGGCCGAAATCATGGCCAAGTTTATCATGCTGCGCTCTTTAAGCGACAAACCCTCACGGCCCCATACGTGGCCCCAGCAGTACTCGGTGACCATCTCCTGCAGGGGGCGGGTGAAGTCGTCGGCATTCTCGATCGACCGTTGCACGTAGGCCTCGCCCAGCACCTGGGTGCGGATCGCCAGGCCTTTTTCGTATTTCTCGTTGCTCATGTCGGCTCCCTGAATAAAAAAGGGGCCGCTACCGAGGGGGGTAGCGCACGGCCCCGTAAAAAGTTGTCAGGCCAGGGTGGGCAGCGCGCCCAGCTTGCCCTTGTGGTACACCATCGGCGTGACCGCCTGCTCGGGCAGGATCAGGTGCTTCACTGCGCCGACGATGATCGCGTGATCGCCGCCGTCGTACTCACGCCACAGCTCGCACTCGATGATCGCGGTGGCCTTGGCCAGCAGCGGGTTGCCCAGCTCGCTCAGGTGCCACTCGATGCCCTTGGCCTTGTCTTTGCCCTTGCCGGCGAAGGCGTAGGCCTCGGCGGTCTGGTCGGCCGACAGCAGGTGGATCGCAAACTGCTTGCTGTCACGCAGGATCGGGTAGGTGTCGGAGGCATAGTTGGGGCAGAACAGCACCAGCGCCGGGTCGATCGACAGCGCGCTGAACGCGCTGGCGGTGATGCCGACGATCTCGCCGTCCGGGTCCAGGGTGGTGACCACCGTGACACCGGACGGGAAGGAGCCCATGACTTCTTTGTAAATGCCGGGTTCGATCATTGTTCAGGTCTCCTATCGCATCACGAACGGGTCGGGCATGGGCGCTTGCGAGAGGTTGATCCACACCGTCTTGAGTTCGGTATAGGCCAGCACCGAATCGATGCCGCTCTCGCGACCGTAGCCGCTGTTCTTGAAACCGCCGATCGGGGCCATGGCCGAGACCGCACGGTAAGTATTGACCCAGATGATCCCCGAGCGCACGTCACGGGCCAGGCGGTGGGCACGGCCCAGGTCGCGGGTCCAGATGCCGGCCGCCAGGCCGAACTGCGAGTCGTTGGCGATGGCCAGCGCCTGGGCCTCGTCCTTGAAGCGGATCACCGAGGCCACCGGGCCGAATACTTCTTCCTGCATGATCTTCATCGAGTTGCTGTCGCACTCGAACAGGGTCGGCTCGTAGAACCAGCCGCTGCCGATGTCCGCACGCTTGCCGCCCATGCGCAGGCGCGCACCTTCGGCCAGCGCGTCGGCGACCAGGCCTTCGACCACGGCCAGTTGCTGCGCGGTGGCCATCGGGCCCATCTCGCTGCTGTCGTCCTGCGGGTTGCCGATACGGATGCGCTGGGCGCGTTCGACCAGGCGTTCGACGAATTCGTCGTAGATCTCGTCCTGTACCAGCAGGCGCGAGCCCGATACGCAGCTTTGCCCGGAAGCGGCATAGATACCGGCGATGGCGCCATTGATCGCGCTGTCCAGGTCGGCATCGGCAAAGATGATGTTGGGCGACTTGCCGCCCAGCTCCAGCGACAGCTTGGCGAAGTTCTCGGCGCTGCTGCGCACCACATGGCGCGCGGTGGCCGCGCCGCCGGTGAAGGCGATCTTGCGTACCAGCGGGTGGCGGGTCAGGGCGGCGCCGGTGCTGGGGCCGTAGCCGGTCACCACGTTGACCACACCGGCCGGGATGCCCGCTTCAAGGGCCAGGCGTGCCAGTTCCAGAAGGGTTGCCGAAGCGTGTTCGGATGGCTTGAGCACGATGGTGTTGCCGGCCGCCAGGGCCGGGGCCAGCTTGATCGCGGTCAGGTACAGCGGGCTGTTCCAGGGGATGATCCCGGCCACCACGCCCATCGGCTCGTGCACGGTGTAGGCGAACAGGTCGGGCTTGTCCAGCGGCAGGGTACCGCCTTCGAGCTTGTCGGCAAGGCCTGCGGTGTAGTGGAAAAACTCTGGCAGGTAGCCGACCTGGCCGCGGGTTTCGCGGATCAGCTTGCCGTTGTCACGGCTTTCCAGCTGGGCCAGGTGCTCCTTGTTCTCGGCGATCAGGTCGCCCAGGCGGCGCAGCAGTTTGCCCCGTGCGGTGGCGCTCAGGCCACGCCAGGCCGGGTTTTCGAAGGCGGCCTGGGCGGCCTGCACGGCGCGCTCCACATCCTCTTCGCCGGCATCGGGCAGCACCGCCCAGGGTTCGGCCAGGGCCGGGTTGAGGCTTTCGAAGGTCTTGCCGCTGAGGGCATCGACCCATTGGCCGTCGATGCACATCTGGAAGCGTGCGAGTGTCATGCCACAATCCCCTTGATCAGCTGTTGTTTCTGCGCGTTGTCGAGGAAGCTCAGCAGCACCTGGTTGACCAGGCGAGGCGACTCTACCGGCATCATATGCCGTTGCTCCTCAAGGATCGCCACCTGGGCGCCCGGAATGCGCTCGGCCAACTGCCGGGCCATCTGCGGGGTCGAGCCCGGGTCCAGCTCGCCGGTGGCGATCAGCGTCGGCACCTGGATGCTGCCCAGGTCGTCGGCGCGGTACATGTCTTGTGTGGCGAACAGTTCATAGGTGGTCAGGTAGCCCTGCGGATCGTTGCCGGCCAGGGTCTGGCGGATGGCGGCGATCTGCGCCGGGTTGGCCGCCTGGTACTCGCGGCTGAACCAGCGCGACAGGGCGGCTTCGGCATTCGCGTCGGGCCCGTGTTCGGCGGCCTGGGCGGTGCGGGCGATCACGCCTTCACGCTGCTCGGGGCTGCGGTTGAACACGCTGTTGAGCACCACCAGCCCTTGCAGGCGCTCGGGATAGTGCAGGGCGAAGGCGCGCGCCACCAGGCCGCCCATGGAAAAGCCGATCACCGTGGCGTGCGGCACTTGCAGGTGCTCCAGCAGCTCCAGCAACTGGTCGGCGTAGCCGAGCAGGCCGGTGCCGGGGGCCGGGCGCGGGCTGTCGCCGTGGCCGAGCATGTCGTAGGCGACCACGCGGTAGTGCGTGGCCAGGCCGACGATCTGCCCGCCCCACATTTCTTTGTTCAGGCCCACGCCGTGGATCAAGACCACGGTCTGGCCTTGGCCGGTCGCCAGGTAACTGGTGCCAGCCGGGGTGCGTTCAGCGGTGAGCCGAATCATGGAGCGCTCCTGCAATGCCGTTGTTGTTATTACTGGGCTTTTTCGGCAGCCAGTTCTTCCAGATCGATGTAGCGGTTACCGATGCGCGGGTGCAGGCGGCCACCGTCGGCGCACCCCAGTACCACGACGATTTCGTCGGCACGCGGGGCGTCTTCGATCTTCATTTCCAGGGTGATGTAGTGCGAGCGCAGGCCTTCGTCGTCCTTGTGCATCATCGGGATCTGGATCGAGGTGCCCGGGCCGCCGCGCTTGTTGGTGAAGCTCAGGTAGCTCTTGGCCTTGACCGCTTCACGGTAATGGTTGCCGAAGCGCAGGGTGTGGATCACCGCCGAGGCGTGTTCGATCTCGCCGTCGGCGCCCACCACGGCAGCCTTGCCGTAGGCTTGGATCTTGTCGGCGCCGCCGATGATGCCCACCAGGCGTTCGACCATCAGTGCACCCAGGTCGGAGCAGTTGGCGCGGATCTCGGGCTTGAGGTCGTCGACGAAACCGTTCAGCCATGGGTTCTTGATCACCACTGCCAGGCCCACCATGGTCACCGGCTTGTCGGCGGCCTTGCCGCCCTCGATGAAGGTTTCTTCGACATAGCTGACGATCTTGCGAATTTCGAAACTCATGAGCTGCTCCGTCTGAGGGATAAGGGGTCTGTGCGTATGATGGTATACCATAATATTGCTAGCGCAAGTCCCCCCGGTGAGTTTGTCGAGGTGGCAGGCGACAGATGGCGCGGCGCGCGCTACAGCTGTGCGGCGCCTGTAGCGTCTGATGCAACACCTGTAGCGTTGCGGGCCTGCTGGCCATAGGCCGGGGGAGGGCCGCGAAGGCCCGTGATTACGGGGTAGTGACGTTTCCGGCGGCAACTGGCATGGCGGTTGCGATGAGTGGGAGGCGCAGCGCGAAGATTGCGCCACTAATAAGAACAGGACACTCCCATGAGACAGACTGGCCTAGCCTCGCTTCCCCTCAAAACCCTTGCTGTCGCCGTGCTGCTGAGCCTGGTGGGCCCGGCGCTGGCTGCGGACATCCCGGCCAACGTGGATGGCGCGCGCATCATCGCCGCCGACAAGGAGCCCGGTAACTGGATGAGTACCGGGCGCACCTACGACGAACAGCGCTACAGCCCGCTCAAGCAGATCAGTGACAAGAACGTCGGCCAGCTGGGCCTGGCCTGGAGCTACAAACTCGACCTGGACCGTGGCGTGGAAGCCACCCCCATCGTGGTCGACGGGGTGATGTACACCACCGGGCCGTTCTCGGTGGTGTATGCGCTGGATGCGCGCAACGGCAAGCTGATCTGGAAGTACGACCCGCAATCGGACCGCAACCGCGCCGGCGAAGCCTGCTGCGATGCGGTCAACCGCGGCGTGGCGGTGTGGAAGGGCAAGGTCTACGTGGGCGTGCTCGACGGGCGCCTGGAGGCCATCGACGCCAAGACCGGCCAGCGTGCCTGGTCGGTGGATACCCGCGCCGACCACAAGCGCAGCTACACCATTACCGGCGCACCACGGGTGGTCAACGGCAAGGTGGTGATCGGCAACGGCGGTGCCGAGTTCGGCGTGCGCGGCTATGTCACTGCTTATGACGCCGAGACCGGCAAGGAAGCCTGGCGCTTCTACACAGTGCCGGGCGACCCGAAGCTGCCGCCCGAAGGCAAGGGCATGGAAATCGCCGCCAAGACCTGGTTCGGCGATGCCTACGTGGAGCAGGGGGGCGGGGGTACCGCGTGGGACTCGTTCGCCTACGACCCGGAGCTGAACCTGCTGTACATCGGCGTGGGCAACGGCTCGCTGTGGGACCCCAAGTGGCGCAGCCAGGCCAAGGGCGACAACCTGTTCCTGTCGTCCATCGTGGCGGTCAACGCCGACACCGGCGAATACGTGTGGCACTACCAGACCACCCCGGGCGACGCCTGGGACTACACCGCCACCCAGCACATGATCCTGGCCGAGCTGCCGATCGACGGCAAGCCGCGCAAGGTGCTGATGCAGGCGCCCAAGAACGGCTTCTTTTATGTGATCGACCGTGCCACCGGCGAGCTGCTGTCGGCCAAGGGTATCGTGCCGCAGAGCTGGACCAAGGGCATGGACATGAAGACCGGCCGGCCGATCGTGGATGAAGACAACGCTGCCTACTGGAAGAACGGCAAGCGCAACCTGGTGACCCCGGCGTTCTGGGGCGCGCACGACTGGCAGCCGATGTCCTACAACCCGAATACGGGGCTGGTGTACATCCCGGCGCACATCATGTCGGCCTACTACGAGCACATTCCCGAGGCGCCCAAGCGCAACCCGTTCAAGAGCATGTACCAGCTGGGCCTGCGCACCGGCATGATGCCCGAGGGCGCCGAGGGCCTGCTGGAAATGGCCAAGGGCTGGTCGGGCAAGCTGATCGCCTGGGACCCGGTCAAGCAGCAGCCGGCCTGGGAAGTGCCCTACGTGACCATCTTCAACGGCGGCACCCTGAGCACCGCCGGCAACCTGGTGTTCGAGGGCAGCGCCGACGGGCGCGTGATCGCCTATGCCGCCGACACCGGCGACAAACTGTGGGAGCAACCGGCCGCCAGCGGGGTGATGGCGGCGCCCGTCACCTACAGCGTCGACGGCGAGCAGTACGTGACCTTCATGGCCGGTTGGGGCGGTGCGTTCTCCACCTTTGCCGGTGCCTTGTCGCTGCGTGCCGGTGTGCAGCCGTTCTCCCAGGTGCTGACCTACAAGCTGGGCGGTACGGCCAAGCTGCAAGAGCCCGCGCCACGCCCGGATGCGCCACCGCCACCGGCACTGAGCAACGACACCGCCTCGATCGAGGCCGGCGCCAAGCTGTATGACGGCTACTGCTCGCAGTGCCACGGCATCCATGCGGTCAGCGGCGGCGTGCTGCCGGACCTGCGCAAGCTCACCCCGGAAAAACACCAGATGTTCCTCGGCATCCTCTTTGGTGGTCGCGTGCCGGACGGCATGCCGTCGTTCGCCGAAGCCTTCACCCCCGAGCAGGTCGACCAGATCCACCAGTACCTGATCAAGCGCGCCCACGACCTCAAGCACGAAGGCGATACCTGGAAGCAGTTCAGCGCCCAATCATCCAATTGAAGAGTCATCCAATTGAAAAGAGAGATTCACCCATGAGTGACGCCATCTACCAGAACTACATCGCCAACGCGTTCGTCGACAGCGAGGCGCTGATCGAGGTGCACAACCCGGCCAACGGGCAGTTGCTGGGGCGCGTGCCGCAGGCCAGCGATGCCCAGGTCGAGCAGGCCATCGCCGCCGCGCGTCAGGCGCAGAAGGGCTGGGCCACGCGCCCGGCCATCGAGCGCGCCGGCTACCTGCGCAAGATCGCCAGCAAGGTGCGCGACAACGCCGAGCGCCTGGCGCGCATCATCACCGCCGAGCAGGGCAAGGTGCTCGGCCTGGCCCTGGTCGAAGTGAACTTCACCGCCGACTACCTCGACTACATGGCCGAGTGGGCGCGACGGCTGGAGGGCGAGGTGCTGACCAGCGACCGCGCGGGTGAGAGCATCTTTTTGCTGCGCAAGCCCTTGGGCGTGGTGGCCGGCATCCTGCCGTGGAACTTCCCGTTCTTTTTGATCGCCCGCAAGATGGCGCCGGCCCTGCTTACGGGTAACACCATCGTGATCAAGCCGAGTGAAGAGACGCCGCTCAACTGCTTCGAATTCGCCCGCCTGGTGGCCGAGACCGACCTGCCCAGCGGCGTGTTCAACGTGGTGTGCGGTACCGGGGCGACGGTGGGGCAGCGCCTGACCAGCCATGCCGGCATCGACCTGATCAGCTTTACCGGCAGCGTCGGCACGGGGTCGCGGATCATGGCTGCGGCGGCGCCGAACATCACCAAGCTCAACCTGGAGCTGGGCGGCAAGGCGCCGGCCATCGTGCTGGGCGATGCCGACCTGGAGCTGGCGGTCAAGTCGATTACGGCATCGCGGGTGATCAACACCGGGCAGGTGTGCAACTGTGCCGAGCGGGTGTATGTGCAGCGCGAGGTGGCGGATGAGTTCACCGACAAGCTGGCCAGTGCCATGGCCGCGACCCGTTATGGTGATCCGCTGGCCGAGGCCGACCTGGACATGGGGCCGTTGATCAATCAGGCGGCGTTGGACAAGGTCGGGCAAATGGTGCGCACGGCCACCGGGCAGGGCGCGCAGTTGGTGACCGGTGGTGCGGTGGCGGATCGCGGGCAGGGCTTTCACTATCAGCCGACCGTGTTGGCGGGGTGTTCGGCCGACATGGAGATCATGCGCAAGGAGATCTTCGGGCCGGTGCTGCCGATCCAGATCGTCGACAGCCTGGAGGAGGCCATTGCGCTGGCCAATGACAGTGAGTACGGGCTGACCTCATCGCTGTACACACGCAGCCTGAGCGCGGCGATGCATGCCAGCAACGCGCTGGATTTTGGCGAGACCTACATCAACCGCGAGAACTTCGAGGCGATGCAGGGCTTCCATGCCGGTACGCGCAAGTCGGGGATCGGCGGGGCAGATGGCAAGCATGGGTTGTATGAGTACACGCATACGCATGTGGTCTACATCCAGATCTGATGCCTAGCTAGCCTGTCCCGGCCTCTTCGCTGGCAAGCCAGCTCCCACAGGTTTTTTGTGCGCACCGCCAAACCCTGTGGGAGCTGGCTTGCCAGCGAAAGGGCCGGTGAAGCTGGCCCAAACATCACTCACAACCGATCATTCGGCTGCACCACCCCATACTTCTTCATCTGCCGATACAAGGTCGAGCGCGCTACCCCCAGCTCACCTGCCACCGCACTGATGTTCCAGCGATGGCGACGCAGCACCTCCAGCAACGCGCCCGCCGGGTCCTGCGTGTCGATGCGCAGCGGCGCACTGCGCTCCATCTGCAGCACCTCAGCCGGCAAGCACTCCACATCGATCACCCCATCCTCGGCCAACGCCACCGCATAGCGCAGGGCATTGAGCAACTGACGGATATTGCCCGGCCACGCATGCGCATGCAGGCACTGGCGCGCCTGCTCGGTCAGCCGCGCACCGGCCCCCTGGGCCTGCAGCAACTGTTCGATCAACACCCCCCGATCACTGCGCTCGCGCAGCGCCGGCAAGGCCAGGCTCATGCCGCCCAACCGATAGTACAGATCCTCGCGAAAGCGTTTCTCGCCAATCATCGCGTGCAAGTCCTGGTGCGTCGCCGACACCACCTGCACATCCAGCGCCACCGGCGCCTGCGCGCCAATCGGGAAGATCTCGCGCTCGGCCAGCACGCGTAGCAGGCGCGTCTGCAGGTGCGCCGGCATGTCGCCGATCTCGTCCAGAAACAGCGTGCCCCCCGCCGCCAGTTCCAGCTTGCCCTTCATGCCTTTCTTGTCGGCCCCGGTAAAACTGCCGCCGCGGTAACCGAACAGCTCGCTCTCGATCAGTGTCTCGGGGATCGCCGCGCAATTGAGTGCGATAAACGGCCCCGAGCGCCGCGCGCTGGCCTGGTGAATGGCGCGGGCGAACGCCTCCTTGCCGGTGCCGGTCTCGCCGGTGATCAGGATCGGCAGGTCCTTGTCGATCACCTTGCGCACCCGCTGCACCGCCTGCTGCAGGCGTGCATCGTCGCCGGCCAGTTGCTGCAGGTCCGGGTGGCTGTTGCGTGCCACGGGCCTGGCCGGGGCAGGGCGGTGGCGCTGCGACGGGATGCGCAGGCCGACATCGAGCAAGGCCTGGTCCTGCTGCCCGCGCAGGCGCACGCCGCGCGCGCCGCCCTGGGTCAGGTGCAGCAGTTCATCCACCGAGGTCGGCAGCAGGCGCTCGATACCTGTACCCAGCAGCGGCGCGGTGTCGCGCTGGTGAGCAACGAAGGTGGCGCGGTTGGCGCCGATGATGCGGCCGTTGTCATCCAGCGCCAGCAACTGTTCGTTGGCCAGGTCGGCGATGTCGTCGATGGGCTTGAGCGACAGGGTCAGGCGGTCGCGGTAGCACTCGCGAAAGTGCGCGTTCTCGATCAGACGCGCGTACAGGATCACCAGTTGCAGGGTCAGGTACTGCGCCTCCTTGGGCCCGTTGCTGTTCAGGCAGGTGGCGTTCAGGCAGCCGCGCAGCAGGCCCTGGGCGTCGAAGATCGGTGCCACCGAGCAGCTCAGGCGAAAGTTGGAGGCCAGGAAGTGTTCTTCGCGGTGGATGATCAGCGGTTGCGCTGCGGCCAGGGTGGTGCCGATGCCGTTGGTGCCGGCGATCGACTCGTCCCAGCGCGCGCCCACCACCAGCCCCGCCTGGGTGTACACCTGGCTGGCCTCGGGCAGGCGGGTGTCGAGGGTGATGCCGTGCTCGTCACTCAGCAGCACCGCAAAGCCTGCCGGTACCACGCGTTTGGCCAGGCCGCTGACGCCCTGGCTGGCGATGGCCAGGTACTGCTGGTGCTGTTGCTGGTGGCGACGGATATCGTCGGCGTCCAGCACATGGGTGCGGCCGGCGGCGCCGGGGTCGAGGCGGTGCTCGACCACGCTGCGGTACCACGACTGCGCGATGACAGGGTCCGGGCGGATGCCGCGTTCGGGGAAGTGGTCGTCGACGAAGGCTGCGAGTTCGCTCGGGCTGGTCTGCGTGTGCTGCATGCTGGGCTCCCATCGACCGAGGCGCGCGCCGGGGCAGTGCTCGGTCGTCTTGTTGTCTCGGGGCCAGGGGCGGGCACCGATCTGTGCCTACCTTAGTCGCTGCGGTGGGAATTTTCAGCTATTAGTGAACGGCTTGACTGTCTGGCCTGCAAGGCAAGCCAGCCCCCACAAGGTCGTGCAGTGCATCTGAACGCACCGCTGCACCTGTGGGAGCTGGCTTGCCAGCGAAAGCGCCCGTCAGTTTGCTGCCTTGAACCGCAACCGCCACGCATGCAGCAACGGCTCGGTATACCCGCTCGGCTGCTCGCGCCCCTTGAACACCAGGTCACTGGCCGCCTGGAACGCCATCGAGGCATCAAAGCCCGGCGCCATCGGCCGGTACGCCGCATCCCCGGCATTCTGCCTGTCGACCACCACCGCCATGCGCTCCAGCACTTCACGCACCTTCGCCTCACTCACCGTGCCATGCAGCAGCCAGTTGGCAATGTGCTGGCTGGAAATGCGCAAGGTCGCCCGGTCCTCCATCAGGCCGACGTTGTGAATGTCCGGCACCTTGGAGCACCCCACCCCTTGCTCCACCCAACGCACCACATACCCCAGGATGCCCTGGCAGTTGTTCTCCAACTCCTGCTCCTTCTCGGCATCGCTCCAGTTCGGGCGCGGCGATACCGGGATGGTCAGCAGGTCGCTGAGCAGGCTGTCACGCTCACCCTCCAGGTCGATGCGCTGCAATTCGCGCTGCACCGCCGGCACGTCCACCTGGTGATAGTGCAGCGCATGCAGGGTGGCCGCTGTGGGCGAGGGCACCCACGCGGTGGTCGCACCCGCCTTGGGGTGGCCGATCTTCTGTACCAGCATGTCGGCCATCAGGTCAGGCATCGCCCACATGCCCTTGCCGATCTGCGCCCGGCCCTTGAGCCCGCAGGCCAGCCCCACCAACACATTGTTGCGCTCGTAGGCGGTGATCCACGGTGTGGCCTTCATGTCGCCCTTGCGCAGCATCGGCCCGGCTTCCATCGCGCTGTGCATCTCGTCGCCGGTACGGTCGAGAAACCCGGTGTTGATGAACACCACCCGCTCGTGCGCCGCCGCAATGCATGCCTTGAGGTTCACCGAGGTGCGTCGCTCCTCGTCCATGATCCCCATCTTCAGCGTATTGCGCGGCAAGGCCAGCAGGTCTTCGACACGCCCGAACACTTGCGCGGCAAACGCCACCTCGGCCGGGCCGTGCATCTTCGGCTTGACGATGTACACGCTGCCGCTGCGCGAGTTGCCGCGCCGCTGCAGGTCGTGGATGGCGATCAGGCCGGTGAGCACCGCGTCCATGATGCCTTCGGGGATCTCGGCGCCTTCGCCATCCAGAATCGCCGGGTTGGTCATCAGGTGACCGACGTTGCGCACGAACAGCAGCGAGCGGCCATGCAGGGTCAGCGTGCCGCCATCGGCAGCGGTATACACGCGATCGGGGTTGAGCCGGCGCACGCGGGTCTTGCCGCCCTTGCTGATGTCTTCGCTCAAGTCGCCTTTCATCAGGCCCAGCAGGTTGCGGTAGATCAGTGTCTTGTCTTCGGCATCCACCGCAGCCACCGAGTCCTCGCAGTCGAGGATGGTGCTCAGTGCGGCCTCGACCAGCACGTCCTTGACCCCGGCGGCGTCGGTCTGGCCGATGGCGCTGGTGGGGTCGATCTGGATCTCCAGGTGCAGGCCGTTGTTCTTCAGCAGCACGGCGCCGGGCTGGGCAGCATCGCCCTGGAAGCCGACGAATTTTGCCGGGTCTTTCAGTTCGGTGGTCTTGCCGCTGACGAGTTCGACGCTCAGCTGTGCGTCTTCGATGCGGTAGGCCTTGGCCTGGGCATGCGAGCCGCTGGCCAGCGGTGCGGCCTGGTCCAGTGCCGCGCGCGCGAAGGCAATGACCTTCTGGCCACGGCGCGGGTTGTAGCCCTCGCCAGCCTCGGCGCCGTCGTCGTCGCTGATCGCATCGGTGCCATACAGCGCATCGTACAGCGAGCCCCAGCGCGCATTCGCGGCGTTGAGCGCATAGCGCGCGTTCATCACCGGCACCACCAGTTGCGGGCCGGCCTGTTCACACAGTTCGCTGTCGACGTTTGACGTGCTCACCTGCACCTGTTCAGGCACCGGCACCAGGTAGCCGATGTCGCCCAGGAAGGCGCGGTAGGCCGACATGTCCGCCACCGGGCCCGGGTGGGCGCGGTGCCAGGTGTCCAGCTCGGTCTGCAGGCGCTCACGTTCGGCCAGCAGGGCACGATTTTTCGGTGCCAGGTCGTGCACCAGAGCGTCGAAACCCTCCCAGAAGTTCGACGCCGGCACGCCGGTGCCGGGCAACGCCTCGGTTTCGATGAAGTGCTGCAGGGGGGTGGCGACTTGCAGGCGCTGACGGTTGATACGATCGGTCATGCTGGGTACTCCTGATCAGTCTTGAACGGCGGCGACGCCGGCCTTGGCCACTTGTGCGTCCTGGTCGGACTTGACGCCCGACACACCCACCGCGCCGACCACCTGGCCAGCGACGATCACCGGCACGCCGCCTTCGAGGGTGCCGCTGATGACGGGCACGGACAGGAACGCGGTGCGCCCGCCGTTGATCATGTCTTCATACAGCTTGGTTTCCTTGCGGCCCAGGGCGGCGCTGCGTGCCTTCTCGGTGGCGATGTAGGCGCTCACCGGGGCGCAGCCGTCCAGGCGTTCGAAGCCCAGCGGGTGGCCGCCGTCATCGACCACGGCAATGCTCACCGCCCACTGGTTGGCCTGGGCCTCGGCACGCGCGGCGAGGAGAATCTGCTGCACGTCGCTCTGGGTCATTACGGGTTTGCTTTGCATGAAATCAGGCTCCTGGGTTGAGGGCTTGGTCAACGAGTTCGATCCAGTGTCGCACGGGGGTGCGCCCGGCACCGTCGAGGTGGGTCTGGCAGCCGATGTTGGCCGTGGCGATCACGTCGGGATGGCCACTCTCCAGTGCATCGAGCTTGTTGTCGCGCAATTGTTTCGACAGCACCGGCTGGGTCAGCGAATAGGTGCCGGCCGAACCGCAGCACAGGTGGCTGTCGGGTACATCGGTGAGGTTGAAGCCTAGACGTTTCAGTACGGCTTCAACGGCGCCGCCGAGTTTCTGTGCATGTTGCAGGGTACACGGGCAATGGAACGCCAGGGTCTGGTCACAGCAGGCCTCCAGGCGCTCCAGCGGCTCGGCGCGAACGACCTCGACGATGTCCCGTGCCAGCGCACTGATGCGCTCGGCCTTGGCCGCGTAGGCCGGGTCGTCGCGCAGCAGGTAGGCGTACTCCTTGACGAAGGCGCCGCAGCCGCTGGCGGTCTGCACGATGGCTTCGGCGCCGGCCTCGACGGCCGGCCACCAGGCGTCGATATTGCGCCGTGCCCGCTCAAGGCCGGTGTCCTGGGCATTGAGGTGATAGTCCACCGCGCCGCAGCAGCCGGCCTGGGCAATCGGCGTGATGCTGATGCCCAGGCGGTCGAGTACGCGTGCGGTGGCCGCATTGGTGTTGGGCGACAGGCTGCGCTGCACGCAGCCTTCGAGCATCAGCACGCGGCGTGCGTGGGTAACCTGTGGGCGTAGCCCGGCAGGCACCACGTTGCGCGGCAGGTGGGTCTTGAACGCCTGCGGCAGTACCGGGCGCAACAGCTCGCCGGTGCTCACCAGCGCCTGGAACAGCGCCGGGCGCGGCACCAGTGCGCGCAGGCCGCTGCGCAGCAGGCGCTGGCCAAGCGGGCGCGGTACGCGGGCCTCGATGGCGTCGCGGCCGATGTCCAGCAGCTTGTGGTACTCCACGCCCGAGGGGCAGGTGGTCTCGCAGTTGCTGCAGGTCAGGCAGCGGTCCAGGTGCTCCTGGGTCTTGGCGCTGACGGTGTCCTGTTCGAGGAACTGCTTGATCAGGTAGATGCGCCCGCGCGGGCCGTCCAATTCGTCGCCCAGTTCCTGGTAGGTGGGGCAGGTGGCGTTGCAGAAGCCGCAGTGCACGCAGCTGCGCAGGATGCGCTCGGCTTCGTCGGCGTGCGGCAGTTGTTTGGCCGATTCACTCAGGTTGGTTTGCATGCGGGCTCCTGGATCAGACGTCGGCGTACTGGCGGCCGGGGTTGAAGATGCCCTGAGGGTCCAGGTTGCGTTTGAGTGTCTGGTGAAACCGCAGGATCGGCGCCGCCAGCGGCTGGAACGGGCTGTCCACCACGCCCGGGGTGAAGCAGGTGGCATGCCCGTTGGCGGCTGCCGCGCGCTGGCGGATGCTGTCGGCATCGGCCGTGGACTTGAGCCAGCGCTGCGCACCGCCCCAGTCGATCAGTTGCTCGCCCGCGATCGCCAGTGGCGCAGTCAATGCCGGCACCGACAGGCGCCACAACGGGCGCGGGTCGTCGAAGAAGGCCAGGCGCTGTTCGCGCAGGTCGTCCCAGTAGCGGTCGTCCAGCGCATCGCCGCCCAGGCGTTCGGCGGCGGCGCGCACCGAGCCTTCATTGCCTTCCAGGCGCAGGTACAGGGTGGTGCCGTCATGGCTGGCGGCGGTCAGCGGGATCGGCTGCTGGCCCCATTCGCCGAGCTTGTCCAGGGCCGTCTGCAGTGGCATCGCCTGACGCAGGCTGACCCGACAGCGGTACCTGGGCAGCACCTTGAACGAGGCTTCGGTGATCACGCCCAGGCAGCCGAGGCTTCCGGCCAGCAGGCGCGACAGGTCGTAGCCGGCGACGTTCTTCATCACCTCGCCGCCAAAGCGCAGGTGCGTGCCCAGGCCGCTGATCAGGCGTGTGCCGAGCACGAAGTCGCGTACCGAGCCGGCCCACGGGCGACGCGGGCCGGACAGTCCTGCCGCGAGCATGCCGCCGACCGTGGCGTTGTCGCCAAAGCTCGGCACTTCGCAGGCGAGCATCTGCCCGCCACGCTCCAGCGCGGCCTGCAGCTCGCGCAGCGGCGTGCCGGCGCGGGCGGTGATCACCAGTTCGGTCGGGTCGTACGAGACGATGCCCGTGTGAGCACCGATGTCCAGTGGCTGGGCGTCCACGGCGCGCCCGTAGAAGGTCTTGCTGGCGCCGCCGCGAATGAACAGCGGGGTGCGCTCGGCGATGGCCTGCTGCACGCGGGCCAGCAGGTCGGCGCTGCGGTCGCTGCCGTGCGCCGGGTCGAACAAGGCGGTGGTCATCAGAAGCGCTCCAGGTCCGGGAACGGCAGTTGGCCGTGGTGCACGTGCATGGCGCCGAACTCGGCGCAGCGGTGCAGGGTAGGGATGTTCTTGCCGGGGTTGAGCAGGCCCAGCGGGTCGAACGCTGCCTTTACCGCATGGAACAGGGTCAGCTCGTCGTTGCTGAACTGGGCACACATCTGGTTGATCTTCTCGCGGCCCACGCCGTGCTCGCCGGTGATGCTGCCGCCGACCTTCACGCACAGCTCCAGGATCCTGCCGCCGAACGCCTCGGCGCGCTCCAGCTCGCCGGGCGTGTTGGCATCGAACAGGATCAACGGGTGCATGTTGCCGTCACCGGCATGGAACACGTTGGCCACGCGCAGGTTGTATTCGGCCGACAGCGCGGCGATGGCGCCGAGCACATGCGGCAGTTCGCGCCGCGGGATGGTGCCGTCCATGCAGTAGTAGTCGGGCGACAACCGGCCCACGGCGGGGAAGGCGTTCTTGCGCCCGGCCCAGAAGCGCACGCGCTCGGCCTCGTCGCGGGCCAGGCGCACGTCGGTGGCGCCGGCCTGTTCGAGCAGCACGCGCACGCGCTCGCAGTCGTCATGCACGTCGGCTTCGACGCCGTCCAGCTCGCACAACAGGATGGCTTCGGCCTCCACCGGGTAGCCGGCGTGGATGAAGTCTTCGGCGGCGCGGATGGCCAGGTTGTCCATCATCTCGAGGCCGCCGGGGATGATGCCGGCGGCGATGATGTCGCCCACGGCGCGACCGGCCTTTTCCACCGAGTCGAAGGCCGCCAGCAGTACCTTGGCCACCTGCGGCTTGGGCAACAGCTTGACGGTGACTTCGGTGATGATGCCGAGCATGCCCTCGGAGCCGGTGAACAGCGCCAGCAGGTCGAAGCCGGGGGCATCCAGGGCGTCGCTGCCCAGGGTCATACGTTCGCCCTCGACGCTGAGCATCTCCACCTTGAGCACGTTGTGCACGGTCAGGCCGTACTTGAGGCAGTGCACGCCACCGGCGTTCTCGGCGACGTTGCCGCCGATCGAGCAGGCGATCTGCGACGAAGGGTCGGGCGCGTAGTACAGCCCGTGCGGTGCAGCCGCCTGGGAGATCGCCAGGTTGCGCACGCCAGGCTGCACGCGGGCAAAGCGCCCGGCCGGGTCGACTTCGAGAATCTTGTTGAAGCGCGCCATTACCAGCAGCACGCCTTTTTCCAGCGGCAGCGCACCGCCGGACAAACCGGTGCCGGCACCACGCGCGACGACCGGTACTTTGCGCTCGTGGCACAGGCGCAGCACGCTCTGCACCTCCTCCAGATGGCGCGGCAGCACCACCAGCATCGGCGTGGTGCGGTAGGCGCTAAGGCCGTCGCACTCGTAGGGCCTGAGGTCTTCGGCGGCGTGCAGGATGTCGAGGTCGGGCAGGCGGGTCTGCAGGGTGTGCAGGAACTCGGCCCGGTCGACACTGTGCAGCGCACCATCGACGCGTTCGTCGTAGAGAATGTTCATGGGCGGCTAATGACCCTTGTCTTGTTGTTATGGGAGCACGTCTCGCGAGGCACGGCTCACTTGCATGATTGGCCTGCTGAGGCTTAGTGTCTATCGCTGGATCAACTGGTCGAACCAGTTTGTTTTCCAGTGGTTTTTCCATATTTTGAAAATAATCAATAAATACAAGAGATTAGTGCTTGGCATGACGAGGTGGCGACACCGCCGCTGATCTGGTCATACCAGTGGGAGGATGCATGGCCGAGGCCCAGGTAGCGGATGTGGTGTGCGCACGGATCGAGCGCCTGATCGTCGATGGCGTGCTCAAGGTGGGCCAGGCGCTGCCTTCGGAGCGGCGCCTGACCGAAAAGCTCGGGGTGTCGCGCACGGCGCTGCGCGAAGGGCTCAAGTTGTTGCGCGCCAAGGGCATCATCGAGACCGCGCACGGCAAGGGCTCGTATGTAGCGCAGTTGTCGGGGCAGGGCGCGACCTCGCCGCTGATGCACCTGTTCAGCTCGCAGCCGCGCACCCTGTACGACCTGTTCGAGGTGCGCAGCCTGCTGGAAGGCGAGTCGGCGCGGCTGGCGGCGCTGCGCGGCACCGAGGCGGATTTCGTGTTGATCCGGCGTAGCTACGAGGCGTTGCTGGCAGCGCATGAGCAGCCGCTGACGGCCTCGCAGCATGCGCACCTGGACCATGCGTTTCACCTGGCGATCTGCGAGGCCTCGCACAACCCGGTGCTGGTGCAGACGTTGCGCTCGCTGACCGACCTGCTGTTGAACTCGGTGTTCGCGTCGGTGAACAACCTGTACCACCGCGATGTGCAGAAACGCCAGATCGACCGCCAGCATGCGCGGTTGTACAACGCGGTGACCGGGCGCTTGCCGGAGCAGGCGCGCAAGGCGGCAATTGCGCATATCCAGAGCATCTGCGCGAACCTCAAGGAGATCGAGGAGGAGGAGCAGCGGCTGGTGCGGGCGACGTTGCGGTTGGAGGGGTGGGTTTGAGGGGGTGGGTTAGAGAGGAGCGTCTGTTGCGGCCTGCACACGCTTGTCGCACCAAAAAATGCGAACGATTACAGTCAGACCCACTCACACCTTGAGGGCAACACCCCACGCCACCCGTCGAAGGAGCACGCGCATGACCCAGCGAGGCCAGGACTACATCGAATGGCTGCAAGGCCAGTCCATGCTGCAAGCCGCCCGCGACCGCGCCCGGCTGTACGCCGGGCAGGCGCGCATGTGGCTGCACCCGTACGCCGAGGCCCGCGCCCGCGACGCCAGCGCCATCGCCTCGGTATGGCTGACGGTGTACCCGGCCTCGATCATCGTCCAGGAGGGCGGCTCGGTACTCCAGGCGCTGGCCCATGAACAGCTGTGGCATTCGCTGTCGGAACTGGGCATCCAGGGCGTGCACACGGGGCCCTTGAAGCGCTCGGGCGGCATCACCCAGCGTGAATTCACCCCCAGCGTGGACGGCAATTTCGACCGCATCAGCCTCGACATAGACCCGCGCTACGGCAGCGAGGCCGAGCTTGTGCACCTGAGCAAGGTGGCCTCGGCGCACAACGCGGTGACCATCGACGACTCGATCCCGGCGCACACCGGCAAGGGCGCCGATTTTCGCCTGGCGGAGATGGGCTACGGTGATTACCCCGGGCTCTACCATATGATCGAGATCCGCGAAGCCGACTGGGGCCTGCTGCCCGAGGTACCGGCCGGGCGCGATGCGGTCAACCTGACGCCCGCCCTGTGCGACGAGCTCAAGGCGCGCCACTACATCGTCGGCCAGTTGCAGCGGGTGATCTTCTTCGAGCCGGGCATCAAGGAAACCGACTGGAGCGCCACGGCGCCGGTGCCGGGTGTCGACGGCAAGCTGCGCCGCTGGGTGTACCTGCATTACTTCAAGGAGGGCCAGCCGTCGCTGAACTGGCTGGACCCAAGCTTTGCCGCGCAGCAACTGATCATTGGCGATGCGCTGCACGCCATCGACGTGCTCGGTGCCCGCGGCCTGCGCCTGGACGCCAACGGGTTTCTGGGCGTGGAGCGGCGCGCCGAAGGGCCGGCCTGGTCGGAGAGTCACCCGCTGTCGGTCACCGGCAACCAGCTGCTGGGCGGCATGATCCGCAAGGCCGGCGGCTTCAGCTTCCAGGAGTTGAACCTGACCCTGGACGACATTGCCAACATGTCCCAAGGCGGCGCCGATCTGTCCTATGACTTCGTCACGCGCCCGGCCTACCAGCATGCGCTGCTGACCGGCGACACCGAGTTCCTGCGCCTGATGCTGCACCAGATGCACGCGTTCAAGATCGACCCGGCGTCGCTGATCCATGCCTTGCAGAACCACGACGAACTGACCCTGGAGCTGGTGCACTTCTGGACCCTGCACGCCAACGACAGCTACCTGTACAAGGGCCAGACCTTTCCCGGCGCCATCCTGCGCGAACATATCCGCAGCGAGATGTACGAGGGCCTGGCGGGCGAGCATGCGCCGTACAACCTCAAGTTCGTGACCAATGGCGTGTCGTGCACCACGGTCAGCATCATCACCGCGGCGCTGGGCATTCGTGACCTGGGCAGCATCGATGCCGAGCAGTTGGCGCTGATCCAGAAGGTGCACCTGTTGCTGGCGATGTACAACGCCATGCAGCCGGGGGTGTTCGCGCTGTCGGGCTGGGATCTGGTCGGTGCCTTGCCGCTGGAGGCCGAGCAGGTGCAGGCATTGATGGTGGAGGGCGATACGCGCTGGATTCACCGGGGCGCGTATGACCTGGCCGACCTTGACCTCGATGCCCAGCACTCGGCCGAAGGCCTGCCGCGTGCGCGCTCGCTGTATGGCAGCCTGGCCAGCCAGTTGCAGCAGCCCGACAGTTTCGCCAGTACGCTGAAGCACATGCTTGCGGTGCGTCAGGCGTACGCGATTGCGGCGAGCCGGCAGATCCTGATCCCCGACGTGGCCAACCCGGCATTGCTGCTGATGGTGCATGAGCTGCCGGCCGGCAAGGGCATCCAGATCACGGCGCTGAACTTCGGTGCCGAGCCGCTGAGCGAAACCCTGCACCTGCCGGACGTGAGCCCCGGTGCGGTGGTGGACATGATCAACGAGCGGCTGGAAGGCGAGCTGAGCGAGTCGGGGGAGATGACCATCAACCTGGATGCGTATGAAGGGCTGTCGTTGCGCATCGTGAGCAGCGTGGCGACGTTGTAGGCGGGTGCCCGACTGCGATCTCCATCCCCCGTGACACACCCACCTCACCTGATGGAAAATGCCCCAGCTCCTACCCACCACAAGGCGTCTTCATGGACAAGCTGGACCGGGCAATACTCGACCTCCTGCAAACCGACTGCACCCGTGCGGTGGGCGATATCGCCGAGCAGATCGGGTTGGGCACCACCGCCTGCTGGCGGCGCATCCAGAAGCTCGAGGAAGCCGGCATCATCCGTGGCCGTGTGGCGCTGCTCGACGGCAAGAAGCTCAACGTCGGCGTGGTGGTGTTCGTCTCGATCAAGACCACCCAGCACAATGCCGACTGGCTGGCGGGCTTCCACGCGGCGGTCGGCGCCATCGACGAAGTGCTGGAGGTGTACCGCATGGCCGGCGACACCGACTACCTGCTGCGCGTGGTGGTGCCGGACGTGGCGGCCTACGATGCGGTGTACAAGCAGCTGATCCGTATCCCGGGGCTGTCCGATATCAGCTCCAGTTTTTCCATGGAACAGATCAAGTACTCCACCCGCCTGCCGCTTCGCTATGCACCCTGAGCCGATCACCCTGCATGAGGTGCAACGCGCCGACATGCCCGCCGCCATCGCCTTCGTGATGCAGGCCCGCGCCGACCTGTTCCCCAAGCTGGCGGCTGCGGGCATGCCGGCAGACCTGCAGCAGTTCGAGCAGGTCTACCTGCAAGGCGCAGGGCGTTTCGTGCTGGCACGCAGTGCTGGCCAGATCGTCGCCGCCATCGGCTACCTGCCGTACGACCACCGCTTCAGCCAGCTCGATTACCACGGGCAAAAGGTGGTGGAGGTGGTGCGGTTGTTCGTGTTGCCGGCCTATCGACGCGGCGGGTTGGCGGGCGAGCTGTACCGCGCATTGCGCGCGCTGGCCCTGCAGGATCAGGTGCAGGTGCTGTACCTGCACACCCATCCGTTTCTGCCCGGTGCCATCGGTTTCTGGCAGAAACACGGCTTCCAGATCGTCGACGTCGAAGCCGACCCGGTGTGGCAGACGACCCATATGCAGTGCCGTCTGCCACTGGCCTGAGGCTCAGAAACGCCCGTTCAGCGGGTACTCCACTGCCAGGCGGATCTGGTTGGCATCCAGCTCGGCCTGGGCGGTGTTGCCACGGTGCACATTGTGGCGCAGCGACAGGGTAGTGCCCTTGGCGGCGCCGCTCTGCACCACGTAACGTGCCTCCAGGTCGCGCTCCCAGTGCTTGCCGCCCTTGCCGTAGCCCAGGTAGGCGTAACCGCCGCGCGGGTCCATGTGGCTGCCGTCGATCTGGCTGCCGCGCAGGTATGCTGCGCTCAAGACCAGCCCGGGCATGCCCCAGGGCGTCATCGCCAGGTCGTAGCGGGCCTGCCACGACTGCTCGTTGGGGGCGTTGAAGTCGGACAGTTGCACGGCATTGCTGATGAACACCGCGCCACGGGTGACATAGTCGAACGGCGTGTCGCCATCGACCTTCTGGTAGGCGAGGCTGACGCTGTGCGGGCCCTGGGCGTAGGTCGAGAGCAGGCTCCAGGTGGTGTTGTCGATCTGCCCGGACAGCGCCTTGCCGGTGTCGGTGGTGCGGTACAGGTTGAGGTTGAAGCTCAGCGAGCGGTTGTCATCGAGCGCATGGCTGAAGGTGCCGCCCAGGTAGTGCTGGTTCCAGGTGTCTTCATAGCGCGAGGTGTACAGGCTGGTGCTGAGCGCCTTGCTCGGGGTGTACACCACCCCGGCCAGGTCGAACGTATCGCCTTTGGCCGCGTTGGAATAGTTCACCACCAAGCCCTGGTCGTGGCTGCTGGCGTTGCGGTCGGTGCTTTCGGTGAAATGCCCGCCGACCAGTTTGATCGCGTCGAACTCGTTGCTGGTGACGAACACCCCCGTGGCGGTTTCCGGCAGCAGGCGGCTGTCGGACGAGTTGAATACGGGTGTCTTGACCCGCTGTTCGCCATAGGACACGACCGTGGACGACAGGCGCAGTTTGACCGCCGCGCCACCACGGCTGTATTCGTTCTTCGGCCGGCCCTCATTGTCCACCCCCAGCAGGCGCGCCTTGCCGGCACGGCCGCCGCCGCTGTCCAGTTGCACGCCCAGGTAGGCGTGCGCATCCACGCCCACGCCGATCAGGCCCTGGGTAAAGCCTGACTGCAGCGTGCCCATCAGGCCGTAGGCCCATTCCTCGGCCTTGTCGCTGCGTTCGCTGCGTGGCTTGTAGGCGTTGCGTGCGGCGCCGTTGCGCCCGCCGTTCTGGTACTCGCGCCCGTCATAGACGCTGCGGTTGAGCACGCTCCAGGTGCTGTCCTCGATAAAGCCATTGGCCTGGGCCTGGGCCGATTCGGCCAGGGCCAGCGGGCTCGCGCCTGCCAGGGCGGCAAGCACGGCCGAACGGGTGTACAGCGTGATCATCGGGCGGCCCCCTGTTGCAGAAGGGCGCTGAAACGGTCGGCGGCACGCTTGGGCAGCGTGGCCGGCAGGTCGGGGGGCTGGGCGGCCGGCTCACCGACCTGGATCAGCATCACCATGCCCATGGCCAGGTGCGGAATGCACTGGATGCCGTACAGGCCGGGCACGCTGAAGGTCTGTTCGATTTGCTGGTTGATCTTGCCCTTGAACACCTCGGCGCCGGCTGGCAGCAGGCCCGGCACGCTGGCGGCGTTGTGGCCGTTCTGGGTGGCAATGAACTTCACCGTGTCGCCGGGGGCGATGCGCAGGTAGTCCGGTTCATACACCATGCTGCCGGCCGCACCGCGGTTGAGCATTTTCACTTCATGCACTTCGGCCAACGCCGGCACGCAGGACAGGATGCCGGCAAGCATCAGGGGTAACGCAGCAACACGCATGGTCAGATATCCATTTCAGGTCAGCAAGAGCGAAAGCGCAGCACCTGCGCGCCATCGAACGGGTCGGTGAGGTAGTGCGCCTGCACCCCGAAGGTGTCGCGCAGGCGCGCTGGGGTCAGCACCTGCAGGGGCGCGCCAAGGGCTACCAGGCGGCCGCGCTCGAGCACCGCCAGGCGGTCGCAGGTAAGCGCCTGGTTGAGGTCGTGCAGGGCGATCAGGGTGGTGACGGGCAGGGCTTGCACCAGGCCCAGCAGGGTCAACTGGTGCTGGATGTCGAGGTGGTTGGTCGGCTCGTCGAGCAGCAGCAGTTGCGGGCGTTGCGCCAGCGCACGGGCGATGTGCACGCGCTGGCGTTCGCCGCCCGACAGGCTGCGCCAGTTGCGTGTGCTCAGGTGGGTGGCGTCCACATCGGCCAGGGCCTGCTGCACGATGGCGGTGTCGGTATTCGACCAGGGGCTGAGGGCCGACAGCCAGGGGGTACGGCCCAGCGCGACGGCATCGAACACGTTGATCGCGTCGCTGGTGTCGGCCTGCTGTTCGACCACCGCCAACTGGCGGGCAATGTCGCGTCGCGGCAGTCGCTTGAGCGGGGTGTCGCCCAGGTGTACGTTACCCTGGCTGGGCGCGCGCAGGCCGGCCAGCAACTTGAGCAGGGTGGACTTGCCCGAACCGTTCGGGCCGACGATGCCCAGGGTTTCACCGCGTTGCACCTGCAGGTTCACGTCGCGCAGCAAGTGAGCGTCACGTACCGTGAAGCCAAGGCCGGTGCAACGGAGTACGGCGTTATCGACCGGGTGGGTGGCAGCGTTCATCGTGCGTTCCTTCGGCCGATCAGAATCAGCGCAAACACCGGTGCACCGACCAGTGCGGTGACTACCCCGACGGGGATGACCTGGCCCTTGATCAGGGTGCGCGAGAGGATGTCGGCGGCAATCAGAAACAGTGCGCCGCCCAGCGCGCTGGCCGGCAGCAGGCGCGCGTGACAGGTGCCGAACAGCAGGCGTACGGCATGGGGTATCACCAGCCCGACAAAGCCGATCGAACCGACGGTCGACACCATCACCGCCGTCACCAGCGCCGCGCAACCGATCAGCAGCAACTGCACGCGGCGCACCGGGATGCCCAGCGAGGCGGCAGAGTCGGCGCCAAAGGTGAAGGCATCCAGCGCCCGTCGGTGCCACACGCACACCGCCAGCCCCGCCAGGGCCACCGGCACTGCCAGCCACACCGACGGCCAGCGCACCCCGCTGAGGTTGCCCAGCAGCCAGAACATGATGCCGCGCGCCTGCTCGGCGCTGGCTGATTTGGTGATCAGAAACGCGGTCAGCGCATTGAACAGCTGCGAGCCGGCAATGCCCGCCAGGATGATCTGCCCGGTGGCGCTCGATGGCCCGCTGGCACGCGCCAGCAAGGCCACCAGCAGGAACGCCGCGATGGCCCCGGCAAACGCGCCGAGCGACAGCGAGATGGCACCGGCGCCCAGCCCCAGCAGCGCCACCAGCACCGCCCCGGTGGAGGCACCGGCCGAGATGCCGAGCAGGTACGGGTCGGCCAGCGGGTTGCGCAGCAGCGACTGCAGGATCACCCCGCAGGTCGCCAGCCCTGCACCGCAAGCGGCGGCCACCAACGCGCGGGTCAGGCGGTAGTTCCACACGATGCCTTCATCGATCGGGTCCAGCACGTGGCCGGCCGCCCACAGCTTGTTGGCCAGCACCTGGAACGCCACCGACGGTGCGATGGGCGTTTCACCGATGGTCACGCCGGCCAGCAGTGCCAGCAGCAACGCCAGGCAGGCCAGCACGGTGCGCACGAGGCTGCCGTTCATTTGGGCAGGTCGAAACCGTTGATGGCCGAGGCCAGGGTTTCCATGCCGGTGAACAGCCGGGTACTGGCCTGCATGGCATGTGCGTCGAGGATCACGATGCGGTTGTGCTTGACCGCGTCCATGTTCCGGGTGACCGGGTCGCTGCGCAGGAACTCGAGTTTTTTCTCGTAGTCGTCAGCCGGGAAACGGCGGCGGTCCATGCGCGCGATCACCAGGAAGGTCGGGTTGGCCTTGGCGATGGTTTCCCAGCCCACGGTCGGCCACTCTTCATCGGACTCGACCACGTTGCGCACGCCCAGGGTGTTGAGCATGTAGTCGGGGATGCCTTTGCGCCCGGCCACGTAGGGGTCGATGTCGAGGTCGGCGCTGGAGAACCAGAACAGCGCGCTGGTGTTTTTCAGGTCCTTGCCCTGCACCGCGGCGGTGGCCTTGGCCAGGCGGGCCTTGAGTTCGTCGTTCACCTGCGTGCCACGCGCCTGCACGTCGAAGATCTCGGCCAGCTGGCTGATGCTCTTGTAGATGCTGTCGATGCTGAACGGCTGCAGACGCGTGCCGTCGGCGCCCACCAGGTTGTCCTTGCCTTCGCAGTCGGAAGGCATCAGGTAGGTGGGGATCTTCAATTCATGGAACTGCTCGCGGGTGCCGACCACGCCTTGCGGGCCGACCATCCATTCCAGCTGTACGGCTACCAGTTGCGGACGTTTGCCGATCACCGCCTCGAAGCTGGGGTCGTTGTCGGCAAGGCGTTCGACCTTGTCGTTCTGCGCCTTGTACGGCGTCAGTACATCGTTGAACCACAGCGAGGTGCCGGCCAGCTTGTCGCCCAGGCCCAGCGCATAGAACATCTCGGTGCCGGCCTGGCCAATGGTCACGGCGCTGTCGGGCGCGTGCTGGAAGGTCAGCGGCATGCCGCAGTTCTGCACGGTCAGCGGGTAGTGGGTCGGGGCGGCGTGGGCCAGGGTCGACAGACCCAGGCCGGCAAGCAGGGTGGCAAGGCGGGGCAACTGCATGATGCGATCTCCATTCGAACCGTACACGGGCAAGGGTGTACAGCCTGGAAACACATCACCGGGCACTGCCACGCAGGCAGTACGAGGCCGTTGCGCGCAAGCGGCGCGCACGGCAAGGATGTCCTCCCCGGACACCCCGCCGGTTAGTGATTGTTGCTGTGCCGGCAGGTCTCCTGACTGGTGCGTCGTCGCCTGGCTCCAGCCTTCCCGGATTCGATCCAGTGGCATTACAGGAGCAGGCTCGGCACCTACAGTTGCGGGGGCAGTTCCGTTTGGCGCCGTGGTATGGCGCCTCGGATTCCCTATTAATTCCGTGTGGAAACCGGCGGGCGGCATGGTAGTCGATCACGCAGCCCAGGGGGAAACAAAAGCTCAGAGATATTTCAGCCAGGCGATGTCGCGCCGACGCGCCTTCAGCGCAGCAAACCAGCGCACGGGCAGGTACAGCGCCACGGCCAGCAGCACCGACGTCAGCCACACCGCAGCAATACCGTCGAAGCCGAAGTAGCTGCCCTGGTTCAGGCCCAACAGCGCCACGCTGGCCAGGTACAGCAGCTTGAGCACGTACAGGTGCAGCAGGTAGAAGAACATCGGTGCAGCACCGAACACCGCCAGGGTGCTGATCCATTTGCGTTGCTGGGCGCGTTCGAAGCCCAGCAGCAGCAACAGCCCCAGGCCCAGCGTCAGGGCCAGAAACAGCAGGGAAGGCGGGTACTTGGTGATGTTGAAGAAACTCATCAGGGTTTGTACGCCGGCCTCATGCGAAACCCACGGCGCTTCGCCGTAGCCATTCACCAGGCGCAACGCCACGAAACCCAGCAAGGCTGCCCCGCCTGCCAGCAACAGACGGCGCTGGCGGGTGGCTGCCGGCAATGAGGCGGCGAACCACGGGCCCAGGCAGTAACCCAGCGCGATCACGCCGACCCACGGCAGCACCGGGTAGGAGGTGCGCAGGCGCAGGCTGTCGGAGAACTCGATCCAGCCGCGGTCGTGCAGGATCGCCCACGGCACGTGCATGGCCGAGCCGACCGGGAAGTGCAGGCTGTCGAGCAGGTTGTGCCCGGCGATGATCGCCACGCCCAGTACCAGCAGCAGCGGGCGTGGCAGCCATACCAGTGCGGCCAGCGCGATCATGCTCACGCCGATGGCCCAGATCACCTGCATGTAGATCACGCTCGGTGGCAGCTGGAAGGTCCAGGCAAAGTTCACCAGGGTGAATTCCAGCACCACCAGGAACAACCCGCGCTTGAACAGGAAGCGTGCGACATCGCCCTTGCCCTGATGCTTGGCGCCGTACAGGTAGGCCGACAGCCCGGTCAGCAGCACGAACACCGGGGCACACAGGTGGGCCAGGGTGCGGCTGATGAACAGGGCCGGTTCGGTCGTGTCGATGTTCATCGGGTCGCTGACCTGGCGGTGCAGCAGGAAGGTCTCGCGCACATGGTCCAGCAGCATGAACAGGATCACCAGGCCCCGCAGGGCGTCGATGGACAGCAGGCGTTGGCGCAGGGTAGTGGCGGTGGGGAGGGCGTTGGCGCTAGTCATTGAAGGGTCGCAGGCAAGGGGTGTTTAATTGGGTGGTTACTGTATAACATTTCCATTGTCTTGGTAAATCTTCCTTACAATGTTGCCGCCTTTGCTGCGACATCAGGCCGCACCCTTCGGGCGCTGTGCGCTGGAACCGGTATCGCTTGCGTGACAAAATGCCGCCTCGCAAAACCATGCGCAAGGGCCTCACTACCGGGGCCGGCACCTTCCCAAAAGGATGGTTACATGAATCATTTACTGACCCGGCGCACCGTTATCGCCGGGCTCAGCCTGCTCGGCCTTGGTGCCCTGACAGGTTGCGACAGCTCCAGTGCGCTGGACTTCAAGTACGGCAAGGACCTGAGCAACAAGATCCTGGGCCGTACCTTCAAGCTCAAGGACCCGCAAGGCAACGTGATGACCCTGTCGAGTTTCCAGGGCTCGATGCCGATGGTGTTCTTCGGTTTTACCCAGTGCCCGGCCGTGTGCCCGACCACCCTGGCGCGCGCGGTGCAGATCAAGAAACTGATGGGCCGCGACGCCGACTTCCTGCAGGTGGTGTTCATCAGCCTGGACCCCGAGCGTGATACCCCCGAAGTGCTGGATGCCTACGTCAAGGCGTTCGACCCGTCGTTCGTGGCGTTGTCCGGCACCCTGGAAGAGACGGCGGCGGTGGCCAAGGAATTCGGCGTGTTCTACGAGAAGGTACCGGCGGGCGATACCTATACCATCTCGCATTCCTCGACCAGCTACGTGTTCGATTCGCGCGGTGTACTGCGCCTTGGCTTGCCGCATTCGCTCAACGCCAAGGAATGCACCGAAGATTTGCTAACTGTGATGGAGGTTTGTTGATGCGTTCCCCCGTGAAACACGCGCTTGGCGCGATGGCGTTGCTGTCCCTGTTCGGTGCGGCGCTGCCGGCCGTTGCCCAGACCACCGTCGAAGGCGCGTGGGTACGTGCCAGTGTGCCGAGCCAGCAGGCGACCGGTGCGTTCATGACGATCACTGCCAGCGCTGACAGCAAGCTGGTGGCGGTTGAATCGCCGGCGGCCAAGACCGTGCAGGTGCACCAGATGACCCTGCACAACGACGTGATGGGCATGGCCGAGGTCAAGTCGCTGGCGCTGCCGGCCGGCAAGCCGGTGGTGCTGGACAGCAACGGTTACCACGTGATGCTGATGGGCCTGGTCAAGCAGGTGAAAGAAGGCGACAGCGTGCCACTGACCCTGATCGTCGAAGATGCCAAGGGCCAGAAGGAGTCGATCAAGGTCGACGCCCCGGTTCGTCCGCTGACGGCTACCGACGGTCACGGCGAGCATCAGATGCACGATCACAGCCATATGTAAGCCGCTGGCAGGGTAGTCAGGCCCGGGTGCATCAGGCCCGGGCCACGACCACAGCACAATCCCCCCTGAGTAGCATGGTCAGGCCAGGTGGTGGTCAGCGTTGTGCGACGTGTGCGAGGTAGTCACGCAGTCGGGCTTGCAGGTACCAGACACCTTCGGCGTGCTCCAGGTACTCGTCGATCGGCATCATTTGCCAGTATTGGCCTTCATCACCGAATGCGATGGCGTCGATTTCCGCCTGGGTGAGTTGCCCCACCAGAAACCAGGCCTCCCAACCAGGGTGCGAGACGCTGGGGTAGCTGCGGCGCCATTCGATGCGCTTGGGCGACAGCCGCAGGGCGAATTCCTCTTCCAGTTCACGCAGGGCGCATTCGACCGGCGTTTCGTCCCCCTCGCGGCCGCCGCCGGCAAAATCCCAGCAGCCCGGGAAGGGTATGGTGTCCTTGATGTCACGCTTGTAGGTCAGCAGGTGGTCGTTGAAGAGCAGGGCGAGTTTGGCGCCGGAGAAGGGTTTCATGAACATGGTGTGGCCTGCCTGGGGCTGATGGCGAAGTCGCCTATGGCTTGGTTCTGTGGTTGTTGGTACCAAAGGGCGTTGGCGAATAGATCACCCGTCAACGCGTTTTCCGTTCACGCGAATGATGGTTTTGCGCTTCTGCACAAACCCGCAGAGCTCGTCGATTTCCCGCGGAAATTGCGTATAGGGCACGTTGTACTGGATGAATTCGGCCAAGCACTGGGGGAAAATGTGCCAAAACAGCCAAAATACCCTCATAGGCAACCTGATGGGTGCCCAAAACTTTCCGCGTCGGGTCGTCAGGCTGTTGTTCAAGGCGCTTTTCCATTCCTGGAAGTGGCGCAATGTAGCCTGTTTTCGTGTCATTGGCGCAGGAAGTGGGGGCGGCTGCGGCAAACCATCGGGACCGTTCGCCATGAAGTGTTGCAGGTAAGACCAGAGTGATTTTGCCGAACGATCGCCATCGTAGATACCCAGGTTGCCACAACACAGGCAGATTTCGGTGGGGGGCTTCATTGCATGGTCGATGCCCACCAGGTACAGGGGATGGCGGCTGGTATTGATGCTACCGGAGATGATGGGGATGTAACCGGCCAGTGCTTCGAGCTGATCCCAATCGAGGATGTGGAGTTCTTTTTGCCCCGGGAAAATATAGTAGACCTTTCGAGTGCCACGGTGAATGCGAATGAATGATCCACGGCTGCGGTGGTTGCCGCTCAGGAAATAAAAAATGATGCCAAGTAATGGCAGTATTGGGGCTGTCGCTGAGATTGCTATTAACGCTTCTGCTGTCAGTTTGTCTAAGCCTGTAATTGCAATTATGTGGATGATGATGAAGGCTGTTGCAATGATTGATAAGCCGATAAAGTGAGCTGCACCCTCTTTGTTCAAGTTCGAAAATGTTTCAAGTTCTAAGCAGTTTTTATTTTTTCGGCGTACACCGTCTGCCTGTGCCTTTTCACCCGTTGAGAGGAAGTGATGCAAAGGTGTGCCGCCAAAGCGAAATCCCTTAGGGAGACGTTTTGTCTTGCTTTTCATTTTGGTGCCTGCACCGGCGCTAAAAAGGACTCTTCAATAGGGTCGTCGAGCCAGTCAGCTGATTTGAATATCAATGGCGCGGGAGAGGAAGGCTGTGTTATTGCGATCTTTGGTTGCTTGGAAAAGTTTGGATGGTATAAATATTCCAGTTTGACGATTGCATCTTGGTGCATTGTTATTTTCCATTCTCGCAGGGGCCCTACACGCTCATCTCTTCGGATAAGGTATTGATAGTGATAGTCAATGCCTTGGCTCTGGTGGGTGTGAATTAGGGGTGCTCTCACTTCGGAAAGTTCTTTATTGTAAAGGAAGACACGTATTTTCCACGCAAATCTTTCGCCCTTCATGGTGTTGGGTAAGAAGCAGTTTATGTCGAGCGTTCCAACTTTATGATTCCATGACTGTTCCCATTGGGCAGTTAGACGTGGCCGGTAAAGAAGGTTGTAAAATGCTTCCATTTCCTGTTGGCTGGAATAATGGTTATCATGCTTCCCCCAAATGCTGTGTTTTAACCAAGTTTCCACGGGGCCGTGCTTTAATTTATCGGCGCGTAACGAGAAGTAAATTCCTGCTCCAAGTGTAATTAGTGCGATGACCGCCCAGCCAGCTGGCGTCAGCCCCAAAAATGTCACGACACTTTTTCCTGCCGTCAATGCGAGGGTGCTTGCAGTTCCGCCCGCCCAGCTTGAGAACGCTAGGGCACTTCCAGCCAGCGCGGCACCGAAGTGAGCATGAGCTTTTTCTGGATTATGCTCGCTGATTGCAGTTGTTGCCCTGACGCCATCTGACAGGGCCAATAGTGCTGCTCCCGCTGCGCCGAAAATGGAGACGCCGTATTTGAAACCATGTAATTTTGCAGTGCTTGCAAGTGCTGCATTTCCTCTGCGCGTTGAAATAATTTCTGTTGCAGTCGCGATGACCTCTATACTTGCTCCAATAAGTGCGGCATCTGCCCCTAAAAATGTGAGTAATGTATTGGCGTCAAGCGATTTATCAGCTGCTCTAGATGACTGCCATACTCCCATTATCGCCAACACCCCTCCAAGACCAGTGAAGAAATGTCCCGCCGGCCCCCGCAATTGTTCAACTCGCCGGATAAACGGATTTTCCTCCAGCGGCACTATGCGTTTGGATGGTAATGCTGTTTTTTGACGGCCTGCCGTATCGAGCACCCGATAGTCGGTCTCGTCCACTTTGATCCACTCATAAAATTTCATGCGCACATCCCCGGTAGTCGGGTGCACCGTGGTGTCGATATCCAATCCCCAACGCTTGATCAGTTTCGGTCCCAGCACTTGCTGCCCTTCGAATTCGCGTGCATAACGAAGGTATTGTGCTGCGTCCAGTTCATGTGCGACCAAGGTGGCATTGAAGCGCAGCTCCAGCACATGCCTCAGCCGGCGTACCAGCACATCAGCCTTGTTGGCGGCAGGGAGCGATTGAAGTAAACCGATCAAGGCATTGGTAGCTGAAGTCGCCGCATGCTCTTCGAGGTATTTGTCCACTACATCGAACGTGCTTTTGATCAAAGAAGAAGTCTTCATCAATCGATCAGTGATGTTCGCATTGCCCTGGGCCAAGGCTTGCCAGTAAAGGCTACGGTCGGGTGGCATATCGACCATTTGTTCAAGCAGTTGGCGCCCTGATTCGGTGTGCACCAATGCGCCGATGCAGTGGAAAACAGCTTCTTCGAAATCCTTGCCGTTGGCAGGCACCCCCAGGTCGTAGGTGTTGATCGCCAAGGCAAGATAACTGGAGTGGTTGAGCCATGCGTTGATATCCTCAACAGCACGTTCTATCGGTGCGTCGAAGGCGGCCAGGCGCGCGGCGTAGGTACTGCGAAACTGTTGCAGTTGTGCCCAGTTCACCAAGGCTTGTTGTCGGGTGAGGGTATCGGTGTTCTCAACCGAGTGATTGTGTTCGAAGTAGCCGCTGATCAACTGAGCGCTGGTCAGCCTGTGGGCATTTTCGGCAGTGAAACGGGTGCGCTCTTGTACGGCTCGCGTCGCCACGTTGTTGAGCTCACTGGTAACGCCGACAGGGTCGTGCAGTACAACGGCCAAAGGTTGGATATCAGTACGGGCCATCAGCGCAGCCCGCATCGCGGCATCTACCTTCACGCCTTGTATTGGCAAATGCTGGTGCTCGCTCCAATGTAGCGGATGTGAGGGAGCAAACATGGACCATTGTTTCGCTTGCTCGCGGATGCGAGACAGGGAGGGATGGGTCGATAGTTCGAACACCTGATCGTTGAGCATGCTGCTGGGCAGTACATGGGCTTGTCCATGCCCGCCAGAGGGTTTTACTGCGGTGGCCAATTGGCTGCGTAACGCCTGGCTGTCCAGTTCGATTTTCCACAGCGTGCAATGGCTGAGCAACGTATCGCTGGCTAGTAACCAGACGGTATCGGCCACGTCATCTTCCGGGGCCGGCAGGTACGCTGTGGCACCGGCGGTATCCATACGGGCATGCTGCCCTGGCGTGTCGTTGTCATTGTCCAGTTCGCTCCACCACAAGGCTGCGAAGCGGGCGTCTTCGGTTACCTGATAGTGTTGAGTCCACATGCGCGCGTCGCGAAAGTAGAACACGTAGACGTAGCAACCTGGCCGTAGTGATCGCAGGCCATAGTGCATGGCCCCCTTGAGCGCCGGATAATCGGAGACATCCAGTTGCGGTAGCACCGTCTGATCAAACGGATGGTCATTCACGGCATAGCGCAATGGATACACTGGAACACACCGCTGGCATGGCAGGTTGCCAATGAACTGACCGACCACAGGCTCGCTCGGATGGGGCGGTTGAAGGGCCTTTTTATGGCTATTGCACATGGCGTGTTCTCAGAAAGCGCAGGGCTGATGGTCAAGGTGATATTCGCTCTCGCTCAGGCGCATTCGTGCGTCGAGCGCCTTTTTTGACAGCAAGGCCAGAACCTGTGGCTCTTCGACGAAGCGATGCTCCGGATAACGCAGACGAAGCAGGAAGTACCGATAGAGATCACGTTCGCGGGCAATGCTCATGACGTCTGCTTCCTGCTTGAAGATGCTCAGCCGTCGAATGAGCTCGGCAGCGTCGAACTGCCGCACCAGTTCGGGCTGCTCCTGTTCAAGGCGTTGGGTGGCGTACTGCATGAACCAGGTTGAATTTGCGTGGTTCAGCGCAGCTTCCTCACAGGCGTAAAGTTGTAACTTGGCGCCTTGTGCGTCGAGACCGGGGAAGGGGTTATGCAGCGTTAGCCACTGATCGGGGCTTGCTTGGCTACGCCAGATCAATGATTCGATCGGCCCCAGAACCTGTGCAATGCGTGAGTCATTCAACGTCAGGGCCAGCTCCTCCAGCTGGCGTAGCATGCCCAGATGAAAGCGCACAGGATTGCCCTGTGCAGTCGTGATAGGCGAAGGGCGGGTCAGGTGATCAAGCAGGGTGTTCTTGTTGGCCGACGCAGTAAGGATCAGGCCCGCAAAGGCGGGTGCCCATGCACCAAGGTAAGCGTCAAACAACGCCTTGTTCAGCGGTACCAGCAGGGGCCCCTGGCGAAAATCGGTAGCACCGTATTCGAGTGCTTTTCCACGCCATAGCCAGCAATGGTTGCGACGGCCATTGAGTGCTACAACTTCGTCCTCCAAGGATTGACTGAAGCCTCCATTGATCAGTAACCAGTACTGGTCCTGTCGGGTGGAACACGGAAATACAGGCTTTTGTATATATTCAAGCAGTCCTTTGCGCAGCATTTAACTGGCCCCCCTTGCAGTACAGTTGCAGGGCTCGCGAAAACATGTGCCATCTGCACGTCTGCCGCAGATCTGATCCATCGCCTGCGCAATGTTCGGGCTGCCCGTGGTAATCAGTGTTGTGCCCATACCGGCGCTGGTCATGTCTACCGGCCCCTTGAGGTGAATTGCAACGCCATTGAGCGTTATGCCGCTGGCATCGATGCAAAGGCTGCCGCCTGGGCCCTCCAGCACCAGACTGTGGCTTGCTTGCAGCAAGATCCGCTCTGCGCAGTGTTCTATTGCCTTGCCCACCTCAAGTCGATACTGCCCTTGCACGATATGTTCGACATTGCCGCCCGTTTCGAGCGTGTGGTTCGCAGTGGTTCGATCGTGACGATTGTTGCCAACGCTTTCGCTTCGATCTTTCTCGACTGTAAGTGTTTGATTGCGGCCAACGGCCAATGATGCATCTTGGCCGATTCGAATGTGTTCATCGTTACCCACCACCTCAGAGCGATCTCGCCCGACGTGGATTTTCTCATCGTGCTCTATATGGTCGCTGCGGTCGTTTCCAACGCGCGTAGTCTGATCATGTTTGACCACACTGTTCTGGTCTTTCTGCGCATGGATGAACACCTCCTCCTGCCCCAGCTCATCCTCGAAGCGCAGCTCATTGAAGCCCTGGCCTTTATGGCTCTGGCTTTTGATCGTCATGCGGGTCTTGTGCTGGGGCAGCTTGTAGGGCGGCAGGTTGGCGGCCCTGAAGGTGCGGCCGATGATTAGCGGCTGGTCCGCGTCGCCGTCCAGGTAGGAGACAATCACCTCCTGCCCGATACGCGGGATCGCCATGGCGCCCCACGTGGTGCCGGCCCAGCCTTGTGACACGCGCACCCAGCAGGAGCTGGTGTCGTTGTTCTGGCTCTCGCGGTCCCACGGGAAGCTGAGCTTCACCCGGCCCCATTCATCGCAGTAGATCTCTTCGCCAGGTGGCCCGACCACGGTGGCGGTCTGCGGGCCGTCGATACGCGGCTTGTGCAGCAGGGCGGCCTTCCAGTCGGCGCGGCCATCGATCAGGTGCGCGGTTTGGGTATAGCGGGTACCGAGGGTATTCTCGCCGGCTTCCTCTTCCTGGCTGCTGTGCTGGATGCCGTGGTGCGCGATGCTGATTGTGCGCCAGTGGGTATTGAAGGCCTCGCGCGGGTGCTCGTGCAGATCGAAGCCCAGGCCAGGCTGCAGGCGTGCGTTGTCGCCAATGGCTACCGCGATGCGCGCATCGTTGCGCAGGGCGAGCAGGCGGTTCTGGGTGAACGGTTTGCCGGCGGCGTCGCGCTTGTAGCGGCCGGGAAAGTCGTAGCGTTCGTAGGTGCCGGACTGGCGTTGCAGGTCACGCCCCACGGCCTCGTGCTGCTGGTTGTAGCGCGGGTGGGTGAAGGTGTAGTCGCGCTGCACCTGGCGCGCGGTGCGCACCTGTTCGGTGTAGTCAAAGCGTGTGATGGCGGGCAGGGCCTGATCGCCGCCGGCGCTGCCTGCGTAGATCACCGCGCAGTCGTGGTCAGGCCCGATCTGGCCCAGGCCCAGTACGCGATCGGTGTGGATCAGGCGATGGCCCTTGGCGCTGTGCTTGAAGGTGTAGAGCAAGCCTTCTTCGGCGGCCAGGCGGGCAATGAAGTGCAAGTCGGTTTCGCCGGCCTGCACGCAGTATTCGCGGGGTTGATGCGCTGCGGTGATGATCTGCTCACGGTCGAACAGGTGATGCAGGCCGAGCACCTTGTCGATGATCTGCGGCACCGTGAGTTGCTGAAAGATGCGCCAGTTCGAGCACAGGTCCAGACGAGCCAGTTGGGGCTCGACTACAACGCGGTAGCAGGTACGGCGAAAGCCGCTCTGGCCCACGGTGACGCTGCTGACCAGCCCATGCACGAAGCGCACGGCGTGCTCGTGACGCCACAGCGTGAACACGGCCGGGTTGTCGAGCAGGCCGGCGAAATCGACGTTGGCATCATGGCTGGAGAGCTCCAGCGTCAGCTTGAACGGTGTCGACAGGCCTTCCTCCAGCTTGAATTCGATCACATCGAACCGGGCCGGGCTGCTCTCGGGCTCGAAGGTAAAGCGCAGGTCTGACTGGCGTGACATGGGATTCCCTATCCGTTGCGCGCAAGGCGTAAACATAGAGGGAAGCACTTGCAGGGTCTGTTCCCCGCAGTCCTAAAAAAACGTGGGAAATGTCTGTGAAGTCGGTCCATGACACTCACGGCTCATCGCCTGCCGTTGACAGGTACAAATCGATCCCGGAATAAGGATATGCTGTTTCGAAATATTACAGCTTCGTGAGGGAACCATGCCGTTGAAGGACCTGCTGCTCGCACTGGTGGTGATCATCGCCTGGGGCCTGAACTTCGTGGTGATCAAGGTCGGCCTCGACGGCCTGCCGCCCATGTTGCTGGGGGCCTTGCGCTTCGTGCTGGTGGCGTGCCCGGCGATCCTTTTCATCAAGCGCCCGCAGTTGCCATGGCGCTGGCTGCTGGCCTACGGCGCGACCATTTCACTGGGCCAGTTCGCCTTTCTGTTCGAGGCCATGGGCAATGGCATGCCGCCTGGCCTGGCCTCGCTGGTGCTGCAGTCACAAGCCTTCTTCACGCTGTTTTTCGCCGCGCTGTTTCTCGGTGAGCGGCTGCGCGCCGCGAGCCTGCTGGGGCTGCTGGTGGCCGCCGGGGGGCTGGCGCTGATCGGCAGTGAAAACGGCAGCCACGTGCCGTTCTTCGCGCTGATGCTGACCCTGTGCGCTGCAGCCTGCTGGGCCATGGGCAATATCATCACGCGCCGCTTCGGCAACATCGACCTGGTGGCCCTGGTGATCTGGGGCGCGCTGATACCGCCGTTGCCGTTCTTCGCCCTGTCGTGGTGGCTGGAGGGGCCGGCACTGATCGAAAGCTCGCTGCGCGGCATCGGCCTGAATTCGATCCTGGCACTGGCCTATCTCGCCTTCATCGCCACCATGCTCGGCTACAGCCTGTGGAGCGGGTTGCTGTCGCGTTACCCGGCAGGCAAGGTCGCGCCGTTCTCGCTGCTGGTGCCGGTGGTGGGCCTGAGCTCGTCGGCGCTGCTGCTCGACGAACGCCTGAGCACCCTGCAATGCTGGGGCGGCGTGCTGGTGATGGTCGGCCTGCTGATCAATGTGTTCGGCCCGCGCCTGCGCCAACGCCTGCTGGCGGTCCGGGGCTGAGGGTTGAACGATCAGCCGGCCGCCCGCTCCAATTCCAGACCCTCGTCGAATCAAGGCCCACCCATGAACTCACCCCGATCTGCCACTGCGCATGCCGGCAACAGCGGCATGGTCAAGGTCCGTGGCGCGCGCGAACACAACCTGAAAAATGTCGACGTCGATATTCCCCGCGATGCGCTGGTGGTGTTCACCGGGGTCTCGGGCTCGGGCAAGTCCTCGCTGGCGTTTTCGACGATCTATGCCGAAGCCCAGCGACGCTATTTCGAGTCGGTGGCGCCGTATGCACGGCGTCTGATCGACCAGGTCGGCGTGCCGGATGTGGATGCCATCGAGGGTCTGCCGCCTGCCGTGGCCCTGCAACAGCAGCGCGGCACGCCCAGCGCGCGTTCGTCGGTGGGCAGCGTGACCACGCTGTCGAGCCTGATCCGCATGCTCTACTCGCGCGCCGGCAGCTACCCGGCCGGGCAACCGATGCTGTATGCCGAGGACTTCTCGCCCAATACCCCGCAGGGCGCCTGCCCCGAGTGCCATGGGCTGGGCCGGGTGTATGAAGTGGACGAGGCCTCGATGGTGCCCGATCCGTCGCTCACCATTCGCCAGCGTGCGGTGGCCTCGTGGCCGCTGGCGTGGCAGGGCCAGAACCAGCGCGACATTCTGGTGACCCTGGGCTATGACGTCGATGTGCCCTGGCGCGACCTGCCGCAGCAGCAGCGCGACTGGATCCTGTTCACTGAAGAAACGCCCACCGTGCCGGTGTATGCCGGCCTGACCCCGGCGCAAACCCGCGAGGCGCTCAAGCGCAAGCTCGAACCCAGCTACCAGGGCACCTTCAGCGGTGCGCGGCGCTACGTGCTGCACACCTTCACCCACTCGCAGAGCGCGCTGATGCGCAAGCGCGTCAGCCCGTTCATGCACGCCAGCGCCTGCCCCGTGTGCGCGGGCAAGCGCCTCACGCGCGAGGCGCTGAGCGTGACCTTCGCCGGCCTGGACATCGCCGAACTGGCGCAGTTGCCGTTGCTGCAACTGGCCGAGGTGCTCAAGCCGGTGGCCAGTGCCACGTATGTCGAACACGGCGAAGAGCAGGGTGCAGTACTGACCCACGCGCAAACCCGTGACGCACGCAAGCAGCGTGCAGCCAGGGGTGACAACGCCCACGCCGGCGGGCCGGACGTGCGCCACACGCCCAACCTCTCGCTGGAAAAGCGCCTGGCCGCGCAGCGCATCGCCCAGGACCTGCTGGAGCGTGTGGCCACGTTGGTCGACCTGGGCCTGGGCTACCTGGCGCTGGAACGCAGCACCCCCACATTGTCCTCGGGCGAGCTGCAGCGCCTGCGCCTGGCCACCCAGCTCAACTCGCAGCTGTTCGGGGTGATCTATGTGCTCGACGAGCCGTCCGCCGGCCTGCACCCGGCCGATGGCGAAGCGCTGTACGAAGCCTTGCTGCGGCTCAAGGCAGCGGGCAATTCGGTGTTCGTGGTCGAGCATGACCTGGACACCATGCGCCGTGCCGACTGGCTGGTGGACGTCGGCCCGGCGGCCGGCGAGCAGGGCGGCCAGGTGCTCTACAGCGGGCCGACCGCAGGGCTGGCCAAGGTCGAGGCCTCGCAGACCCGCCGCTACCTGTTTGGCCAGCAGGCCGTCACCGCCCGCACGCCGCGCTTGCCCGGCGCCTGGCTACGCCTGCGGGGAGTGACGCGCAACAACCTGCATGACCTTGATGCCGATTTCCCGCTGGGCTGCTTCACGGCGGTCACCGGCATCTCGGGCTCGGGCAAATCCAGCCTGGTCAGCCAGGCCCTGCTGGAGCTGGTGGGCGCGCACCTGGGGCACGCCGCTGCCCCGGCCGAGCCCCAGGAGCAGAGCCTGGAGGATGACGACGTACAGGCCAGCGGCGGCCAGGTCAGCGCCGGGCTGGAGCATATCCGCCGGCTGGTGCAGGTCGACCAGAAACCCATCGGGCGCACGCCACGCTCGAACCTGGCGACCTACACCGGCCTGTTCGACCACGTGCGCAAGCTGTTTGCCGCCACCGAGGCGGCCCGTGAACAGGGCTTCGATGCCGGGCGCTTCTCGTTCAACGTGGCCAAGGGCCGCTGCGAGACGTGCGAAGGCGAGGGCTTCGTCAGCGTCGAGCTGCTGTTCATGCCCAGTGTCTACGCGCCGTGCCCTACCTGCCATGGCGCGCGCTACAACCCGCAGACCCTGGCAGTGACCTGGCAAGGGCTGAACATCGCCCAGGTGCTGCAACTGACGGTCAGCCAGGCGCTGGAGGTGTTCGCGCAGCAGCCCGCCGTGCACCGCGCCCTGTCGGTGCTGCACGAGATCGGCCTGGGCTACCTGCGCCTGGGCCAGCCGGCCACCGAGCTGTCAGGCGGCGAGGCGCAGCGCATCAAGCTGGCCACCGAGCTGCAGCGCATGGCACGTGGTGCGACCCTCTACGTGCTCGACGAACCCACCAACGGCCTGCACCCGCAGGACATCGACCGGCTGATGCTGCAGCTCAATCGGCTGGTGGACGCCGGGCACACGGTGATCGTGGTAGAGCACGACATGCGGGTGGTGGCGCAGAGCGACTGGGTCATCGATATCGGACCGGGGGCGGGCGATCAGGGCGGCCGGCTGGTGGCGGGCGGCACGCCACAGCAGGTGGCCGCCAGCACCGCCAGCCGCACCGCGCCGTTTCTGGCCCGCGCCCTGGGCTGAGGCTGGCTACGCGGCGTCCAGGCTGCGCCGCACCTTGTCCAGCAGGTCGTGGATCTGGAACGGCTTGGTGAGGATGTCCATGCGCTCGCCGAGAAAGTTCTGCCGGTCGATGGCGTTCTCGGCGTAGCCGGTCATGAACAGCACCGGCAGCGTGTCGCGCAGCCCGCGGGCGATGTTGGCCAGTTCCCGGCCATTGAGGTGCGGCAGGCCGACATCGGTCAGCAACAGGGCGATGCTCGGGTCCTCGCGCAGGTGTAGCAGGGCGTTCTCCACGTCGGCCACCGGGGTGCAGCGGTAGCCGGCATCCAGCAGCACCTCGCAGACAAAACTGCGCACCACCGCCATGTCCTCGACCACCAGCACGTGTTCGCCTGCCGTGGTGGCGGCAGGCGGCGGGGGCTCGCTGATGCTCAGCAGCAGGCTCTGGCTGGCCGGCAGCAGCAGCGTCACTTCGGTGCCTCGCCCGCCCGCGCTGCGGATCTGCACGTCGCCGGCCGACTGACGGGCAAACCCGTAGATCGTCGACAGGCCCAGCCCGGTGCCCTGGCCGATGGGCTTGGTGGTGAAAAACGGGTCGAACACCTTGCCGATGACCTCTGGCGCGATGCCACTGCCATCGTCACGCACCGACACCGCGACATAGGCGCCGTCGGCCAGCTTGAGGTCGTCCTGGGTATGGGCGGCGTAGGTGCTGATCCAGATATTGCCCCCCTGGGGCAGGGCATCTCGGGCATTGATCACCAGGTTGAGCACGGCGTTTTCCAGCTGGATCGGGTCCACCAGGGCCACGCTGGCGTGCTCGCTGAGGTTCAGGTGCAGGCTGATGTGTTCACCGATGGTGCGCCGTAGCAGCTCTTCGAGCGAGCGGATGTGCTGGTTGATGTCGGCCGGGCGGGTGTCCAGGGGCTGCTGGCGGGCGAAGGCGAGCAGCCGATGAGTCAGGGTGGCGGCGCCCATTGCTGCGCCCAGGGCAGCGTCGGCATAACCGTGCACCTTGTCGTAGCGGCCCTGCTCGATACGTTTCTTGATCAGTTCCAGGCTGGTGATGATACCGGTGAGCATGTTGTTGAAGTCGTGGGCGATGCCGCCGGTGAGCTTGCCCAGCGCGTCCATCTTCTGGACCTGCAGCAATTGCGCTTCGGTACGCGCGCGCTCGGCCACCTCCTGGGCCAGCAGGCTGGTGGCGCTGTCCAGTTCGGCACGTTGGGCGCGCTCGCGGTGGCGCTGCTCGGTCACGTCCTCGACGAAGATCAGGCTCAGTTGGCCGCTGCGATAGGGCGCCACCTGCCACTCGGTTTCGCGCAACTGGCCGTTGACACGCATGTGCAGCAGGCCCTTCCAGCGGTCGCGGGTGCCCAGGCGCCGGCGCAACTCGTCGATCACCGCCTGCTGCTCGTCGGCAAAGCATTCGCACAAGGTGTCCGGGCTCAGGTTGTCCTGAATCAGCTGGGCGAACGCCTGGTTGCATTCATGCACCTTGAGCCCGATGCCGAGCAGGGCGATGGGAGCGGCGGTATTGACGAAGATCTCGCGAAAGCGCGCTTCGCTCTCGCGCAGCGCTTGCTCGGTATCGCGTACCCGCAGCAGCGTGCGCAGGGTGGCCAGCAGCACTTCGGGGTCGACCGGGTGGATCAGGTAGGCGTCGGCGCCGGCGTCCAGGCCGGTGATGATATCGTCGGTACCGATGGCTGCAGCCGACACATGGATGACCGGCAGCAATGCGGTGGCCGGGGTGGCGCGCAGGGCGCGTACGATATCGAAGCCGCTCATGTCCGGCAGGTGCACATCCAGGATCAGTGCGTCGTACACCTGGCTGGCGATCAGCGCCAGCCCGTCGCTGCCGGTGCCGGCTTCGTCTATCACGTAGCCATGGCGCTCAAGCCGCCTGCGCAGTGCATAGCGGGTGGCGACGTTGTCGTCGACGATCAGCAGGCGGATGTCAGGTTTCATCGACAGCCTCCGGGCTCAGCGCCAGTGGGATAACCACATAGAAGGTCGAGCCCGCCCCCGGCTCGCTCTGCACCCCCACCCGGCCGCCCAGCAGTGCCGCGAAGCGCTTGCACAGCGACAGCCCCAGGCCGGTGCCGCGCAGGCGCTTTTGCAGCGGCGAGTCGATCTGCGCGAAGTCTTCGAACAGGGTGTCGTGCAACTTGCCGGGGATGCCGATGCCGGTATCGCGCACGGCAAAGCGGATCTCGCCGTCGCTCTCCAGGTGCGCCGACACACGCACCTCGCCGCGCTGGGTAAACTTCAGCGCGTTGGAAATGAAGTTGCGCAGTATCTGCGCCAGCTTCTTGTCGTCGCTGTACAGGCGCGGCAGGCCTTCAGGCTCTTCGAAGATAAGGTCCACGGCAGTGGCGTCGACGATGGGCCGGAACATGCCGCGCAAGGCAGCGAACAGGTCGAGCATGTCGAACCAGGCGGGCGAGATGGTGATGCGTCCGGCCTCGATCTTGGCCAGGTCGAGCAGGTCATCGACCATGTCGCTGAGTTCGCGCGCCGAGTTGCTGACAAAGGCCACCTGGCGATGCTGCTCGGGGCTCAAGGGCCCGTCCAGCTCGTCGCTGAGCAGGCTGGTGATGCTCAGGATCGAGCCCAGTGGGGTGCGGAACTCATGGCTCATGTACGACAGGAAACGGCTTTTCAGGTCCGAGGCCTGGCGCAGTTGCTCGGCCTGGATGTCCAGCTCGGCATACAGGGCCAGTACGCCCTGGTTGGTTTCTTCAAGTTCTGCGCGCAAGGCGTCGGTTTCATCGCGCAGTTGCGCGATCAGGGCCTGGGCGTCACTGCTGGCAAGGCTATCGGGTTCAGCCATGGGCGGCCTCCAGGGCAACCACGAGTACGCTGACATCGTCGCGCCCCCGGCAAAAATCACGGTGCAGTACCGCGGCGATCAGCGCCGGGTGTCGTTGGGCGAGGCCCGGGTAGTCCTGCAGGTTCCAGCGCGATTGCAGGCCATCGCTGTACATCACCAGCAGGCTGGCGTGAACATCAGCATAGTCAAACGCACGAGGGCGTCGGAACTGACCGCCGACGATGCCAGGATGCGAGGCCAGGCCGCGCGACATGCCATCTGCCACCAGGGTTGCGCCAATGTTGCCAATGCCGGTGAAACGCAGCGCGCCGCTGTCGTACTGGGCCATTGCCACGGCGCCACCGCGGGTGCCGCACATGGCCGCGTGCAGGTCTTCGAGCAGGGGCGCGGCATCGGCGAACGGTGTTCGTGCAAAGGCCTGTTCACCCGCGAGTGCGGCCTGCTGCGCCAGTTCGCCATGCCCCAGCCCATCGATCATCAGCGCGCTGATGCGCGCGCCGTCATAGGCCAGGTGCCAGGCGTCGCCACAGGCCGGGTCCTGGTACAGCGCATGCTGGCTGACGCCGTAGTGCAGGTCGGTGGTGCTGCTGCCACGCGGGTACACGCGCGCCAGCACGGCAGCGCCCCGCGTGTCGGCATACACGTCGAACACGTCGGCCTGGCGCAGCACCGCGCCCAGGCCGATGCCCTGGGTGCCGCCGGTGGAAAAGCCGTCGGCCAGGCACTGGTGCAGGTCGAAGCCCTGGCCGCGGTCTACCGCCAGCAGCTCCACGCCGGGCGCGCTTTCGCGGGGCAGGGCGCGCAGGTGCAGCTCCCCCCGCCCGGCGTGCTTGAGCAGGTTGCTGGCCAGTTCCGTGGCCACCAGTGCTACGCGGCCAGCATCGCTGGCGTCGAAGTGCAGGCGCTCGGCGAGCCTGCGTGCGCGGCGGCGCGCGTCGCCGATCTGGGTCGAGTCTTCAATGCTCACCACTTCAGTGATGGCACTGGGCAGGTTCACGCCCATCGCAGGATCGTCACACGGGTGCCCACGCCCGGCGCGGTGTCCAGTTCGAACTCGTCCACCAGACGCTTGGCCCCGGTCAGGCCCAGCCCCAGGCCACTGCCGCTGGTCCAGCCATCGGTCATCGCCAGCTTGATGTCGGGGATGCCAGGGCCTTCGTCGCGGAAGGTCAGGCGAAGGCCCTTGCGGTGGTCCTTTTCGACGATCTGCCAGTCCATGTGGCCACCGCCGCCATACACCACGGCATTACGCGCCAGTTCGCTGGCGGCCGTGACCAGCTTGGTCAGGTTGATCAGGCTCATGCCGCAGCCCTGGGCCAGGCGGCGTGCCAGCTGGCGTGCCAGTACCACGTCCTGTTCCAGCTGGATGGCTTGGGTGCCGCTGTCGTCGGCGTTCATGACTGTTCAACCTGGGCTTTGAGCCGTTGCATGCCGCGCTCGGCGTTGAGCGCGGTATTGACACCCGGCAGGGTCAGGCCCAGCTCCACCAGCGTGATGGCCACGGCGGGCTGCATGCCCACCAGCATGGTCTGGGCGTCCATGATTTTCGACAGCCCCGAGATGGTGCCGATCATGCGGCCGATGAACGAGTCGACCATGTCCAGCGCCGAGATGTCGATCAGCACGCCCTTGGCCGAGGTCTTGCTGATGCGCTCGGACAGGTCGTCCTGCAGGGTCAAGGCCAGTTGGTCATGCATGTCGACCTGGATGGTCACCAGCAGGAAGTCGCCGATTTGCAGAATCGGGATACGGTCCATGGGCTCACACCGCCTTGCCGACAGTCAGGCCGATGCGCTGCAAGGCCAGCTTCAGCGCGTCGGCCAGGTTGGCCTTGGTCACCACGCCCTGCAGGTCCAGGCCCAGGTGCACGATGGTCTGGGCAATCTGCGGGCGTACCCCGCTGATGATGCAGTCGGCACCCATCAGGCGGATCGCGGTCACGGTCTTGAGCAGGTGCTGGGCCACCAGGGTGTCGACGGTCGGTACGCCGGTGATGTCGATGATGGCGATTTCCGAACCGGTGTCGACGATGCGCTGCAGCAGCGACTCCATCACCACCTGGGTGCGTTGCGAGTCCAGGGTGCCGATCATCGGCAGCGCGAGCACGCCGTCCCATAGCTTGACCACCGGGGTCGAGAGTTCCAGCAGTTCTTCCTGCTGGCGCTTGATCACCGACTCGCGGGACTTCTGGAAGGTGCGGATGGTGTGCAGGCCCAGGGCATCGAGCAGTTCGGATACTTCCAGCAGTTGCCCGGCCAACTGTGCCGGTTGCTCGCTGTACTCGCGTTGCAGCAGGGCGAACAGCGGGCCCTTGAGGGCAAAGATGAAGGTGGCGGTCTGCTGCGAGTCCTGGCCGACCAGCGCACGGCTGTGGGAGAGCTTTTCGAGGAACAGGCGGGCTGCGTCCCAGGCCTGGGCGTTGAGTTGCTTGGTGTCGCCTTGCTGCAGGCCATTGTGCAGCAGGTGCAGGAACTCCTCGGTCTGCTGCTTGAGATCGTCGGCCTTCAGGTTGCGCGACGCGCCCGAGGCTTCAAGGCCCGCCAGCCATTCGGCCACCAGCGAGGCCTGATGGGTTCTGATCGCGTTGAGTGTCGCTGGTTGAAGTGCAGCCATGTACGTGTGCTCCTGAAAGCCTGGGGTCGTAGGGCGAAATCTCGTGCAGCTAACTCTAGTTGCAAAACGGTGAAGCGCTTGCCGGGTTCAGCCGCGCGAGGGGCCTGGAAGGCATGCAGGTAGTCCTTCAATTGGACGCTTTTGTGCTGACCGGGGCCGGTGTGAGCAAGGGCAGTTTCCACTGCCCGCTGGCCACCTGCGGGCCGGGCATGTACAGGCGCAGCACGCCGTAGAACGGACCGTCGGGGGCCGGCAGCCAGTTGCTTTCGTGTGCCTTGCCGGGGGATCGATGCTGCACGTGGAGGGTCAGGCCGCCATCGGCGTCGCGCGTGAGGCTGTCGAGCATGCGCGAGTTGATCAGGTAGCGGTCCAGGGGGTTGTCCACCAGCAGACGCGTCTTGCCGTCGTACAGCGTCAGCGACCAGAAGGCCCTGGCCGGGGGCAGTTGGCCCTTGGCGAAATGCAGGGTGTAGTCGTGCTGGCCGGCGTCCAGCGGCTGGCCACGCTCGTCGGTGTAGTAGCCCATGTAGCTGGCCTCTTCGGCGGAGTTGCCGAAGATCCCCAGCCTGGCCCCGGCGTAGCGGTACAGGTAGTTGTTGTTCAGGTGTTCACGGCTGCCGAAGAGGTCGCCGCTGCTGACCCTGTGGGTGTCGATATGGGTCGCCTTGAACTGTGCGAACTCCACCTTGGCGTCGTCGATGCCCGCTTGCAGGGCCTGGGTCTGCTGCGCATCGAGGGTGCTCTCCTCGAACGGCTTGGTGGCGCTGATGCCGATCTTCTCGAAGCGCTCCAGCAGTTCGCGCTCACTGTCCACTGGCGGGGCGAAGGCGAGCATGAAGTTGAGGTAGCGAAACAGCGCCGGGGTGTCGCTGATATCCGCTTGCGGCCTGATCCAGGCCACCGCCGGCAGCACCGGGGGCGGCGACTGGTCGAGGTAGCCGCTCAGCGGCTGCACGCGGTAGCCCTGCTGGATCTGCCTGACCCGGGCGAGGTCCGCCTGGCCGAACAGCTGGGTGCGGTACAGGGCATACACGATCTGGCTTTCGCTGTGGATCACGCGCTCGATGCCATGCGGTGTGGGGCCTTGCCAGCCGGGCCCGGCGATCAGGAAGCGGCCGCCCTGGTTACCGTTGGTGCGGGTGCCCAGGTAGTCGAAGTTCTGCGTGTACAGGTCGATCAGTTGCACCGAGTAGTAGCGGTCTTTCTCGACGGGCGGCAGGCTCAGCACCAGCGGTTCGCTGCGCAGGTCCATCCACACGAACGAGTAGGGCGTGTCGGCGTTGGGGGTGATGAAAGCGCTGTCCCTGGGCGTGAACACCTGGGCACTGTTGCCGATCTGGTTGAATGGCGCCTTGTAGTCCGGGCTGCCGGCGTCCACGGCCTGGGTGAACAGGGTCTTGTACATCGCCACCACCGGGAAGCCGTACAGGTAGGCGTCCTTGGCAATGGCGCGTGCCTCTTCGTAGCTGGCGTTGAATTCGGCCTGGGCGCTGGCGCACAGTGAGAAAAACAGCATGCAGGTCGGCACATGGCAAATGGCAAAGATCCTTTGCATGACGTCGGCGCCTGATCGCTGGAACAGTTTATTCATGTGAGGACGAGGGTGCCTTCAGCGCGGGTCGATCCCACAGGGTTCGATACGCCGCGACAAACGCTCCACTGAAAATAGCTGCACCTGGCTGGCCTGCAAGTCGCCAGCACTAAAACCGTTCGTTTGTTAACATCGCCTCTTTTTGTCGGCCCAGGCCGAAAACGCTCAAGGAGAAGGCCATGATCATCACCACTACCGGCACCGTCGAGGGCCGCGAAGTCGCCGCCTACCTGGATGTGGTCAGCGCCGAGTCGGTGCAGGGCATTAACGTGGTTCGCGACATTTTTGCCAGCTTTCGCGACTTCTTCGGCGGCCGTTCGCAAACCCTCGAAAGCGCCCTGAAAGAGGCGCGCATCCAGGCCACCGACGAGATCCGCCAGCGCGCGCGCAGCCTGCAGGCCGACGCGGTCATCGGCCTGGACTATGAAATCAGCATGCCCTCGGCGCGGGGCGGCATGGTTGTGGTGTTCGTCACCGGCACCGCGGTCAAGCTCCGGTAGCTTCTGGCCATTGGTCGGGTGCGACAAAAGGTGACCGGGCAGTCTTCAAATGTCCGGCTAGTCTCTGAAGGCATCAAGGTCACTATCTTCTAGGCAATCGTCTGCTTGCCGGTAGTGATCGCTTGCAGGGGAGCCGGGTATGAAAGACTCGTATGTTGAAGACGATGGTGACGAATTTCCCATCAACAGCCAGGTGCGGTGCGGCCAGGCGGCATTTGAGCTGGGGTTTGCCAACATGACCCTGGACGACGCGCCGGCGCGCGTGCACACCAAGCTGCCCCCGCGCAGCGAGCGGCGCCGGTTCTTGCCGGGGCTGCGCAAGAAGTAGCCTGCACCCCGACACGGGCCCCGGTTACAGCGTGCTGCTGTGCCGGGGCTTTTTCATGTGTGCTGTACGCCATCGCGCAAAGGGACGGGCGGTCGGCTGAAACTGCCGTTTTATGCGGCTTTGTTGACCTTGCTCAACGGCATCACGGCTGTTGCTGGCTGTCGGGGCGGTTGTATGCCTTACTGTCGGCTGGATTGACCACGGAGTAACACGATGCGCATCAGGGAAGAGACTTACTGGGATTGGGCAGACTCCCAACTGCACAGTCGTAGCCATGACGAAGAGCTCAGTGACGGTACGAGTATCGATGTGCAGGTACGCCTGTCACGTACCGGCGCCACGCAGATGTTTCTGGGGGTGTATGCCCGCCGTGGCAAGGCCGTGATCGAGGAGTACTACCCCTCGTGCCCCGGCGAGACCATGAGCCGCGCGCTGGTGCGCGGGGTTGACCGGGCGCGGGCGCTGGCCACCGGGGCCTTGCCGCTGCGCCAGCCGCTGTTGCGCCGTCAGGCCTGATGAGCAGGGTGGTGGCGGCTGGCGTGCACGATACGGTGTGCGAGATCATTGCCCCATGAAAAAGGCGACCCGTAGGTCGCCTTTTTCAATGCGGTCGGCTCAGCAAAGCCGTTCGATCACCTTCACATCCTGGCGCTCACGGAGCGCGGGCCATTCCTGTTGCAGGGTTTCAAGCACCTTGCCGACAAACGCGGTGTCTGCCGCCGCCTTCTTGCCGACATAGCCCTGGCCACGGCGGAACAGCTTGAAGCGCGCACGCATTTCGCGTTTGGCATCGATCGACTCTTCGTCCGTGTGCGGCGGCATGCGGTCGATATGCACATCACCTGCCGCACTGACCCAGAGCAGGTGGTCATCGAGGCTGTCCTTGCGCGCTGCGAACAGCCGGGCCAATTCATCGATGGTGGGTTGGTTGTTCAAGTTCATCATAAAGCCCCCTATTACCTATTCGTCGTTGGTGAGTTCAAACCTGCGCTACTTCATGTAGCGATCTACCAAGGCTGCTACAGCAGCGTCGCAACAGGGGCTTTCTTCACTCTGCCTTTTGGACAGTCCCTCTCCACGGACAGCCCGAAACCGCTCGAACTGCCTGGAACACCCTTTGCCAGCGCTCCCGATCAGGGAGACGGCCTCATCATGCAAGGGGCGACGAATGCCGTCAATAGGTTTTGTAGTGATTTTTTTGGTTCACTACAAATGACTGCTCAGTCTTTTTTGAGCGTGCCGGTCGTCGCTGTCGAGCCCGTAGGAATGTCCTACAAAGTGCTCTGGGGCGGGCATTCCGGGGCGTACATTGTGACATTGGCTTGACCCGGATCAGCGTAGCGCTGCGCCGCAGTGGCGATCATGTATCACCGTTCTGTTGCCAAAGAAGTTCCTGCCATGAGCACACCTGCCGCTTCATCACCCTCCACTGGCGCCAAGCCGGTGTTACCGCTTGGCCTGCTGCTGGGCATCGCCGCGCTGATCGGCGTGTTGCTGTTGCCGCTGCCGGCCGATCTGCCGGTGGCCGGGCACCGTGTGCTGGCGATCCTGGCGTTTGCCGTGGTGGTGTGGATCAGCGAGGCGGTGTCGTACGAGGCCAGTGCGATCATGATCACCTCGCTGCTGGCGTTCCTGTTGGGTACGGCACCGACCCTCGCCGACCCGTCGGTGACCTATGGCTCGTCGGCGGCGGTGAGCATGGCCCTGACCGGCTTCGCCAACCCGGCGCTGGCGCTGGTGGTCGGTGCGCTGTTCATCGCTGCGGCGATGACCCACACCGGGCTGGACCGGCGCATTGCGCTGGTCACTCTCAATCGTGTCGGGGTGAGCACGCGGCGCATCCTGCTCGGCGCCATGGTGGTGATCATTCTGCTCAGCCTGGTGGTGCCTAGTGCCACCGCGCGCAGTGCCTGCGTGGTGCCGATCATGATGGGGGTGATCGCCGCCTTCGGCGTCGACAGGCGTTCCAACATCGCCGCCGGCATCATGATCATCGTGGCCCAGGGCACCAGTATCTGGAACATCGGCATTCAGACCGCTGCTGCGCAGAACCTGCTGACCGTGGGCTTCATGGACAAGATGCTCGGCGCGCGGGTGTCATGGATCGACTGGCTGATCGCTGGCGCGCCCTGGGCGGTGATCATGTCGGTGGTGCTGATCGTGCTGGTGCTCAAGATGCTGCCGCCCGAGCGCGGCAGCATCCCCGGCGGCAAGGCCGCCGTGGCTGAGCAACTGGCGGCGCTGGGGCCGATGGGCGGAGCGCAGAAGCGTCTGCTCGGTGTCTCGCTGCTGTTGCTGCTGGCGTGGGCCACCGAGGGCAAGCTGCATCACTTCGACACCACCTCCACCACCTATGCGGGGCTGGTGCTGCTGCTGTTGCCGCGTTTTGGAGTGATGACCTGGAAGGATGTGCAGGCGCGCATCCCGTGGGGCACGGTGATCGTGTTCGGGGTCGGGATCAGCCTGGGCACCACGTTGCTGACCACCCACGCAGGGCAGTGGCTGGGCGCGCAGGTGGTGGGCAACACCGGGCTGGACCAGTTGGGTACGTTGGGGGTGTTTGCGATTCTCTCGGCATTCCTGATCGTGATTCATCTGGGCTTTGCCAGTGCCACTGCGCTGACCTCGGCGCTGCTGCCGATCCTGATCGCGGTGCTGCAGACGTTGCCAGGGGACTTCAACCGGTTGGGCATGACGATGGTGCTGGGGTTTGTGGTCAGCTACGGGTTCATCTTGCCGATCAACGCACCGCAGAACATGGTGTGCCTGGGTACCGAGACGTTCAATGCGCGTCAGTTTGCCAAGGTGGGGATTGTGGTGACGCTGGTGGGGTATGGGTTGATGCTGGTGTTTGCGGCAACCTGGTGGCACTGGTTGGGGTGGATGTAGGAGAGCAGCGGCAAGCGGCAAGCGAGTCTGCGTCAGCTTGCCGCTGCTGCCATCAGAAGTTCGCCGGGGTGTTGGCGCTGATGATCTCGGCCTCGTCCTGCCCGATGTTCTTGAAGCTGTGGGGCAGGGTGGTGGGGAAGTAGTAGCCGTCACCCGAGTTCAGCACGCTGACCTGGCCATCGACGCGCAGTTCGATGGTGCCACGGGTGACCAGGCCACATTCCTCGCCTTCGGCGTGCACGATCGGCTCTTCGCCCGAGTCGGCGCCCGGCGCATACAGCTCGCGCAGCATGCGCATCTGCCGGCCTTCGACGCTGGCCCCGACCAGCAGCATGCGCAGGCCACCGCTGCCCAGGTCGGGCTGTTCGTTGGCGCGAAACACAAAGCGCTCCTCGCGTGGTGGCTCGTCAAAACTGAAGAACTCCGCCAGGGACATCGGAATCCCCTCCAGCAGCTTTTTCAGCGAACTCACCGAAGGGCTGACGCGGTTCTGCTCAATCTGTGAAATCGTCGAGTTGGTCAGGCCGCTGCGCCTGGCCAGCTCCCGTTGCGAGAGCTTGGTGCGTTCACGTACCAGTTTGAGTCGTGTCCCCGTGTCCATAGCCGCCTTGATGTCAAAAATAATGGGCGACGCATTAAAACACATTCCGCCGCCGATCCCGCCTACTGCCGTGAGGGCGCGGGCCACAAGGCGATCAATAGCAGCAACAGGGCCGCCATCAGGTAGGGGACGCGCGGGTCGACGGCGTAGATCAGGGTGCCCGCCAGCGGACCGACCACCACGCCCAGCCCCTGCGCCGCACCGATCGAGCCTGCCGTAGCGCCTTGTTCACCCGCCTGCACGGCATTCGCCGCCAGGGCCTGGAATGCCGGGAACACCCAGCCCATGCCTGCGGCGGCGATGAAGTAGCATGCCCACAGCATGAACACGCTGTCGGCCACCGCGCCGCTGGCAAAGCCCAGCGCTGCGATGCAGCCGCCCACGCGGATCATGCGCAGCGGTGGCCAGTTCAGCCGGGTCACGGCCACTTGCGAGAAAATCAGCGCCACCCCCACCATGGTCAGCGCGATGCCTGCCGCCTGCGCCGCGTCGGCAGGGGCCAGGCCCAGCCGGTCGAGGGCGAAGAAACCGACGGTGATCTGGGCCAGCGAAACGCACAGCATCGCCACGAACGCCACCACCAGCGGACGACGCAGGCGCGGGTCGCTCAGTTGCACTGCGCGGGCGGGCTGCTTGAGGTGCAGTTCCTGACGCTTGAGCTTGAACTGCAGCACCAGCAACGCCAGCATCGGCAGCACGGCCATTGCGTAGAACGGCAGGCTCAGGCTGTGGCGGGCGAGCACCGCGGCCAGGGCCGGCCCGAGCACCAGGCCCACGGCATTCGCCGCGCCCAGCGAGGCCATGGCCCGTGCGCGATGTTGCGGTTGAATGTTGTCGGCAATCAGGGCTGCGCAGCCGACCGGCAAGGCGGCGTAGAACGCCCCGATCAGGCCGCGACCCAGTACCAGCCCGGCGAACGCCAGGGTGGCTGACGGCAGGTAGCGCAGCGCGCCGTCGATGAACAGGCACAAGCCCCAGTAGGCCAGGGTGAAGCCTGCGGTGCCGAGCAGCAGGATGCGGCGGCGGCCGAAACGGTCACTGGCGCGGCCCCAGGCGCGCGCCAGCAGCATCCAGATGACCCCGGCGACGGTCACCGCCGTGCCGGCCTGCCAGGCCGCCAACCCCAGCACACGGGCGATTGGCCCGATCAGCGAGACAAACGCCATCATGGCCATGGTGCAGGCCATATTGGCGACCAGCAGCGGGCGCAGGTCGAACGCGGTAGTGGTGACGGGGGAGATCAGTGGCGGTTGCTGTGCGGTGTTCATGGCTATCCAAGGCAACGGAGGGTAGTGGCGCCATTGTGCCGCAGCACGGCGCAAGGCTAAAGTCGCAAACGATAGTAACAATCATTTAATTGACTTCATCCTGGCCTGTGTGGATCAGCAGTCGGTAGACGTTGCGCCTGCGCGGTCTTCTGTCGGGCCCATGGCGGGCAACGCACCATGGCCTGCAGAATCGGCGTTGTCAGCCTGGTTTGCCCGCCACTGGAACGAAACGTCGCATTGCGCAGCCGCACGCTGACATTCTTCAGCGCCCTGGCCACATGCTGCGCAACACGCCGTCGCGGCGCACCAGGGCATGCACCAGCGCCGCCGCCAGGTGCAGCAGCACCGTGGCGAACAGCACATAGGCGAGCACGCCGTGCAGGGTGCGCAGCAGGCCGTACAGGTGCAGGTCGTGGGGCACCAGCGCCGGCAGTTGCAATGGTAAGGGGTAGCCCCCCGCCGACAGCATGCCCCAGCCGATCAACGGCATCGCCAGCATCAGTGCATACAGCACCAGGTGCGATGCCTTGGCTGCCCATTGCTCAAGCCTGGGCAGATCGCCTGGCAAAGGCGGCGGTGCGAACGTCAGCCGGGTGATGATGCGCACCACCACCAGCACCAGCAAGGCCAGCCCGATCGCCTTGTGCAGGCTGATCAGCCAGGTGTGCCGGGGTGACAGGTCGACCACCATGCTCACGCCGATGAACAGCATGGCCACGATCAGTACGGCCATCAGCCAGTGCAGTAGGCGCGCGAGCGGATGGAAGCGGGTAGAGGGCGTATTCATGGTGTGGCTCCTTGGGGGGCGCCTTCACGGCTGCGGCGCTTGAAGGACTCGGCATAGGCCGAGGAACGGGCAGCCAGAATCGGGTCGTCGGAAGCCTGGATGCCGTCAGGCAGTATCAGCGGGTCGAAGTTCAGGTCACGGCAGGCGCCTTGCTCGGGGGCATCGACCTGCTCGATCACCAGGGTGCCTGCGTCGATCTGTTGCCGCGTGGCGGGCCAGGGGTGCGCGGGGTCGTCCACCGGGTCGCCGGGGGCCGCCAGGGTCAGGCGCAAGGTCCATCGCAACGGGCCCTGGGCCAGGCGCCGCTGCAGGTCGTGCTGGAGAAAATCCTTGTCCGCCACCTGCGCCGGCAGCGGCGCGAACGCGGCCTGCGGCAGCAGGCTCCAGCGCACCGGGTGCGCCACGCCGCCAGCGTCGATCAGGCGAAACGCATTGATGCTGTGGAAGGCCGAGCTGGCGAAGCTGTCGGACGGCGTGTAGTTCTTGGCCCATTGGCGAAAGGCCGCGCTTTCGGGGTGCTGGGCGAAAAATGCCTGCAACGTCGCCGGGTCGGGCTTGCCGGTGGCCGGGTCGGGGGTCATGGCCAGCACCTGCTGGTAGAAGCCCTCGGCATCGCTGACCGCCAGCACCGGCGGCGTGTTCATGCCGCTGCGCCACTGCTGGCCGTCGTCGCTGCTGAACTGCACGGCCAGGCTGCGGGTGGCGACGCTGGCGTCGGCGCTGAACGGGTTGGCGCCACCGATCGCGAAGCGGCCGACCACCGGCACTTTTGCCTGGCTGAACACCCGTGCCCGCGACAGCGATGCGGCCAGGCCGCTGCTCTGGAAGTAGCCTGCCACGCACAGGCCCTTGGCGTGGTTCTTGCGGTAGCCGGGGTAGTGCCCGGCCTGGGCCTCGAAGGTGTCGATGATGCGCTGCGGGGTCAGGCGCTGGGGGCCGATCCAGCCGGCGGCGTAAGCAAAGCCTGCGCCCAGCGCAGCGATGCCCAGGCCGATGGCGGCCAGGCGCAGGGCGCGGGCGCGACCGTGTAACGGAGTGCTCATGGGCGGCGATCCGGTCAGTGAATGAGCCGGTACGACGGGTGGCACGCAGGTTTATTCCCTGACGGCGGGAATAAATTTCAGCCGTGTGCGTCTGCCTCGTACACTGACTGCCGAGCGCCCAGACCCCTGACCATGAACGACCTCGACGACGCCCAACTGCGTGACATGCTCCAGCGCCTGCGCCGCTTCGCCCTGTGGCTGACGCGCGATGCCAGCAGTGCCGACGACCTGGTGCAGGCCACGGTCGAGCGCGCGCTGAGCCGCCGTGCCCAGCAGGCCGGCGATGACAGCCTGCGCGCCTGGCTGTTCGCGATCCTGTATCGGCTGTTTATCGACACCAAGCGCCGGGAGCGGCGCCATGCGCGCTGGCTGGCGTGGTTCGGGCGCGGTGAGGAAGCGGGCAGCGACACCGAGGCCATCGTGATGGCCGAGTCGGGCCTGGCGGCCTTTGCCCGCTTGCCCACCGAGCAGCGTGCATTGCTGTTGCTGGTCAGTGTCGAAGGCCTCAGCTACAAGGAGGCGGCGCAGGCCCTGGACGTGCCGATTGGCACGGTGATGTCACGTTTGTCGCGGGCACGCGCGGCGCTGCGAGAATTGGCCGAGGGCAACACGCCGCCCCCGGCATTGCGGAGGTTGAAATGAGCTGTCTGATCCCGTCCGATGACGAACTGCACGCCTATGTCGACGAGCGCCTGGAACCGGGTCGGCGGCGCGAGGTAGAGCTGTACCTGGCGGCCAACCCTGCACAGGCCGAACGTATCGACGGCTGGCGCAGTGATGCACGGCAGTTGCGCACCGCCCTGGCCGGGCTTGCCGAGCAACCGCTGAACCCGCGCCTGGACCCGCGTGCAGTACGCCGTACGCTGCGCCAGCGTCGGCAGCGGCGATGGGCCAGCGCGGCGATGCTGCTGGTGGCCCTGGGCGTCGGGGGGCTGGGTGGCTGGCAGGCGCGCGAGTCCAGCCTGCAGGCCAGCAACCCGCCGATGGCCGATGCGCTGCAGGCGCACCGTCTGTTCGCGCATGCCGCGGCCCTGGACCTCACCGTGCAACGGCCGGCACAGTTGCAGGCCTGGCTGGGCGAGCACGTTGGTCAGGTCGGGCAACTGCCTGACCTGTCGGTCTATGGCTTCATGCCGGTGGGCGCGCGGCTGCTGAGCAACGAGCAGGGGCCGGCGGCGCTGCTGGTGTTCGAGGATGCCAGGGGCGAGCGAGTCAGCCTGTTCCTGCGTTCGCCCAGCGAGCGCTTTGTGCGCATGCCCAGCGGCGAGCGGGTCGAGGGCCCATTGCAGGCGCGGTACTGGTCGCAGGGCGCCTACAACTATGCGCTGGTCAGCGCGGTGGGCACGGCACTCTAGCGTTGCCCAGCAGCCCGGCCAGACGTCTGGCCAGCGGCGCGGGCGTGTCGCGCGGGGTGGTCATGTACAGGCCCAGGGACGGGCTGCCCTCAAGCGTGCAGAAGTGCACACCGGGCTGCTGATTGGCCTGCGCCACCGCCGCCGGCACCAGGGCCACGCCGAACCCGCAGGCGACCAGGCTCACCAGCGTCTGCATCTGCGCGGCCTGCTGGCGCAGGCGCGGAGTGAACCCGGCGCGTTCGCACAGGGCCACTACGTGCTGGTGAAAGCCGTTGCCCAATGCCGGTGGGGTGAACACGAAATCTTCCTCGGCCACCTCGGCCAGGCCCACCCGTGATAGCTGGGCCAGCCGGTGCGCCGCAGGTACCGCCAGCAACAGCGGCTCGTCCAGGATCAATTCGGCGTGCAGGCGCTCGCTGAGGTCGGGCAGGTAGCGCATGAAGGCGATGTCAAGTTCGCCCTTGAGCATGCCTTCGGCCAACTGCGCCGAAGGCTGCTGCAGCAGGCTGACCCGCACCTTGGGCCAGGCCTGACGGAATTCGCCCAGCGCCTTGAGCAGTTGCGGGTAGCCGGCCAGCGCCAGGCTGCCCACACGCAGGTGGCCGGCAACCCCCTCGGCCACTTCACGGGCGTGCACCATGCCTTCGTGCAAGGTGCTCAAGGTGGCCCGCGCCGTCATCACGAACGCGTCGCCTGCGGGTGTCAGCTGAACGCCGCGCGGATGGCGCACAAAGAGTGCGCAGCCAAGCTTGTGCTCGAGTCGCGCAATTGCCTGGCTCAGCGCCGGCTGGGCGATGTGCAGGCGCTCGGCGGCGCGGTGGACGTGCAGCTCTTCGGCCACGGCGATGAACTGGCGTAACAGGCGGGTCTCGATCATGGTGGCTTCCAGGTACGGTGCGATATCTCGGGCGTATCGATTCGCCCCGTCGATAGTATTCAACGTGGCGTGGCGCACTCGATAGGCTCGACGACTCTACAGGAGAGCGATCATGAACTTCACCCAACGTACCTTTCTCATCACCGGCGCCGCCCGTGGCCTGGGCCTGGCCTATGCCACCGCCCTGGCCGAGCGCGGGGCACGTGTGGTGCTCAGCGACCGGGGTACCGACCGTGCCGGTTGCGGCAGCGACCCGATGCTGGTCGAACAGGCGGCGCAGGCCTTGCGCGCGGCGGGGCACCAGGCGCTGGGGCACAGTGCAGACCTGACCGATGAAGCGGCCTGTCGGGAGCTGGTGGCGCTGACGGTGGAGCAGTTCGGCGGCCTCGACGGGGTGATCCACAACGCCGGCTGGGTGGGCTATCAGTCGATCGAGCAGGTCGATGCGCCATTCATCGACCGCGCGCTGGGGATCAACGTGCAGGCGCCGCTGTGGCTGTGCAAGCACGCCTGGCCGCACCTGAAGGCATCCAAGGCGCCGCGGGTAGTGCTCACCACCTCGGACCGGGCGATGTATGCGTGCTACGCGCAAACCGGACTGGCGGCGTATGCGGCGGGCAAGATGGCGCAGTTGGGCATCATGAACGCCTTGAGCGAGGAGGGCGCGGCGCACGGCATCCTGGTCAACGCGGTGTCGCCGGTGGCGCGCACACGGATGTGGGGCGAGCAGGGTGAGCCGGATGACCTCAAGCCCGAGTGGGTGGTGCCTGGGGTGCTGTACCTGGTCTCGGACCTGTGCCAGGTGACGGGGCAGGTCCTGCGTGCCAGCAACGGGCAGTTCGTGGCGACGCGCTTCGAGGAGCAGGCCGGCGTGACCTACCCGCGCGAGCTGCGCGGGGTGCGGGCCGAGCGGACTGAGCAGGTGGCGGCGTGCTGGGGCAAGGGCATGGCCTGAGCCGCGATGAGCAGGGCGTCAACGCCGGATCGGGCCTACTCTTTCAGGCAGACCGTTTGCCATTGCGACCGGCCACCTGATAAAACCTGTATGCAGCATTGCGTCAGGCGTTAATACCCCGATGCCACAGCCGTTCGCTGGCGTCGTACATATGGAATCCAGAATGACCCCAAGACACGTAATCAACGCATCTGTCAGCCCCAAAGGCAGCCTGGAGACACTCTCCCAACGTGAAGTGCAGCAACTGAGCGAAGCCGGTTCCGGCAGCATCTACACCTTGTTCCGCCAGTGCGCCCTGGCCATTCTCAACACCGGCGCCCATGTCGACAATGCCAAGACCATTCTCGACGCCTACAAGGACTTCGAAGTGCGTATCCACCAGCAGGACCGCGGCGTGCGCCTCGAGCTGCTGAACGCTCCGGCCGACGCGTTCGTCGACGGCGAGATGATCGCCAGCACCCGCGAAATGCTGTTCAGCGCCCTGCGTGACATCGTCTACACCGAAAGTGAACTGGACCGCATGGGCATCGACCTGGAAAGCTCCCAGGGCATCACCGACTACGTCTTCCAGCTGCTGCGCAACGCGCGCACCCTGCGCCCGGGCGTGGAGCCGAAGATGGTGGTGTGCTGGGGTGGCCACTCGATCAGCAGCGAGGAATACCAGTACACCAAGAAGGTCGGCCACGAGCTGGGCCTGCGCAAGCTGGACATCTGCACCGGCTGCGGCCCTGGCGTGATGAAGGGGCCGATGAAAGGCGCCACCATCGCCCATGCCAAGCAGCGCATGAGCAGCGGCCGCTACCTGGGCCTGACCGAGCCGGGCATCATCGCCGCCGAGGCGCCGAACCCGATCGTCAACGAGCTGGTGATCCTGCCCGATATCGAAAAACGCCTCGAGGCGTTCGTGCGGGTGGGCCACGGCATCATCATCTTCCCGGGGGGCGCGGGTACGGCCGAAGAGTTCCTGTACCTGCTCGGCATCCTGATGCACCCGGACAACCGCGAGCTGCCGTTCCCGGTGATTCTGACCGGGCCGAAAAGCGCCGAGGCCTACCTGCAACAGGTGCATGCCTTCGTTGGTGCCACGCTGGGTGAAGCGGCGCATGCACTGTACGAAATCATCATCGACGACCCGGCCCAGGTGGCGCGGCAGATGACCGAGGGGCTCAAGGGGGTCAAGCAGTTCCGCCGCGAGCGCAACGACGCGTTCCATTTCAACTGGTTGCTGAAGATCGAAGAGGGCTTCCAGCGCCCGTTCGACCCGACCCACGCCAACATGGCCAGCCTGCAGCTGAGCCGCGACTTGCCGCCGCACGAACTGGCGGCCAACCTGCGTCGGGCGTTCTCCGGAATCGTGGCGGGCAACGTCAAGGACAAGGGCATCCGCCTGATCGAGGAGCATGGGCCGTACGAGATCCATGGTGATACCGCGATCATGCAGCCGCTGGATCGGCTGTTGCAGGCGTTCGTGGAGCAGCACCGCATGAAGCTGCCTGGTGGGGCGGCGTACGAGCCGTGCTACCGCGTGGTGAGCTGAACCCTTGGGCCGCTGTGCGGCCCTTCGCTGGCAAGCCAGCTCCCACAGGATTGTCGCCGGTTTCAAGAGCGGCGCAGTACCTGTGGGAGCTGGCTTGCCAGCGAAGGGCTGCAACGCAGCCCAGTTACACTGCCGGATTCTGCTGCAGGCGCCTGAGCACCAGGCCGGTCAACTCGTCGATCATCGGTCGAAACGCCTGTGCCGTGCAGTGCTGCCCGAGCATCACGGTGCGCGTGGTGAGGTGTGAAAACAGCGCATCGAACAGCACATGCGGCAACTCCGACAACGATGCATCCGCCGCGACCGTGCCCTGTGCACGCTGATCTTCCAGCAGGCGCAACATCAGCGAATGCCACACCTGTGGGCCATGCTCGTACCAGGTCTGGCCCACTTCGGGGACGTGCGCCGTACCATTGACCACCAACCGGTAGAACGCCACGTGACGCGGGCTGGTGACCACCGCCACCAACTGGTCGAGAATCAGGCGCAACCCCTCGGCCAGCCCTGCCGTGCTGGTATCGAGCTGGCGCAGGTCGATGATGAAGTCGTCGCACAGGTACTCCACCACCGACACCAACAGGTCGTTCTTGCTGCCGAAATAGCGGTAGATCGTGGCCTTGGAGCCGCCTGCAGCGGCAACGATGGCGTCCATGCTGACACCATCGTAACCGTGCTCCAGAAACAGCTCGCTGGCGGTCACCAGCAAGTTGCGCCGCCGCTCCAGACTTCTGCCTGTGGGGGAAGTTGGGGCACGGTGCAACCGGGTCATGAGCGCTACTCTTTGTCAGGGAGCGCGTACGCTATCACGTAATCCCCGCGATCTGGAGACTGGCGCGCACCGCCGGCCACCACCACCACGTACTGGCGCCCGGAGCGCGGCGACACGTAACTCATCGGCGTGGCTTGCGCACCGACGGGCAGGCGGCCCTTCCACACTTGCTCGCCCGTGGCGATATCCAATGCGCGCAGGTAGAAGTCCTGGGTGCCGGCATAGAACACCAGCCCGGCCGCCGTGCTCACGCCACCGCCCAGTGTCGGCATGCCCAGCGGGATCGGCAGGTTGGCGCGCACGCCGTTGATCACCGCATCCTGCACCGTACCGGCCGGGCGCTCCCAGACCTGCTGGCGGGTCTTCAGGTCGATCGCTGCGAACACACCCCACGGCGGGCTCTGGCAGGGAATACCGAGGGGCGAGTTGAAGGCCTTGTGGTCGATCACGAACGGGGTACCGTCCATGGGATAGGTGCTGCCCACGCCATGCCCGGACTTGAGGTGCGACAGGTCGACGTTCTCGCGCTTGACCAGCTTGACCACCTGCGGGATGCGGATGTCATTGAGGAACAGGTAGCCGCTGCGCTCGTCGATGGCTGCGCCGCCCCAGTTGAAGCCGCCGTAGTAACCCGGGTAGATCAGGGTTTCGTCTGTGCTCGGGGCCGTGAATTCACCCTGGTAGTTGAGCTGGCGGAAGTTGATGCGGCACATCAGTTGGTCGAAGAAGGTTGCGCCCCACATGTCCTGTTCGGTCAGTGGCTCGGCGCCCAGCGCCGGCATGCCCACCGAGTAGGGCTGGGTCCTGGCCACCCAGTCGCCTTCGGCGTGGGCCTGCGGTACAGGCTTTTCCACCACATCCGCAATGGGCTGGCCGGTGCGCCGGTCGAGCATGAAGATCTGCCCGCGCTTGGTCAGCTGGATCAGCGCGGGGATCTTGCCGCCCTTGCCATCCGGCACGTCGTACAGGGCCGGTTGCGCAGCCACGTCGTAGTCCCAGATGTCGTGGTGCACCGTCTGGAAGGTCCAGCGTTCACGGCCGGTGGCCATGTCCAGGGCGACCACGGCCGACGAGTATTGCTCGGTCAGCGGCGGGCGATTGCCGCCCCAGAAGTCCGGTTGCTGATTGCCGGTGGGCAGGTAGACCAGCCCCAGTTCGTCGTCGAACGCCGGGGTAGACCACATGTTCGGCGTGCTGCGGGTGTAGGTCTGGCCCTCGGGCGGCAGCCTGGTGATCGCCGGGTTGCCCAGGTCCCAGGCCCACACCAGTTCGCCGGTGTCGGCGCTGAAGGCGCGCACAACCCCCGACGGCTCGTCGGTGGAGCGGCCGTCGAACACCCAGCCGCCCAGGATGATCAGGTTGCGCGCAACGGTCGGGGCGGAGGTGTAGGCGTAGTACGGCACGCCTTCGTCGACCAGGCCCAGGCCCTGGGTGAGGTCGACTGAGCCCTTGTCGCCGAAGTGCTCGCAGGGCCTGCCGGTGTCGGCGTCGATCTCGATCAGCCGCGCATCCAGGGTGACCTGCACGATACGGCGGCTACAGGCGCTGCCAGTGGCCTGTGGCGTCGGCGCACGGCCAGCGAACGGGAACGGCTGGGTGACCTTGGCCGGCTCGTAATAGCCCAGGCCGCGGCAGCGGTTCCAGGTCTTGTCGTTGGTCGGTTTGGAGTCGAACGTCCAGCGCTCCTTGCCGGTGTCGGCGTCCAGCGCGATGACTTTGCTCAACGGGGTGCAGGTGTACACCGTGTCTGCAACCTGAATCGGCGTGTTCTGCGACTCTGACGCGCCTTCGGCGATCTCGCCGGTGCGGTAGCTCCAGGCCACTTTCAACTGGTCGACGTTAGCCTTGTTGATCTGGTCCAGGGGCGTGAAACGGGTGCCCTTGGGGCTGTTGCCGTAGTGCTGCCAGTCCTGCGCCGTGGCGGCGCTGGCCGCCGGGGTATCGAGCACCGGTTGCCGGTTGGCGTGCATCACCCCATGCGGGACGAAGGTGGACGCCCCGCCAGCGATCAATGCCACGGCGAACAGCGCAGCGCAGGCAAGGCTCGCGGTGCGGTGGCGGCCGCGGGTCAGTTGCGGGTGCAGTGCGCCGGCCACCAGGCCGATCACCAGGAAGGGCGCTAGCCGGGGTACCAGCGGCCAGAAACGCAGGCCGACTTCCCACAGCGACCACAGCACAGTGGCGCCGAACAGCAGCGCCAGCAACCCGGCACCGAGGGTTTTGCGCCGGGCATACAGCACCCCGGCACCGAGCAGGGTGGCACCTGCCAGCAGGTAATACCACGAGCCGCCCAGGCTGATCAGGCGCAGGCCGCCGATGGCCAGGGCAAGGCCACTAAGCCCGAGCAGGGCGCCGAAAATGAGCAAGGCAAGACGAGTAGCAGACGAGGCGGGTGCCCCGGGATGTTCTGTGTTTTTCATTCCTGAGGGTCCATGACACGACCCCAGCTGCGCGGGCATGGGGGCGTGGATTCATGATTGGTACTGTACGGTACAGTTTCATTTTGAACCTGTTCCCGAATCAATGAAAGACAAAATGTCGCACCGACGAAATTATTTGTGACAATCATCCGGACAGGTCGAGTATTCAGGGAGCGAGGACATGGGGCTGGTAGGGGTGGCGAGTACGCAGAGGACGATCATCGTGTTGCCCGACGCGGCGCTGGCCGAGCGGGTCAATCAGGCGCTGATCGACAGTTTTGCGTCGCATCAGCCTTTTCTGCCATGGGCCAAGGCGGCACCGGCGCTGCAGGACACGCGCAACAACCTGCGTCAGGCGCTGCTGGACCATGCGCAGGTGCAGGGCGAGAAGCGCTATTTCATCCTCACGCCTGACCAGGCGGCGATCATTGGGTGCGTGGGGCTGCACCCCGGCAGTGGCGGTGAGCACGTGCTGGGTTACTGGGCCAATGTGCGCTTCAGTGGGCAGGGGCTGATGGCCGAGGGCATTCGCGCGTTGCTGGCCGCACACGACTTTGGCACGTTGCAGCTCACCGCGGCGTCGGTCAACGGCCCCAGCCACCGTCTGGCCGGGGCCTTGGGCTTCGAGGTGCTGCGGGTGGTGGAAGGCGTGCGCGACACGCCGTGGCATGGGGTACATGACACCTGGATTTTCGAGCGCAAGGTGCGGGCGAACCCACCCGCACAGTGTGAGGTACGCGACGCCCATGCCGACGACGCCCAGGCGGTCAGCCAGGTGATCATTGCAGCGTTGCGCCAGACCAACAGCCAGGACTACTCGCCGGCAGTCATCGCGCGGGTCGAGGTCAGTTTCTCGCCCGAGGCGGTCGCCCGCTTGCTGACGTGCCGGCAGGTGCTGGTGGCGCAGGTGGCGGGTGAAGTGGTGGGGACGGCGAGCCTCGATGGGGAGGTGGTGCGCACGGTGTTCGTGGCGCCTGGGCGGCAAGGGTTGGGGATTGGGCGCGTGCTGATGAACCGGATCGAGGCGTTGGCGCGGGTGGCGGGGGTACAGACGCTGCGGGTGCCGTCTTCGCTGACGGCGCAGGCGTTTTATGCGCGCCTGGGGTATGTCGTGGTGCGCGAGGTGGTGGAGGGGGAGGAGCGGACCCTCGTGATGGCGAAGGTGTTGATCAGGTGAAATGGTGTTGAGCCCTTCGCTGGCAAGCCAGCTCCCACAGGATTGTCGCCGGTTTCAAGAGCGGCGCAGTACCTGTGGGGCTTGCCAGCGAAGGGCTGCAACGCAGCCCCTGCTGTGGGTGCTTCAGAACTCAGGCGTGTACTTGACGCTGAACATCATGTTGCGCGGCTCGCCGTAGTTGTTGTTGCCATCGAGCTGGTTGTAGCCCGAGGCGATGTAGTGCTTGTCGAACAGGTTGTTGGCATTCACTGCCAGGCTCACCTCAGGCGTCAGCTGATACGCCACGCGCGCGTTCCACACGGTGTAACCCGGTACCTCGTACGTGCGCTCGTAGCCCAGTGTATGGCTCTGGCTGCTGAAGCCCAGGCCCGCGCTCACGCGGCTCCAGTCGCCCGGCAAGCGGTAGTCGCTCCACACGCGCAGCATGTGCTTGGGCGTCCACTGGTTGAAGACCCTGCCTTCGTTCTCTGGATCATTCATGAAGGTGGTGGTGTTGTAGGTGTACCCGGCAAACACTTGCAGGTCAGGTAGTACTTCGCCACTGATTTCGGCTTCGATGCCCTGGCTGCGGACCTTGCCGGAAGCGATCGAGCAACTGCCGGTACCGCAGTCCGACGCGGTGTCCTGTATGGCGCGGTTCTTCTGGTCATAGCGGAACACCGCGAACGAGGTATTGACCCGTCCATCCATCAGCTCGCCCTTCAGGCCCACCTCGTAATTGCTGCCGATGATCGGCTCGAGTACCGAATGCGATGCATCGAGATTGCTCTGCGGCTCGAATACATCGGTGTAGCTGGCGTACGCCGCCCATTCCTGGGTCAGGTCGTAGACGATACCGGCATACGGGGTGACCACGCCGGTTTCGGTCATGATGCTCGGCTGATTGACCGAGACCACGTTGTTGCGGGTAACCACATCGGAGTAGCGGAAGTCGTACCAGCTCACCCGCGACCCCAGCACCACGGTCAGCGGCTCGGCCAGCTTGACGCGCCAGCTGCCGTACACGCCCTTCTGGCGGATGTCATATTCGCTGGCGGTGGCGCGTCCGCCGTTGCGCATCAGGCTGTCGTAGCTGGGTTTGGGGCGATCGTGGTCGATAGCAAAAATGTTGTCGTCGTTGGTAAAGGTGCGTGCGAAAACATCGTCGGTCTTGAGCTGGGAATAGTTGCCGCCTACGGTGAGTTCCTGTTGCAGTCCCAACGCCTCGAAATGACCGTTGACGTAGGTATCCAGCCCGACCTTGGTGGAGTCGAAGTCGGTGTACCAGTCGGCATACTGGACACCGCTGCCGTCGGGGTTCAGCCCTTCGAGCGCGGTCTGCACCCGCTGGTGCAGCGAGTTGTTGTCTTCGGTCATGTACACCGCAGCCGCATGCACTTTCCAGTCGTCGTTGAAACGGTGATCGATGTCGGCGAACACCGTGGTCACGTCGATTTCCGAATGGTTCCAGCGCGCACCGGTGTAGGTCGAGCGTGGCACATTGGCCTGGCTGCCGTTCGCGTAGCGCGGGATACCGCGCAGCATCGGCCGCGAGGTGTTGTCGGAGTAGCTGATGCCAACGCCCACGGTGGTGTCTGGGCTCAGGTCGACGTCCAGTGCGCCATACAGCGAGTGGGTCTTGCTCCACTCGTAGTCGATGAACGACTGGCTCTGGTCTTCGTCGGCCACGAAGCGCCCGCGGACCGTGCCCTGCTGGTTCAGCGGGCCGCCGGCATCCAGTTGCAGGCCGTAGTGGTCCCACGAGCCGGCCTTGCCGGTGACGGTCACGGTGGGCTTGTCCTGGCCGCGCTTGCGCACCAGGTTGATCGCGCCACCGGGGCTGCCGGTGCCTTGCAGCAGCCCCGAGGCCCCGCGCAGGAACTCGATGCGGTCAAAGAAGATCAGGTCCTGGGTCGCCCAGTTGCCCAGCGAGTAGGTGTTGCGCGGGATCGGTACGCCGTCGTACTGCCAGTCGTCGATCTGAAAGCCCCGCGACATCAGGATCATGCCCTTGCCCACGCCCTGCTGGCCGACCAGGCCGGTGGTCTGGTTGGCGGCGTCCTTGAGGTTGGTCAGGCCCTGGTCGTCCATCTGCTTGCGGGTCATCACGCTGACCGACTGCGGGATTTCCTTGAGGCTGTGTTCGCCCTTGCCGATGGTGGTGACTCGCGCCGCGTAGGAGTTCGAGCCTTCAGTGGTGGCCAGGTTGCGCTGCTCGGTGATGCTGGTGGCACCCAGTTCCAGCGCGCCGTCGGCCTCCAGGCCCTGTACCACGCTGAAGTGGCCGCTGCCGGTGACCAGCAGTTGCAGGCTGCTACCGGCCAATGCCGCGCGCATGGCCTGTTCGGCGCTCAGTTGGCCACGAACGGCCGGGGCCTGCTTGCCCTGCACCAGGGCAGGGTCGAGCGAGACGATCTGACCGCTCTGGCTGGCGATGGCATTCAGCGTGCTGGCCAGCGGGCCGGCAGGCAGGTTGAACGCAAGCACCTGCTGCTGGGCAGCGACGGCGCAGCTCAGGGTCGTCAGGGCGATGGCGACGGGGAGGGCGCGGGACCAAGGGTTGAGCACGGAATTCTCCTGATTATGTTGGCAGTCAGGAGATAGGTGTGACGAGAAATGAAAACCGGACACAAATGCGATTGTTTTTCATAAAAATATTCGGGCCGCTGTGCGGTTCAGGGTTTTGGGCTGATCAGGGTGAGCCATGGGCCGTACTGGCGCACCTGGATCGGCAGGGTTTCGGCCAGTGCGGTGAAGCTGCGTTGCGGATCGTTGAGCGGGAATACGCCCTGCACGCGCAGGTGGCGCACTTGCGGGGCGACACGCACATAGCCGCGGCAGTAGGGGCGCAAGGCTTGCACCACCGACTCCAGCGGGTCGTCGAGCACGTTCAGGTGGCCGTTGAGCCAGTCGGCACGATGACGCTCGTTACCGCCCAGGCGTTCGATGCGCTGGGGGTGCAGCAGGGCGGCCTGGCCTTCCTGCAGGTCCAGTTCGGTGCCGTCATGCAGGCGTGCGCGCACGGCGTGCTGCAGCACTACCACGCGGGTGACATCAGCCTGCTGGCTGACCAGAAAGCGGGTGCCCAGCGCGCGTACTTCACCTTGCACGGTGCGTACGCGCAGGGGCCGTTGCGGGTCGGGTGCGACCTGGATCACCAACTCGCCCTGGCGCAGGATCACCAGGCGCTGGCGGGCGTCGAACTGCAGGTCCACGGCGCTGGCGGCATTCAGGCTCAGGTGGCTGCCGTCGGCCAGGTCGAAGTCACGTCGCTCACCGCTGCCGGTGTGCAGGTCGGCCATCAGTGCGCTGCCGGCGTCGCTGCGGGCGGCCAGCCACAGGCCGCCACCGAGCAGGCCCAGCCCACCGATGGCACGCAGCACGTCGCGGCGCGTAGTGCCGGGCTGCAGCAGCAGGCGGCGGGCTTCCCCCGCCTGGCCGGGCAGGCGCTTGTCCAGCGCGCGCAGCGTACCGAACGAGCCGCCCAGGCGCTCTTGCAGACGGCTCCAGGCCTGCGCATGCGCCGGGTCGCTGTGCAGCCAGGCGTCGAAACGGGCATGCAGGCGGGTGTCGTTGCGGTCGGCGCTCAGGCGCACCATCCAGTCGATGGCCTGTTCGCCTGCGCGGTCCAGGTGCGGGGTGCTCACGGCGCCACCTCGGCCAGATAGCACTGGCGCAGCGCCTGCTTCATGTAGCGGCTGACGGTGCGCTCGGACAGTTCGAGCTTGCGCCCGATCTCGACGTAGCTCAGGCCGTCGAGCTGGCTGTAGAGAAAGGCCGCCTTGACGATGGCCGGCAGGCCAGCCAGGGCGCGGTCGATCGCCACCAGCGCCTCCACCAGCAGCAGTTGTTCCTCGGGGGAGGGCGCCAGCTGCTCGGGCAGGCTCGACAGGCGTTCAAGGTAGGCGTTTTCCAGCTGGCGCCGGCGATGGCGGTCGAAGATCAACCGGCGCGCAATGGTCGACAGGAAGGCGCGTGGCTGCTCGATGCTGTCCGGGTCGACCCGTGCAACTAACAGCTGGCAGAAGGCCTCGGCCGCCGTGTCCTCGGCGTCGGCGCGGTTGCGCAGGCGCTTCTGGATATGCTGCAGCAGCCAACGATGATGGTCGCTGAAGAAAAAGCCCAGCTTGGAAGAAGGCGTATGCACCCGTGAACGACCTGAAGTGAATGTGAATTGTTCTCAATACTACAGGGTGGATGCGTGCGTGTGTAGCCTGTGCAGGGTGGCTTCTCGATGGGTGTTGAAACAGGAACCAATATCATCTACATTTGGTTACTGTATAACATTCCACGAAAGAGGCCTTTATGAAACCTGGCATTCATCCTGATTACCGTTCGGTCCTGTTCCATGATGTCGGCGCCAATGCGTTCTGGCTGATCGGCTCGACGGCGAATACCGACAAGACCTTTACCCACAGTGATGGCGTGACGTATCCCTACGTGGCGCTGGATGTGTCCAGCGCCTCGCATCCGATCTACACGGGGCAGGAGCGCAAGGCCAAGTCGGAAGGGCGTGTGGCGGGGTTCAACAAGCGCTTCGCTGGTTTTGCCGGCAAAGGCAACTGACACGCCGCCACGCAGGGGGGATCAGGCGGCGGCTTGTGCCTGCAGCACCAGCTGCCCCTCGACCTCGTTGGCCAGCCCGCTGGCGAGCAGCAGCGGCACCAGGCGTTTGTGCAGTTGGGGTTCGACGAAGGCCTTGAGGGTGTCCATGTCCAGCGGGCCGGTGAGTTCCAGTTCGGCCTTGGTGTATGAGAGCCAGGCTTTCTTCAGCGCCATCAGCACGTCGCTGGCGGCGGTGGTGGCGAAGCGGCGGTGGGTCAGTTGGCCCTGGAAGTCGAAGGTGTGGGCGTAGGCGTAGCCGCTTTCGTCGCCTTGGTTCTCCAGGCAACGGCTGCAGGCGCAGGCGCCGTCGGCGAATGCGGCGCCCAGGTAGGTGTTGAAGTCGACCACGGGTTTGAGCCCCAGGCGCTTGTCGACTTCGAACAGGTCGCCGGTCATGTTCGCATCAGCGTTCAACGTTATTTCCTCACAGTCATGCGGTAGGTGTTCAAGGGCGCACAATACCAGCCGGGGGCGGGTTGTGGGTACTTTTGGGGGGAGATGGCCGGCATGAAGCGCCGTACATTCTGGGTATTGCGATAGTCCTTGCCCACCGGCGTCGCTGGGGTAGGGCGGCGCGAAGCTGCGGATGCAGCTACTGTGCAGTAATCAGAGGCTCACAAGAAGGCTCGGTCATGCGCTCAGTTGCTGCGGTTTACTGCTTGCTCGTGGTGTTGGGTGGTGTGCACTGTGGCGTGGCCTGGGCAGCACCCCCTGCTCAGGTGGCCGAAGACAAGGCTCAGGTGCTGGAACACAAGGCGGCCGAGCAGGGCGATGCGGCCAGCGTGCCGAAGGGGGAAGCGATCACCCGCACCGAGGTCCAGGCGGTTGACCCCAAGGGTGCGGCCTCGCTGGATGATGCAATCACCTGCCTGTCGCGCACCCTCTATTGGGAGTCCAAGGGCGGCGCGGCGGCGGACATGGAAGGGGTGGCCAGCGTGGTGATGAACCGGCTGGGGCATGAAGGGTTTCCGGACACGGTGTGCGACGTGGTCAAGCAGGGGGTGAAGGAGCGCACCTGCCAGTTTTCATGGTGGTGCGATGGGCGCTCGGACGATGTCGAGGAAGCGGTGCAGTACACCCTGGCCAAGGAGATTGCGCGCAAGGCGCTGAACCAGCAGTTGACCGACCGCACCCGCGGCGCGATGTATTTTCACGACCGCAGGGTATCGCCGGACTGGGCCAGTAAGTATGTGAAGACCACCGAGACGGAGAAGTTCCTGTTCTACAAGCCGCGTGGGGGGGATGCGCGCTGATCGCGAATCGAACGATGAGGCCGGCGGCCGTTGCGCCTGTCTTCTAGAACGACCGCACAATGCGCCCCAGCGTTTCCATCGCCTGTTCCGACTGCTCGGTCCATGGGCTGCCGTAGTTGAGCCGGATGCAGTTGCGAAACCGCCGCGTAGGCGAAAAGATCGGCCCCGGCGCAATGCTGATGCCCTGCGCCAGCGCCATCTGGAACAACTTCAGCGAGTCCATCTGCTCCGGTAGTTCCAGCCACAGAAAGTAACCCCCGCTGGGGTGGCTCACCCGCGTCTGCGCCGGGAAATGCCGGGCAATCGCCGCCAGCATGGCGTTCTGCTGCTCTTCCAGCGCATAGCGCAAGCGCCGCAAATGACGGTCGTACCCCCCATGCTGGAGGTAGTCGGCAATCGCCGCCTGGGCCGGCATCGAGGCACACAGCGATGTCATCAGCTTGAGCCGCTCGATCTTCTGCGCATAGCGCCCAGCCGCTACCCAGCCAATCCGGTAACCCGGCGCCAGGCTCTTGGAGAACGAGCCGCAATGCATCACCAGCCCTTCGGTGTCGAACGCCTTGGCCGGCTTGGGCGCCTGCTGTGCGTAGTACAGCTCGGCATACACGTCGTCTTCGATCAGCGGCACCTGATGCTCGCGCAGCAGTTCCACCAGTTGCCTTTTCTTCTCTTCCGGCATGCTCGCGCCGACCGGGTTCTGGAAGTTGGTCATGCACCACACGGCCTTGACCGGGTGGCGCTCCAGCGTCTGCGCCAACACCCCAAGGTCGATCCCCTCGCGCGGGTGCACCGGAATCTCCACGGCCTTGAGTTTCAGGCGCTCCAGGATCTGCAGGCAGGCATAGAACGCCGGCGCCTCGATGGCCACCAGGTCGCCCGGCTCGGTCACCGCCTGCAGGCACAGGTTCAACGCCTCCAGCGCACCGTTGGTGATCAGCAGCTCCTCCATGGGCAACATCAAGCCACCCACCATGTAGCGCAGGGCGATCTGGCGACGCAGTTGCGGGTTGCCCGGCGACAGGTCGGTGACCACCATGCGCGGGTCCATCTCGCGGCTGGCGCTGGCCAGCGAACGCGCCAGGCGCGGCAGCGGGAACAGGTGGGGACTGGGGAAGGCCGAGCCGAAGGCGACCGTCTGCGGGTCCTTGATCGAGTCGAGGATCGAGAACACCAGCTCGCTGACATCCACCTCGGTGGACTCGCTGGCCTGCTCGATGACCTGCGGTTCGCTGAACTGGCGCGGCGCATGGGCATTGACGAAGTAGCCCGAACGCGGCCGGGCTCGGATCAGCCCACGACGCTCCAGCAGGTAATACGCCTGGAACACCGTGGACGGGCTGACGCCGTGGGTCTGGCTGGCATAGCGCACCGACGGCACGCGCTGGCCCGGGCCGAGTACCCCGGAACGGATAAGCTCGGCAATGTCGTCGGCGAATTTCTCGTAGCGTTTCATCATGGCTCTGGGCAGTCTGATTCAGCGGAGTGTATGTGATCAGCGGTTCAACGGTGCGACAAACCGGCTGCGCGCCAGGCTGCGTACATTCGGATCGTCGCTGTCGATGAGCTCGAAACTGATGTCCTGGGAGCTGCTGGGCGCACGTTCGGCAAGCATCGCCACCGACACCGGCACCTCGCTCATTTCGCCCGCCGCCAGGCTGAATGTGGTCTTGCCATGCAGCTCGAAACCGTCGGCATCCACCAGGCGCAGGTGGTAGGTCTGGGGCTGCTGGGTCTTGTTGATGACCTTGAGGGTATAGATGTTCTCGATCTGCCCCTGGGCGTTCTCGCGGAACAGGCCACGGTCCTTGATCACGTCCATCGACACCATCGGGCGTTGCTGCAGGGCAATGATCAGCGCCCCGATCATCACTACCAGCACGGTCACGTAGCCCAGCAGGCGCGGGCGCATCCAGTGGGTGGTGCCCCCCTGCAGCGTGTGCTCGGACTTGTAGCCGATCAGCCCGCGCGGGTAGTTCATCCTGTCCATGATGCTGTCACAGGCGTCTATACACGCGGCGCAGCCGATGCATTCCATCTGCAGGCCGTCACGGATGTCGATACCGGTGGGGCACACCTGCACGCACAGGTGGCAGTCGATGCAGTCGCCCAGGCCCTGGGCCTTGTGGTGGGCGTCCTTCTTGCGCGGCCCGCGCGATTCGCCGCGGCGCGGGTCGTAGGCCACCGTGAGGGTGTCCTTGTCGAACATCACGCTCTGGAAGCGTGCGTAGGGGCACATGTGCATGCACACCGCTTCGCGCAGCCAACCGGCGTTGATGTAGGTGGCACCGGTGAAAAACAGGATCCAGAACAGGCTTACACCGCCCAGTTGCAAGGTGAGCAGCGCTTCGGTCAGCGGCCGGATCGGCGTGAAGTAGCCCACGAAGGTCAGCGCGGTCAACAGGCTGACGGCCAGCCACAAGGTGTGCTTGGCCGAGCGTCTGGCGAGTTTGTTCAGGCCCCACGGCGCGGCATCGAGCTTGATGCGCTGGTTGCGCTCGCCCTCGGTGATTTTTTCGCACCACATGAACACCCAGGTCCACGAGCTTTGCGGGCAGGTGTAACCACACCATACCCGGCCGGCAAACACGGTGATGGCGAACAGACCAAAGGCGCAGATTATCAGCAGCGCCGACAGCAGAATGAAGTCCTGCGGCCAGAAGGTGGCGCCGAAAATATGAAACTTGCTGTCGGCAAGGTCCCACAGCACGGCCTGTCGTCCGTCCCAGTTCAGCCACACGGTGCCGAAGAACAGCAGAAACAGAAAACCCGCGCCCGCCAGGCGCAGGTTTCGAAACAAGCCGGTGAAGCTGCGGGTATGGATATGTCTGTCGCTGCTGGCGGCCTTCTTCTTGAAGGGGGAAGGCTCGGCAATTTCAACGATCTGGACGGGGATGCGTTCGCTCATGGTTCGTCGCTCATCAGGCCTCGATCAGGCCAGAGCACTATGGCGCCCCATCTGTTTGCATAACAGGTTCAGGTATCTGTATTAAAACCGTATCAGATGACCTGTCGAAACCCTGCAGCCCTTAGATAATCGAGCCCTCCTCGGTGGTCTTCAAATGCCTGCGACCATCCACCGCACCGGCCACAGTGAGCGCATCGGCTTCCTGTTCGGTGATCGGTACGCGTTGGCCGGCGAGGGTGGCCACCGACATGCGCAGGCGTTCGTCGGTAACGATGGTCACCTCACCGGCTTCACCTTCGATGTTCAGGTCTTCGGCGATCAGGGTGCAGCGCTGGGTGGCTTCGTCGATTTCGATGGGCATGGCCGCTTCCTCTGTGCAGGGCTCCTGTTGCTGTGACCCCGGCGCAGGTCAGGTTGCTGGGTGCAACTGATAAGCGGTCATGGGCGCACTTGTCGGCACCGCCGTTGTCCACCCTTTAACCCCTTCAATCTGGATATAGCCCATGGACGCCTGGTGGCATCAAGTCGGGTCGACCCTGATCGCGGAGTTCGCCGACATCACCGATGCCAGGCAACTCACGCAAGTGACGGTACGTTTGCTGATGGCGGCGCTGTTGGGGGCTGTACTGGGCTTCGAGCGTGAAATGAAGGGCAAGGCGGCGGGCGTGCGCACGCATATGCTGGTGGCCATCGGTGCGGCGCTGTTCGTGCTGGTGCCACGTATGGCGGGCGCCGACGATGCGGCCTTGAGCCGGGTGGTGCAGGGGATCGTGGCCGGTATCGGCTTTCTGGGCGCCGGTACCATTCTCAAAGGCAAGGATGGCGACGCGGGGCATGTGAAAGGCCTGACCACGGCGGCCGGGTTGTGGATGACGGCGGCGATCGGTGTGGCGACCGGCATGGGCCGAGAAGCCACGGCGCTGATAAGCACGGTGCTCGCGCTGCTGGTGCTGGGGGTGATGCCGTGGGTAGTCGATCGGCTGGAAACCGAGAAGCCCCGGCAAGATCCGGAAGACGAGAAGCACTGAGGGGAGCCTAAGCTCCCCTCAAAGTTTGTTGCGTGCTCTTTTTATTATTGGAGGGTGGTCTATTGTTGTTTTTGGTGACCCGTGCCTCTTGGTGCTGTGCGACCCCCATGCGGGGTCAAGAGCAAACGTATTTTTTTTGAGCGCTGATCGACTTTCATCATTGCTGATCCAACCGAGACGGGCGCTACCTTGGGGTAGTTTTATTGTTCTCTGTCAGGTCGCGGGGCACGCCCCCGAAAAGCCATCCACTTCAAAAAAATCTGTTAGCTTCGCCTCTGCCGTGTTGTTTTTGTTATGTCAGAGCCGTTACGTCTTATTTTTATTGGGTGTTTCGCATTTCTTATTGTTCTTGTACGAATGATATAGCAGGTGCCGTGCCAACTTTTTAAAACTCAATAAAATCAATGGTTTGCTTGAAATGTGAAAAAACAACCTCGGGAAATTATGCCGATTTGTTTCCGTGTTACCCGGAATTTTCCTGTCAGGTGTGGGGGCGGTAACACTCGCCCCGGCCCCTGGCTGTTACCGCACCTGTGTTACCGCGCGCTGCGCGCACGCGCTACCCGCGCGCCGCTGGCCCGGCCCAGTGCGGCGCTGATGCGCTGGCCGGCCGCAATCAGCTTGTCCAGGTCGATCCCGGTGTCGATGCCCAGCCCCTGCAGCATGTACAGCAGGTCCTCACTGGCCACGTTGCCGCTGGCACCCTTGGCATAGGGGCAACCGCCCAGGCCTGCGACCGAGCTGTCGAACACGTTGACCCCTTCAAGCAGGCTGGCATAAACGTTGGCCAGCGCCTGGCCGTAGGTGTCGTGGAAATGCCCGGCCAGCTCGGCGCGTGGCACCTGTGCCCCGACCACCTCGAACAGTCGGCGGGTGGCGCCGGGGGTGCCGGTGCCGATGGTGTCGCCCAGTGATACCTCGTAACAGCCCATGTCACGCAGTTCGCGCGCGATCGGGGCTACCTGCTCGGCGCTGACCTGGCCTTCGTACGGGCAGCCCAGCACGCAGGAAATGTAACCGCGCACCCGCACCCCGTGCTGGCGGGCGGCGTCCATGATCGGCACGAAGCGTTGCAGGCTGTCGCTGATGGAGCAGTTGATGTTGCGTTGCGAGAACGCTTCGGAAGCCGCGGCAAACACGGCCACTTCCTTCACCCCTGCCGCCAGCGCGTCTTCGAAGCCGCGCAGGTTGGGCGCCAGCGCCGCGTAGGTGACACCGGGTTGCTGGCGGATGTGGGCGAACACCTCGGCGGACCCCGCCATCTGCGGTACCCACTTGGGCGAGACGAAACTGCCGACTTCGATGTACGCGACACCGGCCTCGGTCAGGTCATCCACCAGGCGTACCTTGTCCGCCACGCTGATGGGTTGGGCTTCGTTCTGCAGGCCGTCGCGCGGGCCGACTTCGACCAGGCGCACGTGGGTGGGCAATGACATGGCAAGGGTTCCTGTGGGCCTCAGTGGCCGTTGATCTGGTTGTTCAGGGTGGTGGCCAGCGCCTGCTGGCAGCGCTCTTCGGCGGTGTCGAGCTCCAGTTGCATCTGCTGGATGTCGAGCAGTTGCTGTTCGAGCTGTGACCTGCGCTCGGCGATTTTCGCCAGCATGCTGTGCAACTGCTTCTGGTTGCCGCTGGTGGGGTCGTAGAGTTCGATCAGTTCGCGGCATTCGGCCAGCGAGAAACCGATGCGCTTGCCGCGCAGGATCAGCTTCAGGCTGACCTTGTCGCGCGCTGAATAGACGCGCTCCAGGCCGCGCCGCTCGGGGCTGAGCAGGCCCTGTTCCTCGTAGAAGCGAATGGCGCGGGTGGTGATGTCCAGCTCGCGGGAGAGGTCGGAGATGCTGTAGGTCTGGCTGCTCATTGCGTGGCTCGGGGAAGGGGGCATGTGGCTAAGCTACTGGCTGCTTGACGTAAACGTCAAGCAGCCATTCAGCCCCGGGCGTCGCGCTCGTCCTGCGCCACCACTGCCTGGCACAGTTCGATCATCTGCTCGCGCATCCAGCGGTTGGCCGGGTCCTGGTCGGTGCTTTCATGCCAGTACAGGTGGGTTTCCAGCGGCGGCACGTCGCCCACCGGCAGGCTCACGTAATTGAGCTGGTGGCGCCGCGCAAAGCGCTCCGGCACCGTCATCACCATGTCGGTCTGCTGCAGCACCTGGGAGGCCATCAGGTAATGCTGCGAGCGCAGAGCGATCTTGCGCTTGAGCCCCTGCTTGCCCAGCGCCAGGTCGACATAGCCCAGGCCGTTGCGTCGGCTGGAGATATGGATGTGGGTCATGCCCAGGTATTCGTCCAGGCTGATCCTGTCCTTGGCCATGGGGTGGCCCTGGCGCAGCGCACATACATAGGCGTCCTGCATCAGCTTGACGTGGCGCACCTGCGGGTCGGTGTTGAGCGGTGCGTCCACGGCAAAGTCCAGGCGTCCGGCGGCCAGTTCCTTGGTGGTCTCGCGGCGCTTGCACAGGAAGCTTTCGATCATCACCGCCGGGGCCAGGCGGCGCAGCCGCTGGAACAGCGGCGGCAGCACCACCGCCTCGGTGAGGTCGGTCATGCTGATGCGAAACGTCTTGTTCGCCTGCAGTGGGTTGAAGATGCGGCTTTCCTGCACCGATACCCTCAACAGCGAGAGGGCATTGCGCACCGGGCCGATGATGTTCTGCGCCATGGGCGTGGGCACCATGCCCTGGGCGGTACGCACGAACAGCGGGTCGTTGAAGGTTTCACGCAGGCGCGCCAGGGCGTTGGAGACCGCTGGCTGGGTGATGCCGACGATCTGCCCCGCGCGGGTCAGGTTGGCTTCGGTGTAGATCGCATCGAAAACGATGAACAGATTCAGGTCGACCTTGCTCAGGTTCATGGGCGCCGCTCTTGTAGGTGTTATGGCCTGATCATATATGGGTTATGAATGTTTATACACGGCGAGAATAGGCTAGGTGGATTTTGCCCGGTGATCTAGCATCGAATCCAGATCCCTTTTCCGAAGAAGGTACTGCCCATGGATTTTGCCTATTCACCCAAGGTCCAGGCGCTGCGCGAACGTGTTACCGCGTTCATGGACGCCTATGTGTATCCCGCCGAGGCGGTGTTCGAGCGCGAGGTTGCAGAAGGTGATCGCTGGCAGCCGACCGCGATCATGGAAGCGCTCAAGGCCAGGGCCAGGGCTGAAGGGTTGTGGAACCTCTTCCTGCCGGATTCGGAACAGGGCGCCGGCCTGAGCAACCTGGAATATGCGCCATTGGCCGAAATCATGGGGCGTTCGTTGCTGGGCCCCGAGCCGTTCAACTGCTCGGCCCCCGACACCGGCAACATGGAGGTACTGGTGCGCTATGCCAACCAAGCGCAGAAGCGCCAGTGGCTGGAGCCGCTGTTGCGCGGCGATATCCGCTCGGCGTTCGCCATGACCGAGCCCGACGTCGCCTCGTCCGACGCCACCAACATGGCGGCGCGTGCGGTGCGCGACGGTGACGAGTGGGTGATCAACGGTCGCAAGTGGTGGACCTCTGGCGCCTGCGACCCGCGTTGCAAGATCATGATCTTCATGGGCCTGAGCAACCCGGACGGCCCGCGGCATCAGCAGCACTCGATGATCCTGGTGCCCACCGACACGCCCGGGGTGAAGATCGTGCGCCCGCTGCCGGTGTTCGGTTACGACGATGCCCCGCACGGGCACGCCGAGGTGCTGTTCGAGAACGTGCGGGTACCCTACGACAATGTGCTGCTGGGCGAAGGGCGTGGTTTCGAGATTGCCCAGGGGCGTCTGGGGCCGGGGCGTATCCACCACTGCATGCGTTCGATCGGCATGGCCGAGCGGGCGCTTGAGCTGATGTGCAGGCGCTCGGTGGCGCGTACCGCGTTCGGCAAGCCGCTGGCGCGCCTGGGCGGCAACCTCGACAAGATCGCCGATTCGCGCATGGAGATCGACATGGCCCGGCTGTTGACGCTCAAGGCCGCGTACATGATGGACACGGTGGGCAACAAGGTGGCCCGCAGCGAGATTGCGCAGATCAAGGTGGTGGCGCCGAACGTGGCGTTGCGGGTGATCGACCGGGCGATCCAGATGCATGGCGGGGCAGGGGTGTCGGCCGATTTCCCGCTGGCATACATGTACGCCATGCAGCGCACCCTGCGCCTGGCCGACGGGCCCGACGAAGTGCACCGGGCCGCGATCGGCAAGTACGAGGTGGGCAAGTATGTACCCAGGGAGATGCTGCGCAGCGGGCAGTGACCCTGCAGCGCGGTGATGGCATCGCCGCGCTGAGCACGCTACTCCACCCGGCTGACCTCCCCCTGGGTGGCGCGCGTCTTGAACAGCGACAGCAGCACCCCACCGGCCAGCAGCCCGAAGGTCACGCACAACGACACCAGCGCCGGTATCTTGCCGATAAAGCCGTGCAGGAAGATCTTGCCGCCAATGAAGATCAGCACCAGCGCCAGCGCGTACTTGAGGTACACAAAGCGGTGCACCAGCGCGGCCAGGGCGAAGTACAGCGCGCGCAGCCCCAGGATCGCAAAGATGTTGGAGGTGTAGACGATGAACGGGTCCTGGGTAATGGCCAGAATCGCCGGCACGCTGTCCACCGCAAACACCAGGTCGGCCAGTTCGATCAGTACCAGCGCCAGAAACAGCGGCGTGGCATACAGCAGCGCGGTGTGCTGGCCGGCGACCTTGATCCGTACGAAAAACCGCGAGCCGTGCAAATCATCGGTGACGCGCATGTGCCGACGCACGAACCTGATCACCGGGTTGCCCGCCAGGTCGGGTTGCGCCTCGTGGCGGGCAAACAGCATCTTGATGCCGGTGAACAGCAGAAATGCGCCGAACACGTACAGGATCCAGTCGAATTCCTGCACCAGCGCGCTGCCTAGGCCGATCATCAGGGCGCGCAGCACCACCACCCCGAGAATCCCCCAGAACAGCACGCGGTGCTGGTAGCGGCGCGGGATGCCGAAAAAGCCGAAGATCATCGCCATGACGAACACGTTGTCCATCGACAGCGATTGCTCCACCAGCAGGCCGGTATAGAACTCCAGTGCGCTTTGCGCCCCCAGCTCCAGCCATACCCAGCCGCCGAACAGCAGCCCTACGCTGAAGTAGGCCGCATACAGCAGCAGGCTCTCGCGCATTTCGATGTCGTGCGGGCGTCGGTGCAACACGCCAAGGTCGAAGGCCAGCAAGGCCACCACCAGCGTGATGAAGACCAGCCACAGCCAGACGGCCGTGCCCAGAAAATCGTCGAAGAGAAATAACGGCAGAGCGCTCATGAGCCCCTCCTGATAGTCGTAGTTGTATGAAACAACTGTGACTCCGACATGGCGGCGGTCAGCCGTCAGAGGGGCCCGGTGTCACTTTTCAAAGACTAGTCGCCTGCAGGGCTGTATGAGGTTGGAGGCTGTAACAATTGTTGTCTCATTCCCCGTGCGTCAGTAGACCCAGACCTCCACGCGGCGATTTCTGATCCGCCCTTGATCGCCCGTGTTGGCGGCCACCGGCATCTGTCCACCCAGGCCGGTAACTTCGCGCAGCGCCACGCCTGCGCGCACCAGCTCGCGGCGGACCGCCATGGCGCGCAGGCGTGACAGCAAGGCAGCACGTGCGGGGTCATCCTTGGCATCGCCAAAACCCACCAGTACCACCTTGTCGTCCAGTTTGTCGTGCTCGCTCAGGTAGCCCAGTACCCGCTGTATATCCCTCAAGGCCTTGTTGTCCAGGCTGGCGCTGCCCTCCTGGAAGCGAAAGTTCACGCTCAGGCGTTGCGCATTGCCGGCCAGTTGGCGGTACGCGGCCGGCATGTCGGGCAGTGCCTGTACCTGTACGGGACGAACCTGCTGCGCGACAAACCCGCTGCTGGCGACAATGGCCTGGCCCTGTGCACTCTGCGCGAACTCGACCAGGGCGCGGGCCAGCGGGTTGCGCTGGCCGGGCGGCAGATACAGGTAGAGGCGACGCGACAGCGGGTAGTCCTCGCTGGCCACCAGCGCGGGGCTGGGCAGCATGGCCTGGGAGGTGCCGTCGACGATGGCCAGCACCTTGGCGGCATGCACCGAGGCCAGGCTGCTGAAACCGATGGCCTGGCGGTCGGTGCTGACCTCATCGGCCAGTTGCTCGCCGGACTCGAAGCGCCTGGCGCTGTCGGCCAGTGGCAGTTGGTGAGCATCCAGCACCAGGGTCTTGAAGGTGTCGAAGGTGCCGGAGCGATCATCGCGGGCGTACAGGTGAATCGGCCCGGTGCCCGCGCCCAGTGCGTCCCAGGTGGTGATGCGGCCGGCGAAGATCTGCGCCAGTTGCGTGGTGCTCAGCTGCGGCAACGGATTGTCCGGGTGCACGATGACGGCCACCCCGTCCAGGGCGATGACCTGTTCGGCGTCGGCGCCTTTCAGGTTGCCCAGAGCACTGAGCGCCTGCTGTTCGCTGTCCTTGATCGGGCGCGAGGTGGCAGCCAGGTCTGCATCGCCGCTTTTGAGCGCGGCAAAGCCGGTGCTGGAACCGTGCGCGGCGATGCTCACCCGCAGGGTCTGCCCCTGTGGCGTGACGCCTTGCACCCAGACCTCGTTGGGCTGGGCGCCGGGCAGGGTCTGGATCGCCTGGGCGCCTTTTGCCTGCAGCAGGCCGCGCACCAGCGCCGGCCCCAGCACACTGCCCACGGTATTGGAGCCTTGCAGGCGCAGGCTGGTCGGTTCGGCGCCACACAGTGCAGGCAGCAGGCCGAGCAGCAGACAGAGGGGTCGGAACATGCCGGGGTGTGCTCTTGGCTTGAGAGGGGTGGGCGCAGATTAAGACAGGCTGATGACCAAACGATGACGGCCGGATGGACGCTGTTGCAGTGGTGGTTCTGCCGGCGTGAGATACGCTCAGGTAGAGGTAGGGCGCAGTTGTTTCTGACGCGTGATCACCTGTCAGGGGAGGGTCTGTCGTGCACATGTTCAGCGTGTTGTTGGTGGCGTCGTCAGTTGCGTTGTGCCTGGGTTGCAGTCGCGAAATCGACAGTTCCAGCGAGGTCCAGTTTGCCGACAGCAGCGGGCAGGTGGGGCACGAGGTTGCGTTCGAGGACCGTGTCGAGTACCAGCAGGCGCTGGAGGTGGTACGCGGCAAGTATGGCCTGGACCGCGCGAGCCTGGCCAAGGCGCTGCATGGCAAGGACGCCGACGACATTATCGAGATGGCGCAGGACATTCGCCAGCAGCAGGCCGAGGCTTCGCTCGAGCAGGCGCAGAACGCGCAGGCCAGGCACCTGGAAGAGGCCAAGGTGTTGCTGGAGCAAAGCGAGCAGCGTTGCGACAGCTTGAAGGACCAGCGCCAGGAGGACGATCCGGACAGCCCGGGGCCGAGTATCAAGGAATTACTGGCGTGCCAGTCGGTTGAGCGCTACGAGCGGCTGGTCGACAACCTGGAAGACATGAGCGCCGAGCAGTACCGCGACGCGGACAAGACCGCGATCAGTTCGATGCATGTGCGTTAGGTATTGCGGTCTGCACCCTGGAGGTGTGCCGTCAAACCATCCAGGCTGACAACCCACCGTGCCCTGCAGGGTCAGCGTTGTCAGCTCAACTCAAGCCAGATCGGCGCATGGTCGGACGGTTTCTCCATCGCACGCAGATCGTAGTCAACCCCGGCCGCCTTGATGCGTGGCAACAACCCGTGGGAGGCCATGATCAGGTCGATGCGCAGCCCACGCTTGGGCTCGTCCTCGAAGCCGCGGCTACGGTAGTCGAACCAGCTGAAGCGGTCAGCCACCTCCGGGTACAGGTGCCGGAAGCTGTCGGTCAGGCCCCAGTTCTTCAAGCGCGCCATCCATTCGCGCTCTTCGGGCAGGAAGCTGCACTTGCCGGTCTTGAGCCAACGCTTGGCGTTGTCAGGGCCGATGCCGATGTCGCAGTCTTCGGGCGAGATGTTCACATCACCCATCACCACCAGCGGCTGGTCATTCTTGAACTGGGTTTCGAGCAGGGCCTGCAGGTCTTCATAGAAGCGCTGCTTGGCCGGGAACTTGGTGGGGTGGTCGCGGCTTTCGCCCTGGGGGAAGTAGCCGTTCATGAGGGTGATCGGGTTGCCGTGGTCATCGGCGAAGGTGCCCCAGATGAAACGCCGCTGGGCGTCTTCTTCATCGGTACTGAAGCCCTTGACCAGGCTCAGTGGGGCCTGGCGCGACAGCAGTGCAACACCGTAATGGCCTTTCTGCCCGTGAAAATTCACGTGATAGCCCAGTGCTTGAACGTCGGCCAGCGGGAACTGCTCGTCGGACACCTTGGTTTCCTGCAGGCCGATCACGTCTGGCTGGTGCTTCTCGATCAGCGCGGCCAGTTGGTGGGGGCGGGCGCGCAGGCCGTTGATGTTGAACGAGACGATCTTCATGGGAGGGCGCAATCCTGAGCAAATCGGGAATGCTAGCTGATGCGGGGCAGTGTGTCAGCCAGGGATGCTGACTGACACACTGAGTTTCCAGTCGGGTTTACAACAGTCGCGCGTTCACCTTGACGACGGAGTACCAGAACAGCAGTTGGGCCGCAAACAGGATCAGGTAGCGCTGACCGGTGGAGAAACGGCTGTTCATTGGCCGTTCCACAATGCGGTAATACGCGATACCGCATAGTGCAAGCCCCAGCAAGCAGGCAGGCAGGGAGATGAGGATGTGCGAGCTCGGCATTATCAAGAGGCTGACAAGTATGGAGGGGCTCATGCACAGCGCACTGACACCCTTATGCGCATAGTTGATTTTCATCGCAGAAACCTTTTCATGGGCGACATTGATAAGGGGGTTCACGGGTGTCGGAACAGTTGCCATTACCGTCGCAGCCGCCGAGACCTTCTGAGTACAAAGCCAGCTTTACACCCGCGATATAGGGTTGGTTCACGTAGTGGCCGGCTCCCGCCATCAACGAGTTGGCAGCCGCTTGTGCCGCTGCCTTGACCCCGCTCTTCACCACATAATCCACGAGTTTCTGTGCGACAGTCTTGCCAGCAGGCCCCGCTCGATTGTCCAGGCCGCCTTGCGGAAAACCGCCTGGCCCCGCACTTGACGTCCCCTGGCCGCTCATCGCTAACCCCAGCAAGTCGACAAACGACGTGGGATTGCCGCCAGCGTAGGAGAATACGTTCATGCCCCCCGCAAGGCCAATCGGATCACTCTGCATATAGCGGCCGATGTCCGGGTTGTAGTCACGGAAGTAGTTGTAATACAGCGCAGATTCAACCTCATCGTATTGGCCGGGGAAACGCAGCGCAATCAGGCTTGGCGCCGGGCTGTCCGCACTCGGTAGTTCAAGCGGCGGGGTGTTGCCGTAACCGTCTGATGCCCACAACCACGCCATATTGCTCAAGCGATCAGTGGCGATGCGCGGTGTATTGAGCGGATCGGCGTGCAAGTAGAAGACCGAGACTCGAGGTGTGGCAAGGTTGAACCCTTCAAGCAGCACCTGGGCAACCGGAAGCTGATCGATCCAGATCCAGGTGGCGGCTCGGCTGAGCTTGCCAGCACTGTCGTACTCCTGGCGTGCAATCAGTTGGCCGTTCTGGTTGTACGAGTAGTGCGTTGCGTAGCTTGGGGTTGTCGAGGGTGCCGAGAACTTGTAGGCGACCTTGCGTTGGCCCGCAGCGTTGTAGAGGTAGCTGGCAATCTTCCGGTTCTGTTTGTCGAGCACCTCCTGCAACCTGTTTTCGGCGCTATAGATGTACACTCGACCATTGTTGACGTCGACCAGGTTGCCGTTTGCATCGGAGCGCAGTGCAACACCGTCCTTGCCGATGACGCGGTTGCTGTCGCTGGCGTAGGCGAGTGTCTGCTGGTTGAGGAGTGCGCCTGTTTGCGCGTTGGTTTTCCTGGCCTGGGTACGATTGCCGGCGGCGTCATATGTGTAGGCGGTGCGCGTAGTGCCATCTGTTTCAGTCAGCAACTGACCTCGGGCATCGTAGGTGTAGCTCTGGCTACTGCCTGGCAACTTGCGGTTCGTCAGCTTGCCGGTGGCATCGTAGCTGAAGCTCCCGCCGGTTTTGCCGGCAGACATTCCAGTCAATCGGTACTTCTGGTCGTAGTACCGATTGCTCACACTGTCGTTACCCCAGACAATTTCACTGACCGGCCCGAATGGCAGGTGCTTGACTTGCTTGGCGACGCTGTAGGTCTTGCTGTTGAACTCATAGTGGATACTGGCAATTTGTCCAGCCTGGTCACGCGTGTAAATCACCTTCCCCGATGGGCCGCTCCAGCCAGTGGAACGGCCTGCGCGATCATAGTTGAACTGGTTGCCGACGGTTGTTCGTTTGCCGGACGGATCAACAAAAGAAGATGACTGGATCAGCAATCGCTGCTTGTCGTAGCTGTAGTAGCTTTCAGTCGTGTCGACGGTGATCACATCCGTCTGGACCTGATCAGGTCTGTAGACATACTGCACATCCTGTGATGGCATCGAGGGGTAGCGCTTGTGCAGCAAGCGACCCTGGGTGTCGTAGGTCATGTCGACCTGTTCACCCTTTGCATTGGTGAGCCGCACCAGGTTGCCGCGGGCGTCATAGGCCAGTTGCTGTCGGCCTGCATCGTTGCTGTCGATCTGAGTGACGCGATTCATGTGGTCGTACAGATAGCTGGTCTTCAAGCCACGAGCGTCGGTGATGCTGGCAACATTCCCTTGAGCATCGTAGCGGGTCTCGATGCTGCCGCCGGCGGGGTCGGTGCTGCGGATTTTTCTGCCGAGGGCGTCGACTTCAAGGTGAGTCACCTGGTTCAAGGCATCGGTGTGCTTTTTCAGGTTGCCGGCCAGGTCATACTCGAACGTCTGGAACTTGTTGCTCGACTGTTCGTCGGCAATCAGACGGTTCTTTTCGTCGTATCTGGCACGATCAACTGCGGTCACGCTGCCGTTGGTCCTTGTATAGGTCGTCGTTGTGAGATTGCCGGCAGCATCCCGGGTGAAATGTACCTTTTCGCCAAGCCCGTTGATCAGGCTTTTCAGGCGTCGGGCATCGTCGTAAACATACTCAAGGGCACTTCCGTCAGGGTGCGATAGCCGGGTGAGATCGCCTGAGGCGTTGTACGCCATAGTGCTGATCACGACCGGATTACTGCGGCTGAGCAACTGGGTAACCTCGCCGTCGGCCGAATAGGTCAGATCCCAGGCGGCGGGACCGCTGACAATGGAGCCTGGCAAGCCGGCAGTCGTGTAGTTCAAGTACTTGAACACTTCGCCACTGGGTAGCGTCCAGGACGTCAGATTACCCTTGCTGTCGTAGCTGAACGTGCCGCCATCGGCCCCGTCCATACGTGTTATCTGACCTTGGGCGTTGTAAGCGTACTGTGTGGAAGTGGTTGGCGAGGCGGCAACCGCCTGGCTGGTGACGGCCATGCAGAACACGGCCGGGAGCAGGTTCATCCGTTTCATTGCGCGCCACTTCCTTGTATGGACTGTTCGACCAGGCGTCCTTGCGTGTCGTAGCGGAGCACGGTTTTTTTGCCAGGTTCGGTGATGCTGATCGGCAATACACCATCGCTGTCGCGCTGCGTTGTGATGGTTCGAGCGATGGGGGTGCCATAGGCTTCGGTACGTGCGGTCTCAAGCCCCAGGGCGTTGTAGGCGTAGCGTGTTTTCACGCCATTTTCGTCTGTTCGCTCAACCAGGTTGCCGGCATCGTCATAATTGAAGTAGGCATCGCTCATGGCGCAGTTGGGAGAAGGTTTGCCTTCCACGCGCACGGTACGCTTCACACTCTTGACCACGGTGAAGTGGTGCACCGATTCCTTGCCCAGCGCATTGGTCAGTACCGTAGGCCCGCCATTCTCATAGCGCAGGGCCACCCGTTCGGTTCCGCCCGCATGCTCACTGCTGTTGGCCCGCCCGCTACCATCGTAAGTCCAGGTGGCGAAACGAATGCCTCGTTCATCGGTGATCCCGGTGAGGTAGTGCACAAAACGTGGATCTTCGTAGTGATACTGTCGTTTTTTCTGCACGGTGCCGAAGTCGCGTGTGGCAGCCAGCAGACGTCCGGCTTTGTCGTAGGCATAGCGCACTGTCACGGCCGAAGTGCTTGCTGTCTGCAAGCGACCATAGCTGTCATGCATCAGGGTGAGGGTATTGGTGTAACTGTCGGTGACGATGGCGTTGAGGTTGTCATAGCGGATCGACCAGGCGTAGCCCGAGTGCCCGCGCCACTGGATCAGACGTCCCTTTGCGTCATACGCCCGCGTATCCTTTTGCATGTCGCGATATTCCCAGGTATCGCCAACTTTCTTGAAATGACCCTGCGCGGTCGCGGGCGATGTTGCACTCTTGCGGTCCGCCGAATAGACAAACTGCATGGCCTGGCCGTCAGGCATGATCAGTTTCAAACCCCACGAATGGAACCGGATGTAGCTGGAGTAGGTGTGGGTCCAGTGCACCTTTCGCTGGCTGTTGTAGAAGCGTGTCAATTGCAGCGCATCTACGCGAAAGCTCGCGATATCGGTTTCGTTCTGGAACTTGTTGCCGGTGGACAGGGTGATGGGGTTGCCTGCGCAATTGCTGCTGTCCGGCGCGCCCAGGTTTTGTTCCGGGTCATTGAAGTAGTCGGGGTAGTAGCCCGTACTGGGATGCTCCGCTTCAAAAGGAGGGCGGTCCTGCACCGGTTCGGTTGGTATTGCAGGCTCCTCGGGAGGTGGCAGGCTTTCGACCGGCTCTGTCGCTGCAAGGGGGCCAGAACTGTCGGTTGCCGGGGCCAGCGGCGAAGGCGTCGCCGGTGCAGGAGGGGCAACGCCCCCAGTATCGTCGGCATAGGCCGCCTCGAAGACGAGGGCGCACGCCAGTAGAAGGGTGACTGCTTTCATGCAGAGTCCATTGCAAGGGATGAAAGGCGTCTTGATAGCAAATAATCGCTATTGATTATCATTAAGATTGATTAAGCTTCGTCTTCAGGTCTCAGGGCGGCGATCCTGGCGCCCTGGCCTATAGTCAAAGGGAACGTTGGCGACCGCGCACCACTCAGAGGCAATGATGCCCACCAGGAGAGTCACCATGTCCGAAACCCCTGCCGTACCGGCCGAAGTCCGTCAGCTCGACAGTGGCTACAGTCGTGAAGCGCGTTCATTGCTGTATCAGGCCTACCGGCATGAGCCGACGTTCCGCTATCTGTTCGAGGCCGAGCGCCCCGGTTACGAACATCGCGTACGCGCCACGGTGCGTGAGCTGGTACGCCAGCATTTCTTCCAGGACCTCCCCGCGCTGGGCCTGCTGGTGCAGGACCGCCTGATCGGCATCGCCCTGATCGCACCCCCGCAACGCCGCCTGGGCATCACCGAAAGCTGGGCATGGCGCATGCGCATGCTGCTGAGCACCGGTTTTCGCTGCACCCGGCGCTACCTCGACTATCAGGCTGCGGTGATGGCCTGCGTGCCAGGCGATGCGGTGCATGTGTTGCCACTGCTGGGCATTCACCCGCAGTTTCAAGGGCATCATTACGGCGAGCAATTGCTGCAGGCCCTGCATGATTGGTGCGCCGAGGATGAGCAATCCGAAGGGGTGGTATTGGATACCGGCAATGAGCACTACCTTGCGTTCTATAAGCGACAGGGCTACCTGGAAATCGGTGAAGTTGCTGTAGGACCAATCCTTGAGCATGTGTTTTTTCACCCCAATCCCCAGCGTTTCAGCCAGGCTCAGGCCTGAGCGCGTGGTGTATCGGACCGTCGCCGGGCTCCAAGCCCCCGCCAAGCTCTGGTAGCATCCGCGCCTATGACGTATTCAGGACGATTCACCTGCGGGTTGATTTTATGGGTTGCCAGCTGCGCGGTGTACGCACAAAGCGAGCTGGTAGTACGCATCAAGCCCGCCAATAATGAGCTCAAGGCCAATGTCGAAGGCTACATCGGCAGCCTTGGCACCCGCGATGAAGAAGCGCTGCTGCGGTTCAGCCGCGGCGCTGTCGAGCAGGCCCGAAAAGCGGCGCAGGCACTTGGCTACTACCAGGCGCACATCGATACCGAGGTCAAGCCGCCGGCCAAGGCCGACAAAGGCCCGCGGCTGGTGCTGAGCATCGAGCCGGGCGAGCCGGTGCGCCTGCGCGAGGTGACCGTGCGCATCGAAGGGCCAGCCAGCGAGATGAAGGCCTTTCGCATCCCCAGCAGCCGTGCCCTGCGCAGCGGCGAAGTGCTCAACCATGGCAATTACGAAGACGCCAAGCGCCTGATCCAGAACCAGGCTTCGCGCTACGGCTTCTTCAGTGGCCGTTTCCTGCGCCAGCGCCTGGCGGTGGATCCGGCCGCAGGCGTGGCCGATATCGAGCTGGTGTACGACAGCGGCCCGCGTTACCAACTGGGCAAGGTCACGTTCGAAGGCGACGCGCCGTTCGACGAGAGCCTGCTGCAGCGCATGGTGCCGTTCAAGGAAGGCACGCCGTACGACTCCGAGCTGATCGCCGAACTCAACAATGCCCTGCAATCGAGTGGCTACTTCGAAGGCGTGCGGGTGGACGCCGCACCCACCGCCGCCGTGGCCCAGAACATTCCGGTGGACGTGCAACTGCAAACCCGCAAACCCCGCACCATGGGCCTGGGCCTGGGCTTTTCGACCGACGTGGGGCCGCGCGGCAAGGCCAACTGGACCCGCCACTGGGTCAACCCGCAAGGCCACAGTTACGGCCTGGAAACCGAACTCTCGGCGCCACGTCAGAACGTCGGCCTGTGGTACGACATTCCGCTGGACCCGCCGCTGACCGACAAACTGCGCTTTGCCGGCGGCTACCAGAACGAGGAAATCGCCGGTACCGACACCCTCAGCAAGCTGCTGACGGTCGGCCCCGAATGGCACAGCAAGCTGCCCAGTGGCTGGCAGCGCGTGGTGTCGCTGAAGTGGCAGCGCGAAGAGTATCGCCTGGGCGATGACTCGGGCCTGAGCACCTTGCTGATGCCCGGTGTCAGCTATTCGTACCTGCGCAGCGACAACCGTATCGATCCGCACAATGGCTACCGTCTGCAGTTCGACGCGCAGGTGGCCAAGGAAGGGCTGCTGTCGGACACCAACCTGTTGCATGGCAACGTGCTGCTCAAGGGCCTGACCACGCTGGGGCAGAACCATCGTTTCCTTGGTCGCGTGCAGTTTGGCGGCAGCGCCACCAACGGCTACAAATCGGTGCCGCCCTCGCTGCGCTTCTTTGCCGGTGGCGACCAGAGCGTGCGCGGCTACGACTACCAGACGCTGTCGCCGGAGAATGACGATGGTGATCGGATCGGCGGGCGCTACCTGGTGGCCGGCAGTGCCGAGTACCAGTATTCGGTTACCGAGAAGTGGCGTGTGGCGACCTTTGTCGACCAGGGTAACGCGTTCAACAGTCTGGACATTCCCAGCCTGAAGACGGGCGTCGGTTTCGGCGTGCGCTGGGTGTCGCCGGTCGGTCCGTTGCGCCTGGACCTGGCCAAGGCGCTGGATGACGACGGCGGCATACGTTTGCACTTTTCCATGGGGCCCGAGCTGTGAGCAAGGTGTTGAAACGGATTGGCCTCGGCCTGTTGCTGCTGGCCGTGTTGCTGATCGTGAGCCTGGGCGCACTGCTCGGCACCCAGGCGGGCAGCCGCTGGGCGTTGAGCCTGGTGCCCGGCTTGCAACTGGATAACTTCGAAGGGCGCCTGGGTGGCCAGTGGCAGGCCGACCGCCTGCTGTGGCAGCAGGGTGCCGACCGGGTGGAAGTGCTTGCGCCAGTGTTCGCCTGGTCGCCCAGTTGCCTGCTGCGCATGACCTTGTGTATCGGGCAACTGAAGGCCGAACAGGTCAACCTCGACTTCGCCCCTGGCGAGCCGCCCCCCGACACCGGTCCGTTGCAGTTGCCGGGTCTTGAACTGCCCGTGGCCATCGAGCTGGGCGAAGTGCGCATCGGCCACCTGCGCCTGGACGGCAGTGAGCAATTGAGCCAGCTGCAGTTGGCTGCGCACTGGACTAGCCAGGGCTTGCAGATCGACAGCCTGACGCTGCAGCGCGAGGACCTGAGCCTCAACCTGAGCGGCCTGCTGCAACCGGTCGGCGACTGGCCGCTGCAGGTGCAGGGGCAGGTGCAGTTGCCAGCGGTGGACGGCCGGGCCTGGCAATTGGCAGTGCGCATCAAGGGCGACCTGCAAAAAAACCTCGACCTGCAAGCCGACAGCAGCGGCTACCTGCAGGGCCAGTTGGCCGGGCAGTTGCAGCCGCTGGCCGAACATCTGCCGGCCCAGGTGCGCCTGAGTGCCAAGGGTTTCAAACCCTCTGCCGGCTTGCCTGATACGCTGCAGTTCGAGCAACTGGAGCTGAGTGCCTACGGCGACCTGCAAAAGGGTTATCAACTGGTGGGGGCTGGCCGCCTGCCGGCTGAGCAGGGCCCGGTCAGCCTGAGCCTGCGTGGGCGTGTCGACGCCAAGGGCGCACAGTTGGCGGCGCTGGACCTCACGGCCACTCCCGAACAGCGCATCAAGCTGCAGGCCAACGCCAACTGGGAAACCGGCCTCAGTGCAGATGCGAACATCGACTGGCTGGATTTCCCCTGGCTGCGCCTGTACCCGCTGGAGCAGGCGCCTCAGGTGACGCTGCGGCGCTTGACTGCCAAGGTCAGCTACCGCGATGGCAATTACCAGGGCGAGTTCAAGGGTGACCTTGACGGCCCGGCCGGCGCCTTCAAGGTCAGCAGCCCGTTCACAGGCGACCTGGGGCAGGTGAGCCTGCCGCAACTGGCGCTGGAGGCAGGGCAGGGCAAAGTGGCGGGCGCTGTCGCGGTGAAGTTTGCCGATGGCGTGGCCTGGGACGCGGCACTTGAACTGTCGGCACTCAACCCCGCGTACTGGCTGGCCGAGCTGCCGGGCACCCTGGCCGGCCCGTTGCGCAGCCAGGGCGAGCTGAAAAATGAACACCTGCGGCTGAACGCCGACCTGGACCTCAAGGGCCGCCTGCGCGGGCAGCCTGCCGTATTGCAGGCCAAGGCCGAAGGCGCCGGCGAGCACTGGACCCTGGGCACCCTGCAGATCCAGCTGGGCGACAACCGCATCATCGGCAGTGGCAGCCTGCAGCAGCGCCTGGCGGGGCAATTGGACCTCAACCTGCCCCGCCTCGGTCAACTGTGGCCGCAATTGCAGGGTCAGCTCAAGGGTCGCCTTGAAGTGGCTGGTACGCTCCAGGCGCCGCAGGGGCAGTTGAGCCTGCAGGGCCAGCAACTGGCCCAGGCCGAGAATCGTGTGCAGCGCTTGAACCTGGAGGCCACACTCGATGCTGCTCAGCGTGCCCAGGTCGACCTGCAGGTCACGGCCATCCGTCTGGGTGACACAGACCTGGGTACGCTCACTGCCAGGGGCCAGGGCGATATCCGCCAGCAACAGCTGCAGTTGGCGCTCAATGGCCCGCAACTCAAGCTCGACCTGGGCCTGGATGGCCTGCTCGACAAGGGCAACTGGCGCGGGCGCCTGGCCAGCGGCCAGATCCAGGCCGGTGGCCAGGACTGGCGCTTGCAGGCACCGGCCAAGTTGCAGCGCCTGGCCAACGGCCAACTGGATTTCGGTGCGCACTGCTGGCGCTCCGGGCAAGCCAGCCTGTGCGGTGAAGACCAGCGTCTGGCGCCCGAGCCGAAGTTGCGCTACCACCTCAAGCAGTTCCCGCTGCAAAGCCTGGCGCAGTGGCTGCCCAAGGATTTTGCCTGGCAGGGGCTGCTCAACGCCGACATCAACCTCGACCTGCCAGCCAGCGGGCCCAAGGGCTCGATTCTGGTGGATGCCAGCGGCGGCACCTTGCGGGTACGTGAAAAGGACCAGTGGCTCGACTTTCCTTACCAGGCCTTGCGCCTGAGCAGCACGTTGGCCCCGCGTCGTGTGGACATGCGCCTGGACTTCGTGGGCGGGCGCCTGGGCGAGCTGACCTTGTCGGCGCGCATCGATCCGCTGGCGCGCAACAAACCGGTGACTGGTGACTTCCGCCTGAGCGGGCTGGACCTGGCGGTAGGGCGGCCGTTTGCGCCGATGGTCGAACGCCTGGCCGGGCAGCTCAACGGCAGTGGCCAGATCACAGGCACGCTGCTGGCGCCACAGGTCAATGGCAACCTGGTGCTGAGCAATGGCGAGGTGTCAGGTTCGGAGTTGCCGATCAGCCTCAACAATCTCACCCTGCGGGCGCAGATTGCCGGTGAACAGGTGCAACTGAGCGGTGACTGGAAAAGCGGCGAGGCCGGCCAGGGTCGCCTGAGCGGCCAGATCGGCTGGGCCCAGGCCCTGTCGGTGGACGTGCAGTTGCAGGGCCAGCGCCTGCCGGTGAGCGTGGAACCCTATGCGGCCCTGGAAGTGGCGCCTGACCTGAAGATCCAGATGGCCGGCGAGAAGCTTGCGGTGACTGGCAAGGTGCTGGTGCCCAAGGGCGTGATCACCGTACGTGAACTGCCCCCGTCCACGGTGAAGGTGTCGGACGATACGGTTATCGTCGGGCACCAGACCGAACAAGGTAAGGCGCCCATCGCAGTGGCCATGGACATCAATGTCGAGGTCGGACAGGAAAAGCTGGCTTTCAGCGGCTTCGGGCTGACCGCCAACCTGCTTGGGCATGTGCACATCGGTGACAATCTCGATACCCGCGGCGAACTGAGCCTGGCCGATGGTCGCTACCGCGCCTACGGGCAACGTTTGACCATTCGCCGCGCGCGCCTGCTGTTTGCCGGGCCTATCGACCAGCCGTATCTGGATATCGAGGCGATTCGCAAGACCGACGATGTGATTGCTGGTATCCGCTTGAGCGGCAGCGCCGAGCAACCGACCACCCAGGTGTTCTCCGAACCTGCGATGAGCCAGGAGCAGGCCTTGTCGTACCTGGTATTGGGGCGGCCGTTGGGGACCACAGGCGAAGATAACAACATGCTGGCGCAGGCCGCGTTGGGCCTGGGCCTGGCCGGCAGTGCCGGGATTACCGGCAGCCTGGCCTCGAGCCTTGGGATTGACGACTTCCAGCTCGATACCCAGGGCAGCGGGGCCAGCACCAGTGTGGTCGCCAGTGGCAACCTGACCGAGCGGCTGAGCCTGCGTTACGGTGTAGGGGTGTTCGAGCCGGCCAACACCATCGCCTTGCGTTACCTGCTCAGCAAGCGGGTGTACCTGGAGGCGGCCAGCGGTATTGCCAGTTCGTTGGACATTTTCTACAAGCGCGATTTCTGAACCCGGCCTCACCGCAGAGGGTGAGGCACGTAAGCATGCCTGTCAGCGTGAAGCGGAGGCCTCCTGACGGCGGATGTTGCCAATCTGGCGCAGGCTCAGGCCGTACTTGTCGGCCAGTACGCTGCGGGACTGGCCATTGGAGCTTTCCTGCTGGATCTGCTGGTTGCGCAGCTGTCGGTTGAAATGGTCGGCCTTGGGGATTTCCAGGGCCATGCCCGCGTAGCGTTTGATCAATGCATCCAGCGCTTCGGGCGGCAGTATCTCGGCCAGCGTAGTGCGCTCGCGATGCTTGGGAATGTATTTGGGGCGTCCACCGTAGATGCTGGTCAGCCGGTAGGCGTGTTCCAGCCCGATGCACTCGATGAGCATCTGCAGCGACTGTGGCAGTTGCTCGACGTCAATCCGGTTCAGGTCACAGAGTTCCATGATGACTTCCTTGTGGGCGGTAATGTGCGAGAAAAGCCACTGCCTTGCACGCGTCGGGTGCTGAGCATCCGTGCCCAGTCCGAACGCAACCCGAGTGATCGGCATGCGTGTGCTGGCAGTGGGGCTGGGTCGATTCTCGGTTACCCGCCGTGGCAGGATCTAGGTAGCAAGGCCGTCGGAAGGGCTGGCTTTAGCACACGCGAGCTGTAGGTGCTCGGAGGTGTTTGTGTAGGAAGTTACGACAGGTTTTCTCTTCAGACCTTGAGTCGCGTGAAGCGAGTCGGCTGAGCCGGGTGCAACCTGGCATACCCTGAGTGAGGCGGGAGTGATCGGCGACGGCGCGTCAGGCCGGTGCCCATGCCCATGGTCGCAGCGACCGCCGTCGGGAAAAACAGGGAAAACATCCTCCTGCGCGGCACTGCGTTGTATCATGGCGGCCGGCCACCGTCGGGCCGTCAAACCCGTAGTCGTAAGGATTTTTTCAATGACTCAAGCGCAACGCCTGAAATATTCGATCCTGGTCGCCGTGGTGGTGCTGGGGATCATGCTGGGTGGGTCCTACCTGCAGAACACTGGCGTGATCAGCGAGAAGGTGTTCCAGTACATCGCCATTGGCGTGGCAGTCTGTGCCGTGATCATCAACGGCATCATGCGGCGCAAGGTCAAGTTCTGACCTGCTGCGGGCCAGCGGCCGGTATTACCCGGCCGTTCGCTCAACGTGGAACGGGTTGCTCCAGTACGGCGCGGGCTTCGGGGTTCAGGCTGTAGCACTTGTCGCTGCCCATGCTGATCACACCCTCCACACACAGGCGCTTGAGTACCTCGCGCACACTCAGAAACGACAGCGGAATGTCCAGCTGTTCGAGCTGGCTGTGCACGCCCCGCACGCCGATGCTGCGTCCGTCCCGGGCGGCCACGTGCAGGGCATCGATGACCTTCAGGCGTATCAGGCTGGTGCGCAGGCCGAAGGCCTTGAGCAGCTCGCGGATGTGTTCGTTGCCGGCGCGATCGGTGTCCGGTGCGTCGGTCTTTTCCGGCATCGGTACAGGTGCTTTGCGCCTGAAGCGTACCGGGGTCATTGGCTGTTGCTGGTTGTACATGTGAAAACTCCCTTTCCAGAGCCTGTCCAGTTCTCGTATTACGCTCACACTCTATAAGACGAACGAGCGCGCCAAATCTGCATCTTCCCGGCAAAAAAATATTCTCTGTGTATTCATAGAGACGAACGAGCACGGCAAAAGCGGTAAATTTTCTGGGCCGATTTCGTCCATTCAGGATGACTTTTCACCCTGATAGTGCCGGAGTTCGCGTGTCTGCCATTCGTCCGATACCCAAGTTATGCCTGGCTGCGTTGCTCGTCGCGGCGAGCCTTTCGTCCCACGCCCGCGTGGCGCCACCGGGTGAGGCCCAGGCGCAGATCCGTCGTACCAGCTTTGGCGTGCCGCATATCGTGGCCAAGGACGACCGTGGCCTGGGCTATGGCATCGGCTACGCCTATGCCCAGGACAACCTGTGCCTGCTGGCCAACGAAGTGTTGACGGTCAATGGCCAGCGCTCGCGGTTTTTCGGGCCGCAGGCACTGACCCTGGAGCAGCGCGACAACCTCAGCAGCGACCTGTTCTTCACCTGGCTCAATACCCCGGCGGCGGTATCCGATTACTGGAAGGCGCAGCCTGTGGCTATCCGCGAGCGCCTCGAGGGCTATGCACTGGGCTACAACCGCGCGCTGGCCGAACGCACGGCGCAGGGGTTGCCTGGCGAGTGTCGGCAGGCCGAGTGGCTGCGCCCGATCACCGCGCTGGACCTGATCAAGTTGACCCGTCGTCTGCTGGTTGAAGGCGGTGTGGGCCAGTTCGCCGAAGCCGTGGCGGCGGCCACCCCGCCCAAAGCCACCGCGCAGCTGTTGGCGCCAGATTTCAGCCGGGTGCAGGCGCGCCAGGCCAACTTTGCCCTGGAGCGCGGCAGCAACGCGGTGGCCATCGGGCATGAACGTTCGGTCAACGGGCGCGGCATGCTGTTGGCCAACCCACACTTCCCGTGGGTGGGCGGCATGCGCTTCTACCAGATGCAACTGAGCATTCCCGGCAAGCTGGACGTGATGGGTGCGGCCTTGCCCGGCCTGCCGGTGATCAACATCGGTTTCAACCAGCACCTGGCCTGGACCCACACCGTCGACTCGTCCAAGCATTTCACCTTGCATCGCCTGCAGCTCGACCCGAAAGACCCGACCCGTTACCTGCTCGACGGCAAGTCCGTCGCCATGACTCGTGTGCAGGTCAAGGTCTCGGTCAAGGGCGAGGATGGCAAGCAGCAGACGGTGAGCCGTGAGCTGTACGGTTCGGTATTCGGCCCGGTGGTGCAGTGGCCTGGTCGCCTGGACTGGACCGGCGAGGTGGCCTTCAGCCTGCGTGATGCCAACCTGCAGAACACCCGTGTGCTGCAACAGTGGTACAGCATGAACCAGGCCGACAGCCTGCAGGCCCTGCAGCACTCGGTGCAGCGTCTGCACGGTATTCCGTGGGTCAACACCGTGGCGGTGGATGCCAAGGGGCAGGCGCTGTACCTGAACCAGTCGGTGGTGCCGTATGTGGATGCAGCCTTGCTGGCGACCTGCAGCGACCCGGCGGCAGGCCTGGAGATGATCGTGCTGGATGGTTCGCGCAGCACCTGCAACTGGAAGACCGACGCACGTGCGGCGCAGCCGGGCATCTTTCCGGCACAGTTGCAGCCGAGCCTGAGCCGTGGCGATTTCGTCCAGCACTCCAACGATTCGGCGTGGATGGTGAACCCGGCGCACCCCTTGCGCGGTTACTCGCCGCTGGTCAGTCGTGAGGATGTGCCGTTGGGGCCACGCAGCCGCTTTGCGCTGCAGCAGCTGGCGCGGCCCGGCAAGATCAGTGCGCAGGACCTGCAAGCCATGGTGATGGACGACCAGGTGTATCTGGCCGAGCTGGCGTTGCCGGACCTGTTGCAGTGGTGCAAGGGCGTGGGCGACGAAGCCTCGCTCGTGGCGCTGTGCAGCAGCCTCGCGGCGTGGGATCGCAAGGCCGACCTGGACAGCGGGATTGGCCTGGTGCACTTTCAGAACATTCTTCAAGGGTTGCAGAAATACGGCGAATTCTGGCGTGTGCCATTCGATCCCGCCGACGCGCAGCACACTCCACGCGGGGTCGCGGTAGAGCGCGAGGCAGTGGCCAAGGTGGTGCGTGAAGCCGCCCTGGCGTCGGCTGCGCAGGTAGCGCAGGCAGGGCTCAATGCCGACAGCCGGTGGGGGCAGATCCAGCAGGCGTTCGATGGTACGCCGATCCATGGTGGCCCGGCGAACCTGGGCGTCTACAACGCGATGCAGAGCGTGGCGGGCGAGGGCGGCAAGCGCCATGTGGTCAGCGGTACCAGCTACCTGCAACTGGTCAGCTTCGATGACAAGGGACCGCATGCCCAGGGGCTGTTGGCGTTTTCCCAGTCCAGCGAAGCCGACTCGGCGCATGCCAGTGACCAGACCCGTGCGTTCTCGGCCAAGCAGTGGCACAGGATCCCGTTCACCGAGGCGCAGATCAAGGCCGATCCGCAGTATCAGGTGCAGGTGATTCGTGAGACGGATGCCGGCGTCGTGGCCAATAGCGCACGTTGACTCTGCGCAGCCTTCGCCGGCCTTGCCGGCGAAGGGGCCGCTACGGATTCACCTCCCGCAACAACAACCCGAACGCCAGTTCGATCTGTTCAGGAATCGGCAGGTACACGGTGTGCCCATCCCCCGGCGCCAGCTCGATCGGGTTGCCCTGGCGATCACGCAACTGGTGCAGATCGAAAGGGTAGTTGCCCCGCGGCGTCATCAGCTCCAGATGATCACCCAGCCCGAAGCGGTTCTTCACCTTGACCTCGGCCAGGCCGTTGATCCGCTCACCGGTCAGCTCACCCACGAACTGCTGGCGCTCGGACACCGAGTTGCCACGCTCGTAGTTCTGGTACTCGTCATGCACATGCCGGCGCAGGAACCCCTCGGTGTAGCCGCGCTGGGCCAGCGATTCCAGGTCGAGCATCAATGAGCGGTCGAACGCGCGCCCGGCCACGGCATCGTCGATGGCCTGGCGATAGGCCTGGGTAGTGCGTGCGCAGTAGAAGTGCGACTTGGTGCGGCCTTCGATTTTCAGCGAGTGCACGCCCATGCGCGTCAGCCGATCGACATGCTGCACCGCACGCAGGTCCTTGGCATTCATGATGTAGGTGCCGTGCTCGTCTTCGAACGCCGGCATGTCCTCGCCCGGGCGATTGGCTTCCTGCAACACGAACACCTGTTCGGTCGGCGCGCCCAGGCCCAGGGTCGGCTCTACCTGGCGCACGATATCGCCCACCTCGTTTTCCTGCGCGGGGCTGGCGCTGTACTGCCAGCGGCAGGCATTGGTGCAACTGCCCTGGTTGGCGTCGCGCCGGTTCAGGTAGCCCGACAGCAGGCAGCGCCCCGAATACGCCATGCACAGGGCGCCGTGCACGAACACCTCCAGCTCCATCTCGGGTGCGTGCTGGCGGATCTCTTCGATCTCTTCAAGCGACAGCTCGCGGGACAGGATCACCCGGCAGATGCCCTGTGCCTGCCAGAACGCCACGCTGGCCCAGTTCACCGTGTTGGCTTGCACCGAGAGGTGGATCGGCATCGTCGGGAAGTGCTGGCGCACCAGCATGATCAGGCCGGGGTCGGACATGATCAGGGCATCCGGGCCCATGGCGATCACGGGCGCCAGGTCCTTGAGGAAGGTCTTGAGCTTGGCGTTGTGCGGCGCGATGTTGACCACCACGTAGAAGCGCTTGCCCTGGGCCTGGGCTTCCTGAATGCCCAGCGCCAGGTTGGCGTGGTCGAATTCGTTGTTGCGCACGCGCAGGCTGTAGCGCGGTTGCCCGGCATACACGGCATCCGCGCCATAGGCGAAGGCGTAGCGCATGTTCTTCAGGGTACCGGCGGGGGCAAGCAATTCGGGTCTGGCGAGGGAGGTCATGGCAAGGTCGCGACAAAAACGCCGATGCTACGCCGGCGCGCTGGCGAATTTATTGATCTGCGGCAAGGGCACTTTCTGCAGTGTGCAGCGCACTAATGTTCAGAGCGCAAAGGAGCGGATATGAGCGAAACGGCATTGCAGCAAAAAGCCCTGGTGGTACTGCTGGTCCTGGTGACCCTGGCCTTCATCTGGATTCTATTGCCCTACTACGGCGCGGTGTTCTGGGCGGTGATCCTCGGTATCGTGTTCGCCCCCCTGCAACGCCGGCTGCTGATGCGCCTGGACTTTCGGCGCAACCTGGCGGCCGGCATCACCTTGCTGGTGTGCCTGCTGATCGCGATCCTGCCGGTGATCATCATCAGCACCCTGCTGGTGCAGGAGGGCGCGACGCTGTACAAGAACATCGAAAGCGGCCAGCTGGATATCGCCAGCTACATCGAACGTTTCAAGGACATGCTGCCAGGTTTCGCTCAGACCGGCCTGGAGCGCCTGGGCATGGGTGATCTGGAGGGGCTGCGTGACAAGATCGCCAAGGGCGCCATGCAGGGCAGTCAGTTCTTCGCCACCCAGGCGTTCAGCTTCGGCCAGGGCACTTTCGAGTTTCTGGTCAGCTTCGGCATCATGCTCTACCTGCTGTTCTTCTTCCTGCGCGATGGTGCTGAACTGGTGCGCAAGCTTCGCACCGCAGTACCGCTGGCCGAGCAGCAGAAGCGTCGCCTGCAACTGAAGTTCAACCGCGTGGTGCGCGCCACGGTCAAGGGCAACCTGCTGGTGGCCGTCACCCAGGGTGCGTTGGGCGGGTTTATCTTCTGGGTGCTGGATATCCCCAGCGCGCTGGTGTGGGCAGTACTGATGGCGTTCCTGTCGCTGCTGCCGGCGGTTGGCGCAGGTATCATCTGGGCACCGGTGGCAGTGTACTTCCTGCTCAGCGGGGCGATCTGGCAGGGCGTGGTGCTGACCGCATTCGGGGTGCTGGTGATCGGCCTGGTGGACAACGTGCTGCGTCCGATCCTGGTGGGCAAGGACACGCGCATGCCCGATTACCTGATCCTCATCTCCACCCTGGGCGGGCTGGCGGTGTTCGGCCTCAACGGGTTCGTGATCGGGCCGTTGATTGCTGCGCTGTTCATGTCCAGCTGGGGGATTTTCGTGTCGACCAAACCTCAGGTGCAATTGCCCTGAGGCGGGTCGATGGTGTGATCAATTCCAGCTATAGGACATGCCGACGTAGGCGGCGAAGCCTTCGCCGGGGGTAGAGCGCGCGATGTCCTGGCCGCGGTCGTCGTAACCGGGCGTGACGGTGGCCGCATAGCGCTGGTTGGTCAGGTTGCGCAGGTCCAGCCAGGTCTGCCAGTCCTGCCTGGGCGAGGCGTAGCCGAAGGTCGCACCCAGCAGCGCGTATGGGTCGGCCTGGTAGGAGTTGGCGTAGTCGACCTGCACCTTGGAGGCCATCTGCGTGTTGAGCCCGGCGTAGAAGCCGCTCGGGTGATCGAAGCGCACCTCTGCCTGGTAATAGTGCAGGGGGATGCCGGGCAGGCGGTTGTCGCCGAATGCATCGTCATCGCGGTAGTGGAAGTCGCTGAAGGTATAGGCCTGGCGCAACGACAGCTTGCCCACCCCGCCACGTTCCCACAGCAGGCTGTCCAGGCCGGCCTCGATGCCCTGGTGCACGGTAGGGCTGGCGTTCACCTCGCCGACAATCGCGTTGGTGGTGCTGCTGGCTGCTACCGTTTCCACGGCGAGCAGCTCGTGGCGCACGGCCGAGTAGTACCAGGCCAGGTCCCAGCGGCCCAGCATCGAGTCGCCGCGCGCGCCGAGTTCCAGGGTGGTGGCGGTCTGGTTCTGCAGTTCGATGGGTTGGGTCTGTACGCCGTTGATCGCCGGCGAGCTCCAGATCAGTGCCCACGGGTGCGCGGGCTCTACCGAGCGGCTCAGGTTGCCGTACAACTGCAGTTCGGGGCTGAGGTCGTAGCGCAGCCCCAGGCGCGGCGCATAGTCCCAGTCGTGCTGGCTGACCTTGCCACCGCCTGCCGGGTAGGTCACGGCGCTTTCACGGCGGGTGTAGATCATCGCCAGGCCGCTGGTCAGCCACAGGTCGGGCACCAGCTCCAGTTCGTTGCTGAAGTGGATGACGTTGTCTGAGCCTTGGTAGGTGAAGTCGCGGGTCTTGGTGCCGATCGAGTCTGTGCCGGTTTGCACCCGCACGAACTCGGAGGCGCCGGTGTTGGGCAGATGCTTGGTGGTGCGCCAGCCCACGGTGGTCTTGCTTTCGTGCCCCAACAGAGTGTCGCGACGCAGGTAATTGAGGGTGCCGCTGACGTCGGTGTAGGCGACTTTCAGGCGTTTGGTGCCTTCGCGCAGGTCCATCGGATAGTCGTGGTAGACCAGCCCGGTTTCCAGGCGTGAGTCGTCATCGAGGTAGAACGTGGTCTTGTTGGCCAGCCAGGTGCTGCCTGGTTGCGGGCGGCTGGCATCGCGGCTCACGTACAGCGGGTTGGCCGAGCGCGGGTGGTGCTTGATCTGGTCTTTGGTCACGCGCCCGGCCAGTTCGTTTTCGGTTTCGCGGTAGCGCAGGTAGAAGCGTGTTTCCAGGTTTGGGTTGAAGCGGTAGCCGAGGTTGGCGGCGATGCCCTTGCTGCTGCCGCTGCTGTGGTCCTGATAACCGTCGTACTCCGAGTCGGTAAGTGCGACGTAGTAGTCCAGGTCACCCAGCACCTGGCCCGAGCTGACCTGGCGTTTGCCGTAGCCGCGGCTGCCGGCTTCGATGCGCACTTGCAGCGGTGCGGCGTCGTGGCCGGTGTGGGTCACATAGTTGATGGCGCCACCCAGGGCCAGCGAGCCGCGGTCGAAGCCGTTGGCGCCGCGCAGCACTTCGGCGCGGCTCAGCCACAGCGGTTCGAACAGCTCGTAGGGTGTGCCGCCGGGGCCGGTCAGGGGCAGGCCGTCGAACAATGTGTAGACGCCGGAGCCGTGGGCGCCGGGGGCGCGGTTCAGGCCTGAGCCGCGAATCGACAGTTTGATGCCGTCGTTACCGGCGGATTGCGCGAACACGCCGGGTTGGTAGGCGAGTACGTCTTGGTTGCTGGCGACGCGGCCTTGTTCGACGCGTTGCATGTCGATCAGGTTGGTGGCGCCGGGAACCTGCTGCAGGCGTTCTTGCGCGTCCTGCAGTTCGCTCTGTTCCTGGCCCTGGATCAGTACCTGGCCGAGTTCGAGGCCTGTGTTGGCCTGGGCGGTGGCGGTGCAGGCGATCAGGATTGCGAGGGAGGAGAGGGGCAGGGTGGGGCGCATCGATTGGGTTCCGGGACGGTTGGGCGGGTATCTGACGTTGCAAGTATCAGACGAAGCACAGTGAATGATCTGTAGCGATCAGCCATGCGCCATCGCTTTTGATCTGCTTTTGATCTTGATCTTGATCTTGATTTTCCGTCCCCCAGGAGGCCGAACGTAGGTGTCGTGTAGGGGGCAGGGCGCAGCCCC